>CAMNIN010000051.1 GCA_946540735.1 uncultured Prevotellaceae bacterium | reverse complement strand
TATCGGGTGCCGAGCGGCAAATCCGCCCGAACAAATGCAAATCCGCCCGAACAAAAGCAAATCCACCCGAATGGCTATGCTTACTTAGGTGCTGAGTAATTACACTTTGCAAACTAAATGTAAACAAACTTTTATTAACAACCATTTAAATCAATCATTATGGACGCAAAGAAATCAATAGAGGCATTGCAGTTCTTCGCTACAGGACTGACGGAAGGTGCTTTTGCCCTTTCAGGGCGAGTTATGAATTTGCGGTATGACGCAGCCATCGCTCCACTCCAGAGCGTATGGAGTGAAGGCCGAAATCCTCAGGATGGATGTCGCAGGGAGCGAGCCACAGGCATTCTGCGGCGTCGTCAGCGGCGTGTAGGCGGCTGATGTCGGCCACCTCGCAGCGGAAAAACAGGTCGAGGGTGGGGATTTCGAGACCGGAATACAGATAAATGTTGGGAATGGTGAAGAGATAGCGGGCACTCACCACGTCGAGGCCCGTCTCCTCCTTCACCTCACGGGCCACGCCCTGCTCGGCGGTCTCGCCAATGTCGGCGAAACCACCTGGCAGGTCGAGAGTGCCGAAGGCGGGTTCCCTGTCGCGCCGTGTGACAAGCAATCGGCCCTGATCATCGATGATGAAGGCCACATAGGCACCGCTGGGATTGAGGAAAAACTCAAAGCCGCAGTCGGCGCAGCGGTTGCTTTTCTCGCTGCTGGCGGCGAAATGCTCACTGCCGCAGACAGGGCAGAAGCGGAATTGTGACAAGGGATGATGCTTCATGAAGCGTGATGCAGAGCGTTTTTTTACCAGTTGTCGGTACGGAAAGGGAAGAGAGGCAGTCCGGCACCGTTTTTGAGGTTGCCAAGCTGGAAATTCTTGAAGCAGTAGCGTACGGCGACAGGCTTGGCCACCTCCGGACTGCTGATTTTGATGGTCTCGTCCCAATAGCCGCCACCGGGTTGCCAGAAATGCACGGCTTTGGCAGGATGGAACACCCGGTCCTCGCCAGCCACTTCGAAGCCCTGGATATCCTCGAAGCGGTTGATTGCTCCGTAGTCATCGGCCAGATGGATATGGACGTCGCTGCCGTCGATTCTCATGTCCTTGAACGACGGACTCTTGCACCAGATGTCGGTCATGCCGTAGGTCTGGTTGAGGGCTAAGTATGCCAAGCGCTGCCCGACAGGTTTTTTCTGGGTGGGGTGGATTTGGGTGAACTCATAAGGATAGGCCAGGTCGTTGGTGCAGACAAGTCCGCAGTTGGGGATGATTTTAGAAGCTTTATATTGTTGTTCGCGCAGGCGCGCACCGTTGTCGGCATCGATCTTGTCGTAGAAATAAGGAGCGATTTCGACGAAATAGAAAGGAATCTCGCCCAAGCCAAACTGTTGCCGCCACTGTTTGACGAGCAGCGCCATGCGCTCAGAATACTGATCGCCCGGGTCGCCGACGTTGGAGCAGCCCTGATAATAGAGGATGCCCTTGACCGTGTAGTTGAGGATGGGATTGAAAGTGCCGTTGCCCCACACCAGTTGGCGGTGATAGTCCCAGTCGTGTCCTTTGACGATTTCCATCGAGTCGAGCGGTTCTTTGGTGTAGCGCTCGAGATTCTCGCGGGTGAGCCAGCTCTCCACGCGGGTGCCGCCCTTGTTGGCCATCACCAGTCCTACGGGAACATCGAGGGCCTTGTGGATCACCTGAGCGAAGAAATACCCCGTGGCGGAAGCGTCGCCGATGGTCTGTGGACTGATGCCGCGCCATTCGCAGTCAGCATCCTCCTGTGGAGTCATGCGCATGATGCTCGGGATCTTCACATAGTGAATACCCTGGTACTGGCGGGCGTTGACCACTTCGTCGACATAACCCTCCACGGGACAGTTGCCGAAGCCCTTGACCGGCATCTCCATGTTGCTCTGTCCGGCGCACACCCACACCTCACCCAAGAGCACGCCCTGGATCGTGGTAGGCTCACCATCGTCGAAGGTGATGGAGTGGGGCGTGTAGCTGGCCTCCGGCGTGGCCACTTTCACCATCCACCGGCCGTCGGAACCAGTCTTGGTGGTATAGGTCTGTGTGCTCCACGACACGGTGACATTGATTTTCTTTCCGGGCTTGTCCCAGCCCCAGAGCCGGGCTTCGGTGCTGTGCTGAAGCACCATGCCGTCGCTGATGAGGTGAGGAAGCCTCACCTTGGCTTGCAGGCTCACAGCCATCATTGCGACGGAAGCGAGCAATAAGATACGTTTTTGCATGATGATTTTTATGGATGTTGTTGGTGTTATTGTCGAAATACGTCGCAATATTACAAAAAAAACGCTATCTTTGCAAAAGAAAAACGGTTTATTTGCCATCAGAGGGCAAATAGCACGATAATTACATACTTGCGACAATGAAAAGAATTCTTATGCTGATGACCGCAATGGTCGTGGTGCTCGGCCTCTCGGCCCAGAGTGTGAAAGTGATGAATCTATGGCCCAAGGGCGCTCCCAACAGGAGTGGGATGGCCAATGACACAGCGAAGGTGTGGATCTATCTGCCAGTGGAAAAGAAGGCCACGGGACGCGCTATCGTCATCTGTCCGGGCGGAGGTTACACCGGACTGGCCATGGACCATGAGGGACATGAGTGGGCGCGGTTCTTCCAGAACATGGGCATCGCCGCTTTCGTGCTCAAATACCGTATGCCTCACGGCAATCCCGAGGTGCCTATCTCGGATGCCGAAGAGGCCATCAAAATGGTGAGGCGCAACGCCATGCAATGGCATATCAAATCCAACGAAGTGGGTATCATGGGCTCCTCGGCAGGTGGCCACCTCGCCTCGATCGTGGCTACACTGGGCGAGCGAACAGCAAAGCCCAATTTCCAGATCCTCTTCTACCCGGTGATCACCATGATGAACGGCTTCACCCATCAGGGATCTCATGACAACTTCCTGGGCAAAGGCAACCAGAAGCGCAAGGAGAAGAACTACAGCAGCGACATGCAAGTGACGCGGACCACGCCACGGGCATGGATCGCGCTGAGCGACGACGACACGGTGGTGCCCCCCTCCAACGGATCCAATTACTACCTGGAGCTCTACCGCCACGACGTGCCGGCATCGCTGCATGTCTATCCCGACGGCGGCCACGGATGGGGAAGCCGGCTGAGTTTCAAATACCATATCGAGATGATTATGGAACTGAAGTCATGGCTCGACAGTTTCTGAACAAACCAACCCTAACCTTATGAAAATACTACAAAAGACAAGATTGCTGCTCACAGCATTGCTGCTGATGGCAGCGGCTTCTCCGGCCTTGGCTGGAAAAGGAGACACATTCACCGTGGGTGAGAAGACATTCTTGCTCAATGGTAAGCCTTTCGTCATCAAGGCGGCAGAGGTGCACTACCCCCGCATCCCACAAGCCTATTGGGATCACCGCATCAAGATGTGCAAGGCCCTGGGCATGAACACCCTCTGCCTCTACGTGTTCTGGAACATCCACGAACAGCGCGAGGGGCAGTTTGATTTCACCGGCAACAACGACGTGGCAGCCTTCTGCCGCCTGGCTCAGAAAAACGGCATGTATGTGATCGTGCGCCCTGGCCCATACGTGTGTGCGGAGTGGGAGATGGGCGGACTGCCCTGGTGGCTGCTGAAGAAGAAGGACATCAAGTTGCGCGAGCGCGACCCCTATTTCATGGAGCGCGTGAAGATTTTCGAGCAGAAGGTGGGCGAGCAACTGGCTCCGCTTACCATTCAGAACGGAGGCCCCATCATCATGATACAGGTGGAGAATGAATATGGCTCGTATGGCGAGGACAAACCCTACGTGAGTGAGATCCGCGACTGCCTGCGCTCCATCTATGGCAGTGAGATGGCCCTCTTCCAGTGCGACTGGTCATCGAATTTCGAGAAAAACGGCCTTGACGACCTCACCTGGACGATGAACTTTGGCACCGGCGCCAACATCGACCAGCAATTCCGCCGCCTCGGCGAGTTGCGCCCCAACGCCCCCAAGATGTGCTCGGAGTTCTGGAGCGGCTGGTTCGACAAGTGGGGAGCCCGCCATGAGACACGCCCTGCCAAGGATATGGTAGACGGCATGGACGAGATGCTCTCCAAAGGCATCTCCTTCTCACTCTACATGACCCACGGCGGCACCAGTTTCGGCCACTGGGCCGGTGCCAACAGTCCGGGTTTCGCTCCCGATGTGACCTCCTACGACTATGATGCCCCTATCAACGAGTATGGGCAGGCCACACCGAAATACTATGAGTTGCGAGAGATGATGCAGAAATACAGCGACAAGCGGTTGCCCTCCGTGCCCAAGCCCGCAGCACCCATCATCACGGTGCCGAAGTTTGAGTTGACAGAGTTCGCCCCCTTCTATGGCAATCAGCATCTGATACCTTCGGTCAGTCCGCTGACCTTCGAGGAAATGAGTCTGGGCTGGGGCATGACGTATTATGTGACAGCACTTCCTGAGGTTCCTGTACAGAGTGTGCTGACTATGGAAGCCCACGACTACGCACAGGTGTTCATCGACGATCAGTACGTCGGCAAGATAGACCGCGTGAAGAATGAGAAGTCGCTCACGCTGCCTGCCATCAGGAAAGGCCAGAAACTGGCCATCCTCGTCGAGGCCATGGGCCGCATCAACTTCGGTCGCGCCATCAAGGATTTCAAGGGCATTGTGGGCGATGTGACGATCAGTGCCGAGATAGACTACAATGAGGTGACGTGGAATCTGAAGAGGTGGACCATGACCCCCATTTCCGACGACTACGGGAGAGCCGCAAAGGCTTTCGACACCAATAAGATTGAGCAGCCTCTCAGCGACGGATTCGCCAAACGAGAGAACGGTCGAGGCTACTACCGCGGCTACTTCAACCTCAAGAAGGTGGGCGACACCTTCCTGAATTTCGAGACCTGGGGCAAGGGTCAGGTTTGGGTGAACGGCCACGCCATGGGCCGCATCTGGTCAATCGGTCCGCAGCAGACGCTCTACGTGCCAGGCTGCTGGCTGAAGAAAGGCCGCAACGAGGTGATCGTGCTCGACGTGGTGGGACCGAAGGAGACCGTCGTCTGGGGACAGGCAGAGCCTGAACTCAACAAACTGCAGTTGGAGAAGAGCAACAAGCACAATAATATCGGCGACAAGCCCGACCTGAACTCGGCCACCCCCGTGGCAACAGGCGACTTCAAGCCGGGCAACGGCTGGCAGACGGTGAAATTCCCCACTGCCGCCAAGGGCCGTTACCTCGCCATCGAATGTCTCTCGACGCAGAAGGACGGCGACCGCGCCGCCATAGCCGAGCTCTATCTGCAAGGTACAGACGGCAAACGGTTGAGCCGTGAACCATGGACCACGAAGTATGCCAACAGTGAGGAAGAGAACGGCAACCATACGGGCGACAAGGTGTTCGACCTACAAGAGTCGACCTACTGGCAGACGGAGCGCAGCGCTTCAGTCCCCCATCTGCTCGTCATCGACCTGGGCAGCGTGCAGCATGTCGGTGCGATAGAGTACTTGCCCCGTGCGGAAGAAGGAGCGCCGGGAAGCATCAAGAACTACAGGATTTATATTTACTAACCCGACAAGTGGGGGTGTCGCAGCACCCCCTCTTTTTTTGCTTTTGCCATGAGCGACAAGGCTTTTCTCCTGCGACTCATCCATGAGGGTGAGCATCAGCAGCAAGACTTCAAATGCAAGATCACCGACGCCTGCAAGTTGGCCAAATCGGTGTCGGCCTTCGCCAACACCGACGGTGGACGGCTGCTGATCGGCGTGCGTGATGACGGCAACCTGTCGGGAGTGAGGTCGGAAGAGGAAATCTTCATGATGCGCTCGGCAGCCGAAGACTATTGCCGGCCAGCAGCCGCCATCTCCTTCGAGACCTTCCAGGCCGAGGGCCGCTCGATCGTCATTGCCACAGTGCCCCGGTCAGACAAGAAACCCATCCGTGCGCTTGGCGACGACGGGAGATGGCGTGCCTATATCCGGGTGGAGGACGAGAACATTGTGGCCTCGCCGGTGCATTTGCGTATTTGGCGTGATGAGCTCTCGCCCAGAGGACAATTGGTGAATATCGGTGATGATGAGGCGCAGGTGATGCGTGTCATGGCCGAAGCCCCGCCATTGACCCTCAATCAGGTGGCGCGCCGCAGCAAGGTGCCGCGCCACCGCACGGTGGTCATCCTGGCCCGGCTTGTGCGTTTCGGTTTGGCGGAATGGCAGTTGCAGGACCATCAATTTGTTTTCTCTGGAGAGGCTGAAAACAAATAGAGACGTCACATTGTGGCGTCTCTATTTGTTTAATGGAGGGAAGTAATGTTTTATTTGATGTATTTCTTACCGTTGATGATATAGATGCCTGAGGGCAGGCCGCTCAATATCTCGCGCGGTGTGGCGTCGGTCGCGTGTTTCACCACGGTGCCTGTGATGCTGTAGACAGTGGTGCGGCCCGGAGTGCTTGTCAGGCTTGTAGCCACGTCGTCGATAGCCGTCGGGATGTCGATATAGGAGGCTACACGTAGGATGCTGTTGTCGGTCGGCTCCGTCTCCGAAGTGAAGTAGGCGCGGAACGGTTTCACCGTGTTCTCACCACTGTAGTAGATGAAGTGGTTGCCATTGTCTTCCTCATCGAGGAGATAGACAAACTCGCCTGTCGTGGCAGTCTCGGAGAGCGAGCCTTGGAAATTGAAGTTGCGTGCATCTGCGATGATCTTCTGGCTGATGACATCGGCGTTCTCGGCACTGAACACCAGCGGTTTGCCCACCAGTGAGTAGGCCTCGCCTTTGTAGTCGCCGGGCACGGTGATCAGGTAAGGGATGTTGGCCTCCATCTTCTCCGCATTGTTGAAGTAGACGCTAAGTCCCTCCTCGCCATAGAACTGCCTCACCCAGAAATTCTTGCTTCCAGACGCGTCGTTGGGCTTGAACCAGTCGATGGTGGAGCCGTCGTAGGTGTTCTGGACCTGATCGACGGTGAACGGCAGTACGATGGTGCTCCAGTTGTTCTGGTTGCGGCGGCCCATGAACCCTTTCTGGAAGGTGCGGGTGTAGCTGATATTGGTGGCCTTGAAATCCAGCGGCACGTAGCAGGAATAGCCGTCGATGAGCGAGATGTTGTCGGCCTTGTCGTTGACGATCTGGTTATAACCGTTCAGACTGGCATATTTCTTGGTCACGTAGTACAACGTATTGGGGTTGCTGTTGGGCGTGATATCCGACGGCACGGTGGTGTTGCCGACGAACGACACGGCCACGACATCCTCAGGCACCACAAATGCTTCTTTGTCGGGTGCGGTGGCAAGGATCTTGCCGTCGGCTTTCCAGGTGCAGAAACCCCTTCTGGGTTTGAAGTTGATGTAGACGGCCCTGGTGCTGGCCACGGTGTTGTCGGCCTTACTGGTGCCCTTGTAGTAGATGGAGAGCGGATAGGACACGCCATAGATCAGGTCCTGGCTGGTCCACTCAAACTCACGTGTCTCGCCTTTGGGGATGTGTACCACCATTTTCTTAGTGTCGTTCCATGAGTATTGGCGGAGCAAGACACGGATGAAGTCGTCGTAGTCCACGTCGCCTGTGTTGGTCACCTTGAAACGAATGCGGATCTTGTTGCCGTAGAGATAGTTGTTCTCAGTATCGAAATTGTCGACCTCGTAAGTGAAACTGAGTTTGTAGGTCACTGCTTTCTTCACATTCACCTGGCGCTCGTAGAGCACGTTTTTCCGGGCGGTGTCGGTACAGAGTTTCAGGGTGTGGTCACCTGTGTTTTTGGGGAAATACAGGAACTCCAGGTCATTGGTGCTGCGGGTGGGCACACGGGCGATGGTGTAGTTGATGGGGAAATCGTCCTCGAAGAGATATAACCTCTGGTTGAACTGGTCCATCGTGTTGTTGGTGAGGTTGAGGTACAGATGCCTTGCTGCGCCCTGAATGAACTCGAGGGTGCTGTCGCAATAGAAGGAATTATAGACCACCGTCTTGCCGACTGACAGGGCAGCCTTTCCGCCAGTGATCTTGGCGTAGGCGAAAGCGTTGGTGCTGTTGCACTCGCTGAAATGCCAGATGCCGTCGCCATCGGAGAGTTTGCTGACAGGATAGATGCGGTAATCACCGTCTTTCACGTCGCTGCAGTCTGCAAACTCCCAGGTGTGGCTGAGCGACTGTGAAGCTTTGAATGTCAGCGTGTCGGCTTCCAGGATCTTCACCAGCTGGTTGGACTCATCCACGAGACCCAGTCCATTGATAAATTCCTTGGCCACTGTCAGTTTGTTGCGGGAAGTCGTGGTGATGAAGCCGCTGTTGATGGCAAGTTTTGTAAGTTGCAGGCAGGAGGATGGCGGGCATGGATCATCCTTGACGTAGGTTGTCTTGGGCTCCACATTATAGAGGAACGCCACGTTTCTCATATACGTGTAGGAGTTGGAGTCGTTGTAAGGGCTCAGTCCCATGAGGCGGAAGAATCCCGCTGCGTCGGCGGTCCATCCCCAGTCGATGTGGTAGTAGTCATCCTGATCATAGCCATCGATGACGAAGGCATGTCCTGAACCATTGGGAGCGATGTTGCTGCCAGTCACCAGGATGGGACGTCCTTTGGTGAGGTCATTATAGATGATGTCTTCCCACTCGTTCACCAATTTGCTTGTGGCATAGGTCATGGAAGAGCAGTTGTAACCCAGTTTCTTGACCAGGTTGACCAGCATGTTGGCACGTGAGGAGGTGCCACCTGTGGTCATGTAGTCGCTCTTGAGGCCTTGTCCCACATACCTCACCAGTGTCGCCACAGCCTCTTTCTCCACCTTGTTGTAAGCGTCGATGGTGTAGTTGGACTTGATGTTTTGCCAGTCGATGGCCTGTTCGGGAAGTTCGGGTATCTCGATCAGCTGTGTCTCTGTGGTGTAACCCGCCTGTGCCGGGAATACGGCCGGGTAGCTGTGATAGGCCAGGATCTCGCAGAGAGCGATGGTGGAACAGCCTGAAGCACAGATGGAGTCGTTTCTCGAGGGGTTCTTGTCCTTGTAGGGACTTGGATGGCCAAAGAATTTGGTGAGCATCGGCTTGATTGGGTATCTGGCCACCGACATGGTGTGACGAGGACCATTGGTCTTGATGATCTCGCCCTTCTCATCTTTTGAGATGATGTCGCCAATGCTTTCCTGATAATAGCCGAGCAGTGCTTTCAATCCATCGGGCATGTTGGCCGGGTCGACATGACCTTTGTCGGAATAGCCCAGGATGGGGTTGGTGCAATCGTTGGCAGATGCAATGACAAATCCTTGGTTGTCAGCAGCATTCAAGACGTAGAAGCAAGCCTGGTCCTGATTCCCCTCTCGGGAGAACGTGATTGCTTCAGACTCCAACAGCTCGGCGGCTATTCCTTTGCTTGAAAGGAAAGTCTTGGCATTGGAGAGCGCTGTAGGCTTATCGATGGGTGAAGCGATGGCTGTAGTGATGGCCAGGATAGAAATCGCAAGTGTAGTGAGCCTTTTCAACATGTTGATGATTTCGTAATACGTTTTTTTACTTATGATACACCATGTGGATTCTGGTGAATACAACGGTTATCTCAGAAATGTCTTAAAATAGTTTACCTTAAAGAAGAGAGTGACAGGCTTTTAGGGCTATGTCGAATTATAACTTGGCAAAATTACATAATTCGGCTTTAATAATGCTTTTAAAAAGAGGTGATGGTAGATATTATAATAAAAATTCAGCAAATTTAAGATTTGTTTGCACAAATCGAGCCTTCTGTGTAATTGAAATCAATAGGCGTTCTGATCGGGGATGATGAGGGTGGCAGCCGTCTTGAGTATGATCTTGATATCGAGCCAGAACGACCAGTTCTCGATATACCAAATGTCTTTCTTGATGCGCTCTTCCATCTGCCACAGTTCCTTGGTCTCGCCTCGGCATCCGCTTACTTGCGCATAGCCGGTGATGCCGGGAAGGCTGAAATGGCGCACCATATACTTGTCGATGATCTTGCCGTATTGTTCGGTGTGGGCCAGCATGTGCGGACGGGGTCCGACGATGCTCATGTCGCCACGGAGCACGTTGTAGAACTGCGGGAACTCGTCGATGTTGGTGTGGCGGATGAACTCGCCGAAGGGGAATTTGCGCGGATCGTCTTTGGTGGCTTGCACTTTGTCGGCATCGCTGTTGACATGCATCGAGCGGAACTTATAGCAAATGAAGGTCTTGCCGTTGAGTCCGGTGCGCTCTTGCTTGAAGAAGAGAGGGCCGGGGCTCTGCCGCTTGATGAAGAAAGCGATGATGGGGATGAAGGGCAGCATGACGGTGCAAACCATCAGACTCACGGTGATGTCGAAGCTGCGCTTCACAAACTGATTGATCGGGCTGGACAGTGGTTCATAGTGGTTGGTGAACACAGTCGTCTCACCCAGTTGCTCAGGCTGCAGGTTGAGGAGGAAGTTGCCCGACATCCTGGGCAGATAGTAGAAATGCACCAGGTTTTTGTCGCAGAATCTGATGAGGCTCACGATCTCGTCGTTCTCATCGTGGGAAATGCTGCAGAAGAGTTCGTCGATGGCGGAGATGTCAAACTCGCCAGGAAGAACCTGGTGAGCATCCGGCGCATTGTTCCGTCCGTTGAAAGTGTATTTCGCTGTGAGCCTGTTGAGCTCATTGATGTCGCCCAGGTATCTGATGGCGTCGGGGCAGTCTTCCATCTTCTCGTTGGCGAAATAGCCCTTGATGAGGTATCCCGTCGACGAGTCGGAGATGAGGTTGCGGTAGAGCATGAGCAGTGAGGGGTCGCTCCCCACGAACACCACGCTCCGAGTGTTGCGTCCCGCTTGGCGGAACAGTCTGATGAAGAGTTTCTCGATCAGGCGGCTGATGAAGATGATGAGGATCTCCGCTACGACAAAGATGACCATGAACCTGAACATGCCCCCGCTCTCGCCCAGGATGCGGAGCGTGAAGAACATGACAGTCGCCTGCAGCAGGCAGAGTTTGGAGACACTGATGAAGACCTCGTCGAAATTGGTGCGGCGGTGGTGGATGATCGAGCCGACAACAAACTGGCTGATGATCATCGCCACGTTGGCCATGACGAAAGTCTGCCGTGGTTCTGCCCTGAAATAGGGAGGGTAAATAGCCCAGATGTGGTGGAGGTATTCCGATGCGAAATACAGCATCAGATTCATGATCAAGAAGTCGAGAATGATGACAGCGGTCTTGATCATGCCGTTTCCTGTGGAATATCGTTTAGTTGCCATCCTTGCGTGGACTCTCGGGTTGTCTTAGGTTTTATGATGCGCATTGCCCGGCAGGGTTTGCCGAAGTGTCTGCCATTGCTTTGCAAAGGTAGTAATAATTTTTTAAAAAGAATGATAACGCTGCTTTTTTCTCTATGAATTGCCCGTTTTGTCAGTGGGGCCCGATGTGAAAACTTTTTATCGCTAAAGGATTTTGGACTCTCAATCACCGAAATCCAGCATGAGCTGACCGTCGCCAAGCAGGTTGTAGGATTTGCGGTGATAGGGTGTGATGCCGTGAAGTCGGATCGCCTCCCTGTGTTTGCGCGTCGGGTAGCCTTTGTTGTTGAGCCAGTCGTATTGCGGGTATTCCCGGGCGAGGGTATTCATGTAGTCGTCTCTGTAAGTTTTGGCGAGGATGCTGGCAGCCGCGATGGAGAGGTATTTGCCGTCACCCTTGACAATGGTGGCGCAGGGCAGGTCACCGTAGGGTCTGAAGCGGTTGCCGTCGACGATGACAGCCTCAGGCCGCACGGTGAGTTGGTCGAGTGCGCGGTGCATGGCGAGGATCGAAGCGTTGAGGATATTGATGCGGTCGATCTCCTCGGGAGTGACGATGCCCACGGCCCATGCCACGGCATCGCGGATGATTTCCTCACGGAGCGCGTAACGCCGCTTCTCCGTGAGTTGTTTGGAGTCATTCAACCGGGGATTCTGATAATCGGGAGGAAGGATGACCGCTGCGGCATAGACGCTGCCCGCCAGGCAACCCCTTCCGGCCTCGTCGCAACCCGCCTCGATGAGTCCTTGATAGTAATGGTTTTTGAGCATGTGACGACCGTGACAGGATTAGAACATTTGACTCACCCTCCTGATGCCAGCCACGAGAGCATCGACCTCGTCGCGTGTGTTGTAGAGGGCAAACGAGGCCCGCACAGTGCCGAGTATGCCCATGCGCTGCATCAGAGGTTGGGCACAGTGATGGCCTGTGCGCACAGCGATGCCCAGGCGGTCGAGCAGGGTGCCCATGTCGAGGTGATGGATGTCGCCGACGAGGAAGCTCACCACGGCATCTTTCTGCGGGGCTTGTCCGATGAGGCGCATACCGTCGATCTGCTGCAGCTGTTGTGAGCAGTATCGGGTGAGGTCATGCTCATGGGCGGCGATCTGTTCGAATCCGATGCGCTCGATATAGTCGATGGCCACGGCCAGACCATGAGTGGCGACGAAATCGGGTGTTCCAGCCTCGAATTTCAGAGGAGGCGCCTCAAAAGTGGTTTTCTCGAAGCTCACGGTGTCGATCATCTCGCCTCCACCCTGATAGGGCGGCATCTTGTCGAGCCATTCCTCCCGTCCATAGAGCACGCCAATGCCAGTGGGGCCATACATTTTGTGGCCGCTGAAGGCCAGGAAGTCGCAGCCAAGCGACTGCACGTCGATGGGCATGTGAGGGGCACTCTGAGCGGCATCGAGCATGACGGGAACGCCATGCTCATGGGCGATGCGGATGATCTCCGCAGCGGGATTGACCGTGCCGAGCACGTTGCTCACATGAGCCACACTGACGATGCGTGTGCGGTCAGAGAACAGTCTCTCGTATTCCTCCAGGATGAGTTCGCCGCTGTCGCTGATGGGAATCACCTTGATGCGTATGCCCTTTCGCATGGCAAGGAGTTGCCATGGCACGATGTTGGAGTGGTGCTCCATCGTCGAGAGAATCACCTCGTCGCCCTCCTTCATCAACTCACCCATCGAACTGGCCACCAAGTTGATAGCCTCTGTGGTGCCGCGGGTGAAGACGATCTCGGACGAGCTTCTGGCATGGATGAATCGCCGCACCGTCTCACGGGCAGCCTCATGCAAGTCTGTGGCTTTCTGGGAAAGGTAATGCACCCCCCGGTGCACGTTGGCATTCACGTTGAGGTATTCCTCCCGCATGGCGTCGAGCACACAGAGCGGTTTCTGCGTGGTGGCCGCATTGTCGAGATAGACCAGCGGCCGGTCGTAGACGGTGCGTGCCAGGATGGGGAAATCGTTGCGGATAAGCTTTATATCAAACATCCTTTCATCTGTTTTAAAAGTGGTGTGGAGGGCTTATTTGCACAGTTTGCAGCCCTCGCATTTGTTGAGTTCTCCACGGAAACGCTTGTCGACCAGATAGTGGAGCCGGTCGCGGAGCGGTGTGAGGTGGATCTGGTCGATCACCTGATTGGCGAAAGCCGTCTGGAGCAACAGGCGTGCCTCCTGGAGGTGTATGCCACGCTGCTGCATGTAGAAGAGGGCGGCATCGTTGAGCTGTCCCACCGTACTGCCGTGCGAGCATTTCACGTCGTCGGCATAGATCTCCAGCATAGGCTGTGTGAACATGTGTGCCTCCTTGGTGACGCAGAGATTCTGGTTGGTCTCCTCGGAGACCGTCTTCTGGGCACCGTGACGTACGAGCACCTTACCGGCGAAAGCCCCTGTGGCCTGTTCGTCGAGCACGTATTTGTAAAGTTCATGGCTGGCGCATTGGGCAGCTTGGTGGTCGATGAGCGTATTGTTGTCGACATGCTGGTGCTTATCAGCGATCACGCAACCGTTGAGCCAGCATTCGGCACCCTCTCCACGGAGGAAGAGGTCGGTGCGGTTGCGTGTGACCCCGTTGTGGAGTGTGATGATATTGTGTCTCACCCGGCTGTTGGCCAGTTGTTCGACATAGAGGTTGCTCACCCTGACGTTCTTGTTGTGCGACTCCTCGAGGCAATACAGTTCGAGCGAGGCATTCTCTTCGGCGTAGGCCTCGATGACCTGAGTGGTGAGGAACTGCCGGTCGTCGGCGGTATGGTCGCAGAAAAGAAGTTTGATCTCAGCCCCCTCCTCCACGATGATGAGCACGCGTCGGTTGACCATCAGGTCGACATCTGCTCGCAGGATATTGATCACCTGTACGGTGCGCTCCACGACCACCCCCTTGGGCACGTAGACGAGCAGTCCGTCTTGTGCGAGCATGGTGTTGAGTGCCGTGACCGCATCCTCGTCGGTCTTGGCGAGGCGTGCGTAGTATTTGGCGATGAGATCAGGGTGCTTCTCCGCCGTGGTGCGCAGTGAGTCGACCACGACCCCTTCAGGCAGATGGCCCTTGGGGAGCACCTTGTCGTAGAACTGGTCGTTGACCACGAAATAGAGCGATGTGCTGAGGTTGGGCACGTCGCACCGGAAGGCATCGTAGGGATTGACCGGTATGTCGAGGCGCTTGAGGTTGAGTCCCAGGTCAGGCTCAAAGAGCCGCTGCATGTCGGTGTATTTGTAGCGTTCCACCTTGCGTGAAGGGAATCCCAGGCGTCGGAAGTCGTCGAAAGCCTTGTCGCGCACTTGGTTGAGTGCGCTGGCCGAATGACCGCAGATCATGCCCCGGCATTGCTCATAGAGTTGGATGTACTGTTGCTCGCTACCCATGGATCTCGTTTTTAATCCAGTCATACCCCTTGGTCTCAATCTCCTTAGCCAGTTCGGGACCTGCGGTTTTGACGATACGTCCCTGATAGAGCACGTGCACGACATCGGGCCGGATCATGTCGAGCAGGCGTTCATAGTGAGTGATGACGATGGTGGAAGTCTCTGGCGTTCGCATTTTGTTGACGCCTTCGGCCACGATCCTCATGGCATCGACGTCGAGGCCCGAGTCGGTCTCGTCGAGGATAGCAAGCCGTGGCTCGAGCATAGCCATCTGGAAGATCTCGTTGCGCTTTTTCTCGCCGCCGCTGAATCCCTCGTTGACGGAGCGGTGAGCGAGTTTGCTGTCGAGTTCCACGATCTTGCGCTTCTCGCGCATGAGTTTGAGGAATTCGGCGGCATTGAGGGCTTCGAGTCCCAGATATGCTCTTTTGGCATTGATGGCGGCCCGCATGAAGTTGGTCATCGACACCCCGGGTATCTCAACGGGATACTGAAAGGAGAGGAAGAGTCCTTCATGGGCGCGGTCCTCGGGTTTCATCGCCAGGAGGTCTTTGCCATTGAATACAGCCTCGCCTTCGGTCACCTCATAGAGAGGATTTCCCACGAGTACGGCACTGAGTGTGGACTTTCCCGACCCGTTGGGTCCCATGATGGCATGAGTCTCGCCATCGCGGATGGTCAGGTCGATGCCCTTCAATATTTCTTTTCCTCCGATGGAGGCATGGAGATTCTTTACTGTCAGCATGATGTGATAGGTTGTTGTTAGTGTGTAGTCGTTTAGCCGACCGTTCCCTCAAGGGAGACGCTCAGCAGTTTCTGTGCTTCCACGGCAAATTCCATCGGCAGTTTCTGGAGCACCTCTTTGGCATAGCCGTTGACGATGAGTCCAACAGCCTCCTCCATGGGAATGCCCCTCTGGTTGCAGTAGAAGAGCTGATCCTCGCTGATTTTCGATGTGGTGGCCTCATGCTCCACGATGGCGGTGTCGTTGTGGATATCCATATAAGGGAAGGTGTGAGCCCCGCAGTCGCTGCCGAGGAGCAGAGAGTCGCAGCTGGAATAGTTGCGTGCCCTGTCGGCGTTGGGTGCGACGCGCACCAGTCCGCGGTAGGAGTTCTGCGACCTTCCGGCGGAGATGCCTTTGGAGATGATGGTCGACTTGGTGTCCATTCCCAGGTGGATCATCTTCGTGCCCGTGTCGGCCTCTTGGAAATGGTTGGTGACAGCCACGCTGTAGAACTCCGCCACGCTGTGGTCGCCTCGTAGGATACACGAGGGATATTTCCAGGTGATGGCGCTGCCCGTCTCTACTTGCGTCCAGGAGAGTTTGGAGCGCTCTCCCCGCAGTTCGCCTCGCTTCGTCACGAGGTTGAGCACCCCACCGCGGCCGTTCTCGTCGCCGGGGTACCAGTTTTGCACGGTGGAGTATTTCACCTCAGCCCTGTCGTTGACGATGATCTCGACGATGGCCGCATGCAACTGGTTCTCGTCGCGCATCGGTGCGGTGCATCCCTCGAGATAGCTCACGTAGGAGTCGTCGTCGGCGATAATGAGTGTGCGCTCGAATTGTCCGGTATTGCGTGCGTTGATGCGGAAGTAGCTGCTCAGTTCCATGGGGCAGCGCACCCCCTTCGGGATATAGACGAACGAGCCGTCGCTGAAGACGGCGCTGTTGAGTGCTGCATAGAAATTGTCGCGATAGGGCACCACGGTCCCCAGGTATTGGCGCACGAGGTCGGGATGCAGTTTGATGGCATCGCCGATGCTGCAGAAGATGATACCCTTCTCGGCCAGCTTTTCCTTGAACGTGGTCTTCACCGACACGGAGTCCATGATGGCATCGACGGCAGTATTGCCGCTCAAGGCAAGTCTTTCCTCGAGAGGTATGCCCAGTTTGTCGAAAGTCTTTTCCACTTCGGGATCGATCTTCCCATCACCTTTGGGTTTGTTGGCCATGGGGTCGGCGTAGTAAGAGATGGCCTGATAGTCGATTTCGGGCAGATGCACATGTCCCCATGTGGGTTGCTTCAGTGTCGTCCAATATCTGAATGCTTTGAGGCGGAAGTCGAGGAGCCACTGCGGCTCACCCTTTTTCTTTGAGATGAGCCTCACCACCTCCTCATTGAGCCCTTTCTCGATGATCTCGGTGTGGATGTCGGTGGTGAAGCCGAACTCATATTTCTGCTCCGCGATGCGGCGCACCAGTTCGTTGCCACCTGTCGGCTCTTCCGTCTCGTTGTGCTGGTTCTTGTCGGGTTCTTTTTTGTTATCTTTATTGTCCATTGGTTTTCAAGTATTTGAGGGCGAGCATCGTCAGATCGTCGCTCTGTGCGGCCTCGCGCACGAAGTCTTTCACTGCAGAGGCCATGCTCTCGATGAGTTTTTGGGGCTGGTCGTCACCGTGTGCCGCTATCATCTTGGCTGTCTGATTCACCCGTGTGATGCCAAACTGCGCATGGCTGGCATCCTCGGCCTCGGTGAGGCCGTCGGTATAGAGGAAGATCGTAGTCTGCGGGGTGATGTGTGCCGTCTGTGCGGTGAATGTCCATCCGGCGCTTACGCCGAGAGGCACATTGGACTCGCAGGGCAGTGTGCGCACTTCCTGTCCGATGAGTATCGGTTTGTCGTGCCCGGCATTGCAATAGGAGAGGGTGCCGTCGGAAAGATGGAGGATACCCACGAAGAGGGTGACAAACATGCAGGTGTCGTTGCCCTCCGACAGGGTGTTGTTGAGAGCGGCTGCGATTTGCCCAGGCTCCGCTGTGTGTGCAGAGATATTGCGGAAGAGCGTGCGGGTGACAGCCATCACCAGTGATGCCGGCACCCCCTTGCCCGACACATCGCCGATGCAGAAGAACAACATGTCGTCGCGTATGTAGAAGTCGAAGAGGTCGCCGCCCACCTCCTTTGCCGGGTTGAGCGAGCCGTAGATGTCGATGTCATTGCGGTCGGGGTAGGGTGGGAAGGTCTTGGGCAGCATTCCCATCTGGATGTTGTGGGCCACCTCCAGTTCGTTCTCGATGGCAGCCTTCGATGCCGTGGTGGTCTTCAGCTCCTCGACATACTTCGTCAATGACTTCTGCATATCGTCGAAGGAGTCGCGCAACACCCCCACCTCGTCGTTGTGCTTGATGACGGGCAGAGCGGTGCTGAAATGACCCTTAGCCACCTCTCCAGCCGAAGCGGAGAGTTGCTTGAGCGGTTTGACGGCACGGCGGATGACAATCCGGCTGACGATGAAGGCGACGACGAGGCCGACAGCGATGAGCAGCAGCATCAGCAGTCCCACGAAGATGCCGATCAGGTCGATACTGTACTTGGGGACGGCGAGAGCCATCGACCAGTCGGTGTGCTTGACCGGAGCGTAGAAGACATACATCTTGCGGCCGTCGAGTTTCACGACCTCAGGCAACTGTTCGATCTGGTCGCCCATATAGCCTCTCCTGCCAGCGAGCATCTGTCGGGTGACATAGTCGTCGACGGTGTCGAGAGTCGCCTTGGCGTAGTCGCTGATCCTCTTGTGGATGATGCGCTGGCGGTCGGGGTGTACGATAAAGGTGCCGTCGCCGGCGATGAGAAAACTGTAAGGTTTCCACTTGCTGAATCTTTCCTCCTTATTGAAGGAAGAGTCCTTGTCCCGGAACTTCTCGACAGTCTCTTGTGACGGAGACATCCATTCCTGGGTGAAGATGTCCCAGTCGAGTTGTTGCATCCTCTTGTGTAGCCATTCGAGCGACAGGTCGGCACTGAGCACCGCCACTGTCTGGCCCGATGGGTCGTGGATGGGGAAGAGACATGCGACCAACGGCACGGAGTCGTTGTCCTCGAAGAACGGTCTCGACCAATGGCTCTCCGTGGCCTTCATGGCCTTGTCGAACCACTCGGCGCTGAGGTAGTCGTGGGAGGGGCCGCCGAGATCCTTCGTCTCGACGTGGATGCTGTCGGTGCGCACTGCGTAGGGGCAATACCATCGGCCTTTCTGCGGATAGTAAGCCTCCCGGAAGAAGAGGCCGCAGCTGCGGATGTGGGCATTGAGCTTCACCACACGCTCCATGAGAAGCGGCAACCTGTCGGGCTGTGCGAGGCACTCCTCGATCTCAGGCACATGGTTGGAGGCGCCCGTGAAGACATTGGATGTCACACGGCGCACCTCATTGACGGAGGCATCGAGAAACACCTCCTGCCGCATTCCCTCAGAGCCGATGGCGAATTGGGTGATGGCATCGTAGAGCTGCCATGCCACCAATCCCATGATGATGAGCATCAGCAGCACGATGCGCCTTGTCAGGCGCCCGGCAAACGACCGCATCTTCTTCTCTTTCTTTCCCATCAGGCGCGTCAATGTTTCAAGTGGCCGTCAGTCGGCTCAGAGTTTCTGCTCCACCTCGATTTCCATGAAGGTCTCGATGATGTCGCCCACCTGAATGTCGTTGAAGTTGACGAGCGAGATGCCGCACTCCAGACCGGTGGCCACTTCCTTGGCATCGTCCTTGTAGCGTTTGAGGGCACTGATAGGAGCGGTATGCACGACGATGCCGTCGCGCACCACGCGAGCCTTGTCTTTGTTGTGCACCTTGCCCTCGGTGACCAGTCCACCGGCCACGGTGCCCACTTTGGAGATCTTGAAGACCTGCTTGACCTCGATCTCGGCGGTGACCACCTCTTTCTTCACCTTGTCGAGCATGCCCTGCATGGTGGAGCGCACCTCGTCGATAGCGTCGTAGATGATGGAGTAGGTATTGATCTCAACCCCCTCGCGCTCAGCCAGTTTGCGTGCGTCGGCCGAAGGCCTCACCTGGAAGCCGACGATGATGGCCTGAGAGGCGCTGGCGAGCATGACATCGTTTTCGGAGATCTGTCCCACAGCTTTGTTGATGACGTTGACCTGCACCTTCTCGGTAGAGAGTTTGATGAAGGAGTCGGACAAAGCCTCGATAGAGCCGTCGGTATCACCTTTGACGATGATGTTGAGCTCATGGAACTCACCCAGGGCGAAGCGGTGGGAGAGTTCGTCGAGACCCAGCGTCTTGGTGGTGCGCAGGCCCTGTTCGCGCTGCAATTGCAAGCGCTTGTTGGCGATGTCGCGGGCCTCCTGCTCAGTGGGCATCACATGGAATGTGTCGCCGGCGGTGGGGGCGCCGTTGAGACCGAGGATGATAGCCGGCTCTGCGGGTCCGGCCTCCTGGATGCGCTGGTTGCGCTCATTGAACATGGCCTTGATGCGTCCGTAGCTGGTGCCGGCCACCACGATGTCGCCCACCTTGAGTGTGCCGTTGGAGACGAGCACGGTGGAGACGTATCCACGTCCTTTGTCGAGCGACGACTCGATGATGGAGCCTGTGGCCTTGCGGTTGGGGTTGGCCTTGAGATCGAGCATCTCGGCTTCGAGGAGCACTTTCTCCAGCAATTCGTCGACGCCGATACCCTTCTTGGCGGAAATCTCCTGGCATTGGTATTTGCCGCCCCAGTCCTCGACGAGGAGGTTCATGTTGGCCAAGTCCTCCCTGATCTTGTCGGGGTTGGCACCCGGTTTGTCGATTTTGTTGATGGCGAACACCATAGGCACGTTGGCGGCCTGTGCGTGGGCGATGGCCTCCTTGGTGGTGGGCATCACGGAGTCGTCGGCAGCCACGATGATGATCGCGATATCGGTGACCTGTGCACCACGGGCGCGCATGGCGGTGAAAGCCTCGTGTCCCGGAGTGTCGAGGAAGGTGATCTGCCTGCCGTCGGCCAGTTCGACGTTGTAAGCACCGATATGCTGAGTGATACCGCCAGCCTCACCGGCGATGACGTTGGTGTTGCGGATATGGTCGAGCAGTGAGGTCTTGCCATGGTCGACATGACCCATGACGGTGACGATTGGTGCGCGGGGCACGAGATCGTTCTCGTCGTCCTCCTCTTCGGTGATGGCGTTTTGCACCTCGGCGCTGACGTATTCGGTCTTGAAGCCAAACTCATCGGCCACGATGTTGATGGTCTCGGCATCGAGGCGCTGGTTGATGCTCACCATGATGCCGATGCTCATGCAGGTGCCGATGACCTGGTTGACCCCGACATTCATCATGGTGGCCAACTCGCTGACCGTCACAAACTCTGTGAGTTTCAGAACCTTGCTCTCGGCCTTCATTTCGGCGCGCTCTTCCTGCAGTCGCTCCTGAGCGGCCTCACGTTTCTCCTTGCGGTATTTGGCACCCTTCTTGTTCTGGTTTTTGCTGGTGAGGCGGGCGAGGGTCTCTTTCACCTGTCTTGCCACGTCTTCCTCATTCACCTCAAGCGGGCGCTGGTTGCGCTTGCGCGCCTTGTCTTTCTTGTTTTTGTTCTTGTTGCCCTGGTTTCCCTGGTTGCCACCGCCGCCTTGGTTGGCGTTCTGGCTGGCGGCATTGATGTCGACGCGCTCCTTGCCGATGCGCACGCGCTTCTTCTTCTCACCATTAGCCTGCCCGCTGGTTTGCTGAGCTTTCTCCTCACGCTCCTTTCGGCGCTCCTCTTTCGACTTGCGCTTCGGGCGTGTGCTCTGGTTGATGGAGTCGAGGTCGATTTTACCGATCACGTTCACCTTGGGTGCATTGTCCTGCTCGCTTTTGAGCGTGAAGATTTTGGGAGCCTCAGGAGCAGTCACAGGTTCGGCCTGCGGCTTTGGCTGCTCTTCTTTTGGCTTGGCGGGTTCTTCTTTCGGTTGTGGAGCCTCAGGAGCGATGTCCTCCTTTTTGTTTTCGGCAGGAGCATTCTGTGGTGCTTGAGCCACAGTTTCGACTTTTGCTTCCTCCTTCACCTCGGGAGTCTCGGTCTTCGTCACCTCGACGGTAGCGGGCTCGGGAGTCTGTTGAGGATCTTTCTTTTCTTCGGGTTGGGCGACGGCAGGCTCCACCTTCTCGGCAGGAGTGGTGGGCACCGTCTCTACAACCGCCTTCTCGGCAGGAGCCGGTTGCGGGGTCGTTTCTTTCTCCGGCTCCGGTTTGGCCTCAGCCTTGGGAGCACGTCCCATGTTGTCGAGGTCGATTTTGCCAAGGGGTTTCACATGTTGCCTGTTGGCCTCGAGTATGGTTTCTGCCCTATGGCTCTCCGGTTCGGTGCGTTTTTTCTCCTTGGTTTTTTTCGGGAATATTTTGGCAGCCTGGTTTCTGACCTCCTTATCGCTTTTGAATTCTTCCACCAGTGCGGAATATTGTTCGTCATTGAGTTTGAAGTTGGGGTTGTTCTCCACGACCCCCAGCTCGCTCTTTTTCTCAAGGAACTCCACTGCCGTCTGGAGTCCAATGTTCAATTCTCGGATTACTTTATTTAGTCTTATAGCCATTCTGTTGCTGATGATTATTGATTACGTAGATGGTTCGCAGTGGCTTTGGCATGACGGTATCAGTTGTCAAACTCAGCCTTGAGGATATTGAGGAGGTTGTCGACGGTCTCCTCCTCGAGGTCAGCTTTCTCGACCAGCATTTCCCTTGGAGCCTTGAGCACGGCCTTGGCGGTATCGAGTCCGATGCGCTTGATGGCGTCGATGACCCACTGGTCGACCTCGTCGGAGAATTCGTCGAGGTAGATATCTTCTTCAGCCTCATTATCCTCGACTTCCCTGAACACGTCGATGGTGTATTCGGTGAGCATGGAGGCCAGTTTGATATTGAGTCCGCCGCGTCCGATGGCGAGCGACACCTCTTCGGGTTTGAGGAACACCTCAGCCTTGCGGTTTTCCTCATCGATGTTGATGCTTGAAACCTTGGCTGGGCTCAGGGCTCGCTGGATGTAGAGCTTGATGTTGGCGGTGTAGTTGATGACATCGATGTTCTCATTGCAGAGTTCTCTGACGATGCCGTGCACGCGGCTTCCCTTCACGCCCACGCAAGCCCCCACGGGATCGATGCGCTCGTCGTAGCTCTCGACGGCCACTTTAGCCCTTTCACCCGGCATGCGTGCGATTTTCTTGATGGAGATGAGTCCGTCGTTGATTTCGGGCACCTCAGCCTCGAGGAGTCTTTCGAGGAACATGGGGCTGGTGCGTGAGAGGATGATTTTGGGGTTGTTGTTCTCGTTGTCGACCCGTAGGATGACGGCACGTATGGTCTCGCCCTTGCGGTATTGGTCGCTGGGGATCTGCTCAGACTTGGGGAGGATGAGCTCATTGTTCTCGTCGTCGACGATGAGCACCTCGCGTTTCCAGGTCTGGTAGACCTCTCCGCTGATGATTTGTCCCACGCGGTCTTTGTATTTGTTGTAGAGTGTGTCGTGCTCCAGTTCCAGGATTTTGGAGGCCAGTGTCTGGCGGAGGTTGAGGATGGCCCGGCGTCCGAATTTGGCGAACTCGATGCGCTCGCTCATTTCCTCGTCTACCTCATAGTCGGGGTCGATTTTCTGAGCCTCGGAGAGGGCGATCTGCTTGTTTTCGTCCTCTACTTCGTCGTCGGGCACCACGATGCGGTTTCGGTAAATCTCGAAGTCGCCTTTGTCGGGGTTGACAATGACGTCGAAGTTCTCGTCGCTGCCATAGATTTTGGCGATGACGTTTTTGAAGCTTTCCTCAAGAACGCTCACCAGGGTGGTGCGGTCGATGTTCTTGTTTTCCTTGAACTCTTTGAATGTCTCGATCATGTTTGGTGTCGAGTCATTTGTTTTTTTTGCTGCCATAGCTTTATTTGAAACTTATTATATATTTTGTGTATTTTACTTGATCCATTTCGAAGTTTTTGTCGACATCCACGAGCACGGGCCGTTTTTTGCCCTCCGGCTTCACTTTCTCCTGTGTGGTGACCACGAATCGGCTGCCGTCGACGGATTTGAGCACGCCTTTGGTTTTCTTTCCCTCTGCGTCGAGCACCTCCACCTCTTTCCCGATGAAGTTGATGTATTGCTGTGGCACTTTGAAGGGCTGTCCCAGTCCTGCTGACCCCACTTCCAGTTCGAAGTCTTCCTTGTCGCGGTCGAGGTGGTCTTCGATGTATTTGCTCAGTTCCACGCAGTCTTCTATCCACACGCCGTCGGCGTGGTCGATTTCCACGACGATTCTGTTGTCTTGACTGATTTCGATATCCACGAGGAAATAGTCCTTTCCCTCAAGCCATTCATCGACTAATTTTTTAATGGTGTTTTTTTCTATCATATTTGTGTGATTATAATGAAAATGAGGGGCCTTTGCAAGCCCCTCATTCCACTGAACGCTGCAAAAGTACAAAAAAAACTCCTTGCAGCCAAATATTTTTTGATTTTTATGTGTGTTTGTGTTTTTTTGTCGAGGTTTTGGTTTTATGGTCTCAGGATTTTGGCATATTCCTCGGGGTTGAGGATCAATCGGCATGCCTCCTCCATCTGTTTGTCGCCATTGAGGCTGTTCTCGATAGCCCCTCGCTGGTAGTAGTAGGCTGCGACGATGTCGTTGGCGAGGATTTTCTTCAACTGTTCCTTGTTGAAATCCAAGTCTTTCTCCAGGTTGTGTGTGAGTTTTTTCTCCAGGTTGTCAAATTCCTCCTTTGCATCCTCATAGTATCCCTCGAATTTGGCGATTTTCACCAGGTTGGCCAGGTATTTCCCGCTTTCAGGGTCGTAGTTGAATCCACTGGCCAGCACCCGCTGTTTGAAGTCGTTGAAATCGGCATCACTGATCTCGAACTTGCTCGGTGGTGCGATGGTGGTATGCTTGGCGATGTAGTCCACCTCATAATCGAGCATCACCTCAGTGGAGTCTGTGCCCGAGGAGGCGAGGTAATAGCAGATGTTCGACAGCGAGTCGGGCTCCATAGTCACGTCGGGCATGATTCCTCCGCCGTCTCTCACTTCCCGTCCGTTGGCGGTGTGGAAGACTTTCGTCAGCGAGTCGGGGATATGCTCGGTATATCCGCCTCGCGCATGTTTGTAGTTGATCGCCTGGATGCAACGGCCACTGGGAATGTAATATTTGTTGCTGGTCACCTTCAGACTCCCGTTGTAAGGCAGTTCGATGCTGGTCTGGACCAATCCCTTGCCATAGGTGCGTGTGCCCAGCACCACGGCCCTGTCGAGGTCCTGCAAGGCGCCGCTTGTGATCTCGCTGGCACTGGCGGTCATGTCGCTCACCAGCACCACCACCGGCATGACACTGTCGACAGGCTCCACCCGTGTCACGTAGTCTCTGTCGGAGCGTTTCAGTTTGCCCCTGTTTGACACGATCAGCTTTCCCTTCGGCACGAGGATGTTGACGATGTCGACAGCCTCCATTTCCGATCCGCCCCCGTTTCCGCGCAAGTCGAGCACCAGTCCCTTCATCCCCTTGTCTTTCATTTCGATGAAAGCGTTGCGCACCTCTTTCGAGCAGCCCTCAGTGAATTGTCGGAGGTTGATGTATCCGATGCCGTCGGGCCGCAGTCCGTAATAGGGCACAGAAGGCGTCTGGACCGTCTTTCTTGTGATTTTCATCTGCATCTTCTTGTTGGTGGTCGGGCGCAGTATTTTGAGTATGAAGCTGGTGCCGGGGTCTCCTCTGAGGTGGCTGCTCACATACGACACGTTTTTGTCGACCATTGAGGAGTCGTCGATGCTCAGGATGATATCCCCTTTCTTGAGTCCGGCCAGGTCGGCGGGCATGCCCTCGTAGGGTTCGTCGATCACCACCCGTTTGATTTTGGTGTTGTATCGGATGAGCGCCCCGATGCCGGCGAATTTTCCGGTGTAGATCTCTTTCAGGTCGGTCATGTTCTCCTCAGGATAGTATTCCGTGTAGGGGTCGAGGCTTCGTAGCATCGCTTTGATGCCCGTGCCGATCACCTCTTTGGCATCGAGGGTGTCGACATAGATCATGTCGAGGTTTTTATAGATGGCATTAAACACGTCGAGGTTTTTCTTCACCTCGAAGTTATGGTCATTGTCGTTTTGTGCCGCAGAGGAGATGCAAGCGGCAAGAACCATGATTTGGAGCAGAAAGCGTCGTATATACATGTCTGTGTGGATGAAATTCGCTGCAAAAATACATTATTATGGTCTTATTTCGCCATAAAAGGACAAAAAAACGATAAATTTCGTCTGAAATCATTTTTTTTTGCGAAAAAGTTTGGTGGAATAAAAAAAACGTTATACTTTTGCATCCGCAATCACAAAACACCTGCTTCAGTAGCTCAGTTGGTTAGAGCACCTGACTGTTAATCAGGGGGTCGTTGGTTCAAGCCCATCCTGAAGCGCTTGAAAATGAGAGAGTTACGCAAGTAACTCTCTTTTGTTTTTGTCCGTCTGAACAAATCTTGGTTATTAATACTGGCTATTTCAGGGGTGATATCATAGAATATCGAAGCCGATACGGTATTGCTTCAGATGGTGTCGTGGAGGAAAATAGCGAACAATTGTTATGATAAAAAAGAGAGAAGGATGGCCTTCTCTCATATACATGCTAGTAAAATTGCTTTTAGATACACAAATGATTAGTCAACCTTTATTTTTACGTTAGAGGCGACATTTCCCACAACTTCATATCCGGCTTGCATTTCCGCTTTAGATCCAGTAATACAGCAAGCGGGAATGGCCACGAAAAGAAATAAAACAACTGAGAGGGTGGTCCTGTTTTTTCCTTTTATTTCAAAGTTAGCATTTTGAATGGGGACAACAGTGCCATCAGGTAAGACGATTTCTGTGATTGACGCTGCTAAACGGCCACGTGTACCCCACCAAGACGATTTCTTTGCTTTAGTGACAGTAGCATTTACCATTGAACCATAGGGAATGGCAGTAACGCCATCAACATTGATGTCACGGGCTACTCTGAAATTCAATTTCTGCCCTTCGTCCACATCTGCTGCTTTTACCGTATTAACAGCTTGAAATGGAATGAGTGTACCAGCCTTAATGGTAACCTCTTGTTGTGCATACATCATTACTGTCATGCAGCACATAAAAAAACAAACAATTAATTTTCTCATAATTTTAATATTAATATTAAGTGAAACAAAAAAGACTATCAGCGAGGGTACACCTAATATTAAAAATAAAAAGCGCAGACCTCTTTCTATATCTCGGTCTGGCCTTCCACAGCCTCCAATACTCTATAGAGAAGCCTGCGCTATAGCGCATACCTCATTGAGTATTGGATATTGCTCTTTTTTCTTTTTCGTGTGGAAGTTCGACCGAGAAATGAGCAAATAAGATTTGTGCACACAAAGTGCATTGCAAAGGTATTCAATAAATTTAAAAAAAACAAAAATAATTTCTAATTTTTTTGGTGGATTAATATTCTACAGTTTTAAACCATATCCTTCATCTATCATTTCCCTGATTATTTCGTCGCGACTCTTATGTCGGAGGTTGAAGTTCTCGCCCTCACGAGAACCACCGGGAGCAGTGAGCAACTTTTGGGGGAAGATGATATGAGGCAGTTGGAAGAACAGCGTATTCATAGTCTTCTCCAACTCCCGCTCTAGAGCGGCACCTTTCAGTCCCAGCCATCTCCGGCAGCAGGCTCGGTCAATCTCATCGGTGAAATGCTTGGCGATGAGTTGTTCCTTCGTAATCTCACCGCGTTCGTACATCGCCTCCTCCCTGCTGGAAATGGGTTTGGTGACATACCCATTGTTTCCCTCGATGGTGACATGCAGCCAACAACAACCGCCATGTCTGCTCATTCTGCATCGAGAGAGGTCAACGACGTCTGGTAGTTCATACCTCCAGGGATAAAGCAGACGACGTAAGTTGCCAACTTCTTTTAAGGCATCCCTTGCACGCTTTTCATTGAGTTCGGCCTTTTGAGCGTAAGCATCACGCTCCTTTTTAAGTTGGGCTGCCTCATTTTTTGCCTTGTCACGCTCTTGAGTGCGGCGATCCAGATCCTGCTGTATCCGCTCCACTTTCTGCTGCAGTTCATCCAACTGCTCTTTCATTTGGGCTATCTCGTCCTGAGAGGCATCTAATTGTAAGCGTACGTCGGACTTACCGAAGAAGCCGGAGAATTTGTCGAGACGTTGGAGAAGAGCCTCTTTGCCTTTGCGGCTGATGCGCAACTTGCTGATTTCCTCTCGCAGTTGTTCCGCCGTCTCCAGCAGTTGCCTGTTCTGCTGCTCCTGCATCATGTTCTTGTATTGGATGGCATCGAGGTGCTTCACATCGGAACTCTTGCCACGCTCCATGTTCAAGGCCTCCGCCACGACGGTCTGCATCCGTGCCATGTCGGGCGACTTCAGGTTGAGGCTCTTGCCTTGGTCGTTGGTCCAGTCGAGGATGAGGTGGGCGTGGTGGTTGGCAATCCACTCCCCGCCCTCTTCATGTCCCTCGTCACGGTGGGTATGGATGG
>CAMNIN010000050.1 GCA_946540735.1 uncultured Prevotellaceae bacterium | reverse complement strand
GAACAAAAGCAAATCCACCCGAATGGCTATGCTTACTTAGGTGCTGAGTAATTACTATTCCACCCGGCTACGGAAATAATCGTGAAAAGCCATATAAAGGTCAGGGACGATCCTTTATATGGCTTTCTGCTTATTCCTGGATGCGGAATTAGATTTCCCAGCCGATGGCGGATGCACCAAGAACAGCAGCGGAAGCACCGTCGAGACCGCTGATCAGGAACTTGGCCTTGCCCTTGAAGATCGGGAGCACATTCTTCTCATAGCCCTCCTTGATGGGATTCATGATCAGGTCGCCGGCTTTCACCAGTCCACCGAAGAAGATGAATGCCTCTGGAGAAGAGAAGGCCGCGAAGTCGGCACAAGCAGCGCCGAGCATCTCGCCAGTGAACTGGAACACCTCATTGGCCAGTTCATCACCCTTGCCAGCTGCGATGGAAACATCGAGCGACGTAATATCCTCTGCCTTCATCTCACGAAGCAGGGAGGGCCGGTTGGTCGTGTCGAGCAACTCACGTGCAGAGCGTGCCACACCCGTGGCAGAGCAATAGGCCTCAAGGCATCCCTTTCGTCCGCAACCACACAGGCGTCCGTTCTCACGTCGCATGATGACATGGCCGAGTTCGCCAGCGAACCCATCGCAGCCATAGACCAGTTGGCCATTGATGACGATACCCGATCCGACACCGGTGCCGAGCGTGATCACGATGAAGTTTTTCATGCCACGGGCCACGCCGTAAGTCATCTCGCCGATGGCAGCCGCATTGGCGTCATTAGTCAGGGCGACGGGGATTCCCAGCCTGTCGCTGAAGAGTTTGGCCAGAGGCACCACGCCGTCATGTCCCCACGAGAGGTTGGGAGCGAACTCTATCGTACCATTATAATAATTTCCATTTGGAGCGCCGATACCCATCGCCTTGATGTTTTCGATGCCACCGACTTGTTCGATAATGACCTGAAGAGCGGTGACAGAAGCATCGACATAGTCCTCCACCTTGTCATATCCCTGCGTCTTGATGGCAGTCGTGGCCTTGATATCACCACGGCTGTCGACGATTCCAAACACGGAGTTGGTACCACCCAGGTCCAATCCTATTACATACGGTTTCATTGTAGATTGTTCGTTCATAATATTTCTTTAAAAGAGTAGATTCACATAGACTGCAAAGATATGAAAAAAAGAAGATGCCACAAACTTTTACATCTAAAATTTGCTTCTTTCATAAAAAATTAGCAATTTTGCAGTCGATATGCCTTTTGAGTTTCACATCAACATATTAGACACTATCTTTAAAGGACTGGTAATCGGTATACTTGCATCCGCCCCGATGGGACCAGTAGGCATATTGTGTGTTCAGCGCACGCTCAACAAAGGGCGGTGGTATGGCTTCGTGACCGGTCTGGGAGCCACGGCCAGTGATTTGTTCTATGCCCTTGTCACTGGTGTGGGCATGAGTTTTGTGATGGATCTCGTGAGCAATGCCCAGAACCGTTTCTTCCTCCAGATCACCGGCAGCATCATGCTGCTGATATTCGGCATTATCAGTTTCCGCTCCAACCCCACAAAGAACATGCACCACAGCGGCTTGACCAAAGGCACCTACCTGCACAACGGTGTCACCGCCTTTCTGGTCACGCTGTCCAACCCCCTCATCATCTTGCTTTTCATGGCCATTTTCGCACAGTTGGCCTTCATCATTCCCGGCCATCCCGTGGAGATGTGCATCGGCTATCTGAGCATCGTGGGAGGAGCTTTGCTGTGGTGGTATGGGCTGACATGGCTGATTGACAAGTTGAAGAACATTTTCGAAGACTATGGCATTGTGCTCATCAACAAGATCATCGGCAGCGTGGTGATCGTATTCTCCCTTATCGTACTGTTTGGCACGGTATTCAATCTTTTCACCATCCACTACTGAGTGGTTGCCCCTTTTATTGATCATCCCGTCTAAATTACGACTATCCCATATGTTTATCGCACAACAACTGAGAAAACAAAACATTGCTGAGTATCTGCTCTATATGTGGCAGGTGGAAGACCTCATACGCGCCTACGGTTGTAATCTCGCCAAACTCAAGCGCGAGTACATCAGCCGTTTCGACTACTCCGAGGAAGACAAGGAAGAGCTCACTGACTGGTATGCCAACCTCATCAGAATGCTCACCCAGGAAGGATGCCGTGAGCAGGGCCACTTGCAAATCAACAAGATCGTGGCACAAGACCTCAACGAACTGCATGGCCGGCTGCTGAACAGCAGTCTTTTCCCCTTCTACCGTTCGGAATACTATAAGGTGCTACCCTTCATCGTAGAACTGCGGAAGCGCGGCAGCGACCCCAATGAGAACGAGGTGGAGACCTGCCTCAACGCCCTTTATGGCGTCATGCTGCTCCGCCTGCAAAAACGCGAGATCTCGCCCGACACCCAACATGCCATCAACGAGATCACGACACTTATCGGCATGCTCTCCGACTACTACCAGAAAGACAAGACCGAAGGACTCCAATTTGAAGAATAAAATCCAAAACGATCATGAACATACTCATCACAGGCTGCAACGGCCAACTGGGCAATGAGATCCAACTGCTGGAAAAAGATCACGCCAACCACCGGTTTTTCAACACCGACATCGACGAACTTGACATCTGCGACCAGGGAGCCGTGGACAGCTACATCGAAGAACACCAGATAGACGGCATCGTCAACTGCGCCGCCTACACCGCAGTGGACAAAGCGGAGAATGACAAGGAGAAATGCACGACGCTCAACACCATCGCCCCCGCTTATCTGGCCAACGCCGTGCAGCAGCGCGGCGGATGGATGATCCACATCTCTACCGACTACGTATTCAACGGCAAGCACTTCCTCCCCTACAAGGAAGACGACACGCCATCGCCCGACAGCGTGTATGGCAGTACGAAACTGGCTGCTGAACTTGGTGTCTCCAAGCTGTGCCAGCGCACGATGATTATCCGCACCGCATGGCTCTACAGCACCTTTGGCCACAACTTCGTGAAGACGATGCTGCGCCTGGGCAAGGAGAAGCGGGAGTTAGGCGTGGTAGCCGATCAGATCGGCAGCCCCACCTATGCCCGCGACCTGGCCAGGGCCATCATGGCCATCATAGAGAAAGGTGTGATCCCCGGAGTCTATCACTTCTCCAACGAGGGTGTCATCTCCTGGTATGATTTCGCCAAGGCCATCCACCGCTTGGCCGGCATCACCGGCTGCCATGTCCGTCCGCTGCACACCGAGGAATACCCCACGCCAGCCCACCGGCCTCCCTACAGTGTGCTCGACAAGACCAAGATCAAGCAGACCTTTGGCATCGAAGTGCCTTATTGGGAAGAATCACTCGCCGACTGCGTCAAGGCACTCCAACAAGTGATTTTCTGACCTTCACATTCATGGATCGCACAAGGAACGTGAACAAAGCTTAAGATGGCGACACAAGTGAAAATCGAAGACAGCATCCGCAGAGCATACCTCTCTGCGGAAGTGGACAGAGATGAGCTCAGCAAGTTCATCACCGTCCTCACAGTCTATCTCCACGAACTTGACCAGAACAAAGACGAGGAATACAACAAGAAACTCATCGACCGATTCCTCTCCGCCGCATTTTATGAAGGCCGCCATGCCATCAACACCAACGCATCCGCTGACCTAGCCATTTTCGCTGATGCCAAAGCCAAAGGCAGCCATCCTGTAGTACTTTTCGAAGTGAAAGGAGTGAACAGCAGCGAGATGGTCAAGCCCGGGCAACTCAACAAGAAAGCACTCCATGAACTGGTGCTCTACTACCTCCGTGAGGAAATCGCAGCCCGGAACACTGATTTGAAACACCTCATCATCACAGACGGTTGGCATTGGTTTATCTTCGACAAACAGAATTTCTACGACTGTTTCGCCAGCCGCAAGGCATTTTCCGACAGCGTGCTCAAAGCCGACCAAGAAGGCAACAAGACCAAATACATCTACGATCAGGTCATCAGACCAGAAATTGCAGCGGTCGAAGGAAAACTCAGATATACCTATGCCGACCTGACAGAACTACGGGGGGTCAAAGAAGAGAGACTCCTGAAAAGCAAGAAGCTCAAAGGCATCTACAAGTTGTTTTCCCCAACCCACCTCTTGAAACAGCCTTTCCTCACCGACCACAACCAGCTGAACACAGGTTTCTATTATGAACTGCTTCACATCATGGGTCTTGAGGAAGTGATGGTGGACAACATAGCCCGCATCCGACGCTGCAGGGAACAAGGACGCCAGCCACACTCACTGATGGAAGAAACCATCAGTTTGCTCGACGAGATCGGAACCATCCACAGTGAGGAAGAAAGAGAGGATGCCGCTCTCGGCCTAGTGCTGACATGGGTCAACCGCTTGCTTTTCCTCAAGTTGCTGGAAGCGCAACTGGTGAGTTTCAACGAAGATAAAAACAGGAAATTCCTCCTGCCCCATCGTGTGCCCAATTACCGTGCATTGAACGACCTCTTCATCCAAGTGCTGGCCAAACCAGTCGAGACCCGTATCATGGAGATGAAAGACCAGTTTGAGGACGTGCCCTACCTCAACAGCAGTCTCTTTGAATACACCCCACTCGAGTTGAGGCATGTGCGCGTACGCGAATTGCGAAGTGGCAGGATGACGGTGATGAAGAACACACGCATCCATGACGACGACCATCACCGCATCAAAGGAGAATTGCCCACGTTGGAATACCTTCTGCGATTTCTGGATGCCTATGACTTCAGCGGTGCCCCCATCCAGCATGACAAGGAAGAAGAAGACAGCACTATCATCAACGCCGCGGTGCTCGGCAACATCTTTGAGAAAATCAACGGTTACAAGGATGGTGCATTCTTCACCCCTTCCTATATCTCCGAGTTTATCAGCCGTGAGACCATCAGGCGGATCGTCGTCGATAAGCTTAACACCGCCAAAGGGTGGACATACCCGGATTTCGACACGTTGAAAGACGAAGTTCATTTCACCCGCCAGATGCGCCAGGAAGCCAACGCCATCATCAATTCCATACGCATCTGCGATCCCTCTGTAGGCAGCGGTCATTTCCTCGTCGCAGCGCTCAACGAGTTGATAGCCATCAAATCTGAGCTGGGCATTCTGGAGTATCATGACGACGAGCACAGCAAAATCAAAGACTACGACGTCACCGTCATCGACGACGAGCTTGTGATCCGCAACGACGAGAGCATCTTCAAATACAAGCGAGGCGACCGAAGCAGCTATCTGCTGCAGCGGGCCCTCTTCGAGGAAAAACGCATCCTGATAGAGAACTGTCTCTTCGGTGTCGACATCAATCCCAAGAGCGTGGAGATCTGCCGTCTGCGCCTGTGGATAGAACTGCTAAAAAGTTCCTATTACGAACAAGGCGAACTCCGTGTGCTACCCAACATCGACATCAACATCAAGTGCGGCAACGCTCTGGTGTCCAAATACCCCGTGCGTGTAGGCAAAGGTGTGATAGACAACGAGAAACGAGAGCTCCTGCAGGAGTACAGGCAACTTGTGAGTCGCTACAAGAGTTGCCGCGACAAGGCTATCAAGCGGCAAATCAGCGAAAGCATCCACAAGTTGTGCACAGGTGAGATGGTGCTTGACATACAGCAACGCAATCTTTTCAATGTGTCAGACGACGTGATCAACAGTGTGCTCGACTGGTCGCTGGTATTCCCGGAAGTGCTCAACGAACAAGGGCAATTCACCGGTTTCGATGCCGTTATTGGAAACCCACCCTATATCAGCCTGCAGTCAATGCCCGAAATGTCAGAGCTTTATGGCAAGCTCAGATACCTGAACAGAGACAACTACCGCGTGCCGCTCTACAAGACCTACTCCTCCACAGGCGATATCTACAACCTGTTTTTCGAAAGAGCGCTCCATATCCTCAAGCCCAAGGGTTATCTATGTTTCGTAACCTCAAACAAATGGTTACGCTCCAATTACGGCACAAGCACACGCAGCATGTTTACCTCAGAAGCCAATCCGTTGCTTCTTGTGGATTTTCCCGGGCAGAAACTCTTCAGCAAAGCCACCGTGGAAGTATGCATTCTGCTGGCTAGCCAAGAAAGCTACAAGGGTCAACTGCAAGCATGCTCCCTCGTCAGGAAAGAGGATGACCTATGGAAATATGTCCACAGCCACCTGACGACATGCAGTTTCGTCGGCACAGAAGACTGGGTCGTCCGGACGAGAGAGGACCAAGCCATCCTGAAGAAAGTGAGCGAGAAGAGCAAACTGCTTGGAGAATGGGGCAACAAGATAAACAGGGGTATCCTTACGGGCCGAAATGAAGTCTTCATTATCGACATCACTACACGTGAGCGCATCCTTGCAGCCTGCCAGGACGAGGAAGAGAAAGACCGCACTGAGGCACTCATGCGCCCCATCGTGAAGGGCCGTGACCTGAGCCGCTATCATATCAACTACGACAATCGATGGTTGCTCCATATCCACAATGGCATACCCGGGTCAACACCACCAGTGGACATCAACGACTATCCTGCGGTGAAGGCCTACCTTGACAAGCATTGGGAAAAGATAAGAGACAGGTCAGACCAAGGTCAGACGCCATACAATCTGCGCAACTGCGCCTATTGGCCGGAATTCAACCAGCCGAAAATCATCTGGGGAGATTTGGCTGACATACCCAAGTTTTGCTTTGATGAGAAGGGAACTTATTACGGAGACAACACCACTTACTGGATGACAGGAGACCACCTCATATATCTTCTCTGCCATCTCAACTCTCCACTGTCATCCTACCTTTTCAAGAAACTAGGCAACACTACTGGAGCAGGAACAATCAGATGGCAGAAATACAAGATCGAGCAGCAACTCGTCCCCTGCATTTCCACGGAGGCCGAGGAGCGCATCATCGACTGCTACAGGAGATACACTGAGAGCGGTGACAAGAAACACCTGGACGAAGCCTACCGTGTGATTTACGATCACTTAGGACTGACAGAAGAAGAAACAAGACATATCAACCAAGAATCATGAACAATGAAATAGAAAGGCGACGCACCTTCGCCATCATCTCGCACCCGGATGCGGGCAAGACCACCCTGACCGAGAAATTCCTGCTCTTCGGCGGCCAGATACAGGTGGCAGGTGCCGTGAAGAGCAACAAGATCCGCAAGACAGCCACCTCGGACTGGATGGACATCGAGAAACAACGTGGTATCTCCGTGTCGACCTCCGTCATGGAATTCGACTATGAAGGCTATAAAGTAAATATCCTCGACACCCCTGGACACCAGGATTTCGCCGAGGACACCTACCGTACGCTGACCGCCGTGGACTCCGCCATCATCGTGGTCGACGGAGCCAAGGGTGTGGAGACGCAGACACGCAAACTGATGAATGTCTGCCGTATGCGCAACACCCCCGTGATCATCTTCATCAACAAGATGGACCGTGAGGGACGTGACCCCTTCGACCTGCTCGACGAACTGGAGCAGGAACTTCAGATCCACGTCAGGCCCCTTTCGTGGCCCATCAACCAAGGAGCGAAATTCAAGGGAGTCTATAACATCTACGAGAACAAGCTCGACCTCTTCATACCCGACAAGCAACGCGTGACGGAGAAGATGGAAGTCGACGTCAACAGCGAGGAGCTCGACCGCCAGGTCGGTGAGCGTGATGCCAGCCAGCTGCGCGAGGACCTTGAATTGATCGAAGGCGTATACCCGGAGTTCAGTGTCGAAGACTACCGTTCCGCCAGTATTGCCCCCGTCTTCTTCGGCAGTGCGCTCAACAATTTCGGCGTGCAGGAACTGCTCAACTGTTTCGTGGAGATTGCCCCCTGCCCCCGCCCCACCAAAGCCGAGGAGCGTGATGTGGAGCCCGAGGAGGAGAAATTCACCGGTTTCATCTTCAAGATCACAGCCAACATCGACCCCAACCACCGCTCCTGCATCGCATTCTGCAAGGTGTGCAGCGGTCGTTTCCAGCGCAACCAGCCCTACTATCACGTACGGTTGGGGAAGACCCTCCGGTTCAGTTCCCCCACCCAATTCATGGCCCAGCGCAAATCGACGGTCGACGAAGCCTACCCCGGCGACATCATCGGCCTGCCCGACAACGGCATTTTCAAGATCGGTGATACGATGACCGAGGGAGAACAGCTCCATTTCCGCGGACTGCCCTCATTCTCGCCCGAGATGTTCAAATACATTGAGAATGACGACCCCATGAAAGCCAAGCAGCTCAACAAAGGGATTGAACAACTGATGGACGAAGGAGTCGCCCAGTTGTTCATCAACCAGTTCAATGGCCGCAAGATCATCGGGACGGTGGGCCAACTGCAGTTTGAGGTTATCCAATACCGCTTGGAGAACGAATACAATGCGAAATGCCGTTGGGAGCCTGTCCATCTCCACAAAGCCTGCTGGATAGAATCAGACGATGAACAAGAGCTGGAGAACTTCAAGCGCAGGAAATACCAATATATGGCGAAGGACAGAGAGGGTCGCGACGTCTTCCTGGCCGACAGCGGCTATGTGCTGAGCATGGCTCAAGAAGACTTCAAGCACATCAAATTCCACTTCACCTCGGAGTTCTAAGACGACTCCAGAGCCCTGCAGCACCATCTCGACACCTTGAGCATGACGCTAATACCAGGCACATCCTTGAGAAGATAGTACTTGTGGCTCTGTCTCACAAGCCGGCCCGTAAGGCCCTTGAGCGGACCATAGCACACTTCCACGGGTGTGCCTGCCTTATGCCGTGCCTCGTCGGAACTGAGGAACTTGCGCATCTCGATTTCGGGATTGCACATTGCCTTGAACTCCACCATCTGCTTGGCGGGTATCTCGTAATATTCCCTCACCTCACGGCTCTTGGTGACCACCGACATCTTGAATTGTCCATTCATCACCAGTTCCCTCATCTCGAGTGCGGTGATACTCTTTTTCACAAAGAGCAGGTTGCTCACCACAGGGCGCAGCTTGCGCTTAGGACGGCCATTCTCATCTTCGTAGACCCGATACTGCATGGGGATGAAAACCTCCAGACCATTCTCCTGAAAATAATCTCTTACCTTCATCTGGTTGCTGGTGAACAACTTGACGGCATACCAAGGTGAAGCGTCTGAACCTTCCATTGCCTGCTGAATGAGCGGCACTGAAATTTTTTTCTCCTGCATAAGTCTGGATAGCTTTAAAAAATTAGGGTGCAAAGATAGTCGTTTTCCTGCGAATGGCCAAGAAATTAACAATTTTTCGGAACTAAGAGCAAGCCAGTAATTACTCAGCACTCCACTTTCCCTTCTTATGACCATCGGGATTTGTCGTTGTTCATCGGGATTTGTAATCCCGATGCTCTGAGTATCAGGATTTTTAATCCGCTAAAAGCGCATTGCAAATGCTTTCACTCAATGCGGCCGGATTCTTGGACAAGCCAAGCGTCACCCTATCGGGTGCCGAGCGGCAAATCCGCCCGAACAAATGCAAATCCACCCGAACAAAAGCAGATCCACCCGAATGGCTATGCTTACTTAGGTGCTGAGTAATTACGCAAGCCAGTAATTACGCAAGGCATGTGGGATCAATCGACGGAAGGCGGCATGAGAGGCTGTTTTCTCCGATAGGCCGTACCCGTCATCACACAAACCAACTCATCATCCTGGTTGGTGATCCTCACCTCGCAGAATGGCATCTTATGATGATGTTCCTCTCGGGCGATGGCAGTGAGTCTGTCGCCTTTCCTGGCCGAACGGAGATAGGTGATGCTATTCGACACTCCCACGGTCATCATCCCGCTGCTGTTGACAGCGGCCGCAAAAGCCAAGTCGGCCAGTGTGAAGAGCGCACCACCCTGGCAGACCCCTGCACCGTTGACATGGTCGTCGACCACAGTCATCTCGGCCTTGGCATAGCCCAAATCAATTTCCACCACTTGCGCACCAGATGTAGCGGCAAAGCGGTCGAAACGGTTAAGGAAATCCTTCAGCTGGTTGAAATCCATTTCAAAATGTCAGAATTTTTCAAAAAAAAGGCGTATCAAGCCCTCAGTTCTTCGAGGAATCTCTTGATACTGGCCACATCTTTCAATCCTGGTTCGATCTCGAAGCGTGAATTAATATCTATGCCAGCGAATTGCGGGTGGTGGATCGCCTTGATACGCTGTGCGTCATCAGGCCCGATGCCACCGCTGAGGAGGAAAGGCACTTTGCCTTGGTAAGCGTCGAGCAATGACCAGTCGAACTGATCGCCGCTTCCTCCCTTCTGCACACACTTGTTGTGGAAGAGGAAGTAATCGACCAGCGAGCCATAATCCTCGCATTTTCTCAGGTCCTCGGCACATCCCACCTCGATGGTTTTAATGATTTTCACCGGACGGATGTCAGGCTCCAGCGTGCGGCGAAGATTCTCGATCATCACGGGCCCCTCATTGCCATGTAACTGCACAGCATCGAGGAAAAAGTTATAGACTCTTGTGACAATGGTCTGTGGCATGTCGTCGACGAAGACGCCCACCCGCTGAGGTTTGTTCACACGCTGGGTGATCTCAGGCATTCCGCCCAGTTCAGCCACTTTCGTGGCAAGGGGAGAGTAGTCAGGGTAAAAGCCACCCCTTGCAGACACCTGCTTCACGAACCTTGGACTTTCCGGCCAGAAAACCAGTCCGAGCCAATCGACATCCAACGCACTCACTTCGCGTATGTTTTGGGCCACGCGCATGCCACAAACCTTTACTATCATAGCAACGTGTAAAATATTTTCCTTCCAATAATCCAAAGTCATAAACTCTGGTCATGCAAATTTACGTATTTTTTTTGAATTCCCCATCAATTTCGGATGAATTGCAAAGACAAAATTTCACGATACGATTATTTTTTTGAGGAATATTATAATAAGGAGGCAAAAGCATCGTTACTAAGATATAACACATGATCAGATTTGCCTATGAAAATTTTTACCCACGAAGAAACAGAACCCTCGCAACACACCCTTAAATTCATCCGTGACCTGGCTCACACCTACAGAGCATTTGAGCTTAATGGCCGCCACGAAGTGTTTTGTCTGAATTAATCTCCCCCGCCATGGCAACACTCGTATCCCCCTCCTTGCTGGCCGCGGACTTCACCAATCTCCGAGGTGACATCGACATGATCAACTCCAGTGAGGCCGACTGGCTGCACATGGATATCATGGACGGTGTGTTTGTGCCCAACATCTCATTCGGTTTCCCGGTTTTGGAAGCGGTGGCAGGCATCTGCCAGAAACCGCTTGACGTACACTTCATGACCGTGCACCCCGAGGCTTACATCGAAAGGACAGCCCGCCTTGGAGCCATGATGATGAACATCCATTACGAGGCATGCACCCATCTGCACCGCACCATTCAAGAGATACACCAAGCCGGCATGAAAGCTGGTGTCACGCTCAATCCCAGCACCCCTGTGAGCATGCTTGAGGACATCATCTGCGATGTCGATATGGTATTGCTGATGAGTGTCAACCCTGGATTTGGCGGACAGAAATTCATCGAGAACTCCATCAGCAAAGTGAAGCGGCTTCGCCAGCTCATCACATCCAGCGGCAGCCAAGCCCTGATAGAAATTGACGGTGGCGTGCAGTCGGAGACAGCCCCTCGGTTGGTGGCAGCTGGAGTCGACGTGCTGGTGAGCGGCAGTTACGTGTTCAAGGCCAAGGATCCGATCGCCACGATTCACGATCTGAAATCCCTCTGACAGTCAGGTTCAGTCGAGTTGCAGAGCCACTCCATGCTCCCTTGCCATCCTTCTGAGATTGAGGATGGCATACCGCATGCGGCCCAAAGAAGTGTTGATGCTCACCCCTGTTGTCTCAGCAATTTCCTTGAACGACATCTCCTGATAAAAGCGCATGAACACCACCTCACGCTGCGTGGGAGGCAACATGTTCATCATTTTCTTGACGTCCTTGAGAACCTGGCTGTTAACGTATCGGTTCTCCACATTCATGTCGAGGAAAGCGCTCCCGAGGTTGGAGAGATCATTATCCTCAGTAGGTTCGATGATTTTCTCCGCCCGCTGCTCTCTATACCAGTCCATGATCACGTTGTGTGCGATTCTGACGAGCCATGCACTGAACTTCCCAGAATTGGTGTATTTTTGTTGCTGTAATTTGGTGATGACCTTGACGAAAGTCTCCTGAAAGATATCATCAGCCACGTCGCGGTCGCGCACGACGAACATGATATATGTAAACAGCTTGTTCTTGGTCCTTGACAGCAACAAGTCAAACGCCTTATTATTACCATTGATGTAAGACAAGGCCAATTCCTCGTCAGTCATCGTGTTCAGATAGTCCATTCCTTAAATGAAATTTTGTTTAAGTAATGTTTTCCCGATAGGCGTAATTTTTTAAGTTTTGAAAGATATGGTCAAGAAATTCGCTGCAAATATAAGCACTTTTAGTCAGCCGTGCAAATTTTTTCACAAAAAATCACAAGGTTTGCTTTGAATTGAGAAGATTTATCATTAACTTTGCAGCGATAAGGTTCGCTATACGCGATTAGCAAAGGGAACGGGGTGCGAATCCCCGACTGTCTCGCAGCTGTAAGTTCCATTATCGCTTCAGGCTGACATACCACTGTCCTTAGAGGGCGGGAAGGTGCCTGAGAGCGGAACGAAGTCAGAAGACCTGCCTTTTCAAGCCAGCCCAAGCTTGCCGAAGCCCCTCGATGTAAGGGGAGAAGCAAAATGAGTTATTTTTCTCTGCTGGAGGCATCCATGCCTGCCAGTTTCTGTTGCCTCCTTTCTGTGCCGTATTCCGCGGCGCACGTGACGGCATCTATGTGACTAGACCGAAATGTATTATATAAGTTTTTCCAGAAAGGAGCGACGCCGTGAGGCACCGCTCCTTTTATCATGATGTGCAGTCATGATGCAGGGTTTTACGTTAATCTTCCCAAAAACATTCGTTTATATCACCTAATCTTCGTATCTTTGCCCTACTTGAAACAACAAGACACCGAATTATCTTGAAAACCGATATCAGCAGACTGCTCTCACAAAGTGCCAAAGTGGTTTTTCCCCTTTTCTTAGGGGGAATGATCCTCTATTGGATGTACCGTGAGTTTGACTTCGGTCAGATGAGCGACGTGATGTGGCATGAGATGGACTGGACGTGGATGCTGCTCTCGCTGCCCTTTGGTGTGACGGCCCAGCTTTTCCGCGGCATGCGCTGGCGTCAGACCCTGGCCCCTATGGGTGAGCGCCCCAGGCTCTCCACCTCGTCCAATGCCGTCTTTCTCAGCTACGCCACCAGTCTCATCATCCCCCGCGTGGGTGAATTTGCCCGTTGCGGTGTGTTGAAGCGTTACGACAACGTGACGTTCGCCAAGTCGCTCGGCACAGTCATCACCGAGCGCGCTGTCGACAGTATCGTGGTGATGCTCATCACCATTATCACGCTGCTGCTTCAGTTGCCCGTTTTCCACCATTTCTTCCAGACCACCGGCACCCGTCTCGACACATTCCTCGGACAGTTCACCGCAACAGGATATCTGGTCACCTTCATCTGTCTTCTTGCGGCCCTGCTGCTGATCTGGATATTACTCCGCAAGATGGAGATCTACAAGAAAGTGAAAAACACGGCCAGCAACATCTGGCAGGGCATCATCTCCCTCCGCAGTGTCGACAACATCCCCCTCTACCTCTTTTATACCATCGGCATCTGGGGCAGCTACTTCATCCATTTCTACCTGACGTTCTATTGTTTTGAAGCCACGTCGCATTTGGGAATCAACTGTGCGCTGGTGACTTTCGTGGTAGGCAGCATCGCCGTCATCGTGCCAACCCCCAACGGAGCTGGTCCCTGGCATTTCTCCGTGAAGACGATGCTCATCCTTTATGGTGTGGAGAGTAACGCCGCCCTGATCTTCGTCCTTATCGTCCATACAGTGCAGACCACCCTGGTGGTATTGCTGGGCGTATACGCATGGGCCGCCCTTGCGCTGACGAAGCCCGTGTCACGCAAAGAAAGGAATCACATTCAACCCAATCATTAACCTTAACATTTAAAAGTATGAGTGAAATCAAGAATTTGCAGCCAACCTGCATTTGGAAGAATTTCTATTCACTGACACAAGTACCCCGTCCGTCAGGCCATTTGGAGAAGATCCAGCAATTCCTGCTCGACTTCGCCAAGGAAGCTGGCGTAGAGGCTTTCAAGGATCCCGCAGGCAACATCGTGATGCGCAAGCCCGCTACTCCTGGAATGGAGAACAAGAAAGGCGTCATCCTGCAGGCCCACATGGACATGGTGCCACAGAAGACCCCGGAGAGCACCCACAATTTCGAAACCGACCCCATCGAGCCATGGATTGACGGCGACTGGGTGAAAGCCAGAGGCACCACCCTTGGAGCCGACAACGGTATGGGCGTGGCCGCCATCATGGCCGTGATGGAAGCGAAAGACATGAAGCACGGTCCCATCGACGCACTCATCACCGCCGACGAGGAGACAGGCATGTATGGTGCCAACGACCTGCCCGAAGGAGAGCTTCAGGGCGACATTCTCCTCAACCTCGATTCCGAGACCTGGGGCAAATTCGTCATCGGCAGTGCCGGCGGCATAGATGTCACCGCCACCCTCGACTACAAGGATGTGGAGACCGACAGTGATGACGTGGCCGTGAAAGTGACACTGAAAGGGCTCCGTGGCGGACATTCCGGTCTGGAGATCCATGAGGGCCGCGCCAACGCCAACAAGCAGATGGTGCGCTTTGTGCGCGAGGCCATCGAGGACTGCGAGGCCCGTCTGGCCTCCTGGCACGGCGGCAACATGCGCAACGCCATCCCGTTCAAGGCCGAAGTGGTGCTCACCCTTCCCGCAGAGAACGTCGAAGCCCTCAAGGAACTGGTAGCCGACTGGAAAGCCGATCTGGAAGATCAGTTCAAGCATATCGAGAGCGGCATCGAGATGTATGCCGAGGACGTACCCACCCCGAAGACAGAGGTGCCCGTGGAGATCCAGGACAACCTGATCAATGCCATCTACGCCTGCCATGACGGTGTGGTGCGCATGATCCCCGCCTACCCCGACGTGGTGGAGACCTCCTCCAACCTGGCTATCATCGACATCGAGAATGGCAAAGCCTGCCTGAAGATCCTGGCCCGCTCCTCACGTGAGGACATGAAAGACTACATCGTGAAGACGTTGGAAAGTTGCTTCAACATGGCCGGCATGAAGGTTGAGACCGCAGGCAGTTACGGCGGTTGGGATCCCAACCCTGAGAGCGGCATCCTCCATCATCTGCTCCGCATCTACAAGGAGCTCAACGGCGAGGACGGCATCATCCAGGTGGACCATGCCGGACTGGAGTGCTCCGTCATCCTGGGCAAATACCCGCATCTCGACGTGGTGTCGCTCGGTCCCACAATGCGCAGTCCGCACACCACCAGCGAGCGCTGTTACATCCCGACTATCGCCCCCTTCTGGGCACTGCTCCGCAAGGCACTTGAGGAGATCTAAGCAACGGACATACTGCAATAAAAAGGCGGATCCATCATTGATGGACCCGCTTTTTTATCATTAGGATTCTACTTTATCGTCTCTTGCAGATTAATCCTCATCTGCGCTGTTCTCGGCATCGATGGCCTTGATCTTCTCCTTGACAAGGTCAAGTTCATCCTTGAGTTTCTGCACTTTACGACGCATCTCCTCGATGAGGCTGTTGCCCTTCTTGCTGGAGACGCTGAGGAAACCGAGGTTATTCTCGTAGGTCTGGATTTCCTGTTTCAAGCCATCGTAACGCCTCATCAGTCGGGTGCGCTCATTGTCAAGAGCGTTTGCACCCCGCTCAGCCACATTCTTCAGGTTGTTTCTGAAATTGTCCAAGCGACGACGTGCGACAGTGACATTGAGTTCTTTGTAGAGCCTGTCGAGCACCTCATGGTATTCTTTGAACAGCTTGTCTTTCTCGCGGAACGGCACATGGCCGATGCCATTGTATTCATCCACCAGAGCCTGTACGGTGTCCTGCATGTCGTCGACCGGTTGCTCAAGTACAGCTTTCAGCCGTGCGATGACATCACGCTTCTTGGCCAGGTTCTCACGTTCCTCACCACGAGTGCCGGCATTGGCGGCATTGCGAGCCTCGAAGAACTTGTTGCAAGCGCCGAGGAACTCATTCCAGAGCTGGTCGCCCAACTTCTTCGGCACCATGCCGATGGTCTTCCATTCTTTCTGCAGTGCAGTGAGTTTCTCGGAAGTAGCCTTCCAGTCGGTGCTGTCCTGCAAGGCCTTTGCCTGCTCGACGAGCGCGCGTTTTTTGTCAGCGTTCTCAGCAAATCGGCTCTTCATATCGCGGAAGAACTGTGTCTTGCGCCCGAAGAAATCGTCGCAAGCGGCACGGAACCGCTCAAAAATCTTCACGTTCATCTTCTGCGGAGCGAAGCCGATGGTTTTCCACTCAGCCTGCACGGCGATGATCTCACGGGTGTGTCGCTCCCAGTCAGCGGCGCCCTTGTTCTCTTCCTTGGCGATGGCCTCCACCTTCTCGCAGAGTTCGGTTTTCCTGGCCAGGTTTTCCTCCTCTTTGGAGCGAAGAGTCTCGAAATGCTGTTGGTGCCGCTTATTGATGATTGTAGAAGCAGCTTTGAAGCGGGTCCACACCTGTTCACGGAGGTCTTTAGCCACGGGGCCAGCCTCACGGTACTGTTGGTGGAGCTCCTGCAACTGATGGAAAGCACTGATGACATCAGACTCCTCAGCTAATTTCTCTGCAGCCTCGCACAACTTGGTCTTGATCTCGAGGTTCTTCCTGAAATCATACTCACGAGCCTCGCTGTTGAGCCGGAGCTGGTCGTAATACTGCTCCACGTAGTGCTGATAGGTTTTCCACAGTTCGCTGGCACGCTCGGCGGGCACAGATTTGATTTCCCGCCATTCCTGCTGCAGTTTCTTGAATTCCTGGTAGGATTTGTTGGCACTCTCAGGAGAAGTCACCATCGCCTTCACTTTCTCGATGATATCGAGCTTTTTCTGCAGGTTCTCAGCTTTCTCGTTCTCCATCTGCTGGAAGACCTTGGCCCTTCTCTCTTTGATGAGAGCCATCTCCGCTTTGAACTTCTCCTCTTCCACATCGGGAATGATCTGGTACTTCTCAGGATCGCCCCCCTCATCGACATACGCTTTCAGGGCAGCCTCCCTTTCAGCCACGAGGAGTTTGTAGAAGACGGTCTTGAGCATATCGACCTCTTCCTTACCAGGCGTGCTCTCGCCATGTGCCAGTTCGGCCACTCTTTCGAGCACTTCACCCTTGGTTTTGTAAATCTTTTTAGGAGCCTCTTCCTGTGGCTCTTCGGCAGCGGTTTCCTCAGCAGGAGCCTCATCGGCAGGAGTTTTCTCTGCCACGGGAGCTTCCTCGGCAAGAGCCGGCTCATCTGTGGCCACTTGCTCCTCAGCCACGGTTTTTTCGTCCACGGCCGGAGCTTCGTCAAGGGCAGGAGCCTCCTCCACTGGTGTTTCAACGGCAGGAGCCACTGTGGTTTCCACTTGGCCGGCTGCCTCTACCTCTACATTCGCATTGGAAGATTCCTCTACCTTTGTCTCTTCTACTGGTGCGCCCTCTACCTGGGCTTTTTCTTGAGAGTCCATCATTTCGCAATTAGGTTTATGATTCGATTGTTCACACTTATCAAAATGCAAACTTAAATAAAAAAAAAGAAAAAACCTAATAATTTCTTAATTTTTTTACTTTTTTCCTCAAATGAGGCGTTTATGTCGGAAAATCCACCAAATCAGTCCTGACACTGCGACGGAGATGACCAAGGCAGTGGCGAAGCCATAGCTGCTATTTTCCATGCCGTTGACGAGGTTCATACCGAACAAGCTTGCGATGAGCGTGGGGAACATCATGAGAATCGACACAGAGGTGAGCGTACGCATCACGGTGTTCATGTTGTTGTTGATGATGCTGGAGTAGGTATCCATGGTCGACTCCAGGATATCCGAATAGATATTGGTCGTTTCCCGTGCCTGTGTCATCTCAATGTTGACATCCTCAATCATATCGGCATCGAGCTCATCGATTTGCAGTTTGAACTTCAACTTGGCCAGGAGGTTTTCATTCCCCCGTATAGACGTGGCGAAATACGTGAGCGAGTCTTGCAGGCGGCTCAGTCCGATAAGCGACTCATTATTGACCTCCTTATCGAGATTACGCTTGGCTTTCTCGATGAGGCTGTTGATCTGTTTCAACCGTTTCAGATACCACACCGCAGAAGAGAGGAAGATTCTGAAGATCATGTCCACATAATCCGTGAATCCCACGCCGCGTTTCTGCTGATAGCTCACGAAATCGATCATCATGTTGGTCTCGTAGTAGCAGACCGTAATGGTGACGTCACGTTTGTGGATAATACCGAGAGGCACTGTGGTATAGGGTGTGCGCGACCTCACCTCCTTGACGTAAGGGATTCGGAGGATGATCAGCATCCAACCATCATCATACTCATAACGTGCCCGCTCATCAGCATCGCTGATGTCAGTAAGGAAATAATCGGGTATTTGGTATTCCGTCTCCAGCAGGGTACGGTCCTCGTCTGTAGGGCAAGTGACCTGTATCCAGCAATTTGGCTGCCACTCCTTGAGTGGCGTCAAACCATTGTTGTAGTTCCAGTATGTTCTCATTTGTTCATCCTCCACGTGGTTAGCGTAGTGAAAAAATGCTCATGACGTGGTGACGAACAAATGCTATTGCCGTCTCACGCCTACGAAATGAAATTTTCCGCCGGGTAGTCGTCCATAAATGTTAAAAACTTAGTGAATAAAAATGCCTTTGTTGCAATTTGCCTGCAAAGTTAGCAAAAGTTTTCCAAAAATCAAACGATGCGAGGAAAAACTTTCCCCGCACCGCTGGATTTGCCTTATCGGTAGTTTTTCCGTTCGAGATACTGAGCGAAGATGCGCGCGGCGCTCTCCACCTTGGCCGCACAGGGCCGTTTCTTATAATATTCCTTGGTGCGTTCAGATGCCTCGTAATTTCCCATGGCCACAGGTCCTTTCAGCCCGAGCAGTTCGGCACAGATCAGCGATCCGTTGTGCTCCTTCGACTGAGCGAGAAGTTCCTGCACCACTTTGTAGCACGCCGATTTCCCCTGTCTGTCGCTGCCCTCTGTCTGTCCGCGATCAAGACCAGCAAGAATGACCAGGGCAGAAACCGCCCCGCACATCATCCTCAGGCGCCCCACTCCACCACCGAAGCCCGCACTGACCCGTTTGGCCATGACATCGTCGAGGCCATAGATATCAGCAAAGGCAGCCACTACACTCTGGCAGCATCCATATCCCTGCATGAAATTATCCACGGCCCTGGCGACCCGCTGTTCCAGTTGTTCGCTCATGCCTTAGTGCGCATTGTATTTTCTCAGGAAATCCCTCACCATCTTTCCCGATTTCTTGAGCAAGTCATCCGTCCACTGGCCGTTGGCCTTAGCCCGAGGCAGGATCATGGAACAGGTCTCGTCTTTGTCAGACACCGACCAGCACACCCAACTGACCCGTAATCTCTCCATCGTGTCGATCCACTTCTGCCATTCTTCCGCATTGATCGGCCCGTTGCCCGAAGCCTCCATCCCCGCGCTTTCAGAGACGAACACAGGAACGCCCCGTCGGATGGCATTCTCCATCCTGTCGCGCAAGTCCTGCTTATGCGTTGCGGCATAGAAATGCACCGTATACATGATATTGTCGAAGCCCTTCAAGGGACTGTCGGCCACGAGATGGATATCCTGGTCCCAATGCGGGCACCCCACGAGGATGATGTTGTCGGGATCATTGGCACGGATGGCTTTGATCACGGCAGAAGAATAATCCTTCAGCGCCTCCCATGAATCGTTGACAGGTTCATTGAAGATCTCGTAGATGACATTCGGGTACTTACCATATTTCTTGCTGAAATGATCAAAGAACTTGACCGCCTCGTCGGTATACATCTGATGAGAATGCCAGTCCACGATCACATACACATCATTCTTGATGGCCGCCTTGACCACATTCTCCACACACGTCAGGGCGAAGTCGGGATTCTCCAGGTAATTGTCCTCGATCATCAGTCCCATGGCAGCCCTCACCACGGTGGCATTCCAGTCGTTCTTGATCCACTTCACCGCCCCTTTGTTATAGAAACGGGGCCAAATGTTATGCCATCCGAAACTCACGCCACGCAACACGACGGGCTTTCCGTTCTGATCACACAACTGCGTGCCCTCGACGCGCAACTGTCCCCATTCTTTGACAGGTCCGCCAGCATAAGCCGCCAGTGAGAGCATCATCCATACGAATACAAAGATTGCTTTTCTCATGACAAAATGATTATAGGTTTAAGGGTGGCGAAGTGTAGCCACCACGTATTCAGATTGCGTTCCGATGCGGTATTTTCCTCCCCAGATGCCAAGGCCCGAACTCACATAGTATTGAGTCGAGCCACGCCGGTGAGAGCCGTGAGAGCACTCATAGATAGCATCAGTGATCCAAGAGACAGGCCAGACCTGTCCGCGGTGGGTATGTCCGCTGAGTTGGAAATCCACGCCGCACTGTTCGGCGAGTTCCAAGTTATAAGGCTGATGGTCGAGTATGATGGAATAGGCAGCCTTGTCCACACCTGCAGTGAGAACCTTGACCGATTTCCGCTCCGGGTTGGTACGGTCATCACGCCCGATGATGGTGATGGCGCTATCGACGACCGTCGTCTCGTCGATCAGCAAGCGGATGCCAGCGTCCTTGTAGAACTTCCGTGCTTTCGGTTCATTGCTGTAATACTCATGATTACCCAGACAAGCATAGACAGGGGCGTTGATCCGCCGCAATTCTTCAGCCATGCCCTCCTCGATGAGCGGGCGGGTGCTGATGTCGATGATATCGCCGGCGATGAGGACGAAATCTGGTTTCTCGGCGTTGATCAAGTCCACCCACCGTGAGAGTTCAGCCCTCCGGTTGTGATACCCGAGATGCAAGTCACTTGCCATCACGATTTTGTAGTCCTTGGGCAACCGTTTTTCAGTCGTCAGTGCCAGAGGCACTCTCACCTTATTATTATAATGGATATTCCCACCGATGAAGATTACCAGCATCAGTGCCAAAACAGCAATCGTCGTTGTCCAGTTCTCATGCAGGGAAGCAGACGGCAGGAGATGCACCAGACGCGCCATGTCGAGAACCAGGAAAATCATCAGCAGATAGAGGAAGAAGAAAAGCGACGAAGTGCTGATGTCATAACAGGCAGAAGCCACATTGAGGCTCAGCTTATCAAAGCCACCGCCCAGCAACGGGAACATACTCACCAGACATGCAGCCATCACCAGTACGGAGATCCATTTCCCCCATTTCGGGAAAGGCAGGACGCACCACACATGCCACAGCACATACCCCATGGCACACAAAGCGACAGCAAGGAAAATCCAGAACATGAAACGCATTCAGAACAAGGACAACGAGAAAATATACACCACCGCTGCCGGGATAGCCATCAGCGAAGAGTCGAAGCGGTCGAGCATTCCGCCATGCCCTGGGAGCACATTGCCACTGTCCTTGATACCCAAGGTACGCTTAAACAACGACTCCACGAGATCACCCAAAGTGCCGAAGATGACAACGACCAGTCCGAGCCCCATCCACACTGGTATTGACAGGCTGCCGTCCGTCCCATCCGTGAGCCACCCGACAATCGCTGCGGCGACCAGCACGAAGACAGCCCCTCCGATGCTTCCTTCCCAACTCTTTCCAGGTGACACCCTGGGAAACAGTTTATGACGGCCAAGAAGTGAGCCGGCACAATAGGCTCCGGTATCATTGATCCACAGGAAGACAAAAAGGCTGAGCGGCAAGATCTCATTATAGGATCCTGGCGACCCCGTCTGGAAAGCCAGCACATTGATCGTGGAGAAAGGCAAGGCGATATACATCTGGCTCAGCATGGTGTAAGCCCAGTTATTGATAGGGTTAGGAGCCTTGGTGAACAATTCGGCGATGATCAAGTATAGGATAGTGATCAGATAAGGGATGAACACCGTGGTGGGAGTCATGCCCGTGCAGTATCCAGCCATAGCGAGGAAGAGATAGACACCGGCCACAGTGGAGATAAACCGGTTGACCTGGATGTCATCCCATTCATTGACAAGTCCTGTATACTCCCAAACCGTCATTCCCGTGATGAATGCGAAAAGCAGAATCATGGCCTGCGGTTTCAGGAAGCACGACACCAGCACGACGACAAAGAGCACCCCCGTAATGGTGCGCACGATGAAATTGGTCATTTTTTCAGACATGATATGAAGGCTTTGCGTTATTTCTCAGTCGGTGTGGAATCTATCTGCGGAGTCTCCCCGGCATCCTGGGCTGGTTTGTCCTCCGACGGCTTTTCCGTCTCGTTTTCCATCTCCAGTCCCATGATCTCCTGTGAGCGGCTCACCCAAGGCCGTTTGCCGAAAATCTTCTCCACATCCTCGGCGAAGATCACTTCACGGCTGATGAGCAATTCGGCCAGCGCATTATGCCCCTCCTTGTGCTCCAGAAGGATCTGCTTTGCCCTTTCATACTGCTCATTGACCATCTTGAGCACTTCGTCGTCGATGATCTTGGCCGTTGTATCGCTGTAGGGTCTCTGGAATTGGTAATCCTGGTTATAATAACAGATATTGGGCAGCATCTCTCCCATACCCGCATAGGCGATCATGCCATAAGCAGACTTCGTGGCACGCTCAAGGTCGTTCATCGCACCAGTGGAGATATGTCCTGTGAAAAGTTCCTCGGCTGCACGTCCGCCCATGAGCGAGCACATCTCGTCGAGCATTTCCTCCTTGGTCGTGATCTGTCGCTCCTCGGGCAGATACCATGCGGCACCGAGGGCCTTGCCACGAGGCACGATCGACACCTTGACCAGCGGATTGGCATGCTCGCAGAACCACGAGATCGTGGCATGTCCGGCCTCGTGTAGAGCAATCGTACGCTTCTCATGCGCAGTCATCACCTTCGTTTTCTTCTCCAGTCCGCCGATAATACGGTCGACAGCATCCAGGAAGTCCTGACGGCAAACGGTCTTAGCCGCACGCCTGGCAGCAATCAGAGCCGCCTCATTGCACACATTGGCGATGTCCGCCCCCGAGAATCCAGGTGTCTGACGAGCCAGGAGGTCGATATCGACGGAGTTGTCCACCTTGATCGGTTTGAGGTGAACGATGAATATCTCCTTTCGTTCGTTGAGATCAGGCAAGTCGACATTGATCTGCCGATCAAAGCGCCCGGCGCGGAGCAAAGCCGAGTCGAGCATGTCGGCACGGTTGGTGGCAGCCATGATGATCACGCCGCTGTTTGTGCCGAAGCCATCCATCTCGGTGAGCAGTGCGTTGAGCGTGTTCTCACGCTCATCGTTGCCACCCATTGAAGGATTCTTGGAGCGTGCCCGTCCCACAGCATCTATCTCATCGATGAAAATGATGCAGGGAGCCTTCTCCTTGGCCTGTCTGAACAAATCGCGCACCCTGCTGGCACCGACGCCCACAAACATCTCCACGAAATCGCTGCCGCTCATGGAGAAGAACGGTACACCAGCCTCTCCGGCCACAGCTTTGGCCAGCAAAGTCTTACCCGTTCCCGGAGGTCCTACGAGCAGTGCCCCTTTGGGTATTTTACCGCCGAGGTCGGTATATTTACGAGGATTCTTGAGGAAGTCGACGATCTCCTGGACCTCCTCTTTGGCGCCCACCTGTCCGGCCACGTCCTTGAAGGTGATACCGAGATCATTTCCTTTCTCATACATCTTGGCTTTGCTTTTTCCTACGCTGAAGACGCCACCGCTGCCCCCTCCACCCATCCGGCGGAAGAAGAAGATCATGATGAAGACGAAAAAGAGGATGGACGACAAGTTGAAGAGCAGGTTGTACATGTCACTGCTTTTCTTGTTGTCGAATGTGATGTGTCCGTTGAATTTTCCGGCTTTCTGAGCCTCGTCGAGGAAGGCCTCCAACGTCTCCACCGAACCGAACTCCACCTCCAAGAAGGGGTTCGTGCCCGTCTGTTTCACGTCATTGTGGAAAACATCCTGAATAAATTCCGGCTTCACATACATTCGGAGCTCATTCTCCTCCTTGTTGATGACCACCTCCTTGGCGGCGCCTTTCATCACCCATTCCTTGAAGTTGAAGTAATTGTCCTGTTTGGCAATACCGCTTCCGCTGCCACTACTGGTAGCCTCAGTTCCGGTATTGGTAAAGAACAAAATGCCTAGAGCCACAAGGATAGTGATGTAGATCCAGTTCATATTGAACTTAGGCATGTTGGGCTTATTGTTGTCTCTATCTTTTTGTTCCATTCTTGAATATAGATGACTCCGTTGTAAAAAATCGCTTTTAGTCGAGATCGGGTATTCGGGTCAGATGAGCATCCTCCCAAAGCGCCTCGAGGTTGTAGTATTCTCTCAGGTCAGGCACGAAGATGTGCACGATGACATCCGTGTAATCCATCGCCACCCATACGGCATTGGTCAGTCCTACCACCTTGACGGGTTTCTCGCCGGATTTCTCACGCACGAGATCAGTCACGGATTCCGTGATGGCCTCCACCTGCATCGGCGAGTTGCCTTGGCAGATGACAAAATAGCGGCAAATCGCGCCTTCCACCCCTGTCATGTCAGCAACAACTATGCCAGAACCTTTTTTTTCTTGTATACCTTTTGTGATGTTTCTTACTAATTTCTTTGTTTCGTCCATTGAATAAACTGATGATTATGTCTTTTCTCTCAAATATAGGTCTTTCCGACCCATTTTCTGTGCAAAAATACATCAATTTTCCGAGTTATCAGTATTTATCCGTGAAAATTGATTCTCCAAGAATGAAAAAACATGTTTTTTCCTTACCGAAGAAAGAACACAAGCCTGTCGTCCCCCGAATTCGGGAGCCAAAATCAGTCCTCACCGCCATCCATCGCTGTCTGAAATGTTAAAATACGTAGAATTATCCTCTAAAAATTTGCAGGTATGAAAAATTATCGTACCTTTGCATCCGCTAAACGAACCCCAAAGGGTTGGGGTTGTCAGCATTAAGATTGGGGTATGGTGTAATGGTAACACTACAGATTCTGGTCCTGTCATTCTTGGTTCGAGTCCGAGTACCCCAACATTAAAAATCGCCAAGTGCTTGATTTTCAAGTCTTGGCGATTTTTGCATATCTAAAATTCCCGACTTTTTCCCGACTTATGAAGAACTACTCATTGCATGCAGATTGTCAAAGGCATATTGTATTTCACTCTTACCATTTGACCATTCTGCTTTCCAGGAATCCATTTAGGCATGGCTTTAACCGCACGTATGAACTCTTCGTCAAACTCAGTGTCAAGCTTTCTCACTATCTGGATGTTGCTTAAAGTGCCATCGGTTTCGACAATGAATGACAACAGGACTCGACCTGAAATACTTTTGCATGTTGATGGACAATGAATGTTTTCAGCTAACCATGACATAAGAGCGGTCTGGCCGCCAGGAAATGAGGGAGGTTCCTCCACTACGTCATACACCTTTCCGACATACTCCATTCCTGAAATGGAATCTCCATCATTCGATGATTGAAGAGACTTTGGCAGGTCGTTGCTTCGTGTTATGTCTTCTGTTTGCGCTGCTGCTCCCATAGAGCAGAACAGTACAAGAAGCAATATGCCCAATCGTAATGTTGAATGTAATGAATTCATACGCTTCAAGATTTAATCAGTCTAAGTCATTGTTTATGGCCAATCGCCTACAAATATAGAGAAAAAAATGAAACCTATCAAGTCCTAACATATGTTTTGTCGGGAAAGCAATCATTTGGCCATAATGTTTATTTTTCCAAAGGATACTTTTCAATCAGCAGTTTGAATAATGGCCGCGGATTGTCCTCATAGGCATTATGGAAGTTCAAAACAAGATATCCAAAATCGTCCCTTTTCTTTTGTTTGGCATCTGCTAAAGCCTTTTCCACCATGTCGTAACTCCATTGTTCGTTATATGCAATAAGAACACGAAATGCAACTTCAAAATTACCATACCGATCATTCATTATTCTCTGACATCCTTGCTGAACAAATGGTTTGAATGCAGTATCAGGCCAGAAGACTACGGAATGTAGTGCTGCACTTAAAGTGCCACGGATATTCATGGACTCCTTGTCTCTTGCCAGAGAGAAAAGACGGATGATTTTCTGTTTGTCCTTTTCTCTCTTGTATTTTGCCAAGGCGACCAATGCCCAAGGGTCTTGTTTGTATATTTGGCGAAGACGGTCTTCGTATTTGAGTTTGGCGGGTAAATATTGATAAAGCCAATATGAATACCCATATTTCGAAATGTTGGCTGAATACAGCATTGCGCTGTCCAATCGTACTAAATCTTCTTCCGAAATATGATAGCGATTATTATGCAGCATACAAATCCTGATGTTGGAAACTCTGTCTTCTTCTCCACAAACACCATCAGAAGTAGAAACAATGGTGGTGTCTTCTATGTGAGAGATGGCCAGGTTGACAGACTCATGAGGGTATTTTGACAACAAAGCACGGAAGGCTATCAGTCGCTTAATGGGGTCATCGTTGATGGTTGCCAATTTCTCAATCTCTTCTATGGTGGCATGTTCAGATAGACTATCAGACAATAGCCATTGCTTGGAAACGCTTCCGTCCATATCTGTTCTGAACGTATGAAAAGCCTCTTTTGCAAAAATACGGACTTTCTCTTCGGTTGAATCAGCCTGTTTTTCTCCACTATTCCGACATCCCAACCATGATATGGTGAGGAATGCAAGAATGATGCTGAATAATCTGGCTTGATGATAGCTTTGTCTCATGGCAATTCGGATTTAGCATTGCAAATATACAACTTTTCAGATAAAACTTACTTCAAAGGTTGTTTTTTCTTATCATTGTGATAAGAATTTTCGGCGTGTCATTCTCTTTATGGTGATTTTTACACATCGTGCAAAAGCAGAGAAAGATTCTCACATCTGGAATGCTGAAACTGAGCATGTGGATGAACAACTCAAAAGCAGGATGCAAGACCTTGTTTGTTGTCCTTCCACCTTTTATGGTCCTACCTATTCCGCCAGGATAGAGAAGGCCTACGAAGAGGCACGTGAACGTAGAGAACGAGAAGGTTTCTAGTTCTTTTGGTGGGAGTGAGAAAAAGGCGATTAACTATGAAAAAACCTTGCGCCTTATGAATTAAATATCTATCTTTGCAACATCAACAAACAATCTTATGAAGAAACCTTTCAAAAGAACCATATTTCTTGCCATATTTGTATTTATGGCAGTAATGCTATATTACAATACCCCTTATCATATAGCCAAATATAATTGGAAATGTATGGGAGAAGGAAGAATCAATGATTTTATGGTTTTCAAAGACACCGACAAACCAGGTAACCTGACGTTGCAATGGCCTGCAATATATAAAGATGGGCAAATTGCTGGGTATGTTGTTTTTTGTTTTTATGACAGGCTATGGGTTTACTCCTTAAAAGACGGTAGGGATAAAGGTTTTGGAGAATATGTCGGGAAATAAGACAAAACTTTGATGGACTTATGCCTATGTGACCATAGATTTGACAGCCCAAAAAGTTGTTGTTTTCATCACCAATGGTGAAGCACAAGAACTATCAAATTATAGGAACGGAGATTTATATTCACAAACATCATATATAAGATGAAAACGATAATCAATTCAACTTTGTGGATGTTTATCTTGGCATTCATTGCCTTGTTGCTGCATCCTTTTCTATATTCCGCCGGAATAGGGTTCTATATGGATTGTCCATCATACTTTTTCCTCCATATTCTCGCCTACACCATTGTTGGAAATCTTATTTGGAATGTATTAAAACACAAGGCTTGGTGGATACCCGCATTGGCAATCACCATAGGGGTAAACATCGTTTTGTTTATTTTTCTATACTTCTTTGTGAAAAGTTGGGACGTGAAAGATGGATTGACGGTGTTAGTGTTCTTATTTGATTTTGGTTTCGCTGCAGTTCTTTCTGCTATTCCAATAGGGATATTCTGTTATAAAAAAAGAGAGGCCAATTAAGTAAATCAAATAAAGAACATCATCTTTTCAGCCCCCTTCCATCATCGCCATTATATCCATTACCAACTTCCCACTCCCTGTTTTGGTCATTGCTGCTGCCAGACGCACGCAGAAGATACTTGAAGGCGAACTGTTGTTTAATTCGTTCTCGCTCCATGGCATCTGCCGCCAACAGGTAGGCGCGTGTCTCTTCCTTGGTAAGAAAGAAGATCTCCGAACGGCCATAGTTGTTGAAGACAACACGGATATAGAACTTGCCATTCTTGTGCATGGCAATGTATATGGAATCGACATTGGTCAGTTTTGGCGTGCTTTGACCCGATGAGCCTTTGGCTTCGCCGAAGGTACTTCTGCTCGGCATACTGGAAACATGTTGCCGTTTGCTCTCGCTTGCTCGTACTTTGGACTTTTGACCCTTTTGAGCCTTTTGACCCGATGAGCCTATGGACTTTTGACCCTTTTTGGCCTTTTCTTCGTTTTCCTTCTGTTGAAGGTTAAGCCATTCTGCCATTTTCAGCACCTGGCTGCCGTCGAACGCCGTCTTCGTCTTGTGGTCGACGATGCCGTAACCCCGCACGATGCCGTTCTTGTCCTTCTGCCAGTGGATGTCAATGCCTAACTTTTGCCGAAGCTCTTTCAACATCCATTTCACCTGCAACTTCTCCGTCTCATTGTAGGGAGTGCCGTCCTTGTGGCGCAGTCCTGACAATGCCATCGTCTTCCTTCCCTCAAGGTCTGCCTTCTTCCTGGCACGACCTTGATGCTCTTGCTGCTGGAGACTCAGTTGTCGGTATTTCAGCAGGATGGCCTTCAACTGCCGAGCACGCTCCTTGCGGTTCTTCATTGAAAGGCTGTCTCCCTTCGACACCATGTTGTTGAGTATCTCTCCCATTGGAATCGAGAACTGCGGATGATGACTGCGTAAGAAGGTGTAGCACTCCACACCATCAACCGTTTCTTCCTTCGGATTGTAGCCGCAGGAACGGGCGACGTTCATGAACTGCCCCTCTGTCTGGAAACCATAGGAGAACAACTTCTGCCTTTCCTTTTCTGGGGTGATGCCGAGAATCTCGTCCGTCACCCGCTGCATTCTCATCTTGTCGAAACTGTCGCTGATGGCGATGCCGTAGCGGTTGATGCGGGTGGAGAGAATGTGCACATGGTTGTT
>CAMNIN010000049.1 GCA_946540735.1 uncultured Prevotellaceae bacterium | reverse complement strand
TTCTCCGCGGTATCGACAAGAACGAGATCAAGCGTGGTATGGTGCTCTGCCATCCGGGTCAGATCAAGCCGTTCAAGAAGTTCAAGGCTTCCATCTACGTGCTGAAGAAGGAAGAGGGTGGCCGTCACACACCGTTCGGCAACAAGTATCGTCCTCAGTTCTATCTCCGCACCATGGACTGTACTGGTGAGATCTCTCTGCCCGAGGGCGTTGAGATGGTGATGCCTGGTGACAACGTTGAGATCACCGTTGAGCTCATCTACGCTGTGGCACTCAACAAGGGTCTGCGCTTCGCTATCCGTGAGGGTGGTCGTACAGTGGGCTCAGGTCAGATCACAGAGGTTTACGAAGACTAATATCTGAGAAGATCAATATCGGTTCCCGCGACAGTGGGCGCGGGAACTTTTTTACGGGAATAGCTCAGTTGGTAGAGCATCGGTCTCCAAAACCGAGGGTCGTGGGTTCGAGTCCTCCTTCCCGTGCTAATAAGGAAAAGTTATGTTGAAAAGATTTGTGAACTATTGCAAGGAATGTTACAACGAACTTGCGCATAAGACCACATGGCCGACCTATAAGGAATTGTCTCACACTGCGATGGTTGTTTTGTCTGCTTCCCTAGTCATCGCTTTGGTGGTGTTCCTGATGGATGTCGTGTTCAAGAACTTCATGCTATTTATTTATCAATTGTTATCTTAGCAGATGGCTCAGACAGGAAAAAACTGGTATGTGCTTAAGACCGTCAGCGGTAAAGAAGCCAAGGTAAAGGAATATATCGAGGCTGAACTTAAGCACAATACTCAATTGTCGCAATTTGTTTCCCAGGTAGTGATCCCTATGGAGAAGCATGCTGTCCAGCGCAGCGACGGGAAACGTGTGGTCAAGGAGAAAGTATCTCTCCCTGGCTATATTTTCGTTGAGGCTGAGATGAAGGGTGATGTGGCGCATACGCTGCGTTTCATGCCCAACGTGCTCGGTTTCCTCGGAGGATTGGACAATCCCTCTCCTGTGAAGCAATCAGAGATCAACAGGATGCTCGGCAATGCTGAGGAGACAGAGATCATCAACGAGGTGACAATACCTTTCGAGGTGAATGATACGGTGAAGGTGACCGACGGTCCGTTCAATGGTTTCTCGGGTGTCATCGAAGAGGTGAACAGCGAGAAGCGTAAACTCAAGGTGATGGTCAAGATCTTCGGACGTAAGACTCCGCTGGAGCTTGGTTTTATGCAAGTCGAAAAAGAATGATGGATTGTTACGGATCCTGAAATTCTTTTTTTCATATCAAACTTAAATTTATAAAAATCAAATGGCTAAAGAAGTTGCTGGATTAATCAAATTACAGATTAAGGGTGGCGCTGCTAATCCTTCTCCCCCAGTTGGTCCTGCTCTTGGTTCCAAGGGTATTAACATCATGGGTTTCTGCAAGGAGTTCAACGCCAGAACCCAGGATAAGGCTGGGAAGATTCTCCCTGTCGTTATCACTTATTACAACGACAAGTCTTTTAGCTTCGTGATCAAGACACCTCCTGCAGCTGTACAGCTGATGGAGGCTGCCAAGGTGAAGAGCGGCAGTGCCGAGCCTAACCGCAAGAAGGTTGCTTCGGTGACCTGGGATCAGGTGCGTGCTATTGCTGAGGACAAGATGAGCGACCTCAACTGCTTCACCATTGAGTCAGCTATGAGACTTATCGCCGGCACGGCTAGGAGCATGGGCATCACTGTAAAAGGCGAATTCCCTGGTAAATAATTAACTTCAATTTTAAGGAACTATGAGTAAACTGACAAAAAACCAGAAAATAGCAGCCGCCAAGATTGAAGCAGGGAAGGCATACACCTTGAAGGAGGCATCCGAACTCGTGAAGGAAATCACCACCACGAAGTTTGACGCCTCTGTGGATATCGACGTACGTCTGGGCGTTGACCCGAGAAAGGCCAACCAGATGGTTCGCGGTGTTGTGTCGCTGCCTTGTGGTACCGGTAAGGTCGTGCGTGTGCTGTGTCTTTGTACTCCCGACCAGGAGGCCGCTGCCAAAGAGGCAGGAGCCGACTACGTGGGTCTCGATGAGTACATCGACAAGATCAAAGGTGGATGGACTGATGTCGACGTGATCATCACCATGCCGTCGTGCATGGGCAAGGTGGGTCCTCTGGGCCGTGTCCTTGGTCCTCGTGGCCTTATGCCTAACCCCAAGAGCGGTACTGTGACCATGGATGTGGCCAAGGCTGTGAAAGAGGTGAAGCAAGGTAAGATTGACTTCAAGGTCGACAAGACAGGTATCGTGCACACTTCTATTGGAAAAATCAGCTTCACACCGGATCAGATCTTCCAGAATGCGAAAGAATTCATCGCAACGATTATCAAGCTGAAACCGGCTGCTGCTAAAGGTACATACATCAAGAGTATCTTTGTTTCGAGCACCATGAGCTTGGGTATCAAGGTAGATCCCAAGTCGGTTGAATAATTCTTAATCACAAGTGTAACATGAAGAAGGAAATAAAAGATACAATTATTGTAGAGCTTGGCGAGAAGCTGAAGGAGTATCCTCACTTCTATCTGGTCGACGTGACCGGACTGGATGCTGAGAAGACAAGCAAGCTTCGCCGCAGATGCTTCAAGAGCGACATCAAGATGGTTGTCGTGAAGAACAAGCTTCTGCACAAGGCTTTGGAGGCATCCGATGTCGATTTCTCAGAGATGTACAGTGCCCTGAAGGGCAACACCGCTGTGCTCTTCTGCCAGACAGCCAATGAGCCTGCCAAGATGCTGAAGGAATACACCAAAGAGGGTATTCCCACATTGAAGGCTGCTTATGCAGAGGAAGGAATCTTCGTAGGAGCTGACAAGATTGAGGAACTGGCTTCCATCAAGAGCAAGAACGAACTCATCGCCGACATCGTGGCATTGCTGCAGTCGCCGACCAAGAATGTTCTTTCTGCACTTCAGTCAGGCGCAAGCACCATCCATGGTGTGCTGAAGACTTTAGGCGAGCGTCCTGAATAACATTAAAGTCATCCACATTAACATTACAAACAATTTAAAATTTTAAATACAATGGCAGACATCAAAGCAATTGCCGAGCAATTGGTAAATTTGACAGTAAAAGAAGTTAACGAGTTGGCAACTGTCCTCAAAGAGGAGTATGGTATCGAGCCCGCTGCTGCAGCTGTTGCTGTGGCTGCTGGTCCTGCTGCTGCCGCTGCTCCCGCAGAGGAGGAGAAGACTGAGTTCAATGTTGTGCTCGCAGAGGTTGGTCCTAACAAGCTGAAGGTCGTGAAGGCTGTGAAAGAGGCTTGCGGTCTGAACCTGAAAGAGGCCAAGGATCTCGTTGACGGTGCTCCTTCCACACTCAAGGAGGGTCTTTCAAAGGCTGAGGCTGAGAACCTCCAGAAGACCATCGAGGCAGAGGGTGCCAAGGTTGAGCTGAAATAAGCAAGCGCAAACAAAATCTGCCGATAGGCAGTATTTTGCTTCTCGAAATTTTGGTTAAGAGTCTCCCGGTAGGAGATTCTTAACCTTTTTGTGTCTTTCTATCACAATTTGCCCGATTCCCTTGGGCATTCATCAAAAAAGATTATTAATGGCATCCAAAATCATCAACCAGAGGGTAAACTTCGCCAGCGTCAAGAATCCGATGCCCACACCGGATTTCCTCGACGTGCAACTCAAGTCCTTCCAGGACTTCCTGCAGCTTGATACTCCGCCGGAGCTCAGGAAGAAGGACGGACTTTATAAGGTTTTCTCCGATAATTTCCCCATCACTGATACGAGGAACAATTTCGTGCTGGAGTTTCTTGACTATTTCATTGACCCGCCAAGATACACCATCGACGAGTGCCTGGAGCGCGGCCTGACCTACAGTGTGCCACTGAAGGCCAAGATGAAGCTCTATTGCACCGATCCGGAGCATGTGGATTTCAAGATTGTCACCTCGGATGTATTTCTTGGCACCATACCTTATATGACGAGCAACGGCACCTTCATCATCAATGGTGCTGAACGTGTCGTCGTGTCGCAGCTTCACCGTTCGCCTGGTGTGTTCTTCGGCCAGGGCGTGCATGCCAACGGCACCGTGCTCTATTCAGCACGTATCATTCCCTTCAAGGGTTCCTGGATAGAGTTCGCTACTGACATCAACAATGTGATGTACGCCTACATCGACCGCAAGAAGAAGTTGCCTGTCACCACCTTGCTTCGTGCCATCGGTTACGAGACTGACAAGGACATCCTGAGCATTTTCGACCTCGCAGAGGAGGTGAAGGTGAACAAGAAGAACATGAAGGATGCCATAGGGCGCCGGCTGGCGGGCCAGGTGCTCAAGACCTGGTATGAGGACTTCTCTGACGAGGAGACCGGTGAGCTTGTCTCCATTGAGCGCAATGAGGTGATCATGGAGCGCGAGACCGTGATTGACAAGGAGAAGGCAGAGGAGATTCTTGAGAGCGGCACGCAGTCGATCCTGCTTCACAAGAATGATGACGCCTCCAACAACTATGCGATCATCTTCAACACCCTCTCGAAGGATCCCAGCAAATCGGAGAAAGAAGCTGTGCAGTATATCTACCGTCAGCTCCGCAATGCCGACCCCGCTGACGATGCCAGTGCCAGGGAAGTCATCCAGAACCTGTTCTTCTCTGACAAGAGATACGACTTGGGCGAAGTAGGCCGTTACCGCATCAACAAGAAGTTGGGTCTCGACACCGACATGGACGTTCGTATCCTCACGAAAGAAGACATCATAGAGATCATTAAATACCTCATCCTGCTGGTCAATTCCAATGCCACCGTGGATGATATCGACCACTTGTCAAACCGTCGTGTGCGCACTGTGGGAGAGCAACTCTCCAACCAGTTCTCCATCGGTCTGGCCCGTATGAGCCGTACGATCCGTGAGCGCATGAACGTGCGCGACAATGAGACCTTCACGCCGACCGATCTGATCAATGCCAAGACCATCTCGAGTGTCATCAACTCGTTCTTTGGCACCAATCCTCTGAGCCAGTTCATGGACCAGACCAACCCGTTGGCAGAGGTAACCCACAAGCGTCGTCTCTCCGCCCTCGGTCCTGGTGGCCTCTCTCGTGAGAGAGCCGGTTTTGAGGTGCGTGACGTCCACTATACCCATTATGGCCGTCTGTGCCCGATCGAGAGTCCTGAAGGTCCTAACATCGGTCTGATTTCCTCGCTCTGCGTCTATGCGACCATCAATGAGCTTGGATTTATCGAGACCCCCTACCGCAAAGTCACCGACAGCGTGGTTAACCTCAGCAACGACGACGTGGTCTACATGACCGCCGAGGAAGAGGCAGAGCACAACATCGGTCAGGGCAATGCACCCCTCAACGATGACGGTACCTTCATCCGTGACGTGGTGAAGTGCCGCAAGGACGCCGATTTCCCCGTAGTCGCTCCTTCAGAGGTGTCGTTCATGGATGTCTCGCCGCAGCAGATCGCCTCGGTGTCAGCAGCCCTCATCCCCTTCCTGGAGCATGATGACGGTCACCGCGCGTTGATGGGATGTAACATGATGCGCCAGGCCGTGCCTCTGCTTCACAATGATGCCCCCATCGTGGGTACAGGTCTTGAGCGGCAAGTGTGTGAAGACTCCCGTACGATGGTCGTTGCCGAGGGCGAGGGTGTCATTGAGTTTGTCGATGCCACTACCATCCGCATCCTCTATGACCGCACGGAAGAGGAAGAGTTTGTGAGCTTCGATGAGCCCACAAAGGAATACCGCATACCGAAGTTCCGCCGTACCAACCAGAATATGACCATCGACCTCCGTCCGATCTGCAACAAGGGCGACCGTGTGCACAAAGGCCAGATCCTGACCGAGGGATATGCCACGGAGAACGGAGAGCTGGCCCTTGGCCGCAACCTCCTTGTGGCTTACATGCCATGGAAGGGCTACAACTACGAGGACGCCATCGTGCTGTCGGAGCGCCTGGTGCGTGAGGACGTGCTGACCAGCGTGCATGTCGACGAGTATCAGCTCGACGTGCGTGAGACGAAGCGTGGTATGGAGGAGTTCACCTCGGATATCCCCAACGTGAGCGAGGAAGCCACCAAGGACCTCGACACGAATGGTATCATCCGTGTGGGAGCCCGTGTGGAGCCAGGAGACATCCTCATCGGAAAGATCTCGCCCAAGGGCGAGAGTGATCCCTCACCGGAGGAGAAACTGCTCCGCGCTATCTTCGGCGACAAGGCCGGTGATGTGAAGGACTCCTCGCTGAAGGCCAACCCATCGCTCAGCGGTGTGGTCATCGACAAGAAACTGTTCTCGAGAGCTGTCAAGACCAGGGAATCGAGAAAACAAGATAAGATACTGCTCCAGAAGATAGATGAGGAATATGAGGCAAAGAATGACGACCTGAAGGACATTCTGGTCGACAAGCTTCTCAAACTCATCCAGGGCAAGTCCTCTCAGGGTGTGAAGGACTATGCCGACACGGAGATCATCACCAAGGGTTCGCAGTTTACTGTAGTCAACCTCAAGATGCTTAACTACGAGGGCATCCAGTCCAACAACTGGACTGATGACGAGCATACCAATATGCTCATCTCGCAGTTGATCACGAACTATATCCGCAAGGCTAAGTTGCTTGATGCCGAGCTCAAGCGCCGCAAGTTTGCCATCACCATCGGTGACGAGCTGCCCTCAGGCATACTCCAGATGGCCAAGGTGTATGTGGCCAAGAAGCGCAAGATCGGTGTAGGCGACAAACTCGCCGGACGCCATGGAAACAAGGGTATCGTGTCGAAGGTCGTGAGACAGGAAGACATGCCGTTCCTCGAGGACGGACGTCCTGTGGACCTCGTGCTCAACCCGCTTGGTGTGCCTTCACGTATGAACCTGGGACAGATATTCGAGGCTATCCTCGGTGCTGCCGGCAAGCGTCTCAACGTGAAGTTCGCCACCCCGATTTTCGATGGTGCCAAGTTGGATGACCTCTCAGAGTGGACCGACAAGGCTGGTCTGCCGAGACTCTGCTCCACCCACCTCTACGACGGTGAGACCGGTGAGCAGTTTGACCAGCCTGCTACGGTAGGTATCACCTACTTCCTCAAGCTCGGTCACATGGTGGAAGACAAGATGCACGCCAGAAGCATCGGTCCGTACTCCCTCATCACCCAGCAGCCCCTCGGCGGCAAGGCCCAGTTTGGCGGTCAGCGTTTCGGTGAGATGGAGGTCTGGGCACTGGAGGCCTTCGGTGCCAGCCATGTGCTTCAGGAGATCCTCACTGTCAAGTCCGACGACGTGGTGGGCCGCAGCAAGGCCTACGAGGCCATCGTCAAGGGTGAGCCCATGCCCGTGCCTGGTATACCGGAATCTCTCAACGTGCTGTTGCACGAACTCCGCGGACTCGGATTAAGTATCAAACTCGACTAAATCGTTATTAGACATGGCTTTTAAGAAAGATACAAAAGTTAAGAACAACTTCACGAGAATCACCATCGGACTGGCTTCGCCAGAGGAAATCCTGGAGAACTCGTATGGTGAGGTCACCAAGCCTGAGACCATCAACTACCGCACCTACAAGCCGGAGCGCGACGGACTCTTCTGCGAGCGAATCTTCGGTCCCACCCGTGACTATGAGTGCGGATGCGGAAAATACAAACGCATCCGGTACAAAGGAATCGTGTGTGACAGGTGTGGTGTCGAAGTGACGGAGAAAAATGTCAGACGTGAGCGCAGCGGCCACATCGAGCTTGTGGTGCCCGTGGCCCATATCTGGTATTTCCGCTCGCTGCCCAACAAGATCGGCTATCTGCTCGGTCTTCCTACCAAGAAGCTCGACGCCGTCATCTATTACGAGAAATATGTCGTGATCCAGCCCGGAGATTTCGAGGGAAGGATGGAGGGTGATGAAGAGGCACTCGGCTCGCACAAGTATGACCTCCTCTCCGAGGATGAGTACCTGGAAATCGTGGAGCAGAAACTGACCCCCGAGAACCAGGCGCTGCCCGACAGCGACCCGAAGAAATTCGTGGCCAAGATGGGTGCTGAGGCCATCTACGACCTGCTGGCCGAGCTCAATCTCGATGAGCTTTCCGGTGAGTTGCGTCAGCGCGCCAACAACGATGCGTCGATGGCTCGCAAGTCCGACGCCCTCAAGAGGCTCCAGGTGGTTGAAGCATTCCGCAACAGCAAGGAGATCAACCGTCCGGAATGGATGATCATGAAGATCATTCCCGTCACTCCTCCTGAGCTTCGTCCTCTCGTACCCCTTGACGGTGGACGTTTCGCCACTTCCGACCTCAATGACCTCTACCGACGTGTGATCATCCGCAACAACCGTCTGAAGCGACTGATGGAGATCAAGGCACCTGAGGTGATTCTCCGCAATGAGAAGCGTATGTTGCAGGAGGCCGTCGACAGCCTGTTTGACAACTCCCGCAAGAGCAGCGCCGTGAAGAGCGAGTCCAACCGTCCTCTCAAGTCGCTCTCCGACTCCCTCAAGGGCAAGCAAGGACGTTTCCGTCAGAACTTGCTCGGAAAGCGTGTGGACTACTCTGCCCGTTCGGTGATCGTCGTCGGTCCTGAGCTCAAGATGGGCGAGTGTGGTCTGCCGAAACTCATGGCCGCAGAACTCTATAAGCCGTTCATCATCCGCAAGCTCATCGAGCGCGGCATCGTGAAGACGGTGAAGAGCGCCAAGAAAATCGTCGACCGCAGGGAACCCGTCATCTGGGATATCCTCGAGAACGTGATGAAAGGCCATCCTGTGCTGCTCAACCGTGCGCCGACGCTGCACCGTCTGGGTATCCAGGCCTTCCAGCCCAAACTCATTGAGGGTAAGGCTATCCAGCTGCACCCCCTTGCTTGTACTGCTTTCAATGCCGACTTCGACGGCGACCAGATGGCTGTGCACCTCCCGTTGAGCAACGAGGCCGTGCTCGAAGCACAGATCCTCATGCTGCAGAGCCACAACATCCTCAATCCGGCCAATGGTGCTCCTATCACCGTGCCGTCGCAGGATATGGTGCTCGGTCTTTACTATATCACCAAGATCCGTCCGGGAGCCAAGGGAGAAGGACTCACTTTCTATGGTCCGGAAGAGGCCATCATCGCCCACAATGAAGGACGTTGTGACCTGCACGCCCAGGTGAGGGTGATCGTCAAGGACCTTGACGAGAACGGCAAGTTGACCGACAAGATGGTGGAGACCTCCGTCGGACGAGTCATCGTGAATGGCATCATCCCCGAGGAAGTGGGATTTGTCAACAAGGTGATCTCGAAGAAGAGCCTGCGCGACATCATCGCCGACGTGATCAAGACCGTTGGCTTCGCCCGTGCTTGTGAGTTCCTGGATGGAATCAAGAACCTTGGTTACCGCATGGCTTACCTCGCCGGACTTTCCTTCAACCTCGACGATATCATCATCCCGCCAGAGAAGGCAGACCTCATCGAGAGAGGTAACGAGGAAGTGAGACAGATCACGGATAACTACAATATGGGATTCATTACCGACAATGAGCGTTACAATCAGGTGATTGATGCCTGGACTCATGTCAACAACGATATCGCCAGCATCCTGATGAAGGAGATGACGGAAGCCGACCAAGGTTTCAATGCCGTCTTCATGATGCTTGACTCCGGAGCCCGTGGTTCGAAAGACCAGATCAAACAGCTCTCGGGTATCCGCGGACTGATGGCCAAGCCTCAGAAGGCAGGTGCCGAGGGTGCTCAGATCATTGAGAACCCGATCCTCTCCAACTTCAAGGAAGGTATGTCGGTGCTGGAGTACTTCATCGCCTCTCACGGAGCCCGCAAGGGTCTTGCCGACACCGCTATGAAGACCGCCGACGCCGGTTATCTTACCCGCCGTTTGGTGGATGTCTCTCACGATGTGATTATCACCGAGGAAGACTGCGGCACCCTGCGTGGTCTTGTCTGTACCGCCCTGAAGAGTGGTGAGGAAGTCATCTCCACGCTGTATGAGCGCATACTCGGCCGTGTGTCTGTGCATACCATCGTCAATCCATCCACCAACGAGGTGATCGTGGAGGCAGGTGAGGAAATCACCGAAGCTGTGGCACAAGCCATCGAAGACTCGCCCATTGAGAGCGTCGAGATCAGGTCGGTGCTCACTTGCGAGAGCCGCAAGGGTGTCTGTATGAAGTGCTATGGCCGCAACCTGGCCACCAGCCGCATGGTGCAGATGGGAGAGGCCGTGGGCGTCATCGCCGCACAAGCTATCGGTGAACCAGGAACCCAGCTGACCCTCCGTACGTTCCACGCCGGTGGTGTGGCCGCCAATGCTGCCGCCAATGCCGCCATTGTGGCCAAGAATGATGCCAAGATAGAGTTTGACGAGCTCCGCACTGTGCCTTTCAAGGAAGGTGCGAAGGATGGTCCGAAGACTGACTGCCAGATGGTCGTCAGCCGTCTTGCCGAGGTGAGGTTTATCGATGTCAACACGGGTATCGTGCTTTCCACCGTGCCCGTTCCCTATGGCAGCAGCCTGTATTTCGGCAATGGAGCAGAAGTCAGGAAAGGCGATTTGATCGCCAAGTGGGACCCGTTCAATGCCGTCATCGTCTCCGAATTCAAGGGCAAGCTGAGATTCAACGACGTGGTCGAGGGCTCCACTTACAAGGCCGAGACCGATGAGACAACCGGACTTACAGAGAAAATCATCGTGGAGTCGAGAGACAAGACCCTCGTGCCGACCTGCGACGTGATCGGCGAGAATGGCGAAGTCGTCGGAACCTATAACTTCCCCGTGGGAGGACACGTCGTGGTCAACGACGGCGACGAAGTGGAGACCGGTGCTACGCTCGTCAAGATTCCTCGTGCCGTGGGCAAGGCTGGTGATATCACCGGTGGTCTTCCCCGAGTCACCGAACTCTTTGAGGCCCGTAACCCGTCGAACCCCGCTGTCGTCAGCGAGATTGACGGCGAGGTGACCATGGGCCGCCTGAAGAGAGGTAACCGTGAGATCATCGTGACCAGTAAGACCGGCGAGCAGCGCAAATATCTTGTGTCGCTCTCGAAGCAGATCCTCGTGCAGGAGCACGATGCCGTGAGAGCCGGAACGCCGCTCTCCGACGGTGTGATTACTCCGAGCGACATCCTGGCCATCAAAGGTCCGACGGCCGTTCAGGAATACATCGTCAACGAGGTGCAGGATGTCTACCGTCTGCAAGGTGTGAAGATCAACGACAAGCACTTCGAGATCATCGTGAGACAGATGATGCGCAAAGTGCAGATCGTCGAACCAGGCGACACCACCTTCCTCGAGCAGGAGGTCGTCGACAAACTTGACTTCGCAGAGGAGAACGACCGCATCTGGGGCAAGAAATATGTACTCGACCGTGGTGACAGCGAGAACGTGTATGAGGGACAGATCATCTCAGCACGCAAGCTGCGTGACGAGAACTCCGCCCTCACCCGCCGTGACCAGCGCACCATCAAGGTGAGAGACGTCATCCCCGCCACGTCCACCCAGATCCTCCAGGGTATCACACGTGCAGCCTTGCAGACCAAGAGCTTCATGTCGGCTGCCTCCTTCCAGGAGACAACGAAGGTGCTCAATGAGGCCGCTATCCGTGGTAAGACGGACTATCTAGAAGGCATGAAGGAGAACGTGATCTGCGGACACCTCATCCCCGCAGGAACAGGACTCCGCCAGTGGGACAAACTGCTCGTAGGCAGCAGGGAGGAGCACGACCGCATGCAGGCCAACAAGAAGAATGTGCTTGATTTCGCCGACGAGGAAGTCGTCCTCGAGGAGAATTAAGTATACTATCCCGCATTCGACGGCTGCCGATGGACACAGCGGCAGCCGTCGTCGTATCATATCATCTAACTTAACCTTCGGAAGTTAAGAAGTAAAAGAAATTAAGCCAAATGTACTTTCGCTATTCAAGCGTTCTAACAGTACTTTTCATGACTTTAACAAAGCATAATGCTTCACTTCTTGGGTCGAAAGGCCGATAACAACTTCACTGCTTTGACTTCTGAAACATGAATCATCTAATAAAAATATCATGGACAATCAGGAAAAACCCAAAGGTCAACAACTACAGATCGACTTGTCGCCAGAGGTGGCAAGAGGTGTCTATGCCAATTTGGCGCTCATCACACATTCCAGTTCCGAGTTCATCCTCGATCTCGCTGCAATGATGCCCGGTTACCCCAAACCCATGGTCAAGAGCAGGGTTATCCTTGCTCCCGAGCATGCCAAGCGGCTTGCCATGGCCTTGCAGGAGAATATCGCAAGGTATGAGAAAGTATTCGGCCGGATACAATTGCCCAACACCCAACCGCGCACGATCTCTCCCTTCGATATCGGCAACAAGGGTGAGGCATAGGTCCATTCATCGTAGACTACGGGGCGGTAAATCCAGCAAGAATGGGTCTGCCGCCCCGAAATGCGTATTGAAAATAGTTATAAATAGTTATAAAAAGTTAAATTCACCAGAAGGGAAGTTGTTTGAGGTTTGATAAATTAGGATAATTGGATCAAACTTTGTACCTTTGCAGCCCAAATTGGTGTGTCATGGGCATACCATATATTTATATGCAACAACATATACATAATATATAATTTAATAAATCACAAAATGCCAACTATTTCACAATTAGTAAGGAAAGGCAGAAAGGAACTTGTCGACAAGAGCAAGTCACCCGCTTTGGACTCATGTCCTCAGCGCCGTGGTGTCTGTGTGCGTGTCTACACCACCACTCCTAAGAAGCCTAATTCGGCAATGCGTAAAGTTGCCCGTGTAAGATTGACCAACCAGAAGGAAGTGAACTCCTACATTCCCGGTGAGGGCCACAACCTTCAGGAGCACAGCATCGTGCTTGTGCGTGGTGGTCGTGTCAAAGACCTCCCTGGCGTGCGCTATCACATCGTTCGCGGCACGCTCGACACTGCAGGCGTCGCTAACCGCACCCAGCGCCGCTCCAAGTATGGTGCAAAACGTCCTAAGCAGAAGAAGTAATAACCGGAGAAGGTTAGTACAAGGACAAATCAAAAATCATTAACCGTTTTGCTGGAGAATTGTTAGACAGGTTGAGTAAATGCTCTCGTGTGAGCGTTGAAGAACGAGCAAAAACAGCCCCAAGCAGAATTTATTTCAAGACAAAATGAGAAAAGCAAAACCAAAGAAGCGTCTGGTCCTGCCAGATCCCGTCTTCAACGACCAGAAGGTCTCCAAGTTTGTGAATCACCTTATGTATGATGGTAAGAAGACCATTTCATACGAAATCTTCTACAATGCACTTGATATCGTGAAGGGTAAGATGGCCAAGGAGGAAAAGACTCCCCTTGAGATCTGGAAGACCGCCCTGGACAACATCACCCCCCAGGTGGAGGTGAAGAGCCGTCGTATCGGTGGTGCCACCTTCCAGGTGCCTACAGAGATCCGTCCTGACCGCAAGGAGAGTGTTTCGATGAAGAATATGATCAACTTTGCCCGTAAGCGCAGTGGTAAGAGCATGGCTGAGAAGCTGGCTGCTGAAATCATGGATGCCTACAACAATCAGGGTGGCGCTTTCAAGCGTAAGGAGGACATGCACCGTATGGCTGAGGCCAACCGTGCATTCGCACATTTCAGGTTTTAATTCAGGTAATAGCTAAGGTAAAAAGAAAATGGCAAAGCAAGACTTACACCTCACCCGCAATATCGGCATCATGGCCCATATTGACGCCGGCAAGACCACCACATCCGAGCGTATTCTCTTCTATACGGGTAAAACGCATAAGATCGGAGAGGTTCACGACGGTGCAGCCACCATGGACTGGATGGCACAGGAACAGGAGCGTGGTATCACCATCACCTCCGCCGCTACCACTTGTTCGTGGGAGTGGAACAACAAGAAATACAAGATCAACCTCATTGACACTCCGGGACACGTCGATTTCACCGCAGAGGTGGAGCGTTCTCTCCGTGTGCTTGATGGAGCCGTGGCTACCTATTCCGCAGCTGACGGTGTCCAGCCTCAGTCGGAGACCGTGTGGCGCCAGGCCGACAAATACAATGTGCCTCGTATCGGGTATGTCAACAAGATGGACCGTTCGGGCGCAGACTTCTATGAGACTGTGCAGCAGATGAAAGATATTCTCGGTGCCAACCCCTGCCCAGTGCAGATTCCCATTGGTGCTGAGGAGCATTTCAAAGGTGTGGTGGACCTCATTAAGATGAAGGCCATCGTCTGGAATGACGAGACCATGGGTGCTGAATATGAAATCGCGGACATCCCCGCTGACCTCGTGGACGAGGCAGAGGAGTGGCGTGACAAGATGTTGGAGTGCGCCTCCAACTACGATGATGCCCTGATGGAGAAATATCTCGAAGGTCAGGAAATCACCGAAGAGGAGATCATCGCTGCGATCCGCAAAGGTACCGTGGCCATGGAGGTCACTCCTATGGTGTGTGGATCATCCTACAAGAACAAGGGTGTGCAGCCGCTGCTCGACTATGTCTGTGCATTCCTTCCCTCGCCGCTCGACGCTGTCAACATCGTGGGTACCAACCCTGAGACTGAGGCAGAGGAAGACCGCAAACCCTCAGAGGATGAGCCTACCGCAGCCCTGGCTTTCAAGATCGCAACCGATCCCTATATGGGCCGTCTGGTGTTCTTCCGTGTCTATTCAGGCAAGGTGCAGGCCGGTTCTTACGTCTACAACCCCCGTTCGGGCAAGAAAGAGCGCATCAGCCGTCTTTTCCAGATGAACTCCAACAAGGAGATTCCCATGGAGTCGATCGACGCCGGCGACATCGGTGCAGGCGTAGGTTTCAAGGACATCCACACTGGCGATACCCTCTGCGATGAGAATCATCCCATCGTGCTGGAGTCGATGACCTTCCCCGATCCTGTGATCGGTATCGCCGTGGAGCCGAAATCCCAGGCCGACGTCGACAAGCTTGGTATCGGACTTGCCAAGTTGGCTGAGGAGGATCCTACTTTCACCGTGCGAACCGACGAGCAGAGCGGACAGACCATCATCTCGGGTATGGGTGAGCTTCACCTCGATATCATTATCGACCGTCTGAAGAGAGAGTTCAAGGTGGAGTGCAACCAGGGCAAGCCCCAGGTCAACTACAAGGAAGCCATCACCAAGACCGTCAACCTCAGAGAGGTCTACAAGAAACAGAGCGGTGGCCGCGGAAAGTTCGCCGACATCATCTGCAACGTGGGTCCTGTCGACGAGGACTTCAAGGAAGGCGGGCTTCAGTTCGTCAACGAGGTCAAGGGCGGAAACATCCCCAAGGAGTTTATCCCCGCAGTCCAGAAGGGTTTCGAGAGTGCCATGAAGAATGGTGTGCTCGGTGGATATCCGATGGACTCACTCAAGGTGACCCTGCTCGACGGATCGTTCCACCCCGTGGACTCCGACCAGCTCTCGTTTGAGATCGCAGCCATCCAGGCTTACAAGAACGCCTGCGTGAAAGCATCTCCCGTTCTGATGGAGCCTATCATGAAACTGGAAGTTGTGACACCCGAGGAGAGCATGGGTGATGTCATCGGCGACCTCAACAAGCGCCGCGGCCAGGTACAGGGTATGGATGAGGCCCGCTCAGGCGGAAGGATTGTGAAAGCCATGGTGCCGCTGTCGGAGACCTTCGGCTATGTGACAGCTCTGCGTACGATCACGTCGGGACGTGCCACAAGTTCGATGGAATACGACCATCACGCACCTCTCTCAAGCTCTATCGCCAAGGCAGTGCTCCAGGAAGTCAACGGGCGCGCCGACTTGGTATAACATCGGAAAGTGGAGCCGCCGCCCTGTTTAGCGAATGACTCTTAAGCAGGGCCTGCGGCCACCAACCATAATCACATTTAACCAAACATTATCATGAGTCAGAAAATCAGAATCAAACTGAAGTCCTACGATCACAAGCTCGTGGACAAATCAGCCGAGAAAATCGTAAAGGCCGTCAAAGCAACCGACGCCGTAGTAAGTGGTCCTATTCCACTTCCCACCCACAAGCGCATCTACACCGTGAACCGTAGTACGTTTGTCAACAAGAAAGCCCGTGAGCAGTTCCAGCTCTCCGACTACAAGAGGTTGATTGACATCTACAGCACGACATCCAAGACTGTCGACGCCCTGATGAAGCTTGAGTTGCCCAGCGGCGTGGAAGTAGAGATCAAAGTATAGTATCAAAAGAATGTTGCTTCGGCAATCATCATCTATAAATTATTTAAATCATTAATTGAAATGCCAGGATTAATAGGAAGAAAAATCGGAATGACATCCGTTTTCAGTGCCGACGGCAAGAACGTGCCGTGCACTGTTATCGAAGCTGGTCCTTGTGTTGTTACCCAGGTGAAGTCCAACGAGAAAGATGGCTACAGCGCCTATCAGCTCGCTTTCGGCGAGGCTAAGGAGAAGAACACCTCCAAAGCCCTCATGGGAATCTTCAAGAAAGCCGGCACCACAGCGAAAAAGCACTTGGCCGAGTTCAAATTCGACGAGGAGTACAACCTCGGCGACACCATCACTGTCGAGATCTTCAACGACTCATCGTTTGTGGATGTGACAGGAACCTCTAAAGGTAAAGGTTTCCAGGGCGTCATCAAGCGCCACGGATTCGGAGGTGTTGGCCAGCAGACACACGGTCAGGATGACCGCGCCCGCAAGCCGGGTTCTATCGGTGCATGTTCTTATCCCGCCAAGGTGTTCAAGGGAATGCGTATGGCAGGACACATGGGATGTGACAGAGTGACAACAAAGAACCTCAGAGTGTTAAAAGTTATACCGGAGCACAACCTCCTTCTGGTGAAGGGCAGCGTGGCCGGTGCTATTGGCTCAACCGTCTTAATTCAGAAATAATGGAAATCAGTGTATTAAATATCAAAGGTCAGGAGACCGGACGCAAGGTCACTCTCAATGAGGAAATCTACGGCATCGAGCCCAACGACCACGTCCTTTATCTCGATGTGAAGCAGTATCTGGCCAACCAGCGCCAGGGAACACACAAGGCCAAGGAGAGAAGCGAGCACGCTGGAAGTACCAGAAAACTCGGCCGCCAGAAAGGTGGAGGTGGTGCACGTCATGGCGACATCAACTCACCTCTGATGAAAGGTGGTGGTAGGGTATTCGGTCCGAGACCCCGCGACTATCGCTTCAAGCTCAACAAGAAAGTAAAGGTTCTCGCTCGTAAGAGCGCCCTCTCATACAAGGCTCAAGAGGATGCCATCATCGTGGTTGAAGATTTCAATTTCGAGGCACCAAAGACTAAAGATTTCATAAATGTTGTTAAAAATCTGAAAGTCGAGGGCAAGAAACTGCTCCTTGTTTTGCCAGAATCAAATAAAAACGTATATTTGTCGGCTCGTAACTTGCAGCGTACTGAGGTTATACTTGCATCATCACTCAATTCTTACAAAGTATTGAATGCTGATGTTCTTGTCGTGACTGAAAATTCGCTCGAGACCATCGACGGAATCTTAACTAAATAATCAAGGAGACTTTTTACAATGGCATTTATATTGAGACCTTTGGTCACTGAGAAGATGACCAAGATTACGGACAAGCGCCCCAACCGTTATGGTTTTGTCGTTCGTCCTGAAGCTAACAAGCTCCAAATTAAGGAAGAAGTCGAGCGCCTGTATAATGTTACGGTCATCGACGTGAACACGCTTCTCTACGCTGGCAAGCGCTCGCAGCGCTACACCAAGGCCGGACTCGTGAAGGGTCACAAGAGCGCGTTCAAGAAGGCTATCGTCACCCTCAAGGAGGGCGAGACAATCGATTTTTACAGCAATATTTAAATAAGAAATGGCAGTACGTAAATTAAAACCCGTCACACCGGGTCAAAGACACAAGATTATTGGTACGTTCGAGGAAATTACTGCATCCGTACCAGAGAAGTCTCTCGTTCGTGGAAAGCGCTCCACCGGAGGTCGAAACAACACCGGAAAGATGACCGTGCGCTACAGAGGCGGTGGTCACAAGAGGAAGTATCGCTTGATCGACTTCAAACGAGAGAAAGATGGTGTACCAGCAGTAGTGAAGTCCATTGAGTACGATCCCAACCGTTCGGCTCGTATCGCATTGCTCTTCTACGCTGATGGAGAAAAACGTTATATCATTGCTCCTATCGGACTGGAAGTGGGCACCACGCTGGTCTCTGGCGCTGAGGCAGCTCCTGAGGTCGGCAATGCTCTTCCGTTGGCCAACATCCCTGTCGGTACGGTGATTCACAACATTGAGCTCCGTCCTGGCCAAGGTGCCAAACTCGTTCGTTCGGCAGGTAATTTCGCTCAGTTGACTTCACGCGAGGGCAGCTATTGTGTGATCAAGCTTCCCTCAGGTGAGACACGTAAGATCCTCAGTGCTTGTAAGGCCACTGTAGGCAGCGTCGGCAATTCAGACCATGCTCTTGAGCAGTCTGGCAAGGCCGGCCGCACACGCTGGCTTGGTCGCAGGCCCCACAACCGTGGCGTTGTGATGAACCCGCACGATCACCCGATGGGTGGTGGTGAAGGCCGCCAGTCAGGTGGACATCCACGCTCACGCAATGGCCTGTATGCTAAGGGACTCAAGACAAGGGCTCCCAAGAAGCATTCCAACAAGTATATTATCGAGAGAGCTAACAAGAAAAAATAGTTAACAAGAGGAAATTATGAGTCGTTCACTTAAGAAGGGTCCATACATCAACGTATCTCTCGAGAAGAAGATTCTCGCCATGAATGAGAGCGGAAAGAAAACAGTCGTCAAGACATGGGCCAGGGCCTCAGTGATCTCACCCGACTTTGTCGGTCACACTGTAGCAGTCCACAACGGAAATAAATTTATCCCTGTTTACATTACTGAGAACATGGTGGGACACAAGCTCGGAGAGTTCTCCCCCACCCGCAGGTTCGGCGGACATGCCGGCAACAAGAAGTAAGCAGGCTAACCATTGAAAAATAAAACAGAATATAATGGGAGCAAGAAAGAAACTCGCGGCCGAGAAAAGGAAAGAGGCCGCTAAGAACCTCTACTTCGCCAAACTGGTAGGGGTGCCCTCCTCACCACGCAAGATGCGTTATGTCGTAGACATGATCCGTGGCATGGAGGTGAACAAAGCACTTGGTGTGCTGAAGTTCTCCAACAAGAAGGCTGCCATCGACGTGGAGAAGCTTCTCCGCTCGGCAGTGGCCAACTGGGAGGCTAAGAATGACCGCAAAGCTGAAGACGGCGAACTTTTCGTTTCACGCGTGTTCGTCGACGAGGGTGTCACCTGGAAGCGCATGAGACCGGCTCCTCAGGGCAGGGGCTACAGGATCCGCAAGCGCAGCAACCACGTTACCCTTTTCGTAGATTCAAAAACTAATGACGATAAATAAGAAACAGCATGGGACAGAAAGTTAATCCAATAAGCAACCGTCTGGGTATTATCAGGGGATGGGACTCCAACTGGTTCGGAGGCAAGAACTTCGGCGACAACCTGGTTGAGGACCAGAACATCCGAAAGTATCTCAACGAGCGCTTGGCTAAGGCCAGTGTGTCGAAAATCGTCATTGAGCGCACGCACAAAATCGTCACCATCACTGTTTGCACAGCCCGTCCGGGTATCGTCATCGGCAAGGGTGGTCAGGATGTGGACAAGTTGAAGGAAGAGCTGAAGAAGCTTTCCAACAAGGAGATCCAGATCAATATCTACGAGGTGAAGAAACCTGATCTTGACGCAACGATCGTCGCCAACAACATCGCTCGCCAGGTGGAGGGCAAGATCGCTTACCGTCGCGCCATCAAGCAGGCTATCGCCAATGCCATGCGCGCTGGTGCTGAGGGCATCAAGGTGCAGATCACCGGTCGTCTCAACGGAGCTGAAATGGCCCGTAAGGAGATGTACAAGGAAGGCCGTACTCCTCTGCACACATTCCGTGCTGATGTCGACTACTGCCAGGCTGAGGCACTCACCAAGGTGGGTCTCCTCGGTATCAAGGTGTGGATCTGCAGAGGTGAGGTATATGGCAAGGTAGACCTCGCACCCAATTTCGCACAAGAGAAGCAGAGCGGCCGTCAGGGTAATGGTGGCCGTCAGGGTCGCGGGCGCAAGAGAAACAATAACCGTTAAAAAAGTAAGAAGCAACAATGTTACAGCCAAAAAGAGTAAAATATAGAAGACCTCAGGATGGGCGTGGAAACAAAGGCAATGCCCACAGAGGTACCCAGCTCGCTTTCGGTTCGTTCGGCATCAAGACGCTTGAGGCCAAATGGATCGACAGCCGGCAGATTGAGGCTGCCCGTGTCGCCGTCAACAGATACATGCAGCGTGAGGGACAGGTGTGGATCCGCATCTTCCCCGACAAACCCATCACCCGCAAGCCTGCTGATGTACGTATGGGTAAAGGTAAGGGAGATCCCGCAGGATGGGTAGCTCCGGTGACACCGGGCCGCATTCTCTTCGAAGTGGAAGGTGTCAGTTTCGACATTGCCAAGGAGGCGCTTCGCCTTGCGGCTCAGAAACTTCCTGTGAAGACAAAGTTTGTTGTAAGACGTGATTACGATAAAAACGCATAAACTATGAAGATCAATGAAATAAGGGAGCTCGCTACCCAGGACTTGGTAGAGAGACTCGAAGGTGCAGTGGCCAAACTGCAGCAGCTGAAGCTCAACCACGCCATCACTCCACTGGAGAATCCCATGCAGATTAGGCAGATGCGTCGCGATATCGCACGTATGAAGACCGAACTTCATCAGAGAGAACTTAAAAAATAACAATGGTTCAGATGGAAACAAGAAATTTAAGAAAAACGAGAACGGGTGTGGTCATCAGCAACAAGATGGATAAGACCATTGTTATCGCAGCTAAGTTTAAGGAGATGCACCCCATCTATGGTAAGTTCGTCCAGAAGACGAAGAAATACCATGTACATGACGAGAAGAATGAGGCCAATGTAGGTGATACAGTGCTCATTATGGAAACACGTCCCTTGAGCAAGACCAAGAGATGGAGACTAGTTCAAATAATCGAAAAAGCTAAGTAATCATGATACAGGCAGAATCAAGACTTACAGTATGTGACAACAGCGGCGCACGCGAGGCACTCTGCATCAGGGTGCTGGGTGGTACAAGACGCCGCTATGCAAGTGTCGGCGATGTGATCGTCGTCGCTGTCAAGAACGTGATACCGTCAAGCGATTTGAAGAAAGGTGCCGTCTCCAAGGCTCTGATCGTGCGCACGAAGAAGGAAATCCGCCGCGCCGATGGTTCTTATATCCGTTTTGACGACAATGCTTGTGTGCTGCTCAACAATGCAGGCGAGCTCCGCGGCAGCCGTATTTTCGGCCCTGTTGCCCGTGAGTTGCGTGCTGTCAACATGAAGGTGGTGTCACTTGCACCTGAGGTTCTTTAATCATTTATAAACAGTAGTATAGTAATGGCAAAGTTACATATCAAGAAAGGCGACACCGTGATTGTTCTCTCCGGTGAGGACAAGGGCAAGACCGGTAAAGTGCTCAAGGTGCTCGTTGAGAAACAGCGTGCTCTCGTCGAGGGTGTGAACATCGTCACCAAGAGCTCTAAACCTTCCGCCAAGAATCCCCAGGGTGGATTCGTCAAGGTAGAGGCTCCTATCCATATCTCCAACCTGAGCCTTATCGACCCGAAGAGCGGAAAGCCCACTCGCATCGCCATCAAGATCAACGATGACGGCAAGAAAGTTCGTATCGCTAAAAAATCTGGGGAGGAGATCAAATAATGAATACAGCACAGTTAAAGAAACAATACGCCGAGGTGATCGCACCGGCCCTGATGAAGCAGTTCAACTACTCATCGAGCATGCAGATTCCCGTCTTGAAGAAGATTGTGATCAATCAGGGTCTCGGCGATGCCACACAGGAGAAGAAACTCATCGATGTGGCAGTTAATGAGCTTACCACTATCACTGGCCAGAAGGCCGTGGCAACTTATTCTAAGAAGGATATCGCCAACTTCAAGCTCCGTAAGAAAATGCCCATCGGTGTCATGGTGACACTGCGCAGGGAGCGTATGTATGAGTTCCTTGAGAAGCTCGTCAGGGTTGCGCTTCCCCGTATCCGCGACTTCAAGGGTATCGAGACCAAGCTCGACGGAAGAGGCAACTACACTCTCGGCATCGAGGAGCAGATCATCTTCCCTGAGATCAACCTCGACACCATCGAGCGCATCCAGGGTATGAATATCACATTCGTCACATCCGCCAAGACCGACGAGGAGGGATTCGCACTGCTCAAAGGTTTTGGTCTTCCATTCAAAAACGCTAAAAACGCATAATCCATGGCAAAGGAATCAATGAAGGCCCGTGAGGTCAAGAGAGCAAGGCTCGTGGCCAAGTATGCTGAGAAGCGTGCAGCGCTGAAGAAAATCATCGCCACCTCGGAAGATCCCATGGAGGCTTATGAGGCAGCCCGCAAGCTCCAGAGCATTCCACGCAACGCCAACCCCATCCGTCTGCACAACCGCTGTAAGATCACTGGCCGTCCCAAAGGCTATATCCGTCAGTTTGGTATCTCACGTATCCAATTCCGCGAGATGGCATCGGCTGGACTCATCCCGGGTGTGAAGAAGGCAAGCTGGTAATTCAATTTCATTATTTAATATTGTCGGGGTAGTCCCGATTAATTAAACATTTATTTTTATGACAGATCCAATAGCAGATTATCTGACGAGGCTCAGAAACGCAATCATGGCTCATCACCGTGTTGTGGAGGTTCCTGCCTCAAACTTGAAGAAGGAAATCACGAAGATCCTCTTCGAGAAGGGATACATCCTGAACTACAAGTTCATCGAGGATGGTCCTCAGGGTACGATCAAGGTCGCTTTGAAGTATGATCCGACGACCAAGGCCAACGCCATCAAGAAACTCAAGAGGGTTTCCACTCCTGGACTCCGTAAGTATACGGGTTACAAGAACATGCCGAGAGTTATCAACGGATTGGGTATCGCTATCTTATCCACATCCAAAGGTGTCATGACAGACAAAGAGGCCACCGAGCTGAAAATTGGTGGTGAGGTTCTTTGCTACGTCTATTAATCAGGGAGGAAAGCAATATGTCAAGAATAGGAAAATTGCCCATCGTGATTCCCGCAGGCGTGGAAGTCAAGAACGAGAACAACATGATCACTGTGAAGGGTCCCAAGGGCACTCTCTCACAGAAAGTGGATCCTTCCATCAACATTGAGATTGAGAATGGCGAGATGACTTTCTCGATCAATGAGGAAAGTCCTGTGAACATCAAGCAAAAGCAGGCATTCCATGGCCTTTACCGTGCCCTCGTCAACAATATGGTAGTGGGTGTGAGCACTGGTTTCCAGAAGACCCTCGAGCTCGTGGGTGTCGGTTACCGTGTCTCCAACCAGGGTAACCTCTTGGAGTTTGCTCTTGGTTATACTCATCCCATTTTCCTCATGCTCCCCGCTGAGGTGAAGGTTGAGACGAAGTCTGAGAGAAATCAGAATCCTATCATTATCTTGGAGTCATGCGACAAGCAGTTGCTCGGACTCATCTGTGCAAAGATCCGTTCTTTCCGCAAGCCTGAGCCTTACAAAGGCAAGGGTATCCTGTTCAAGGGTGAGGTCATCCGCAGGAAGTCTGGTAAGTCAGCTTCAGCTAAGTAACTTTAACAATTTACGATTATGACAACGAAAAAAGAAGAAAGACGAATCAAGATAAAATATAGAATTCGCAAGAAGGTCAACGGTACAGCTGAGCGTCCTCGCATGACGGTGTTCCGCAGCAACAAGAGCATCTATGTGCAGATTGTCGATGACTCATGGTTCAACACAGAGAAGCCTTTCAAGGCATTGGTGGAGAAGAAGCACCCCAAGCGCAAGGTTGAGGTGGAGTATTATCCCAAAGGCCGCACATTGGTTTCCGCCTCTTCTGCCGGTTTGGAGAAGATGAGCAAGAGCCAGCAGGCTGAGAAAGTGGGTGAGATGATTGCCGAGAAGGCTAAGGCCGCAGGCATCACAGCCGTGGTTTTCGACCGTAACGGCTATCTGTATCACGGCAGAGTGAAGCAATTGGCTGATGCAGCCCGTAAAGGTGGACTTAATTTTTAAGCGATTATGGCATACAATAGAGTAAAAATCAATAGTGACGCAGAGTTAAAAGACCGTCTGGTAGCTATCAACCGTGTGACGAAGGTGACGAAGGGCGGTCGTACGTTCACATTCGCTGCCATCGTCGTTGTAGGTGACGGTAATGGAGTCATCGGATGGGGACTTGGAAAGGCCGGTGAAGTGACAGCAGCCATCGCCAAAGGCGTGGAAGCTGCCAAGAAGAACCTCGTCAAGGTACCTGTTCTGAAAGGCACGATTCCTCATGAGATGGAAGTGGCTTATGGTGGAGCCAAGGTGTTCCTGAAGCCTGCTGCTCCTGGTACGGGTATGGTGGCCGGTGGTGCTATGCGTGCCGTGCTTGAGAGTGCTGGTGTGAACGATGTGCTCGCCAAGTCGAAAGGCTCCTCCAACCCCCACAATCTGGTGAAGGCTACGATCAAGGCACTCAGCGAGATGCGTGATGCCTATACGATTGCAGGTGAGCGTGGCATTTCCATGCAAAAAGTATTTAGAGGATAAGGAGGTACTGATATGGCTACAATAAAAATCAAGCAGATTAAGAGCAAAATCGGTTATCCGGTCGACCAGAAACGTACGCTTGAGGCTCTTGGCCTCCATAAGATCTCGCAGGTGGTGGAGAAGGAAGACACTCCCGCTATCCGCGGTATGATCCGCAAGGTGCATCACCTGGTGACGGTAGTTGAATAATCAATCAATCTTTAAAAAAGCACAGTTTTATGAAATTGCATACTTTAAAACCCGCAAAAGGCTCCACGCACTACCGTCGCCGTCTTGGCCGTGGAACAGGTTCTGGACTTGGTGGCACGTCCACACGTGGTCACAAGGGTGCTAAGGCACGTTCGGGTTATAAGAGGAAAATTGGCTTCGAGGGTGGTCAGATGCCCCTCCAGCGCCGTGTGCCGAAGGCCGGCTTCAAGAATATCAACCACAAGGAGTATTTCGCCGTCAATCTGTCTACTCTCCAGAAGTTGGCAGAGGAGAAGAAGCTCACCAAGATTGGTATTGAGGAGCTCAAGGCCGCTGGTCTTACCAATGGCAAGGAACTTGTCAAGGTGCTTGGCAACGGCGAGCTCACCGTCAAGGTGGATGTGGAAGCTAATGCTTTCTCAAAGACTGCCGAGGCAGCGATCAAGGCAGTTGGTGGTAACACAACTATTATCTAAGTAAATGAAAAAGTTTATCGAGACACTGAAGAACATTTGGAAAGTGGAGGATTTGCGTCAGCGAGTCCTCATCACTATCCTGTTCACGGCAATTTACCGTTTTGGCTCGTTCGTCGTGCTTCCTGGCATTGACCCGGGCAAGTTGGAAAATCTGCAGCAACAGACAGAGGGCGGCTTGATGTCGCTTCTCGACATGTTCTCCGGTGGTGCATTCTCCAATGCGTCGATGTTCGCACTGGGGATCATGCCTTACATTTCCGCGTCGATCGTGATGCAGCTGCTTGCCGTGGCTGTGCCGTATTTCCAGAAGATGCAGCGTGAGGGTGAGAGTGGACGTAAGAAGATCATGTGGTATACCCGTTGTCTGACGGTGGCCATTTTGGTTTTCCAAGCTCCTTCTTATCTGATCAACCTGAAGATGCAGTCAGCTGCTGCTCTTAATCCTGCCATTTCCTGGAACTGGTTTATGTGGACGGGACTGATTATCCTGGCTGCAGGCAGTATGTTCATCCTTTGGCTTGGTGAGCGTATCACCGACAAGGGCGTGGGCAACGGTATCTCGCTGATCATCATGATTGGTATCATCGCTCGTCTGCCGAATTCGTTCATGCAGGAGGTGACGTCACGTTTCACTGCCATCACCGGTGGTGGTCTTGTGATGTTCATCATCGAGCTGTTGATCCTTTTCGCTGTGGTATGTGCGGCTATTCTGCTCACTCAGGCTGTCCGCAAAGTGCCCGTGGAGTATGCCCGCCGCGTGCAGGGCAACCGGACCCGTAGCGTCGCTCGCCAGTATATCCCATTGAAGCTTTTCGCTGCCAATGTGATGCCTATCATCTTTGCCCAGGCACTGATGTTCATTCCTTTGGCACTCGTGCAGTATTCGACCAACAGCACCAATTATGTGATGCGTTCACTGCTCGACCATACAAGTTTGCTGTATAATGTGATTTTCGCGATTCTGATTATTGCGTTCACCTATTTCTATACAGCCATCACCCTCAACCCCACGCAGATGGCTGAGGACATGAAGCGCAACAATGGATTCATACCTGGTGTCAAGCCTGGTAAGCCGACTGCTGATTACATCGACACCATCATGTCGCGTATCACATTCCCTGGTTCGCTTTTCATCGCATTCATCGCTATCATGCCGGCACTCGCCGGTCTGCTCAATGTGCAGCAAGGCTTCGCCCAGTTCTTCGGTGGTACATCACTGCTGATTCTCGTGGGTGTGGTCATCGACACACTTCAGCAGATCCAGAGTCACCTCATGATGCGTCACTACGATGGACTGCTCAACGCAGGTCACACACGTGGCAACGGTGTCGCTGCTTACTAATGTCAGAGGATGAAAATCTATCTGAAGACAGAAGACGAGATAGAGCTGATGAGGCGGGCCAACCGGTTAGTAGGCCGGACGCTCGCCGAATTGGCTAAACATATCCAACCAGGGGTCTCGACACTCCAACTCGACCGTATCGCGGGGGAATTCATCCGGGATCATGGGGCCATCCCCACTTTCCTTCATTTCCCCAATCCTTACGGGTCTCCTTTTCCTGCCAACATCTGCACCTCGGTGAATGACGTCGTGGTGCATGGTGTTCCTGACAGCAAGACTATCCTCCGCGAGGGTGATATCATCTCCATCGATTGTGGAACCTTGCTTGACGGTTTTAATGGCGACTCTTGCTACACATTTTGTGTGGGTGAGGTGAGTGAGGAAGTCAGGAAGTTGCTGGTCACCACTCATGATGCATTGTACCAAGCCATTGAGCAGGCAGTGCAGGGTCATCATATCGGCGACATCGGCAGTACGGTGCAGGATTACTGCGAAGCCCAGGGCTACGGTATCGTTCGCGAGCTGACCGGTCATGGCATAGGTCGCAAGATGCATGAGGATCCGATGGTGCCCAACTACGGCAAGCGTGGCAACGGCACGATGCTCAAATCGGGCATGTGCATCGCTATCGAGCCGATGGTGACTATGGGCGACCGTGCAATATACCTCATGCCCGACCGCTGGACCATCCGCACTCGTGATGGTAAACCCGCTGCTCATTATGAGCATACTATTGCGATCAGGAAGGGCAAGGCAGAGATTTTGTCTTCTTTCGAAGAAATAGAATCATTAGTAGGAAAAATCAGTTAATTTATGGCAAAGCAAGCCGCTATCGAACAAGACGGAACGATTGTAGAAGCATTATCAAATGCGATGTTCCGTGTGGAATTGGAAAATGGATGTCCCATCACGGCCCATATCTCGGGCAAGATGAGAATGCACTACATCAAGATCTTGCCTGGCGACAAGGTGAAGGTCGAGATGAGTCCTTATGACCTGACAAAGGGCAGGATTGTGTTTAGATACAAATAATTTAGTGAGATATGAAGACAAGAGCATCATTGAAGAAGCGCACACCTGACTGCAAGATCGTACGCCGCAAGGGCCGCCTTTTTGTAATCAACAAGAAGAACCCCAAGTATAAGCTCCGTCAGGGTTAAGCGAAAGGAATGGCACGGAAGTGCCTAAACCAGAATTTATCTATTTTTTTAATTATCTTTTAAAAGTAAAATGGCAATAAGAATTGTTGGAGTAGATTTGCCCCAGAACAAGCGTGGCGAAATCGCATTGACCTATATCTATGGTATTGGTCGAAGTAGTTCAGCAAAGATATTGGACAAGGCCGGCGTGAGCCGCGACCTGAAGGTCAACGAGTGGAGTGACGATCAGGCAGCCAAGATCCGTGAAATCATCGGCGCTGAATTCAAGGTAGAAGGTGATCTCCGCAGTGAGATCCAGTTGAACATCAAGCGACTGATGGATATTGGTTGCTATCGTGGAGTCCGTCATCGTAATGGTCTTCCTGTTCGTGGTCAGAGCACAAAGAATAATGCTCGTACCCGTAAGGGAAAGAAGAAGACTGTTGCTAATAAGAAGAAGGCCACGAAGTAAGTTTAAGGTTTAGTGTTTAAAGTTTAAAGTTTAAAGACAATGGCTAAGAAAACAGTCACAAAGAAAAGAAACGTGAAGGTTGACGCGATTGGTCAGCTGCACGTTCACAGTTCATTCAATAATATCATTGTCTCCTTGGCAAACAGCGATGGTCAGGTTATCTCTTGGTCTTCAGCTGGTAAGATGGGTTTCCGTGGTTCTAAGAAGAACACTCCTTATGCAGCCCAGATGGCAGCAGAGGATTGCGCTAAGGTCGCTTTCGACCTGGGTCTGCGCAAGGTAAAGGCATACGTTAAGGGTCCCGGTAACGGTCGTGAGTCAGCTATCCGTGCCGTACACGGTGCAGGTATCGAGGTCGTTGAGATCGTAGACGTTACTCCACTGCCACACAATGGCTGCCGTCCCCCGAAGCGTCGTCGTGTATAAGCGAGTTGACAATTGATAATTGGTAATTGAAATTTTTTTTATAGATTATGGCAAGATATATTGGACCGAAATCAAAAATTGCCCGCCGATTTGGAGAAGCCATCTTCGGCCCGGACAAAGTTTTGTCCAGGAGAAACTTCCCTCCTGGACAGCATGGCAACAACCGTCGCCGCAAGCAGTCGGAGTATGCAGTCATGCTGGCAGAGAAGCAGAAAGCCAAGTACACCTATGGTGTTCTTGAGCGTCAGTTCCGTAATATGTTCGAGAAAGCTGCGAAGTCAGATGGTATCACCGGTGAGGTGCTGCTTCAGAACCTCGAGTCACGACTTGACAACGTCGTGTTCCGTCTGGGTATAGCTCCGACACGTGCAGCTGCCCGCCAGCTCGTGGGTCACAAGCACATTGTGGTCGACGGTCAGGTGGTCAACATTCCTTCATATTCCGTGAAACCTGGCCAAGTGATCGGTGTCCGCGAGAAGTCGAAGTCGCTTGAGGTGATTGAGGCTGCACTCGCTGGATTCAACCACAGCAAGTATGCTTGGATTGAGTGGGATGAGTCCTCTAAGAGTGGCAAGTTCCTTCACAAGCCAGAGCGCGCTGACATTCCAGAGAATATCAAGGAGCAGTTAATCGTTGAGTTGTACTCTAAATAATCATTAAATTAATGGCGATATTAGCATTTCAAAAACCCGACAAGGTCGTAATGTTGGAGGCGAACGATAAGTTCGGTAAATTCGAATTCCGTCCTCTTGAGCCAGGCTTCGGTGTTACCATTGGCAACTCGTTGCGGCGCATCCTCCTCTCATCCCTTGAGGGCTTTGCCATCAACACCATCAAGATCGGTGGTGTGGAGCATGAGTTCTCATCGGTGCCAGGAGTGAAAGAGGATGTCACCAACATTATCTTGAATCTCAAGCAAGTGAGGTTCAAGCGCGTAGTAGAAGAATTCGAGAACGAGAAAGTTAGTATCACCGTGGAGAATTCCACAGAATTCAAGGCTGGTGATATCAGTAAGTATCTGACTGGATTTGAAGTGTTAAACCCAGATTTGGTGATTTGTCATTTAGATGTCAAAGCGTCCATGCAGTTGGACATCAATATCAACAAGGGGCGTGGCTACGTTCCTGCTGATGAGAACCGTGATTTCTGCACCGACGTCAACGTAATTCCAATCGATTCTATCTACACCCCAATCCGTAATGTCAAATACGCGGTCGAGCCTTATCGTGTCGAGCAGAAAACCGACTACGACAAGCTGGTCATCGAGGTGACAACGGACGGCTCCATTCACCCGAAGGATGCCCTCAAGGAGGCTGCCAAGATCCTCATCCATCACTTCATGCTGTTCTCTGACGAGAAGATCACTCTCGAGAATCCAGAGAACACCACCAACCAGGAGTTTGATGAGGAAGTGCTGCACATGCGTCAGTTGCTGAAGACCAAGTTGGTCGACATGAACCTCAGTGTGCGTGCGCTGAATTGTCTCAAGGCAGCTGATGTGGAGACACTCGGCGACCTTGTCCAGTACAACAAGACAGACCTGCTCAAATTCCGCAACTTCGGTAAGAAATCGCTCTCAGAGCTTGATGATTTGCTCGAGAGTCTGAATCTTTCGTTTGGAACCGACATTTCAAAGTACAAACTTGAAAAATAAAAACGTAAAATGAGACATAATAAGAAATTCAACCATTTGAGTCGTACTGCAGACCATCGTCATGCCATGCTTGCCAACATGACAATCTCGCTGATCATGCACAAAAGAATCACTACGACTCTTGCCAAGGCAAAGGCACTCAAGAAATATGCCGAGCCCCTGATCAACCGCAGCAAGGATGACTCCACTCATTCACGCCGCGTGGTGTTCAGCTACCTGCAGAACAAGGAAGCCCTCAAGGAGCTTTTCGGCCCTGTGGCTGAGAAGGTTGCCAATCGTCCCGGCGGATACACCCGTATCATCAAGCTCGGTCATCGTATTGGTGATGCTGCTCCGATCTGCTTCATCGAACTTGTCGACTTCGACGACAACATGGCCAAGACCGCCAAGACTGGTAAGAAGACCCGTCGCAGCCGCAAGTCTACCAAGGCTGAGGCTCCTGTGGCTGAGGCTGAGACTCCTGCAGAGGAGGCCAAGGCTGAATAAGTCGGAAGACCATTCCACCTATAAGAGTCCAGATCCTTCACGGGTCTGGATTTTTTGTATGCTCGGCATGAGTATTGTCTAACGGGTGAAAGTCCCGAGTGA
>CAMNIN010000048.1 GCA_946540735.1 uncultured Prevotellaceae bacterium | reverse complement strand
ATGTGTGATGTATATACATGATGAACCCCAAAAGTTTTTTGTCCAACTTTTGGGGGCACTTCAAGATGACACACCCCCTTGATGTGTTTGGGTATTCAGATTGTCGCCGTAGCTTTTCATTTTACTCCTGTGGAGTTAACTTGTCCTGAGGGTGCGTAGGCCGGTTGGTCGGTGTGGATGTCATAGGGATTGTCCACCCCTCCATCGCCACCCTTGTATCCACTCTGCCTCACGGTAAGCACGAGGGTGTCGGCCGCCGCGAAGAAAGAAACATCCTGCTGCCGCGCCTCTGATTGCAGATTAGCCGTGACGGCCACCTTGGCCTGTGGAGCCCCTGATACATACGACAGCGGAGTGACTATGAGCCATGAGGCGCCACCTGAAGTTCGGGAAACCGCATCGGAGAGTCCCTTGAGGGTGATTACATTCTCTGAAGCCTCGGCAGGCATGTCGAGCGTCATGGTCAGGTGTTTTCCTTTGATCGTGGGCTGCGGTGTGGGAGTGGGTGTGGGAGTTGGTGTATAAGGATCATTCTGTCCGTCGCCTCCTCCACAGGAGATCGATACACATGCGAAAGCCGCCATGAAAGGCAAAGCCAGATATTTCAGTCGATTCATTTTCATACCGTCATTTTTATTTGTTCTTGATGACCACCTTGTTGTTGCCATGGAGGTAGATGCCCGGTTGGAGCGGTGGCTCTACCCTGCGGCCTTGCAAGTCATAATAGGGCATGTCACGCGAGAGGGGATAGGGTAGGGAGTTGATGTCCGTCTCATTGCCATCGAGGAGATAAGCAGGCGCTGCTGCGCTCTTGGGTATGGCCAGCCACGCCCGATGTCCCTCAATGGAGAAGGCAGCGCCATTCTGTGCGCCCCAGAACCATCCGAACGATCCGGCCAGTGCCGTAGCGAAGGGACCATAGGCCAGTTTATAATAGAGCCAATCGCCAGAGACCACAGTCGTGGTGGGCACATCGCTGCCATGAAGCAGGTTGGTGTCCGTATAAGAGGCCGCTGCAGCCGTGCTGGTGAGCGTATAGGAGGCAGCCTGTTTGCTGTCGGCCTCGATCAGCACGGCCACCCCTCTGGGCACGATGCCAGCCTCGAGCGCATGATAGTTGAGACGCTGGCCGGCATACCCGCTCACCACGCTCGCTTTCAGACTCGCGGGCAGCTGGAAATTGTATCTTGAGTCGTAGAAAGTGGCATAGCCAGCCGCAGCCACTTGGACCGTGGCAGTCACGGGCATGTCGCCGCCCACCACGATTTCGCGCTCAGGCACAAGGTCTTTCGGTTCGTTGTAGCCCACATTGTCGATGGCGAGCACACAGAATCCGTAGCGGGAGCCCGCTTGGCAGGGAACGGTTACTTTGTTGCCTGTGACCGCGTAGGCCACCAATTCAGGTTCACCGCCGTCTTTGAAAGCGAAAACATTGAAAGAGGCGATGCCCGATGTGGCATCGTTGCCCGCGAGGGAGATGGTGACCAGGCCATCGCGCTCTTCCAAGTCGGAAATCTCCGATGTCGGATAGTCGGTATCAATGGTATTGGTGTATGTATTGGTGGTGATGGGCGCATTGGCATCGAACACAATCGTGGCTTTGTTTCGGATGCGCGTCTTGGTGGCCAGTGCGTCCTTGTGGTTGATGCTGAAGCCCACGAAGCCCTCGCCCTCGCCGTTGTCGTTGTTGGGCACGAGGAAACCGAGGTCAGGGTTATCTATCTCGTTACCGTTCTTATCGAGCGAGGCGAAGCTCCAGCGCGCCACGCCCGTGGTCTCATCATACTGCGCACTGACGCGCACGGTGATGTCCTGACCGCCAACCTTATAAGCCACGTCGCGTGTGAACTCCTTGCAGCCCCACTCGTTGAGCGCGACAGACTTGTCGGCCCATCCGAAGGAGGTGAATGAGAAGGAGGAGAGGTCGTAGCAGGCAGCGTCGAGTGTGTCGGTGACGAATACCTCATGTGCCGGTGCTGATGCCGAGGCCTTGTTCTCGAAGGTGACGGTGTAAGGCATCTGGTGGATGGGCTGGATGAAGTGAGCCACCTCATCATAGCCCCACGGGCCGATGATCTCATTGGGGTCGTAGCTGTTCACGCCTTTTATCTTCTTCCTGGTCTGCTTGCCCGCTATGCAATCCTTCAGGCTCTGGTAGTTGGCGACGCCATTCCATGCAAAGGCGATGAGTGTCGCAAAGCATTTGGCCGCAAGAGTGGGCGGGAAGGCATCAGTGGCGCAGGATATTAACATGCCCCCACTGTTCCAGAGCAGGTTGGTCCACCGCTTGGGAGAACCGACATCTTCAAACTGGAAAGCATAGGAAGTCCTCATGGCATTGTAGAAGCAGCCCATGAATGGAATGACGCTGACCGACTCGCCTATCACGCCCCAGCCGAGATATTCCATTACACAGGTACCCCAGTTGATGCGCTCCGTGTTGTATGTCATCCGGATGAGTTCCTTGTCATCGTCGTCGAGCCTTTTCACCTTGTTGGTAGTCGAGAAATCCTCGTCGGAGAAGGCGCCGAAGGAGTCGTAGACAGCAGCCACGACATTCACCTCACGGTCGCCGGGATAGTCGGATGGCAGTCTCAGCCGGAAGGTACGCTGATTGACGCTGTTGGGAGCGACATACGGGATGAGGAAGGCGTAGCCACGCACGCCGATGCTGTTGCCTTGTGCATCAGTGACGAGCGCATAGTCACCCAGTTTCTCAAGAGCCGCCATCGCCTCGTCGGAGAAGGCGTCGCTGCCCTTTATGACCTCAAAGTCGAACGACACCTCCAGTCGGCCGTCCTTGTCGTCGATAAAGAGGAACAGCGGCACGTTATAGGCCGGGGCGTTAGTGGGGTTGCCATACTCGATGGTGAAGTTCTTCCACTTGCCCATGAGCATCTTGTCGCCTCCGCCTATCTGGCACCACACATCGGGATATTCGCCCGCCTCCACCTGCAGCGCCTTGTAGAGCGTGTCGGTTCCCACGATGACATCGTATTGTCCCGTGGGCTGCCCTGTCATGTCGAAGTGAGCCATGGCCATATCGGCGGCATTGGTCACTTTGGTGTGGTCATAGCCATCGGACATCTCCCAGGTACCCTCGATGACGGTGCTCCCCAGCTTGATGGCCACCTTGGGCTTCGTCCTGTTGTTGAGCTGGTAGCCGCCGAAGATGCGTATGCCCATGTTGTCGCTCTTGCCCACCACACTGGGTTCCACCTTGGAGAGTCCGCCGATGGTGAAAGACTGTTCTACCGAGGCATAGGCATTGCACCGGCCAGTGCCGCGCGTGATGAGGTTGACATAATAGGTGCCGCTGTTTTTTCCGAAGTCGATCTGCTGGTATCCGCCTTTCTTGATCGACCATCCACGGCCTTTGTAGTAGTCGTAATAGCCCGGATACCCAGAAGAGGGCAACAGCCAGAAACAAGCCTCTCCGTCTGTGGAAGCATCGGCGAACGACACGACCTTGCCGGTCATATCCTTGGAGAGGATCATCTCCGGTTTTGGCGGCCGTATGCCGTCGTGGGGTGTGAGGACGAGGCGGTTGAAGGCCATGCCATCGTTGCCATAGCGGCTCTGGTCTTTGAGCGACCCGTCGAAGGTGAGCAGCAGCCGGCAGTTGTTCTCACGGCCTGTGGGCGGGTTGAAGATATGCTGTTGTATCTCCTGCTGCGAGAGTGCGCGGTCCCAGATGGCGAAGTTGTCGACCAGCGCCTTTCTTTGGGTGCTGGAATTGCCCTCGGCACCGATGACGAGCGGGTTCTTTCCCATGAGGATGTCGCCCACCATGGTCTCATAGGCCATGAGCATGCCGTCGATGTAGAATCGGAAGTTGTCGGCCTCGGCGCTGGCATCGTAGGTGATGGCCAGGTGGTGCCAGTAGCCGGTATCCTCAATAAGGTGACGGCGTGTGCGCAAGGAGACACCACGTGTGTCGGCCGACTTATCGGTGGTGAGACCGGCATCGAAGGTGAAATAATTGTCGTTGCTGCCCCACATGGATACCGACATGAAGAATCCGCCGCGATAAATCGAGCCCTGGCTGTACTCCGTATCATGGGAGACGCTTGAAATCTGGAACGACTTCATCTCATCGACCCTGACCCAGCACTCCACGGTGGTAGCCTTCTTGATGTCGCTGAGGCTGGGAGTCATGGGGACGGTCACCTGGTGCCATGCCCCGCTGTTGCCATATTCGTCGTGCGGGTTGGTCAGGTCGAGCGCCATGTTCTGATTGCCGGTGGCCGGCGCTGCCTCATGGGTGCGGTGTAGGATGTACCACGGGTCGTAGTTGCGGAACCCCTTATGGGGCGGGGCAAAGCCCATGAACCAGTGCTCCTTCCCCTTATCATCCAGTAGCACGCTGAGCTGGTGGTTGTTGCTGTGCTTCCTGTCCCAAGCCTCCTGCCCCATGCAGAAACTGCGGCTTAGGGTGGTGAACCCGTCTTTCGTCTCAAAGAAGATCATGCGCGGCCCTGTGAGGAAGACATGCCGGCCGGTGGCGTCGTCGGGAGCGATGTAGAGCTGATAGCCATAGGTGACGTTGTATTGGTTGCCGACATTCCATGAGCACAATTCCTGCCAAGTCCAGTTCTTGCCCCCGTCGTGCGAATAGAAGAGTCCGTGCTTGCCCCCTTTGGTGGAGACGATATAGACATTGTCGCCCTTGGCGGCGATGGCGCCGTGTTCGCCTGTCGACTCAGGGATGTATTTCTCCCCGCTCCAAGTCTTGCCTCCGTCGGTACTGCGGCGGTGCAGGGTGTGCCCCTTGTCGTAGCGCGGATTGGGGTCGCCGTCGTTGCCGTCGGAGAGCGAGCCCTGGTAGAGCACGTCGATGATGTCGCCCTGCTGTACGAGTTGGGGATTGTAGGCGCAAGAATTAGTTTTCCCATTGATTCCCACCAGGCTGTAGGTATTGCCGTTGGCAGCCTCATGACCCAGGTTCTTGATGGTCACATTTTGGCCGGCATCGGCAGAAGTGGCGAAAAAGACACGCTCCACCCGACTGTAGGCATCGCCATCAGACCAAGTGCCGAGGAGGGTCCATCGCTTTCCTGACACCTTGAGGTCGACGATTTTGAACGATGCGTCGAGGGTGCACTCCTTGAAGGAATCTCCTCCATCTGTCGATGTCCACACATGAGGTACCGTGCGGTCGATGTTGACAGCCAGCACCACCGTTTTGCCCTCCACCGCCACATGCGGCCGGCTTGGGAATACATGGCCTCTGCCGGCTACCTGTTTCCACAGTTCTTTCTGTTTGAATGTCTTTCCCCCGTCGGTGGAATAATAGTAAGTGACGGTATGCAGTCCGTCAGCGGCCCATCGCGGGACGAGGAAATGCACATTCTTTCCATCGGCCACCATCCAGTGGGAGTTGGAGCCGCCGATTTCATCGCCCGTGCTGCTGCTGGTCCAATAGCTGCTCTCGTTGCAAGCGATGATCTGCGCTTTCTCCCAAGTCTTGCCGTAGTCGGTGCTTCGTCGGTAGTAGAGAGGGTACTTGCCGTCGTTCTGCTTGGCATCCTCCATCCATGCCACGTGGATGTAGCCGCCGGCCATCTGTACCTGCAAGGGCTTGGGATGTGCGTCCCACAGGGTAGAGTCGGCCACCCCGTAGGTCAGGTTCTGCCAGCTTCCCCAGTCGGATGGCAGTGCTTGCTGCAGGTCGGCGCTGCTCTGTGCCGCCACCAAGAGCGGCGACAACAGGATTGTGATGAGTAACAAACTTTTTCTTCTCATAGATATGCGTTTTTGGTAAGAATTGCACATTTTCGCAGGCCACAACTGTAGCCCAACCGTAACGCAAATATAGTGAGAAAAGAAATGTGATGACTTGCAATGTGTGAATACCCACTTGCAATTCCCAAAATCAGCAGTTGTTTTGGGCGATCCACTCCCTGGGTGTCATGCCTGTCACGGCACGGAAAGCCCGGAAGAAAGTAGATTCTACCGAGAAGCCAGATGCAGTGGCCAGTGCAATGATTTTGATATCGGGCTGCTGCCGGAGCATTTTTTTGGCATGGTTGATCCGGTAAGAATTGACAAACTGTATGAAGGAACAGTTGTATTCGGCCTTGATACACTCCGACACATAGCGGCTGTTGGTGGAGAGCGCCGCAGCCACATCCGACACTTTGAGGTCGGGCTGGAGATAAAGCTGCTGCTGCTCCATGAGCTGACAGACTTTAGGAAGCAAGTTGGCATAAGGCGCGGCAGGCGCATCGCTGGAAACTGGCGCTGCATCCTGTGCCCGGCATATCTGTTGGCCATGCCGGCGGGCAAACAGCCACCCCAGGGCAGCAATGAGCGCCACGACTGCCAAAGAAACGATCATCCACAGCCAGGCGGCAGGTGCTGCAGCAGTCTCCGTGTCGCCCACGCACAGCAAGAATACGTTGGCCGAAGGCTTGAAATTGTTTGCCGCCGAGATGTCATCCAACCTTAAAATACCGCCTGCCAACATCAAATGTCCTTCTGGGGTGAGTACAGGCTTGTTCCAATAACTCGGCCGTGGCATACGGTCGGAATAATAAAGGGTGAGGGGTGCTGGCGACTGCGTGTAATCTATGCTCAGTACGAGGAAGCGGTCTTTGCAAATGGCGGGGAGGAAGGCCCGCTTTGCCTTGCGGTCGCTGATGACCATCTGGTCATAGAAGATGGTGTCGCCCCCCAGTCTCATAGGTACAGGCGTGGCAGTGGGCAAAAGAGAGAAAAGCGTATCGCGCAGCAAAGCCACGGCCACCTTGCCCTTTCCGTCGTGTACAGGAAGGAGATAAGTGAATTCTTCCTTTTTCCCCATGTCAATCCGGCTGTCGGCCATCGATTTCCCCTCAAAAACGGAAAGCGGCTGCCATTTCTCAAACAAAGAAATGTAGAGCGGCGGTGCCTTCAGGCGTCGGGCATGGGTACAATGACGGAGATGCCCGTAATTGTCGTTTGCTCCAAAGATGAGCACATCGCCGCCGGCGACCGGCACCATAAACGGCGATGTCAGGGAATCCGTCATCGATCCCAACGCCCGGAAAGCCTCTTTCCCGTCGAAGATTTCGAGACTGTCGGCAGCATACCAATTGCCGGCGATGACCACCTTTCCCCCCTCTATTTCGGCTCCGCAGGCCATGCTCCGTTTCTGCTCAAGGCATCCGAACCCCCCAAATGTGTGGGTATCAGGATGATACATCTCCGCTCTGAAAGTCTGTCCTATCCCCAGCGGTTCATGATGCCCGCCGGCCAGGAGCACCTTACCCGACGATAGGGGCAGGTAGAGACCGTCGTCGTGGGTATAGACTGTGGACATGAGGTTCCACTTTCCCCCAGCAAAGTATTCGGCGGTTTGTGTGGGTACGAATCCCGATGTATGTCCTCCCACCACCGTCACCTCGCCATTGACACAGAACACGGCATGGCCGGTGCGTGGCACGTTGAGGTCGGGCAACCGCCGCACCTCCATTCTCACTTTGGGACAGGTATCGTGAAGTGCCACGTCAGCCGCTGCCGGCAACACCATAAAAAGCAGTGCCGACAAGAGGGGGGTCTGAAACAATCGCCTACCAAGGCAACCAGTGAAAAGGGGACGCGCCTTCAGCATGGCAACAAAGATAGAAAAAAAACGATTACCACCATGCAACTTCTGGCCCAAAAAGTAAAAAAACGACTTGCAAAACCCCAAAAGTAAAAGAAACGACTTGCAAAACCCATATTGCAAGTCGTTTCTTTCATCCCTCATACAGTTAGATTATGGGATCACCACTTTCTTCCCGTCGTTCACATACACGCCTTTGACCGTAGGTTTGGTGTTAAGCCGGCGTCCATCAAGGGTGTACCATCCAGTGGCGTGAATGGTCTTCCTGCCATTGGCAACGGAGGTGATGCCATTGGTACCCTCGTCGTCGAAACTCAGCTTGAAGGCGCTGACATCGGTGGACAATTTGGCGGCGTCGAGGCCATTCAGCAGGAAATAGGCACGGCAGCTTTTCACCTTCATATCCGCATTGGGATAATGGAGCGAAAAGCCCATTCAGCCAAAAAATAGGACTTTGTTTATTGACTTTGAGATTACATTCTTGATCCGAGATAAGGATGGGTGTACACCGTCAGTCGTTCAGTCTCACCTTCCTCCATACCGGCTTTATCGTGAGAGGTTGTCCCAACGACTTGATTTTCTCCCGGGCAGCAGCTTCGGTCATGTCCTCCCAACCGTCCACCTTAATTCTCGACTTGCCGTTGGGGTCATTCTGGTTGGGATATTCGGTGATGATCTGCGACACATAGCCATCCTTGAGGAAAGCATAACTGGTGTATTGGTAGATTTCCGATTCTGTCACCACAGCATCCGGATAGAAGATCAGCTTGTGGTAGGTGATGGGGTTGTTGATGCCAATCAGTTCGATATCGCTTTTATAGGGTGCGATGGCGATCATGCCATCTTCTTCTTCGTCGCTCAGCAGGAAGAAACCATTCTCCTGCCCAGGAAGGGATATAAAAGCTATCTTGGTCATCTGGACAAGATAATCCGTCTCCTTGGGGTTAAACCAGCGGAATCCGTATTCTAAATCGTCGATGCTGATGTGTGAGAAGTGATGCTTGTCGCCATCCCAGGAGAAAACGTGGTTGATGTTGCTTTGAAGGTTGATGTCGTATTCTCTGATGATGAAATCTTTTCCCTTTCGAGGCAGGTCGTAGCCGATATAATTGTTCTTGCTAAGAGGGCTGAACTCTTGCTCAGGTCCTGTCTCAGGATATAGGGTGGATGTCTTGGGATCGTAGTCGTAGAAACAAACGAATTCTATCTCCGGGTCGACGGGCTGACCCAGGCGGATGGCGAACAGCCGGTGCCCGTTGTTGCGGCGCCACACACAAGTCTCCATATAGCCGCTGTCGGTGCCGCCGTTGTCGAGGCATGCGTAACCATTCTTGCGGTCGACGATGATCTCCTCGTTTGCTTCCTCGTCACGCTTACTGGTGAAGCGCGGGTCTTTGGCGCATTTCAACACAGGAGCTACGGTATAGTCGCCCCAGACATCCTGAAAAGCCGTCAGCAACTTCACAATGTCGGGACTTTGTCCCCCATTGGGCACTTTGATGTTGCATGATGCCCATTGGTCGCGTATCTCTTCCAATGAATAATCGGTGGCCAGCGCATGCATACAGGTCATGGCAGCCCAAAACAGCAATAGATATTTTTTCATAGACTTCAGTTTTTTGCAAAGATAGTTTTTTTCGTCTTTCCCGCTTATAAAAATGATGGAAAAATCGTCTTTTCTCTCGTTGTAAGTGCTTTTTCCTCCAAGATCGCATAAGATTCGAGTAAACAGGCATGCTCTTTACTTGAAGAGCCTACAGGTTGATGCCGTAGTTTTGTTTGATTTCGCTCATCACGAAGGTACTCTCTATGGAGCCCACCGAATCGATGTCGCCCAGTTTGGTGAGCACGAAATCCTGGTATTGCTTCATGTCGCGTGCGCGAACTTTCAGCAGATAGTCGTAGGCACCGCTGGTGTTGTAGCACTCGGTTACCTCGGGTATGCGCAGGATGCGGCGGGTGAAATCATCAGCAATCTCGTGGTTGATTTGCTTCAGTTTCACCTTGCAGAATACCAGCAGTCCCTGGCCGAGCTTCTCAGGGTCGAGCACGGCCACATATTTTTTGATGTAGCCCTGACGCTCCAAACGCTTCTGGCGTTCGAAGACCGGAGTCGGTGTGAGGTGCACAGCATCGGCCAGTTCCTTCGTGGTGAGTTTGGCGTTTCTCTGCAGCGTTTTCAGTATCTGCAAGTCGGTGGGGTCTAATGTTTCAGCCATCTGTCTTTTTTTTTATTAGGGTGTCTTATGTGTAGTTCCTTTTTCGGGAAGATATGCTTTCGCTCGGGGGATGTTTTTTCGGATTACAAATTCTGACACTCATGGCATCGGGATTGCAAATCCCGATGAACGGTGCTTGGGCAACGCGTTTTGGCCATGCGTTTTGGCCATGCGTTTTGGCAACGCGTTTTTCGGATTACAAATCCTGATACTCATGGCATCGGGATTACAAATCCCGATGAACAGGAAATCCCGATGAACAGGAAATCCCGATGAACAGGGTGCGAATCCTGATCAGCGGAGTGCCCTTTGGCAAATATTTTCGTACTATACCGCAAATTTAGTGATATTATCCGAATCGCGCAAGAAAATTAGTGGATAATTCCATGTTGTGTCGTTTTTAACCGAAATCAATGATGAAAAAACAAAATAGCAGGCGAATGGTGTCCTATTATATCCCCCAAAAGCGCTATTTGCAATATCTGTCAGAATCTTACGATTGAACTATGAAGCCCTGAAAGCGGGGATCGCAGAATAATATTCTGTTGGAATAAACGAGAATTGCAAAATTTAGAATAAATATCTGCAAATTTCAGAATGGTAGGTTTATCTTCTTGATTTCAATAAAAATTTGGAGAATAGTTCTAATCTCCTTACCTTTGCAACCAGAAATCAATTCAAACGGAAAGAAAGCAACATAATAAAAAAAGGAAAGGAAAAAATTATGAGTAAGAAGAATTATCGTTTCGAGACTTTGCAGCTTCATGTAGGCCAAGAGCAGGCCGACCCCGCAACCGACGCCCGTGCCGTGCCCATCTACCAGACCACGAGCTATGTGTTCCACAACTCTCAGCACGCTGCTGACCGCTTCGGCCTGCGCGACGCTGGAAACATCTACGGCCGACTGACCAACTCCACGCAGGGCGTGTTTGAGGACCGTGTGGCAGCACTCGAGGGCGGAGTGGCCGGACTGGCCGTGGCCTCAGGCGCCGCAGCCGTCACCTATGCCCTGCAGAACATCGTGCAGGCCGGCGACCACATCGTGGCAGCCGACAACCTCTATGGTGGTTCGTATAACCTGATCACGCACACCCTGTCGACGCAGGGCATCGAGAACACCATCGTCAACGTGAATGACCTGCAGGCACTGGAGGCAGCTATACAGCCAAACACGAAGGTGGTGTATGCCGAGACCTTCGGCAACCCCAACAGCGATGTGCTCGACCTGGAGGGCGTGGCAGCCGTCGCCCACAAGCATGGCATCCCCTTCATCGTGGACAACACGTTTGGTACACCTTATTTAATCCGTCCTCTTGAGCACGGGGCCGACATCGTGGTTCACTCGGCCACGAAGTTCCTGGGCGGTCATGGCAGCAGTCTGGGCGGTGTCATCGTTGACGGCGGCAAGTTTGACTGGAAAGCCAACCCGGAGAAGTTTCCGACGCTGGCCAAGCCCGATCCCTCGTATCACGGCATCGTGTTTGCCGACGCCGTAGGCGCCGCAGCCTTCGTGACCCGCATCCGTGCCGTCTTGCTGCGCGACACCGGTGCCACAATCTCTCCCTTCAACGCCTTCATCCTGCTGCAAGGCGTGGAGACACTGAGTCTGCGTGTGGAGCGCCATGTGGAGAATGCGCTGAAGGTGGTCGATTTCCTGGCCAACCACCCGAAGGTGGCCAAGGTGAACCACCCCGCACTGGCCAGCCATCCCGACCACGCTCTCTACCAGAAATACTTCCCCAACGGCGGAGGCTCCATCTTCACCTTCGAGATCAAGGGCGGACAGGAAGAGGCCTGGAAGTTCATCGACGCACTGCAGATCTTCTCGCTGCTGGCCAACGTAGCCGACGTGAAGAGTCTCGTCATCCATCCTTATACGACCACCCACTCACAGCTCTCGCCCGAGGAACTGGCCGATCAGCACATCACACCATCTACCATACGCCTTTCGATCGGCACGGAGCACATCGACGACATCATCGACGATCTGTCGCAAGCATTCGACAAAATATAATAAGTTGATGATTTATGAGTTTATAAATTAAAGATGAAAGAAAAGATCGCACTGGTGACAGGTGCCAACAAAGGAATAGGGTTCGGCATAGCCAAACACCTCGGACTGAGCGGATGGAAAGTGATTATCGGCGCACGCGACCGAGCGCGCGCGGAGAAAGCCATCGACAAATTAGTCTCAGCAGGAGTTGACGTCATGGGCTGGACAAACATCGAGCTGACCGACCCTGGCAGTCTGGAACAGGCTGCCAGGGAGGTGGGCGAGAGATTCAGCGGACTGTCGCTACTCGTCAACAATGCAGGCATACCTGGCGACATGAGCGTGGACAGTCGGCACACGGAAATCGACGCCATCAGGAAGGCCCTCGAAGTGAACTTCATCGGCACTTTTGCGCTGACCAAGGCCCTGCTGCCACTGCTCGAACAAAACAACGGAAGGATCGTCAATATCACCGTGCCATCGGAAATCAGTCCCTACTGGCATCCGCTGGCCTACGTGGCCAGCAAGGCTGCCCAGAACGCCATGATGGGCGTGATGGCCACCGAGTTTGAGCAGGACAGCACCCCCGTGGAGATCTTCTCCGTGCATCCCGGCCCCACCACCACCGACCTAAACGGAAACATGGCGTTGCCGGGGTTTCACGACATTGAGACGGTGGGCCGTAAGACGGCCGAATTGATCAACGACGGACAAGACCATCATGGGGAGTTCATTGAGCTCTATCCTATCGTGAAAGAAAAATAAGAATTTGTAATGATTAAAAAATAATCCATGTTATGGCTAAGATTGCAAAACAGCTGACCGAGCTCATCGGCAACACACCTCTTCTTGAGCTCAACAAGTTCTCGCAGGCAAAGGGTATCGATACACCCGTGATTGCTAAAGTAGAGTATTTCAACCCCGGCGGCAGCGTGAAAGACCGTATCGCCCTGGCCATGATAGAAGACGCCGAGCAGCGCGGTATCCTGAAGCCCGGAGCCACCATCATCGAACCCACCAGCGGTAACACCGGTGTGGGACTGGCGCTGGTGAGCGCCGTGAAGGGCTACCACCTCATCCTGACCATGCCCGACACGATGAGCGTGGAGCGCCGCAACCTGGTGAAAGCCTATGGTGCTGAGGTACGCCTCACTCCAGGCAAAGACGGTATGCCCGGAGCTATCCGTGCCGCCGAGGCCCTTCGCGATGCCACTCCCGGCAGCGTCATCCTGCAGCAGTTTGAGAATCCTGCCAACCCGGCACGCCACTATGCCACCACGGGTCCGGAAATCTGGCGCGACACCGACGGCAAGGTGGATATCCTGGTGGCCGGCGTAGGAACAGGCGGCACCATCTCGGGCGCAGGCAAGTATCTGAAGGAGCAGAACCCCAACGTGAAGGTGATTGCCGTGGAGCCGAAGTCATCGCCCGTGCTGAACGGCGGCCAGAGCGGTCCGCATAAGATTCAGGGCATCGGTGCCGGATTCGTGCCCAACACCTACGACGCCTCTGTGATCGACGAGGTTCTCGACGTGGATAACGACGATGCCATCCGCACTGGTCGTGAGGTGGCGCAACAGGAAGGGTTGCTTGTGGGCATCTCTGCCGGAGCCGCACTCTCTGCCGGAGCCGAGATCGCCAAGCGCGAGGAGAACAAGGGTAAGAAGATCGTCGTCCTGTTGCCCGACACGGGTGAGCGCTATCTTTCCACCGTGCTCTATGCTTTCGAGGAATATCCGCTGTAGTGCAGGATATTCTTTGAACCATACCCCAAGATTGAGTCCACTTTAAAAAGTCGGGTGAATCCATTCGCATGTCGAGAGGCTGCTTTTGAGGAGAGAGCCTTGAGGACACTGCGCTGTGACGAAATAGACTATTTAAAGTGGACTCAAGAAAGATAACCGTGGCGCGTTTTCCAAGTTCACCCGGTAGTGCCTATGTCCGCAAAGATACCTTGGTGCCATCCTTTTTCCCGCATCAGGTTGGTCAGTCTTTTGCTCAGTAGTTGAGGGCGGAGATCCCATCGGGGAGCAATCACCATATGGATGGGAGAGGAAGAGAAAAAACGCTCCAGGACAAGATCGCTCCGAAGCCGGCAGATGTATTGTGCAAGCAGCGACAAATACTCGTCGGATGACGAGACCTGGAAATCCCCTCGCTCCCAATCTCTGGCCAAGGCAGTTCCTTTCAGTACCTGTAGCTGGTGAATTTTCAGGATCTGGATGGGAAGACGTGAGACCATCGTGGCCTGTCGGAGCATTTCCTCCCCGCTCTCTTGTGGAAGTCCGAGAATCACGTGCCCGCAAGTGATGATGCCGCGGCTGGACAGAGCCTCAGCGGCATCACGCACGCACGATGAGTCGTGCTGGCGGTTCATCCTCATCAGTGTGCTGTCGTTCATGGATTCAATGCCAATCTCAACCGTGAGGAAGGTGCGGCGGCTCAGACTTTCCAAATAGTCAAGGCAACTGGTGGAAAGGCAGTCGGGACGAGTGCTGATGACAAGTCCACGGATACCCTCCACCGCAAGGGCTTCCTCATAGCGGTCGCGCAGGATGGCGGTGTCAGCGTAGGTATTGGTGAATGACTGAAAATAGGCCAGATAACCTGCATCCGGATATTTCCGCGAAAAGAAACGCTTTCCAGCCTCCAGTTGTTCGGTGATGGAGGCATCGGGCTGGCAGTAGGACGGAGTGAAACTGCTGTTGTCGCAGAAGGAGCATCCATGTTTAGACAGCCGTCCGTCTCTGTTGGGACAGCTGAAACCCGCATTGACGGGAAGTTTCTGCATCCGCATGCCCAACCGTTGCCTGATCCACCGCCCGTAGTCGTTGTAGGGCAAGGATTCTATGATAGTTTGCTCCATACTCTATTTCATGCGCATTGAAAATGCCTTCAAATGGCAGGTCAAAGCCTATTTCTCAAGATATCTCACATATTCGCACGCTGCCAGCAGGAAGGCACCTACCCCGAAGTTGGCCTGTGAGTTGGCGTCCACCCTCTGTCCGGGTATGGCACGTTCTCCGATAGGCTGTACGTAGCCGATTCTCCCATCCGGCTGCAGGGCCGTCTTCGTCAGGTATTTCCAGGCCTTCTTGACCGTTGGTGCGAACTCTTTCTTGGAGAGGTAGCCATTGTTGATTCCCCAGGTCAGTCCATAGCAGAAGAACGCAGTGCCCGAAGTCTCCGGTCCGGGAGCCTGTTGCGGATCCATCATCGACCGGGTCCAATATCCTTGCGGCTGTTGCGTCTTGGCCACGGCTCGTGCCAGTCGGATGAATTTCTCGCGGAAGAACGGCTGTCGGGCATCATTCTCCGGCATATCCTGCAATACTTTGGCCAGGCCGGCAAGGACCCAGCCGTCGCCTCGTGCCCAGAAATCCTTTTTGCCATTTGCGGTCTTGTGCTTCGGATAGATGTATTTGCCGTCTCGGAAATAGAGTCCGGTCTCACTGTCGAGCATGATGCTGTCGCTGTAGAGGATGTTCTCATAGAGTTTTCGCAGGTATTTGGTGTCACCGGTCAACTTATACATTTTGGTCATCACCGGCATCACCATATAGAGTGCGTCCGCCCACCACCAGTAGTCGTGAGCCTTGGAGTCAGCCTCATATCCCATCACCTCCTTGGCACGTGCCACCTTCTTCTCATCCGGTGAAAGGTTATAGAGGTCGATATAAGTCTGGAAACAGATCTGCCAGTCGCCGAAGAGCACGTAATCCTGTCCTTCGCCATACTGCTTGTATTTCCATTTGGCCGGATCGGGTTCGGCAGCGCCTTTCCAGTGATTGTGCTCCGCCCATCTGATGGAGTATTCGAGCATCTGCTGGTCGTGCAGCAGCTTATACACCTCCATGTTTCCGGTATGATAGGCGGCATTGTCCCAGAAAGCCCTGACCTCGGCCGGATTGTTGCTCTGCCAGTAGTTGTTCACACGCCTGATGACCTCTCTCACCCTGTCGCCCGACCAAGAGCGGGCCTGTCCTGTCACTGCTGAAAGCAAGACAAAGCAAAATAAGATTTTTCTCATAGTATGTTTGGGTAAGGGGGGCAGCCCACATGGCGCAGACTGTCCCCCTCCGCTTTGGAAATGCTAAATGTAATAACCTAAAAAACTATGTATGAATGTGAGAGTTAGTTAGCAATCTCCTCGTCGGCGACCGCATCTTCCCAGTTCGTCCACATTGGAATAGACTCAGAATAGCCGTCGTAGCCGAAGTTCTGCCTCAACTGTCCCTTGTTGTTGGCCGTGATGGCAGAGTTGGGAATCGGCCAGAACAAGTTGTGCTTGTTGATCTTGTACTCGTAGGTTTGGTTGCCCTGCTGTCCTTTGCCGTAGGGGTGGTTGAACACGTTGTAGGTGGTGCAGCGGCGGTACCAGTAGCTGCCTCCGGCGAGGTCGGTACCCTCCTGCTTGTCCCATGAGTTCAGGTCGTAGGTGTTGCCCCATTCATCGGCTTTGCCGCTGCGGGCGAGACACCAGCTCACGCGGACCATCTCAGCCTGGCGGAACTCCTCGAGATAGAGTTCACGGGCACGCTCCGACATGATGTCGCCGATGGTGACGGTGGTGTACATTTTCTTCGCGTTGGCACGCTGGCGGATGATGTTCACGTCGCTGGCAGCCTCGGCCGTCTTGCCTTGATAGAAGCGGGCTTCTGCGCGGAGCAGGTACGTCTCAGCCAGTCGGAAGAGGTACATGTCGCCATTGGCCCCTTTGCCCGACGCACCCTGGAACTGGTTGGCACCCATGTTCTGCTCATTGGGTGTATCGAGGATGTAGAGCTGGTAGAGTGGGGTGGGATACCAGCTGCGGATGGTGTCGGAGCAGAGGATGTCGCCCTTATGTACGAGGATCTTCGAGGGATCAGACGGGTCGGCATAATCCTCTGTGGCATAGAGCTGGTAGTTTTGTCCGTAGCAGTCAGACTTGCGGTTGTTGTATTTGAAGTCTTCCATCTCCATCCAGTTGCCCACCTCGCGGTTGTGGCGCAGGTCTTGCCAGTCATACTCACCTTTCTCGTCCATCCAGATGGTCTTGTTGTAATAATATGAGGTGCGGTTGAGTGCGATGCCACGTCCGGCCACGCGCACCCAGTCAAGTTCCTCATTGTAGTCCTTGTTGTTGCGGGCGATGTTCTGTCCGGGGCCGCCAAGTCCGTGCGGGTCGCGGATGATACCGTTGCTCCAGTGAGCGAAGCAGGCACGCATGATGTTATAGGTGGTGAAGTCCTGGTCGTTGCTGTTGGAGATCATCATGATAGTCTCCTTGTTGGCCGGGTCGGCGATATTGGGCGTGCGGTGGAGGTCCCATATCACGTTGCGGGTCACCTTCCAAGTCTTCTCGTTGCCCGAGGGCTGCCAGGTGCCGAAAGGTTCGGTCATCAGCTTCAGTCCATGGTTGTTGATCAGGTCGGTGGCCATCGCCTCAGCTTTGGCATACTCTCCGACAGCCAGGTAGCATTTGATCAGCAGATGCATGCAACCCTCCTGGTTGACCTGTCCCATATAGCCCATCTTGGCCTGTGCGGGCACATGCTGTACGGCGAACTCCAGGTCATTGACCAGCATTTTGAAAATAGCCTCCTTGCTGGCAGAGGTGTAATTGCGCTTCGGCACGCTGATCAGTTTGGTGACCAAGGGGATGTCGCCGAACTGCAGAGCCAGGTTGTAGTAGGCGTAGGCGCGGTGGAAATAGGCGCGGCCTTTGTAGGCATCGCGTGTGGCCTCGTCGAGACCTTTCACCTGGTCGACGTATGAGAGGATAGAGTTGGCGTATTTGACCATGCTGTAGCCCTGGTCCCAGAAGCGCTGCATGTAGTTGCCGTCGCCGCCGCCGGCCATACCAGATGTCGGTGTCAGTTTGGCGTCGAAATTGTCTTGGAAACCGCCGCCCATATCGGTCTTGGCATACATGCCGACATCCGACATGAGGTAATTGGTGAAGATACCCACGTTGTTCCAGTTGCCGTCGATGCGGTAGGTTTTCAATTGTTTGTCGCACTGTGCGAGGGCGGCTTGCAGACCGGCCTCAGTGCTGTAGGTGGTAGCCGGCTCGTAGAATGACAGCGGATCTTGCTCCAGGAAAGAGTCGCCGCAGCCGACCATCATTGAGGCCATAGCCACAACTGCCACTCCACCTTTTAATATATTCTTGTTGTTCATAACTTTCTTTGTTTTTTTAAGTAATCAAAAATCCTATTGACTGATACCTATTCTCATTAGAGCGTCACGTTCAGGCCGAACTGGAACTGACGGTTGGCGAAGCCTCCAGTCTCGGGATCACCGTATTCCCAGCTGTCGATGGTGAACACATTGTTGATGCCGGCTGTCACATGCACGCGCTGGATGCCGATCTTGCTGGTCAGTTCCACGGGGAGTGTATATCCGAGCGTGATGTTGTCCAGACGTACGAAGCTGCGGTTGTAGACTTTCTCGATACCTGTCACGCCAGAGGGACCCACGGCGTTCAGACGGCCGTATTCGTTGGTGGGGTTGTCGGGTGTCCAGTATTCCTTCTTGTAAGTGTTGCAAGTCTGGGTGAACATTGATCCAGAGTTGTCGCCGTTGAGCCAGTAGCCGGCACGGCTCTTATGGCCCATGTAGCTGTACATTGAGAAGGAGAAGGTGATGTTTTTCAGGAAAGTGAAGTCATTGCGCATGTTCCAGTAGATAGGCGGCTGTGTCGTGCCCTGATAGGTACGGTCCTTGTCGTTGTATACGGGGATGCGTGTGCCGTCCTCGAGAATCTTGTCATCCTCAGTATAGACGTTGACGACTTTCGGGTCGCCGGGTTTCTGGTTTACCTTGGCAGCCTCGTCGGCCTCGTTAGCCTGCCAGATGCCGTCGGTTTTCCAGTACCAGATCTCGCCGATGGGTTTGCCGATGAACCATCCATTGCTGGTGTCGTCCATTTCCTTTCCATCCTCATCATATTCATAATAGAGGTGTTTGATCTTGTTCTTGTTGTATGAGAATCCCAGCGTGGTGTTCCACTTGAAGTTTTCGGTGTCGATGTTGCGTGTGTTGAGTGTGATCTCGAAACCGGTGTTGGTCACCTCGCCGAGGTTGGTGGTGATGCTGCTGAAGCCGGTGAAGTTGGGCAGGCGCTGACCCATGATCATGTCGTGGGTACGCTTGTGGTAGACATCGATGCTACCGGAGAAGCGGCGCTTGAGCAGTGAGAAGTCGAGACCGAAGTTCCATGAAGAAGTTTTCTCCCACTCCAGGTTCGGGTTGCCCAGGCGGCTGACCTGGAGAGCGTTGAGCACTTCTTGTGAGGTGCTTCCGTACTTATAGTAAGCATAGAGACCACCGTTGGCCAGGTTGGAGAGAGCCAGGTAGGTGTCGCTCAGCGAGCGGTTACCGTTAGTACCGTAGCTGATGCGCAGCTTGGCCATGTCGAGCCAGTTCCAGTCTTGTGCGAACTTCTCCTCGGAGAGCACCCAGCTGGCGCCCAGCGACCAGAAGTTGGCCCATGGGTTGTTTTGTCCGAAAGCGGAATAACCGTCGCGTCGCACTGTCGCTGTCAGCATGTATCGGTCCATGAATCCGTAGAAGAGACGGCCCAGATAAGCGGCTGCGGTATAGTGTGTGTCGTTGGTCCTGAATGAGCTCTGCTCTTTGTTGGCGCCCTCGATATAGTGGAATCCCAGCACGTCGGTAGGAGTGATATTGCGTGCATGGATCTCGTCATACCAATAGCGGTTTTCCTCAGCCTCCTGCACGAGAGTCACGGTGAAGTGGTGCAAGTCGTTGAATGTGCGGTCCCATGTCAGCGTGTTGTTCAGGTTCCAGTTGAAGGTCTTCGAGTTGTTGCGGTTGGAGCCGCGGTCAGCAGCCTTGCTGTCGGGCAGCGAGGCCGACATCCAGTAACGGTCGTAGAACCACTGGAAGCGCGGAGCGATATTGAACTGGTAGGTGAAGCCGTAGGGCAGAGTCACCTTGGCATTGAAGATGGTGTTGAGCACGGTATAGCCCTTGTCCAGGTCAAGATACTTCTGCTGGAAATGATAGTTGTAGCCGCCGTTGGTGGGGTTGCCTGTTCGGGGGTACTGTACCTCGTTGCCTTCGGCATCGTATCGTGAGGCATAGGGCGACTCACGCAGCTGGTTGTCGTCCCAGTAGTTGCTGCCCAGAGGCACTTTCTGTGAGATGTCACTACGGTCCTGGAAGTTGGCGTTCGCTCCCACTTCGAGCCAGTCGGTGATCTTGGCGTTGAGTTTCATGTTGGCGCGGTAGGTGTGGTAGTCATCACCCTGTATGGCGCCCTCATTGTTCAGATAGCCGAATCCCAGGTAGTAGTTGATGCGGTCGGTAGCCCCCGAGATGCTGGCGTTGTAGTCCTGGTTGAATCCGGTGCGGAAGACAGCGTCCTCCCAGTCGTAGGTCTTGCCAGCCAGGAAGTTCTCCATCACGAGAGCAGCGTCGGCATCGAAGCCCATACGGCGGGCGTAAAGGCTGAGCATCGACTCGCCGGCCTGTGAGGTCTTCGGTCCGTTGCTCGCCCACTGTTCCTCAGAGATACCATATTGCGAGAGATTGTTGTAGTTGTCGTAATAGCCCACGGGGATGCCGCTGTCCTTGCCATAGTATCCCCATGTGCCATCCTCACGATAGCCATAGGTCTGCGCTTTGTACCAGTCTTCGCGGTAGGTCATATACTCGCTGGGGCTGAAGACGTCGCGGTAAGCGGATTTGGTATTGGCAGCGAGGTTTGTGCTCACGTTGATGACAGGCTTCCCCTCCTTACCCTTCTTTGTGGTGATGATGATGACACCGCTGGCTGCCTTTGCACCATAGATGGCAGCCGAAGAAGCATCTTTCAGCACGTCGATCTGCTCGATATCGTCGGGGTTGATCTCCGAGAGGCTGCCAGCGAACTGCATACCGTCCAGGATAATCAGGGGAGAGTTGTGTGAGCCATCGGTGTAGAGTGAGTTCTGTCCACGGAGTTGTATGCTTGCGTTGGACTGTGCGTCGGAGCTGAAACCGATTTGCAAGCCCGGAGTGCCTCTCAGCAGGTCTTGCACCGTACCCGGGTTCTGGTCGGCAATCTTTCTGGGGTCGATCTGCACGACGGATCCTGTGAGGTCCTTCTTGCGCATCGTGCCGTAACCCACGACCACCACAGCTTGCAGTGTCTCTGCGTCTTCCTCCAGAGTGACGTTCACCGTCTGTCCGCTCTTGTAGGCAATCTCCTTGGTGGCGTAGCCAATGTAAGTGACGACAAGCGTGCCCTGTGCCGGTACGCCATTCAATTCAAATTGGCCGTCGAGGTCTGTTACAGCACCTACGGCAGCAACTTCTTTCACCTTCACGGTGGCACCGATAACCGGCTCACCGTTTCGGTCTGTGACCTGGCCTTTCACGACAGCGTTTTGCTGTACTGCCTGAACTGCAGGTTCTGCCATTGTCGGCAATGGGAATGCCATCATTCCTGCTGCCAACACCATAGCGAAGCATAGCTTCCTGGATGGAAGAGTTAAATGAGCATAGTTCATTTGATAAGGTTTTTTAAGTTTATAATTAGGGTTGGTTATTATTTAAGGTTGTGATATGCAAGGTGGAATAATCATGCGAAACGTAAACGATTACGTGATCCGTGTGCAAAGGTAGTCAAACGGTGTGGAAACATAGTCCCCATATCGTGATTTTAGGGGAACAAATCGTTATTTTGGGGATGATCCGCCCTTTCTGCGGGCTCAAAAGCCAGGGTTATGAGGCATGACCGTCACTTTCGCTACTTCATCGGGCAATCCCCATTTTTTATGATGGATGAGTTGCCAAACCAAATAAAATGTGTATATTTGCACATGGAAGTGAAAACAATCTTTCGACAGATGGCAAGAAAACTGCTTTTGCTCTTCTTTATAGCACTCGGTCAAGTGTTGGCTGCGCAGCATGTGCCGCTGAGGATCTTGTCCCAGGTATCCGTCCCCGGCACAGAAGATGCCCGTTGCCTGATGCTCGATCACTATGGTCTGATGTGGATAGGAACCGACCAAGGTCTCTATTCTTTCGACAGCTATCAATTCAAGCCTTATCGGAGCGATGCCTATTCACCGGGCATCCTTCCCAATAACTATGTGCGTTGCATGGCTGAAGACAAGGCCGACGGCCTATGGATCGGCACACGCGACGGACTGGTGCGCTACGACAGGAAACAGGGGCGGTTTAAGACCTATCATCTTGGAGACGACCAGGACCGCACGCTCAACGTGCTTTTCACCTCGGAGGACGGGACGGTATGGGTAGGAACAGACCGCGGCATTTCCCGCTATGAATCGGCGAAGGATGGTTTTGCTCATGTGAGCATGCCTGTCGGCGTACACTCGTTTGCCGAGGACACCAAGGGCCATCTGTATGTCGGGACATGGGAGGGCGGTCTGCTGCGCATGGACAAGAAAAGCGGCAGGATGGTGAGCTACCCCCGACTGAGCGAGCGCAACACCGCCACGTCGCTGTTGATAGACGGCAAGGGGCGTCTGTGGATCGGCACCTGGGAAAACGGAATCGTGTGCCTGGACCATCCAGAGAATGAGCATGCGCCGGAAGCCCATCATATCAACGAAGGTCGGCGTGACTTCCGCACCTTCCATCAGTTGCTGGAGGACCCGGTGAGCCATTCCGTCTGGGGCTGCTGTATTGAAGGACTGACCCGTGTGGGACTCGACGACCTGACAGACGTGGAGAATTATGCGGAGCTCAATTTCTGCTATGACATGGTGACTGACGGTGAAGGAAACCTCTGGACCGTCACACGCAATCAGGGTGTCGTGCACCTCAGCACAAAGCCATCCCCCTTCCGCTACTGTTTGCTCAATCCCGCAGGAAGGGAACTGCCGGTGAACCGCATCCAGCGGGTCTTCACTTCCGACGGTCAGCGTTTCTGGTTGGGGCTCCAGCCTTATGGCCTGGCCCGCTATGACCGTGAGGGAAACCAGGTGACCTACAACAGCCAGATACCCGGATTCGGCGGGATGACAGGCCATGCCGGCATCCATGCCCAGACCATCTCTGCTATCCTCGACAAAGGCGACGGAGAACTCTGGTTGGGTAGTTCACGTGGCATCATCAGCTGGAAAGAGGGGCGGCCGGCGCGGATGCTGGATTTCCACAATACGCCCTTCCTCAAAGAAGGCAGTGTGAACGACTTCCTCCGCCTGCGGGATGGAACGATATGGATAGGGCAGGACGATGGTGTGGCCGTGGTCTTCCCCGATGGCAAGGGCCGTAGGCTCAAGATGGGCGAGGCAGGACGTGACTTCAGCCACTGTGACGTGCAAACCATCAAGGAGGACCACCAGCACCGGCTATGGATTTCGACGGAGAATGCCGGGATCGTCTGTGTCAGTGGAGATGCCCGGCGGCCCCAGTCGCTCCGCTTCCACCAATACGCCTCGGCAAGCCACAACTATCCGCTCGACAACGCCCTGGCCTGCTATGAGGATGCGGAGCACCGGCTCTGGGCGATCGCCAACAGTGGCGGACTGTTTCGCTACCATCCGGAAAAGGATGCTTTTGAGCCAGTCAACCACCGTTTCCACATCCATGTGAACAGCATCTATTCCATCGACGGTGACGACATGGGATGGCTTTGGCTCTCCACAGACAAGGGACTCCTGCGGTTAAGAGATGACAAGACCAACAATCCCGTGACCTACTACGGTGCCGAGGACGGACTGGAGGCACCCCATTTCTCACCCCATGGCTCATTCCGGCATGGCAAGGAACTTTTCTATGGCAACGTGAGTGGTTTCTTCTCTTTCGACCCCTGCCGGATAGAGCAGTATCAGCAGGAAGGAAAAGCCCCGCTGATCGTGACAGACCTGTTGATCGACGACAAGCCCTATGACTGGCTTGACTCCACCATGCAGGAAAAGATTTCCCAATGTCAGCCTTTCTTCACGAAGGAGATTACCCTGCCATCGGGAGTCGATAAATTCTCCGTAGGTTTCTCGCTCCTCACCTATCAGGGTCAGCAGCAGTGCCGTTATGCCTATCGGCTGGAGAACTATGACCGCGAGTGGCACTATACCGACGCGGATAACCGGAAGGCCACCTATCAGAACCTGCCCGCAGGGACGTATCGCCTGAGACTGAGGGCTGTCGACAGCTATGGGCATCAGACAGAGATGCCCTATAGCATCAAGGTAAACGTGCTGCCGCCATGGTATCAGACCTGGTGGGCCTATCTGATGTATGCCGCACTGCTAGCCGGTGCTGTCTACGGAGGGATATGCTGGTACAAGAACTACCTGAAGACCAAGAACCGACTGGCCATGGCAGTGGTATTCACGAACATCACCCATGAGCTGCTCACCCCGCTGACCATCATTTCCGCCTCAGTCGATGAGTTGCGCCAGAAAGCACCGCAGTTCAGCGCCAATTATGGACTGATGCAGAACAACATCCAGCGCCTCACCCGTCTGCTGCGCCAGATTCTTGAGGTGAGGAAGTCGCAGGCCGGACAGTTGAAGTTGTTGGTGGCACGTGGCGACCTCTCCCGGTTTGTCGCTTACGAGTGCGAGAGCGTACGTCCGATGGTCGGTTCCAAAAGTGGAGAACTGATCGTGAATTGTCCTGCAGAAGGCATTGATGCCTGGTTTGACAAAGACAAGGTCGACAAAATCCTCTACAACCTCCTGTCGAATGCCGTGAAATACAACAAGGAAGGCGGTCGCATCGTGGTGACGCTGACCGCGGACCAGCAACAGGCAACCTTGGAAGTCAGCGATGAAGGCATCGGTATCTCCAAGGACAAGATGAAACACCTCTATACCCGTTTTCTCGACGGTGATTACCGGCGGATGAACACCCACGGCACAGGTATCGGCCTCTCGCTGACCCACACCCTCGTCGTGCTCCATCACGGGAAAATCGACTGCCAAAGCCGTGAAGGCGAAGGTACCACGTTCACTGTCACCTTGCCCATCGCAAAAGCGGCGTATGGTCAGGACGAGATCGACCTGACCGCAGACAACAGGGCCATCGACAGCCAGCAGACAGAACAGATGGAAGAACAGTTGCCGATGGCTGTCGACAATCAGCCAGAAAGCGAGGACGAAGCAGCCGGGAAAGATTACTCGATGCTGATCGTGGAGGACAACCCCGACCTCTTGGAACTCATGCGCAAGCTCTTCGCCCAGCAATACCATGTCTATACAGCACGCAACGGCAAGCAGGCCCTGAACACGATTCAGAAACGCGATCTCGACATTGTGATCACCGATGTCATGATGCCAGTCATGGACGGCATCGAACTGACCCGCAAGATCAAGGACTCAGAAGACTATGCCCAGTTGCCGGTTGTCATGCTGACGGCGAAAACGACAGACGAAGACAAGAATGTGGGATATGAGACGGGTGCTGATGCCTATATCACGAAACCCTTCAGGATGGGTGACCTGCAGTTGCGTATCGACAATATCATCCGCAACAGGGAGCGCATCCGAAGGAAGTTCAGCAGTCAGACCGACTTCAAGGTGGAGGAGCAGCATTACTCCTCGCCCGATGAGGTTTTCATCCAAAAGGCCATCGACTGTGTGAAACAGCACCTCGACGATTCCGATTATGATCGTGAGCAGTTTGCTTCCGACATGTGCGTCTCTTCCTCCACCCTCTATAACAAACTGCGGGCACTCACAGGACAGTCGGTGACCGGGTTCATCAACAGCATCCGCCTGAAAGAAGCATGCCGCATTCTGCGCCAGCAGCCAGGCATCAAGGTGTCGGAGCTCTCCATGGAAGTGGGCTTCAACACACCGAAGTATTTCACCAAACTTTTCAAAAAAGAGTTTGGGATGCTTCCCAGCGAGTATGTGAATGAGTCAAACCAAGACTGATGTCGATTCGGCGTGATACTCCCCTTTCCTGTAAGTCATATTTTTCAGCAAAAAGCTACGTAAGATTTGGAGAATACGTGTGAAAATATTACTTTTGCACCACTTATTTTCGGCTTCGTAAAGGTTTGCAGACTTTACGGTCAGACCCACTTAGCCGGTTTGTGTACCGGCAGCCTTCTTGATTAGATCAAACATCAATTATTCAATATGAGAAAACTATTCCTTTCCATCCTTGCAGCCTGTCTTTCGGTGTCAGCCATCGCACAGGAGAAATTTGAGTTGGGCAAGCCCAATGACGACAACTACAGATATTTGGATGAATATCTGGCCCTCAAAGAGTATATTGACTATACCAAATATCCCAATTTCAAACTTGGTTCAGGCACGACCGTCAGCGAATACCTCAACAATTCGTTGTTCAGAAACCTGATCAACAAGAATTTCACTGAGACAGTGGCCGGCAACGCCATGAAGATGGCCAGTTGTGTGGACGGCAATGGCAACATGAATTTCACTACCGTGAAGAACTATGTGAAAACAGCGACTGAGGCAGGACTCAACGTCTACGGCCACACCCTCGCATGGCATTCGCAGCAGCCGAACGGATGGTTGCGGAAACTCATCGCCGACAAGCCAGCACCGGAGCTTACCGACGGTGATGTGGACGTCTGGATCCAGGCAGCCATCAAGGACTTCCGTACCCAGCAGAACGTGGGGTGGAAAGCCTCGGAGTCGGAATTTGGCTATACCATCGGTTTTGACGCCACCAACGGCCTTATCGTGACCACCACGAAGTCGTATCCGTGGCAGGTGCAGTTTGTCGCCATGTCCGACATCATGCTCAATAAGGACAAGACTTACAAGATGACCATGACTGTGAAGGGTTCGAAGGCAGGACACCTGGACGGTCGTCTTGGCGACTGGGATGGCGGCACCAATGTCAGTTTTTCTTTCAACACGGAGTGGCAGGATGTCGAGGTCAATGTCAAGCCAACCATGGAGAGCAGTTTCCTGCTGCTGCACGTTCCCAACTACGTGGGTGAGGTGTATATCAAGTGCATCAAGTTTGAGGAGAAAAAGAAAGGCATGACCATCAATGAGGATCGTCGTTGCCTCAAGGCCCACGCCACAGAGAGGAAGTCGGAGGCATGGGACAACCAGATGTGGCTGGTACCTGGATCATTCGCTTCAGGAACAAGTTTTGTGTTCTCCGCCGATGTGCGTGCCGACAAGCCGGCATTCGCATCGACACAGATCCACAACGCCCCTGGCGCTTATGTTCATTATGAGGCCTTGGGTAATGTGAATTTCACCACCGAATGGAAGACCGTCAAAGTCAGCGGCACCTTCAAGGCTTCGGGTCAGAGCATTGCCTTCAACCTCAGCGAGTTGCCTGAGGAGAACAACTACTACTTCGACAATGTAAGCCTGAAGATAGGTGGAGTGGAGACAATCAAGAACGGTAACTTTGAAGGCACGGATGTCAGTTCATTCAGAGTCAAGGAAAACAGCGGCAGCGTTGTAGCCCCGACCATCTGTGAGCATCTGAGCTATATCTACGTGCCGACATCTATCCCCCAGACACCACAGGAGCGTCATGACACCCTCGTCTATGCTATGGACAAGTGGATCAAGGGGATGATGGAAGCCTGCGGTGGCAAGGTGAAGGCATGGGATCTCGTCAATGAAGCCATTTCCGGTGGCGGCAATGACGGACAGGGCAATTATGCCCTGCAGCACTCGGAAGGCTACAACCCCGATGGCACATGGGATGTCGGTGGTGATGCTTTCTACTGGCAGGATTTCATGGGCGACCTTGAATATGTGCGTCAGGCCTGCCGTCTGGCACGTAAGTATGGGCCGGAAGACGTGGTCCTCTTCATCAACGACTACAACCTCGAGTCGGACTGGGATGGCAACAAGAAGTTGAAGTCTCTGATCAACTGGATCAAGAAATGGGAGTCGGATGGTGTCACCAAGATCGACGGTATCGGCACTCAGATGCATATCTCCTACTATGAGAACAGTGGTACGAGGACAAGCAAGAAGAATGCCATCACCAATATGTTCAGACTGATGGCTCAAACCGGAAAGTATGTGCGTGTCAGCGAAATGGACATGGGATATGTCGATGCCAGCGGCAAAGATGTGCCAACAGGCAGCATGACAGAGACTCAGCACAAGAACATGGCCGACTTCTACGAGTGGATAATCAAGGAGTTTTTCCGTCTTGTGCCTCCAGAGCAGCAGTGGGGCATCTGCCAGTGGTGTCCGACAGACTCACCTGCCAACAGCGGATGGCGTGCCAACACACCGGTAGGCATCTGGGACATCAACTATTACCGCAAGCATGTCTATGCCGGTTTTGTGCGTGGTCTCGGTGGTATTCCCAACGGCATTGAGGGAGTTGAGGCAGACAAGACCATCGACACCTCAAAGGGCATCTACAACCTTAATGGCATTCGCCTGAAAGCGACATCGCTTGACGAACTTCCCCACGGCCTTTATATCGTAAACGGCAAGAAGGTGGTCAAATAAATGAACAACGGAAAGGCTACAACGGATAGTACCTCTCTTAAAATACAGAAACCAAGTCGTAACGTTATGGGAATGAAAAGCTTATTTCTGACAGCGATGCTGGTCGCTACAAGTACGGGACTGGTGAACGCCCAAACCGCTCAAAGGCAAGTGGTGGAAGACGGTGGAACAGGCCCCTTCAAGTCGGAAGTGGTGGGCGATGCCTCCTGTCCAGGCTTCACGGTATATCGTCCGCAAAACCTGAAGGAAGTGGTGGCCAGGCAAGGCGCCCTGCCTGTGATCGTCTATGCCAATGGTGCCTGTTTCAACAACAACGTGGAGATGCGCCTGTTGTTGAGCGAAGTCGCATCCTACGGCTATGTGGCTGCAGCCATCGGCCCTTATGATGAAGCGGATGTGATGGCTCAATGGCGTGGCGTCCTGAGATCGGCATTCCCCGAAACCAAAGGAGATGTCATCATGGCTAATGGAGAGAGAATCCAGCCATTGACCGCTGAGGAGAAAAAGGCCCAACAGGAAGAGCAAGCCAAACAGCGAGAAAAGGCCGCCAAAAACGCCAAGAAGGGCAAGAAGCAGCAGCCTGCTGTCCCACAATTCAGGACCTATCCGAAGATGTTGCTGGAGGTGCTCGACTGGTTGACCGACCAAAATGCCGCCCAAGGGTCAGAATATTACCATTGCCTCGACCTCGACCATGTGGCAGCGATGGGGCAGTCGTGCGGAGGAGCCCAAGTGCTGGGTGTTGCCCACGATCCCCGCATCAAGACCTGTGTTATGCTGAATTCCGGCATTGGTGATATGGAAATGATGGGTTCCACCAAGGAATCGCTCAAAAACCTCCACACGCCGATGTTTTATATGATTGGCGGCCCAGGTGACATCGCCTACGCCAATGCACAGAAAGACTATGAGCGCATCGCCGACAATATCCCCGTGGTGATGCTCAATTCAAAAGATGGTCACAGCGGCACCTATTATGAGAAGCATGGCGGCAACTACGCCAAGGTCGTCGTGAAGTGGCTCGACTGGCAGTTGAAAGGCAGGGTAGGGCAGTCGGCCATTTTCCTCGATGATGAATATCTGAAAATGAAATTTCCCGATTGGCAGGGAGTTCGAAAGAATTTCTGACCAGCAGGGTCGGCAAACCCCTAATAGAGTACACTCTATACCAAACAATCCCCATGTCCATGTTCGAGGGCGTGGGGATTGTTTTGCTGTCTGTTGAAACATTCCAATTAAATAGGAAACTGGATGGTAAAGCGAGTGAGATGGTCTTCGGGGTCTGTAAGCAGATTGAACGTACAGTGATGAGAAGTCAGAATGTCGCGAATGAGTAGAAGACCAAGACCCTGGCCTTGAGGTTTGGTAGAGAAAAATGGGGTGAAGAGATTCTTTGCGATGGATGATGGGATGCCATGGCCATTGTCGGTGATGGTGAGTGTGGCAGGCGTAGTGGTCTCAAGGGTGATCCGTCCTTGTGTCATACTGGAGACGCCTGTTTCTGCAGACATGCCTGCCAGTAGTCTTTCACCGATACTTTCAACAGCATTCTTGACGATATTGATAAGCACCTGCTGGAAAAGAACGGTGTCAAGATGGACGGGTATGGCTTCATCGGTAAGAAAGAATTCAATACGGACATGTGCCTGCGTACACAGGTTTTCGAGGAAAGGACGACAAGCTTCCACTTCCTCACTGAGGTCGCAAAGTTGGAGTTGCGGTTGTGGTATTTTTACTACTTCAGCAAACCGGGAGACAAAGGATGAGAGTGTGGCAAGGCGTTCGGCTTCGTCGCCCGAGAGAGTTCCAATAATGCCCGCCACGCTGTTATTCACCTCATGAGCAATCATACGGATGACACGCTCATAGGCCGCTTTCTCTGCCAGACGTATTTCTGAGGTCAGCGACTCAATGAGGAAGAACGGATGCTGAAAGCCACGGTCAGGGAAAGACAGGTGGCTGATGCGGAAGAGTTGCGGTCCGCCAGGAATGCGCACGGTGGTCGTCTCTCCGATAGGAAGAGCGTGGATGGTTTCCTCGATACTTGGTGACAACATCTGCCGGGCTGCGGGATTCATGGATGTGGTGTTGCCGTCCAGGTCGCACAGGATGACACCCATCGGCGAAGCTTCGATAAGCAGGTTGAGGAAAGTGTATTGCTCTTCGAGTCTGAGGTGCTCGCTGCGCAGGCGCCCCAACAGGTCGTTGAACGTGCGGACGATGATGTCGGTCTCGTGCTGTCCCGATGGAGCGAGGCGTGTGGTCAGGTCTAGTTCCCTCACCAGTTCTATGCCGCCAATCAGAGTGTCGTATGGACGAATGGTCTTGCGGTAAAAGAGCCAAAGATAGAGCAATAGCAGAACGACGAAACCCTCTGTGACGTAGAACAGTGCAGGATGACTGCGGAACGTCGCGAAGAGAGCTACGCTGGCCAACAGGACAATGCCAGTTGCAAGGAGGAGGAAATAATGCTTTAGTTTCACAGTCCGTGTTTTTCTATTTTGCGGTATAGGGCACCCCGGCTGATGCCCAATTCCTTAGCGACAAGAGAGAGGTTGCCGTTGTGCTTGGCGATACAGGTTGCAATGGCGGAACGTTCCAATGCGTCGAGGGTAGCGGCAGAAGTGCCCATCTGGTGGACCGGCGGACATATCGACTGCGGGGTGAGACACTCGAAATCGGCGGCAGTGAGTTGGCTGACGGAAGGATTTTTCATGAGCAGAGCCCTTTCCACCAGATTCTTCAGCTCGCGAATGTTGCCAGGGAACGGAAGTGTCTGTAGATAACTGATAGCCTCTGATGAGACAGTGGCAGGTGAGAGTCCGTTTGCCTCGCAAGCCAACTGAATGAAGTGGTTAACCAATCGCGGTATATCCTCACGCCGGTCACGCAGGGGCGGCAGATGGAGGTTGATGATATTGATGCGGTAGAACAGGTCCTCACGGAAGGTCTTTTCCTCAACCATCGCGCGAAGGTCAGCATTGGTCGCGCAGACCACACGGACGTCTGTTCGGCGTGTCCGGCTGTCGCCCAGCACTTCGTAGGTCTGGTCCTGTAACACCCGCAACAGCTTCACCTGACTGGCCAATGACAATTCGCCGATCTCGTCGAGGAAGATGGTGCCCCCCTTGGCCAGTTCGAAACGGCCTATGCGGTCAGTCATGGCATCTGTAAAAGACCCTTTCTTGTGGCCGAACATCTCGCTCTCGAACAGCGACGTGGAGATGCCGCCGAGGTTCACCTTCACAAACGGCCCGTTAGCCCGTTGGCTCTGTCGGTGGATAGCCTCTGCGATGAGTTCCTTGCCCGTACCGCTCTCACCTGTAATCAAGACGGGCGCATTGGTAGGAGCAACGCGGGCCACGGTAGCGAGAATGC
>CAMNIN010000047.1 GCA_946540735.1 uncultured Prevotellaceae bacterium | reverse complement strand
AGCAACGGCCACACGAGTCTTCTAAGCTCCTCAGTGCGTTTTGTCTCCAGAGTGTGAGAGCTATGGCGAAGCCCATAGAACTGATGACTCATCGCCAGTATAGGCTTTGACTTGCAAGAGTAATGTCTAAACTCCTACACTCCAAAACTCCTAAACTCCCTGTTTTCTTGACATCGTGTCCACTCGTGTGTCAATATCCCTCCAATGAGCGATTTTCCTTCTTCGGGATCGGACTCGCCCACGGCAGTGTATTGCGTGATGCAGAGAGACACGTTATTCCCTCTTATGCCATCATCCCCGTCAGAGGGGGAGTGGTTCCATGCTCTCGATAAAGGGAATGTCGGCTTCGGTGACCAGTCCCTTGATGTAGAGGGCCGATGTGCGAATGTCGATACCCTTGGCCACATATTCGTTGCGCAGGTAGGTGATGAGGGCCGCCTTGCCCACCTCCTTGCTACCCGTGCCGGTGTCATGGCTTTTCTCTGCACGGTGGATGGCGATACGCCACTGCGGCATGAATCTCTGGTCGCATTGCCGCAGTACATCCTGCAGGTCAAAGGCGGTATAGGAGCTGCGGTAGCGGGAAAGGTAGCTGGCGAAATAGTAGAGTGCTCCAAAGATGGGTAGTTCGTTGCCGTAGCTTCCCAAGAAGATGGAGGCGGCCAGTTCCAAGGCTTTCTCATTGACGAACTCATGCGGCTTGGCCACGGTGTAGAGACCCACGAGATTGTTTTTCACGATCTGCAGGGCGATGCTATGGCCGTAGTAGTTGCTGATGACGTTGAGCGTCACCATGTTGTAGAGCAGACACTTGGGCCTGTTGGCCAGGGCTGCGGCCCATTTCCCGGGTGCGAAGTATTTGATCAGTGATTGTTCTGTGGGGAAGATTCTCATAAACTGTGAGATCTCCGTGGTCTGTGTGGCGGACAGTTTTGTGGGGTGGAGATTACGGATGATGCTCGGGGTGTTGTTTGTTGGTTTCATGGTGATGATGTTTTGTTATCCTGATTGATGAAAAGTGTTGCTGATTGATGAATCTCATCTTGATTGATGAATGTCATCCTGGTTGATTGTCATTCTGGTTGAATGTCATCCTGGTTGATTGTCATTTTGGTAGATGAATGTTATCCTGGTAGATGCAGCGCTGTATTAGAGCGAATTGAGGAACTGCTGGCGTAGGAGTCTGTTGTGCTCGGCTTCTTTCACGACGCGCATTGACTCCTCCATGGCCCATTGTTGAGCCTGACTTACGCATTCTGCAGAGGAGGGGCGTGGCGTGTATTGGCTTCGCCGGGCAAAAGAGGCCTCATTGCGCGCCCAGGTGGCCAGACGCAGTGGTGTGCTCCATGTTTTCTGCATCTCGAATCGCATCCGGGTAAGAGAGCGGTTGGGTTCAGTCCAGTAGTCAGCGAAGGCATGGAGCATCGCAGTGTCGTAACGTGACGAGAAGGGCATAATGCTGTCTATGAAGGTTTGTTTGCGCATCTCAAGAGTCTGTTTGCTCACACGCGCGCGATTGTGAGAGTTTTTTCTTTTGATTTCTTCTTGAGGGGGTGCAGGGGGATTTTCTTCTTTGCTTTTCTTTTGCTCCTCTGCGGCGTAACAATCTGTCACATCGGCCTTGTCATGATGTCCTGAATAGGGGCTCCGGGAGGTCGAAATCTGCTGTAAAGGGTCAGAAAAGGCCGTTTCCTCCGATTTTTCCGTATCATTCTCGGTCTGTAGCGTAATTTCTTCCGTCTGTAGCGTATCATTTTCGGTCTGTAGCGTAACTTCTTCAGATTGAAGCGTATCATTCTCAGGCAGGAGCGTAACATTTGCTTTTTCCATCCCATGTGTTTTGCTGGATTCGGGCAGGAGCGTGATGATGAGTTTGCTGCCGGTGGCGGAGCCGTTGTCTCTGGCGAGGCGGATACGCCGCTGCTGTTCTAAGTGGCTGAGGATGCGGAATAGGGTAGTGCGGTAGACGCCCAGTTGCTTCGCGAGGGCATACCCGCTGCTGTGCACCATGCCCTCTTGGGCGATGGACTGCAAGAAGAGATAGACGAGGCCTTCGATCTGTCTGGGAAACTGGCAGAGGAATGTCCGGGTGGTTTCTTTGTCGTTCATGTCGGTAAAGTTTAAAATGACAGGGCAAAGTTAATAGCTCATTCCTCAAACAACATGTCATTTTAATATTGCCGTCATGTGAAAAAGAAAAAAGAATGAATTCACTTTAGAAAGTCGGGTGAATCCATTCGCATAAGAACGTGGAGACGCCGTGGTCGGTGGAGACGCCTCAATGCGACGTCTCTACATCTTGTAACATGCTGGAGACGCCTCAATGCGACGTCTCTACATCTTGTAACATGCTGGAGACGCCTCAATGCGACGTCTCTACATTTTGTAATTTGCTAATGTAAAACCTGTCTAACCATGCATCCAATGGCCCCATTTCCTGAGTGCGATGGCAGCGGATCGTGAAATTCGTTTTTCGCGAGATATGCACAGCTAATGAATATCTCTCCTTGAGTGCATTGTCTAAATCCTCATCGCCGAATTGTTTCGGGATTCAAATTCATGTTGTAACTTTGCTTTTACAAAGCGAAGTTACTCCGTCTCGGAATAAAAAATGAATGGTTTCTGAAGATTTTGTTCGATTAAGGACAAAACCGTGTTCTCCGCTCGTTTTTCCGTAGTTTGCCTCTGCGAGGCGAAGTTACTTTGCATTCGAAAATGGAAATAAAAGTAAGCTTTTCTTTCTCATTTCACTCGTTTTTCCGTAACTTTGCCTCTTCGAGGCGAAGTTACTCCGTCTCGGGATAAAAAAAGAACAGGTTCTTTTTGTTCTCCGCTCGACTTTTCGTAACTTTGCGGCTCAAACCCTTTATTTCCCATGCCAGAAAACCGAAACAGCAATACCGGTCGCCGTGCCAAATCCACGGCAACGCCCATTGACACAGGACTCGGACACCTGCCCCCTCAGTCGATAGAGACGGAGCGGTTGGTGCTCGGTGCCCTGATGGTAGACAAGGATGCCTTCACCGTAGTGAGTGAGGTGCTCCGCCCTGAGACTTTCTATGAGCCGCGTAACCAAAAAGTGTTCTCCGCCATCCAGACGCTGAGCATGAATGAGAACCCCGTCGACTTCATCACCGTGATCGAGCAGATGAAGCGTGACGGCACCCTCGAGGAGGCCGGCGGCGAGACCTATATCTATGAACTGACTTCGCATGTGGCTTCTTCGGCCCATGTGGAATACCATGCGCGCATCATCGCCCAGAAATACATCGCACGCCAGCTGATCTCCTTCGCCAGCCAGATCGAGACCAAGGCCTTTGATGAGTCCAACGACATCGAGGTGGTGATGCAGGAGGCTGAGGGCGGACTCTTCGAGATCTCGCAGAAAAACATGAAACAGGACTACACGCAGATCGACCCCATCGTGAAGCGTGCCTTGGAGATCATGCAGTTGGCCGCCGCCAACACGGGCGGACTCACCGGTGTGGCCAGCGGATTCACCAAGCTCGATGAGATGACTTCCGGATGGCAGAAGAGCGACCTCGTGATTCTGGCAGGAAGACCCGCCATGGGCAAGACGTCGTTTGCCCTCTCCATCGCCAAGAACATCGCTGTCGACAACCGCGTGCCGACGGCTTTCTTCTCGCTTGAGATGAGCAACGTGCAGCTCGTCAACCGTCTGATCTCCAACACCTGCGAGATCGACAGCAAGAAGGTGATGAACGGCCAGTTGGATGATGCGGAGTGGAAACGGCTCGATAGGAATATCCGTAAGCTTGACGGCGCTCCGCTGTATCTGGACGACACACCCGGCTTGTCGATTTTTGAGTTGCGCACCAAGGCCCGCCGCCTGGTAAGGGAGAAAAACGTGCAGATCATCATGATCGACTACCTCCAGCTGATGAATGCCAACGGCATGAGATTCGGTAACCGCCAGGAGGAGGTCTCCACCATCAGCCGTTCGCTGAAATCCCTGGCCAAGGAGCTCGATATCCCCATCATCGCACTCTCGCAGCTCAACCGTTCGGTGGAGCAGCGTGACACCAACGACGGAAAGCGCCCGCAACTGAGCGACCTCCGTGAGTCGGGTGCCATCGAGCAGGATGCCGACATGGTGCTCTTCGTACACCGGCCGGAATACTACCATATCTATCATGACGAGAACGGCAATGACCTGCACGGCATGGCGCAGATCATCATTGCCAAGCACCGTAAAGGTGCCGTGGGTGACGTGCTGCTCCACTTCCGCGGACAATACACCCGTTTCGCCAACCCGGAGGACACTTACGTCCCGCCTACGGAGGGAGGCGAGATCAAGGGGTCGAGGATGAACTACGACGACCCGCTCGGACCGCCGCCCCCCGACGCTCCTTTCTGATCACATTGTCATTCAAAATCCTATCATCATGAAAAGATTCCTGTTTATTCCTGTGGTCCTGCTGTGCACTCTCTCCGCATGTGCGCAGAAACCTTCCATTTCCGTCCTCGGCGATTCCTATTCCACTTTCGAGGGCTATGTCACCCCGTCGACCAACGAGATGTGGTATTACGAGGAGAGCGGCAACCGTACTGACGTGGACGACGTGCAGCAGACGTGGTGGTGGCAAGTGGCTGCCCAAGGCGGCTTCAGGCTGTGTGTCAACAACTCCTACAGCGGCAGTACCATCGGCTACAAAGGCTATGACGGCAATGACTATTCCGACAGATCGTTCCTCACACGTATGGATCATCTCGGAAATCCGGATGTCATCCTCATTTTCGGCGCCACCAACGACAGTTGGGCCGGTGAGCCCGTGGGTGAGTATAAATACGGGGGATGGACGAAGGCCGACTTCTACACGTTCCGCCCTGCCATGGCCTATATGCTCCAGCATGTGAAGAACCGTTACCCCAATGTGGAGGTCTATTTCATCCTCAACTCGGAGTTGCGTGAGGATATCACCGAGTCGTGCAAGACCATCTGCGCCCACTATCAGGTGCCCTGCATCCAACTTCACGATATCGACAAGATCAATGGCCATCCCTCCATCAAGGGGATGAAAGCCATCTCACAGCAGGTGCTGGGTGTGATCAAGAAGCCTTGAAGTGACTGATTGTGATGAAAAACAGCGAAAAATCATTGAATTATCAGATTTTTTCACAAAAAACTTACAAATCGTTTGTTGGAATGAAATACTTTGCTTACTTTTGCACCCGAATTTGAAAATGACGACAATGAATAGCATGATTATCCTCGACATCCTGTCTATCCGACTGCAAGAATGCGGCTGGAAGTGATGAGGTGTGCTGTGATGATGATGCGTTGCGATATGACCTTTCTCACTTCCAGGAGTGCGGAAGGTTTTTTTATTACCCATAACCAACCCTTTGCGAAGGGTTATAAAACAATGAATAATGAACGATAGGTTGTTTATTTTCGACACGACCCTGCGCGACGGAGAGCAAGTGCCGGGGTGCCAGCTCAACACCGTTGAGAAGATTCAGGTAGCACGCCAGCTCGAGCGTCTGGGCGTGGATGTCATCGAGGCAGGATTCCCCATTTCAAGTCCGGGTGATTTCAATTCCGTCATCGAGATTTCCAAGGCAGTGACATGGCCCACCATCTGCGCACTCACCAGAGCCGTGGAGAAGGACATCGATGTGGCGGTGGAGTCGTTGCAATACGCCAAGCGCAAGCGCATCCATACGGGAATCGGCACGAGCGACTCGCATATCCGCTACAAGTTCAACTCCAACCGTGAGGAAATCATCGAGCGTGCCGTCTCTGCCGTGAGATACGCCAAGAAATTCGTTGAGGACGTGGAGTTCTATGCCGAGGATGCAGGACGAACCGAGAATGAATACCTGGCCAGGGTGATCGAGGCCGTGGTCAAGGCCGGTGCCACCGTGGTCAACATCCCCGACACGACAGGATATTGCCTGCCCGAGGAGTACGGAGCAAAAATCAGATACCTCAAGGAGCATGTCGACGGCATCGACCGCGTAACCCTCTCCACCCATTGCCACAATGACCTGGGGCTGGCCACGGCCAACACCTTCAGCGGGGTGATCAACGGAGCCCGGCAGGTGGAGGTGACCATCAACGGCATCGGAGAGCGCGCCGGCAATACCTCGCTCGAGGAGATCGTCATGATCCTCAAATGCCACAAGGCACTGAACATCGACACCAATATCAATACGACCATGATCTATCCAACCAGCCGCATGGTGTCGGGACTGATGAACATGCCCGTTCAGCCCAACAAGGCCGTTGTGGGGCGGAATGCTTTCGCCCATTCCAGCGGCATCCATCAGGACGGTGTGCTCAAGGATGCATCCACCTATGAGATTATGGATCCCAAGGATGTGGGACTCGACGACAACTCCATCGTGCTGACAGCCCGGTCGGGGCGCGCCGCGCTGAAATACCGGCTCAGTGTGCTGGGCGTGAATGTGGATGATGAGAAACGGATCGACAAGATCTACCAGAAATTCCTCCGTCTGGCCGACCAGAAAAAGGAGATCAACGACGCCGACGTGCTGATGCTCGCCGGGGCTGACACGGCCGAGACACATGCCGTCAGGCTCGATTACCTGCAAGTGACCACTGGCATGGGAGTCAGGAGCGTGGCCAGCATCGGTCTCGACATCAGCAGCCAGAAGTTTGAGGCGGCTTCCACGGGCAACGGTCCTGTCGATGCGGCCATCAACGCGCTCAAGAAAATCATCCTGAAGAAGATGACGCTCAAGGAATTCACCATACAGGCCATTTCCAAAGGTTCCAACGATGTGGGCAAGGTGCACATGCAGGTGGAGTATAATGGCGGCGTCTATTATGGTTTCGGAGCCAACACCGATATCGTGACGGCTTCCGTCGAGGCCTATATTGATTGCATCAATAAATTCAGGGATTGAGGTGACATATCAGGAATTTTGTTTATATTTGCAAGCAGTTAACCAAAACAGCATCAGTGATGAATACACTCTTTGACAAGATATGGGACCGGCATGTCGTCAGACAGGTGGAGGACGGTCCGACACAGCTTTACATCGACCGCCTCTATTGCCATGAGGTGACCTCACCGCAGGCTTTCGAGGGGATGAGGCGGCGCGGACTGAAATGTTTCCGCCCGGAACGTGTCTTCTGCATGCCCGACCATAACACGCCGACGCACGACCAGGACAAACCCATCGAAGACCCCGTCTCAAGGACCCAGGTGGAGACCCTGGAGCGCAACTGCCGGGAGTTTGGCCTGACACACTTCGGGGTCATGTCGCCCGACAACGGCATCATCCATGTCGTCGGACCTGAGAAGGGACTTTCGCTGCCCGGCATGACCATCGTGTGCGGCGACTCCCACACCTCCACGCACGGCGCCATGGGAGCCGTGGCTTTCGGCATCGGCACCTCGGAGGTGGAGATGGTGCTCGCCTCGCAGTGCATCCTCCAGCAGAAACCCAAGTCGATGCGCATCAGCATCCACGGAAAATTGGGTAGGGGAGTGACGGCAAAAGACGTGGCCCTCTTTCTCATGTCGCGGATCACCACGTCGGGTGGTACGGGATATTTCATCGAGTATGCGGGTGAGGTGGTGAGCGACCTGTCGATGGAAGGCAGGCTCACCCTCTGCAACCTGAGTATCGAAATGGGCGCGCGGGGCGGTTTCGTGGCTCCCGACGAGAAGACCTTCGCCTATCTCAAAGGCAGGGAATATGCCCCCAAGGGTGAGGACTGGGACCGTGCAGTGGCCTACTGGAAGACGCTGCGCAGTGGCGAAGACGCAGTGTTTGACCGTGAACTCTCCTTCGACGCCGCAGAGATCGAACCGCGGATCACCTATGGCACCAATCCCGGAATGGGGGCGGGCATCACAGAGCGCATTCCCACGGTCGATGAGATCAAGGCCGAAGGCAGGGCTTCTTTCTCGAAAGCACTGGATTACATGGGCCTTGAGGGCGGTCAGCAGCTCCTGGGCATGCCCGTCGACTATGTCTTCCTCGGCGCATGTACCAACGGGAGGATCGAGGATTTCCGGGCCTTTGCCTCTCTTGTGAAAGGGCACCAGAAAGCCCGGGGCATCACGGCATGGCTCGTCCCGGGAAGTTGGGCCGTCGACCGGCAGATCCGTGAGGAAGGACTCGACCGGATACTCGCTGAGGCCGGTTTTGAGATCCGTCAGCCCGGGTGCTCGGCTTGTCTGGCCATGAACGACGACAAAGTGGCGCCGGGCAAGTATTGCGTGTCGACCAGCAACCGCAATTTCGAGGGCCGACAGGGACCTGGTGCCCGCACGTTGCTGGCCAGTCCGTTGGTGGCGGCAGCCGCTGCCATTACGGGTGTGATAACCGATCCAAGAACTTTTATGTAGTGACTATGAAACAGAAATTCAATATCATCACAAGCACATGTGTGCCGCTTCCGCTGGAGAATGTCGATACCGACCAGATCATACCCGCGCGTTTCCTGAAGGCCACCGACAAGGAAGGATTCGGCGACAACCTCTTCCGCGACTGGAGGTATGACAAGGACGGGACGCCGCGCAAGGACTTCGTGCTCAACGATCCCACGTATGGCGGTTGCATCCTGGTGGCCGGCAGGAATTTCGGCTCAGGCTCCTCGCGGGAACATGCGGCGTGGGCCATCGCCGGTTATGGTTTCCGGGTCGTGATCAGCTCTTTTTTCGCCGATATCCACAAGAACAATGAGCTCAACAATTTCGTGCTTCCTGTCGTGGTGTCGGAGGAGTTTCTGGCCGAACTGTTCCAAAGCATCAGCGACAATCCCAAGACAGAGGTGAGGGTAGACCTGCCCCGGCAGACCGTGACCAACCTCGTGACAGGCCGCTCCGAACTGTTTGAGATCAATGGTTATAAGAAGCATTGCCTCATCAACGGTTTCGACGACATCGATTTCCTCCTTTCCGACACTGACATCATCACATCATGGGAACAGCAGAGCAAATCATAGAGCGGCCTTACACCCATCCGTTCATCGAGATCATGGACAGCACGCTGCGTGACGGCGAGCAGACCAGCGGCGTGTCTTTTCTTCCCCATGAGAAGCTCATGATCGCACGTATGCTGATGACGGATATCAACGTCGACAGGTTGGAGGTGGCTTCGGCCCGGGTGTCGGAGGGGGAGAAAGAAGCGGTGAAGATGATCTGCAACTATGCGGAGCGCATCGGCATGCCCGAGAAGGTCGAGGTGCTGGGCTTCGTCGACGGACACGCCTCGCTCGACTGGATCAACGACTGCGGATGCCGCAACATCAATCTCCTGGCCAAAGGTTCTTTGCGGCATTGCCGGCAGCAGTTGGGCAAGTCGCCCGATGAGCATGTCGACGACATCATGCGGTCGCTGGACTATGCCGACCGTCTGGGCATACAGGTCAATCTCTACCTGGAGGACTGGAGCAGTGGCATGTCGGAGTCGCCCGAATACATCTATCACCTCATGGATGTGCTGGTGAAGACCCCTGTCAAGCGGTTCATGCTGCCTGATACGCTCGGCATCACCAACCCGCTTCAGGTGATTGAGTTCTTCCGCAAGATGAGGCGCCATTATCCCGACGTGCATTTCGATTTCCATGCCCATAACGACTACGACCTGGCCGTGTCTAACTCGCTCGCTGCGGTGCTCTGCGGTGCAAAGGGACTGCATGTGACCGTCAACGGACTCGGTGAGCGGTGCGGCAATGCGCCCCTTGCCAGTGTGCAGGCCATCCTGAAAGACCAGTTCAAGGCCCGTACCAGCATCAAGGAGGACCGGCTCAATGACATCAGCCGTCTCGTCGAGGAGTATAGCGGCATCGCCATCGCACCCAACCAGCCCATCGTGGGCGACAATGTCTTCACCCAAGTCGCGGGGGTGCATGCCGATGGTGACAACAAGGACAACCTCTATTGCAATGCCCTCGTGCCGGAGCGGTTCGGACGTAGCAGGGAATATGCCCTCGGCAAAAACAGCGGAAAGGCGAATATCGCCCTCAACCTCCAAAAAATGGGACTCGAACTGACTCCCGAGCAGATGGCGAAAGTGACGAGGCGCATCACCGAACTGGGTGACAGGAAGGAAATCGTCACTCAGGACGACTTGCCCTACATCGTCAACGATGTGCTGAAACACACCACCCCCGAGGAGAAAGTCAGGCTGATCAGCTATATGGTGTCGTCGGCCTATGGACTCAAACCTCTGGCGAGCATCAAGGTGGAAATCAACGGCAGGCAATACGAGGCCGATTCCACCGGCGACGGACAGTATGATGCCTTCGTCAAGGCTCTGAGGAAAATCTACAAGACCTACCTCGACCGCACTTTCCCCATTCTGGCCAACTATGCGGTGACCATCCCGCCGGGTGGCAGGACGGATGCCCTGGTGCAGACAGTCATCACGTGGAGAAACGGCAACAAGCTCATCCGCACGAGAGGCCTCGATGCCGACCAGACGGAGGCTGCCATCAAGGCAACGTTAAGAATGCTCAACATTTTCGAAGAGCAACAATAATTTCACCCGTCATCCGTTGAAAACAATAACATACAATCCCCTAAAACAACCGTTTTTATGAAACTGAGAATAGCTGTCCTCGCAGGCGACGGTATCGGACCGGAGATCATGCGACAAGGCGTGGCCGTCATGGATGCCATCGCCGAGAAATACCATCATGAAGTGGAATACAAAGAGGCTCTCTGCGGTGCACATGCCATCGATGTGGTGGGAGATCCGTTTCCAGAGGAGACCCTGCAGGTATGCAAAGAGGCTGATGCCGTGCTCTTCGCCGCCGTCGGCGATCCGAAATACGACAATGACCCCACGGCGAAGGTCAGGCCCGAGCAGGGATTGCTGGCCATGCGCAAGAAACTGGGTCTCTTTGCCAACATCCGGCCGGTGCAGACGTTCAAATGCCTTCTCCACAAGAGTCCGCTGAGAGCCGAACTGGTGGAGGGTGCCGATTTCATCTGTATCCGTGAACTCACCGGAGGTATGTATTTCGGCGAGAAATACCAGGACAACGACAAGGCATACGACACCAATATCTACACCCGGCCAGAGATTGTGCGCATCCTGAAAGTGGGCTTTGAATACGCCCGGCGGCGCCATCACCACCTCACGGTGGTGGATAAGGCCAACGTGCTGGCTTCAAGCCGCTTGTGGCGCCAGATCGCACAGGAGATGGAGCCCGACTATCCTGATGTCAAGGTGGACTACATGTTTGTCGACAATGCCTCGATGCGCATGATCGCCGAACCGACATTCTTTGATGTCATGGTGACAGAGAATACCTTCGGCGACATCCTTACCGACGAGGGCAGCTGCATCTCCGGTTCCATGGGCCTGCTGCCCTCGGCTTCCACAGGAGAAAGCACCCCGGTGTTTGAACCTGTGCATGGCTCGTGGCCCCAGGCTGCGGGGAAGAACCTGGCCAATCCGCTTGCGCAGATCCTCTCGGTGGCCATGCTGCTGGAGCATTTCGGTTTGACCGACGAGGGAACCCTTGTCCGCAAGGCCGTCGACGCCAGTCTTGATGCCTGTGTGCGTACTCCTGAGATTCAAGTGGAGGGTGGGGCAGCCTATGGCACCCGGGAAGTGGGCGCATGGATTGTCGACTGGATCAAGAACAGCAAATGATGCGGGTCGGAACCATCTGCCGGATCTTCCGCATTCCATCTGCGGGAAGGGCATGGAGATTGTCGCTCCTTGCCCTCCTCGTTCCGCTTGTTGTCTCGGGCCAGACCTACAGCGAGATGCTCGACTCGCTGGAAGAGGCCCAGGCCATGGTGAGGAAATTCCCCGACAACATCGACCTCCGGCTCAAGAAGGCGACGTGGAATATCTACCTCGAGCAGTGGAACTATGCCAAGGAGGAATACGACAGGGTGCTGTCACGTGACCCCAAGAATGTGGCTGCCCTGTATTACCGGGCTTTTGTCAATGAAAAACTGCATCGTTACAAATATGCCAAAAAGGATTACAAGACGATGCTGAGGATCGTGCCCGGCAATTTCAACGGATTGCTCGGTCTGGCCTTGGTCGAGCAGAAAGATTGGCATTATACAGAGGCCATGAACCTCATCAACCGTGTCGTGCAACTTTATCCTGACAGTGCGGTGGCCTATGCTGCCAGGGCCGGGATAGAACTGGAGCGTGGCATGCTCGAACTGGCCGAGTTTGACTTCACCGAGGCCATGCGCCTCGCACCGGCCAATACCGATTACATCATCAGCCGCGCCGACGTGCGCCTTCGCATGAAGGACAAGCGGAAAGCGCGTGAGGACTTGGACCTGGCTGTCGCCAAAGGCGTGCCGCGCCCGTCGCTCTCGGAACTGTATGCCCGGTGCAAGGAATAGGCAAACACTCCTTGGGGCTCTTTTGTCGGAATTGTCGGAATTATCGGAGGTATCGGAATTATCGGAATTGTCGGAATTATCGGAATTGTCGGAGGTGTCGGAGGTGTCGAAGGTATCGGAATTATCGGAGGTATCGGAATTATCGGAGGTGTCAAAGTCAGAACCGGAAACCGAGAGCGGTATTCACATACCAGTCTACCATTCTCACTTTATTTCTGCCGTTGGTGTAGCCGTAGGTGTTGGCCTGTCCGGTGATGGAGGCGAAGATTCTTTTGTGATTGTAGACGATGCCGCCCCTGACCACCCCGCCCAGGGTGATATGGCTTTTATGGGTCTCCATTTCACGGGGGATCAGGGATGTGGTGAATTTGCCGTCATCTTGCGGCTCTTCCAAATCAGGAAAGTCGATGTCGTAACTCCACGACTTGATCTTGTTGACGAGCGACACCATAGGCATGGCTTGAAGGCTGATCATCCATTGGCGCAGAGGGACCCAGTTGTAGGCATAGCCGGCCCCGACGGCAAACTGCCACTGCTTGGAGCGCCCCACGTCGTTCATCAAGTTGACAAGATAGAAAATCTCTTCTTTGTCGTAGGAGATGGACGACTTGAACCATGTGAAACCAGCCATCAGTGAACCGGCAGATTTCACTTGCTGGGTGCTTTGGTCGAAAACAGCCGTGTTGGAGTATCTTGAGCCATTGAACAGGTAGTAACCCTCCAGCAGAAGGGTCCTGACCTTGGCGGGTGATTCGAGATCGAGGTCATTCTCGTCTTCTACCTGAGAGAATCGGGAACTGCCCTCGTCTTTGACTCCAACAATGGTGTGCGTTTTCATTTTCGACACATCGTAGCCCCTGACCCGGAAGCTCAGGCCGTATCTGCTGCCACACATTCTGACGGTAAAGCTGTAGTTGTCGTTGTCGCTGAATGACTTCTGGTAGCCCATCCCGTAACCTCGGTAGCTGATGGATGCCCCGGCGGAGATGCCCAGCCCCGTGTCCATTTGGGGCTTGAACTCGATCCAGAAAGCGTCGTCGATGTCATCTGCATAGAAAGCATTGAGATGATAGTTGGTACGGTTTATGTTATTGCCCAATGCGATTTGCCACGGACGCTCTGGCACTATAATATAGGTGGAGTCGATGCCGCTTCTCGTCGACTTGTCGATATAGTCCCCGATCTTCACCAGCACACCTCCGATGCCGTCGCCAGCTGTGGCTGTCATACTTAGAAAATAGGATAGTAATAGCAGTAGTGTTCGATTCTTCATGCTCATACAGGCATTTTGTCTTGCAAAACTATTGATTTTTTGAGACAAAACCCATTTTTCTGCTTTTTTTTTGTTTGGCTTTAACCAAAAAAGCGATATTAACATAAATTAAGAGGAGTTGAGGCTAACTTTTGTTAATTTTGTAGGCCTTAACTATCATGTCTACTAAATGAATCTATACAGACCTAAAAATATACAACTATAATCACATAATCTCATGACAAACAAGTACGCACTTTTCAAAAAAGTCTGTATCTTGCTTGCAGTCATTTCTTTTGCGTCATGCCATGATATCGCCGACGACGACCATTACAAGGCTCCGGATTGGCTGAAAGGCAATGCTTGGGAAGTGATGGAAAGCGAGGGGAACCACACCACGTTCCTCAAGGCAATCGAATTGTCGGGCTTCAAACCCATTGTCAACGGCCAGAGTATTCTGACCGTGATGGCTCCCGACGATCAGGCCTGGCAGTCTTTCCTGCAAGCGGAAGGATACAGTTCGGTAGAGGACATGTATCAGAAAAATCCTCTCCAGCTGAGAAAGACCGTGGGCTATCATCTGATGTATTACGCCTACGATTGGTCGAAGATGGTCAACTTCCGCCCGACAGAGGGCGACGGGGCCACTGAGGAACAAAAGCAGGTCGCTGCCGGTCTCTACTACAAGCACCGCACCCGGAGCATGGACGAGATGGAGCAGATGAGAGGCAAGCTCAATGGTGTGGACACCACGGTGACCGTCTACCACTATGAGCGCTACCTGCCGGTTTTCAGCCACTTGATGTTTGCTTCCAAAGGCATTGACGCCAAGTCCAACTACGAGTATTTCTATCCTGGAAGTGCTTGGACGGGCGGCAGCAACGGTTTTAACGTCTCGAATGCCGGCGTCACCGACAATGAGGCTACGGTCACCGACAATGGTTATCTCTACCATGTCAACCAAGTGATCAAACCGCTGGAGACCATTCATACCACGCTGAAGAACAACGCCAACTACAGCGATTTCATCAATCTCTACGACACCTATGCCTCATTTGTGGAGGCCGACCAGGAGACAAGCACCTCGCTTGGCAAAGTGGTCTATGTGCAGGTGCATAACCCGTTGCCCAACATCGCCCTCGAATGGCCCGTCACCAATTACCGCAGTGTGGCTACGCTCGAGAGAGGCACCTACACCATCCTTGCACCATCCAATCAGGCCATTAGCCGTTTCTTCCAGACTTTCTGGGGACCGCAGAGCGGTTACCTGTCGCTCAGCGACCTCGACCCGCTGATCCTGCAGTATTTCATCATGCAGTCGTTTGCTGAAAACACCGACCCGGTATTCCCCGAGGAAATCGAGAAGAACCAAGTGATGACAGCCTACGGCACGCCGGTGAATATCAATACCAGTGAGGTCGACGACCGCCTCTTCTGTGCCAATGGCATCGTCTACGGCATGAACGACATGGACGCACCCGCGATTTTCTCCTCCGTGGTGGGACCGGCTTTCCGCGACACCACCTATCAGTGCTTCCTCTATGCGCTCGACGCAAGCGACCTCGTGCTCTCCCTGGCTTCCGACAAAGCCAATTTCGTGACGCTCGTGCCCAATAACCTGCAGTTCAACCAGAACGAGCCGCAGATGAGGCTCAATGTCACGACGCAGGGCAAGAACCTGGAGGTATACAGTGATGTCGACGGCAACTTCGCCAATGTGAGCAGCGGTCAGGCACGGAGCATTGTCAACATGCACACAGCATCCAATGTCTCTGAACTGAAGACCTCAGGCACGCAGGTCATCGAGACCAATACCGCATTCAACTATTGGTATGTGCGCGATGGAAAGATCACCACCAGCGCCTTGTTCAATGAGCAGTTGAATCCCGCCTATCAGGGCAATCCCTTCGTCGGTTTCCATGAAGTCAGCAACAACGGAGAACCCTGGAACAATGGCCGTGCTTACAGCTATGACTACCCGATGCTCTTCGCTGAGGCATCCGGCGACGGACTGACCCACCGCCTGGCTGTCGGCAACGACAAGAACTACGAGTATTATCTCTTCGCACAGTTGCTGCAGAAGGCAGGACTGGTGCAGAACGGCACGATACCCTCCATCGTCAGCGACGATACCAGATACATCGTCTTCGTTCCCACCAACCAGGCCATCAAGGATAACATCAGCAAGATTCCCGGCTGTTCGGCACTGACCATCGCCGACGACTATACCATCTCGGGCAATGTGTCGACCTCCAACAAAACCCTGTTGGCCAATTACCTGAGAAACTATTTCGTCTCCTCGCTGATGAATACCATCACCAGTTATCCTTATCCCGGCTCGTCGTGCAAAGGCTCATTCTATACCATGGGCACCGAGACGATGACCATCGGGGAAGAAGGTGATGGACTCTACGTCGGATTCAGTCCCGAAAGCAGGGTAGGCGTGAGCCGTAAGTATTTCAGCCTGCCTTTCGCCTTCGCAGATGGATGTATGCATTTCATTGACGGTATTTTACAATAAGACAGAGCGCCATGAAGCAGAACAAATTTCTCTACATCATAGTCATGCTGTTGTGCTCGGTGAGCATGACGGCCCAGGAAAAAGTGATCACGGGTACGGTGACCGAGGTGCTGGAAAACGGCACCAAAGACCCCATCATCGGTGCCAATGTGGTGCTCGTCAACAACCAGAACCGATACATCAAGGGAGCCGTGACCGATATCGACGGCAACTACTACCTGCAGGTGCCGGCAGATGCCAAGAACCTGAAGGTGAGGGCCACCTATATCGGTATGAAGCCCAAGACCGTGAACTACACCGGACAGACGGAGATTCATTTCGAACTGGAGAATGAGGCCGTGCTGCAAGAGGTGGTGGTCACCGGTGCCAGGGGAGGACGCGACGGAATGGGTATCTCGCGTATGGAGCAGACCTCCTCGGTGCAGAAAGTAGACCTCTCGGCCATCGTCGAGACCTCGCCCGTCACCTCCGTGGAAGAGGCGCTGCAGGGTCAGATCGCCGGTCTTGATATCAACCTCGGTGGTGATCCCGGTGCCCGAAGCAGTATCCGCATCCGTGGTACCAGTTCGCTCAGCGCCTCCAACGAACCGCTGATCGTGATCGATGGTGTGCCTCAGGATGTCGACATCACGGAAGATTTCAACTTCTCTACCGCCAATGAGGAAGACTTCGGAGCCCTGCTCAACATCGCACCGGCCAACATCGAGAGCATTGAGGTGCTCAAGGATGCCTCGGCAACTGCCATCTATGGCACGAAGGGAGCCAACGGTGTGCTCCTGATCAACACTAAGCGAGGTGCGATGGGTAAGACGAAATTCTCCTTCTCCTCGAAATTCACCGCGAAGAGAGAGCCCAAGAGCATCCCCCTGCTCAACGGACCTCAGTATGTGTCGCTCATGCAGGATGCTATCTGGAACGCAGCCAATGCCAAGGGTATCAGCAACGCAGCCAATGAGATGAACATGCTCTTCAACAATGCCGAACTCAACTACGACCCCAACTTCCGCTACTACGACGAGTACAACGTCGACACCGACTGGCTCGACGCCGTGAAGCAGAACGCCATCATCACCGACAACAACTTCTCGATGACGGGTGGTGGCGAGAAAGCGGTATACAAACTCAACCTCGGCTACTACGACGAACAGGGTACGACAGTGGGTACCGGTGTGCAGCGCCTGTCGGCGGGCATGAAGATCACCTATAACTTCAGCGACCGCCTGCGCGTGAGAACCGACTTCTCGTTCTCCAACACCAACAAGGATGCCAATGCGCTCTCGTCCGTGCGCAACATCGCCATGCAGAAAATGCCCAACCTCAGTCCCTACTGGATCGACGACGTGACCAAGCAGGCCACCGATGTCTATTTCTCGCGCGATGAGGATTTCCAGGGCTCATTCACCTCAACGGGTTCCAGCAGTGTCAGTTCGGCCAACTACAACCCCGTGGCCATGGTCAAGGAGGGCTATAACAAGACCACCCAGCGGGATGAGAAAATGACGATTACCCTGCAATACGACTTCCCCTTCAACCTGCAATACCAGGGATGGGTGTCGCTCAACATGCGTACCACCAAGAACAAGCAGTTCCTGCCGCAGGAGGCCACCGGCGTGCTCTGGACCAGCAGTCTGGCCAACATGAGTATCGACGCCACGACAGATGCTTTTGCCCTGCAGTCGGAGAACAAACTGATCTATAACAACACATTCGCGGAGAAGCACAAACTCATCGCCACGGCACTGGTGAAAACCGCCGACAACGAGAGTTTCAGCTACTCCAGCAGCACTTACGGCAACGCATCGGCCAACCTCAGCGACCCCGTCGTGGGCAGCGTGGTGCGCTCCTCCGGGTCCGGAAAGTCTGAGCGCCGGTCGATCTCCATGATCGGACAAGCCGTGTATTCGTTTGACAACCGCTACGTGCTCCGCGGCACCATCAACCATGAGGGCAACTCCACCATGGGTAAGGAGAAACGCTGGGGCACCTTCCCCGCTTTCGGCGCCGCCTGGAACATCGAGCAGGAGCATTTCTGGAGCGACAGCTTCAAAAAGTGGTTCAATGAGGGAAAAGTGCGTGTGGGCTACGGATGGTCGGGTTCCTCCCCATCGGGAGCATCCATCTATCTCGGTGCCTACAAGAGCCTCGGACAATATATGAACATGGCCGCCATCACCCCCGACCGCATGCAGCTCGACAATCTGAAATGGGAGACGACCCGAGAACTTGACCTCGGTATTGACCTCCGTCTGTTCAACAAGCTCAATATCACATTCGACTACTACGACAAACAGACCAGCGACATGCTGCTCAAAGACACCAAGTTGCCCGCATCCACTGGATACGACAAGGTGAAGTATATCAACTCAGGTAAGATGAGCAACAAAGGTGTGGAGCTGAGATTCGAATACCAGGTGTTCCGCAACAAGGACTGGACGGTCTCTGTCAATGCCAACGTGAGCCGAAATATAAATAAGGTGAAGGAACTGCCCAGCACCTGGGTGATGGACAACTACTCCTTCGGCAACGGCAACTATGCGCTCCGCATTGTCGAGAACGCCCCCGTCGGTTCGTTCTACGGCTACCGCTACCTCGGCGTCTACCAGAACGTGGAGCAGACCTACGCCCGCGACGCTCAGGGCAACGTGATGTATGACTGGCAAGGCAATGTCATCACGATGAAGAACGGAACGGTGCAGACCTATCCGGGTGATGCCATGTATGAGGACATCAACCACGACGGTGTGATCAATGAGAACGATATCGTGTATATCGGCAACTCCAACCCGAAATTCTTCGGCGGCGGTGGATTCCAGGTGAGATGGAAAGACCTCACGCTGACCACCTTCTTCTATGGCAGATACGGTCAGAAAGTCATCAACGGCGCACGTATCTCGCTCGAGAACATGTATGGAAAGAACAACCAGAGTACGGCAGTGCTCAACAGGTGGAGGGCTGAGGGCGACCAGACCGACGTGCCGCGTGCACTCTACGGCATGGGTTACAACTACCTCGGCAGTGACCGCTTCGTCGAGGATGCTTCGTTCCTGAGACTGAAGACCCTCTCGCTCAGCTATAACGTCCCCAAGAAATGGCTGAAGAAGTGGGGCATATCCAAACTCAATGTGTTCCTCACAGGCTACGACCTGATCACGTGGACCGGCTACAAGGGACAAGATCCTGAAGTGTCGATGCCGAACGCCACCAGTCTGGTGAGAGACAATGCCACCACTCCTGTGTCGAAGCGTTTCGCATTGGGTATTAATCTCGACTTTTAATACAGAAAACCATGAAGAGAAATATATTATCCATACTCATACTGGGAGCTGTCACCCTCACGACCACCACATCGTGTAATGACTGGCTCGATGTCCTGCCCAACAATGAGCAGGTGACCGATGATTACTGGAAGTCGAAAGAGGATGTCGAGGCTGTCATCGCTTCGGGCTATTATTACCTGCGCCAGTGTGTGCCCACCATCATCAAGTGGGGGGAACTCAGGGGCGGTTCGATCTACACCCAGAACTCCGGCGACGCCAAGCTCCAGGACTTCAACATGACACCCACTCACTCGCTGTGCGACTGGTCGAACCTCTATAAAGTGATCGGCATGGCCAATTCCGTGATTCTCTATGCCCCGCAGGTGGATGATGACACCTATTATGAGTCAATCCTCAATTCCCATCTGGCCGAGGCTTATTTCCTGAGGGCATACTGCTATCTGCTCCTGGTCAAGAATTTCAAGGAGGTGCCCCTCGTGCTCCAGGCCTATGTCAACGACGAAGCCAGTTTCGACCTGCCCAAGTCATCCGAGAGTGAGATCATCGCTCAAATCAAGGAAGATGTGAAGACGGCCCTTGCCACGGGTGCTGCCAAAGGCACCTATGAGGAAGATTGGGCCACCAAGGGCAGGGCCACGAAATGGGCGCTGTATGCGCTGATGGCCGATGCCTGCCTCTGGAGTGAGGATTACGATCAGTGCATCGAGTATTGTGACCTCATCCTCAATGCCAACGACGCCTTCCGTCCGGTGTTCATGACCAATACCAACGACTGGTATACCATGTTCTATCCCGGCAACAGCAATGAGTCGATCTTCGAGCTTAACTGGGACTATTCGCAGAACCAGACCAACAATTTCAACTCCCTCTTCACGCTGACCGTCTCGACACCCCTCCGTCCCACTTCGAGAGCCACCGAACTCATGAAGCAGGAGACACAGACGTTGAAAGACGGCGGACTGACAGAGGATGGCAGGATGGGACGCATGCTCATGGCCACCTATGTGCCCGACAACGGACAGGTGGTCGCCTGGTCTACCTCCAACCAATACTATATCTGGAAATACTACGGCACCGACGTGCCTGACATCACCGGCGGCGCACGCGCGCATCAGGATGCCAACTTCATCATCTACCGCATGGCCGAGATCCTCCTGACCAAAGCCACAGCCCTCACGATGAAGGGACAAGGTTCCTGGTCAGAGGCCGTCAGACTGATCAACAGGATACGCAACCGCGCCGGACTCTCCAATTTCAAGGACATCGACCCGTCGTCGGCCGACGCTGGTGCCCAGATCGCACAACTTGATGAGCTCACCCTGCTGGAGGAGATCCTCACCCAGAAGGAACTGGAATTCATGGCAGAGGGCAAGCGCTGGTATGACGTGCTGTGGCTCGGAAGAGTCGCTGGCGGCAAGTACAAGACGCAGTTCATCAGCAAGGTCATCGAGGGCAACCAAACCACTAACCAGCAATGGATCCAGTCTGTGCTTCAGGACCAGAATGCCTGGTACATGCCTATCCCGCAGGCCGATATCGAGCACAACAAACTGCTCGAGCAGAATCCCTATTATTCATCATCAAAATAAGGAAAGGAACTGACGTATGAATAACCATAGAATCTACAACCGAAGCATCATCTGCATGGCCCTGGCCGTCATGCTCCTCGCTGCGTGCGACAAAGATGTGTTCGACATCAATACTGATCCTTTCAAGGATGAGGTCTACAACACGTCGCTCACTTCCCCCATATCCACTTTCCTCACCGAACAGGAAGGTTACAGTGAATATGTGAAGATGCTCAATTACGCCAATATGTACAATGCGCTCAACCAGTCGTCCACGGGTACCAGTTTCACAGCTTTCGTGCCCAACAATGAGGCGATGCAAGAGTTCTACCACAGAAGGGGAGTCGACAGTCTGCAGCAACTGACCAAGGAGTATGCCAGGCAGTTCATCCTCTACCATACGGTGAAGGACTCCATCCTGCCCGAAGCTTTTGTCCAGCGCAAGCAGGTGCAGAACCTCAGCGGCGATGTCATCAGCATCCGCATCGACTCCGTCAATGCCGGACAAGCCATCCTCAATGATGAGGGACATGTGGTGGAGATGGGACTGAGTGCCTACAACGGCAAGGTATACGTCCTCTCCAAGGCGATGACCCCCCTGGTGGAGACCGTCTACGACCGTGTGGTCGAGGGCGGTGGCAGTACCATCATGGGAGAGGCTTTGAGAGCCACCGGATGGGATAAGCCGTTGAGCACGGTGATGGATACCACCCTCAACCAAGACAGGGAAAAGGTGGTCAACCATTATTATTTCACACTGCTCAACGTCACCGACGCCACCTTTGCCAAGGCAGGCATCCAGTCGCTCGACCAGTTGAAGTCGCAGCTCAAGAACGCCGACAAAGAAGGGTTGACCGAAGACTCCCTGCTCCGCAAATATGTGGGTTATCATATCCTGACCAACCAATACACCACCGATGAGTTGGGGGCTGCCTTAGGCTCGGATGTGACACGCATCTGGAGTTCCTCGGCCCGCAACCAGGTTTTCACCGTCACTTACGACAGTCTGGCAGCGCAGGTGGCTGACCGCTACGTGCTCAACGCCTCTGGAGTGTCGGCGAAATTCGTCCCCGCATCGTCGAATGTGCTCTCCAAGAACGGTTACGTGCACGAGCTCGACGGTTGGCTGCCGGTATGGGAACCCGAACAGGTGCCTGTGCTCTGGGACTTCGCCGACTATGCAGAAATCAAGAATCTCGTCGACGCCGAGTACTACCAGCCGGCAGAGCCGACAGCCTCGGAGCAGCGCTTCCGTGTCGCCACTGCCCCATGCTTCGAGTTTGAGATGGGCGAGGCCGGAACGAAGAACCGCAATTACAGCGACATCGACTACGTCACATGCCGTAGCAATCTCAAGAATGCCAACAACTACGACCGCATCGTGTTCAACCTCGGTTATATGGGCAAAGTGTCGATGCCGACCCCGACCATCGTCAGAGGCAAATACAAGGTGGAGCTGACCATCGTCTTCATGACCGGCAACAACTTCATGCGCCAGCAGACCGACGGCAACGGCGGTATGCTGAAGATGAGTTTCGACGACAAGGAAGAATACACCACGTTCTCGGCTCCGTATACCAAGGTGACCAGCGCCCTGCCCGGCGTCTACACCAGCACCCTCTACGAGGAAATCGAATTCCCCGAGACGGCTTCTCACCAGTTCAGCTTCATCATTCTCGATCCGGCTGCCAGTACCAACAGCAACTTCAGCCTGCAGTTTGACTATATGAAGTTCACTCCCATCGAATAACCCTAAAGACCGAAACAGATATGAAAACAACCAGTTATTTTCTCATTTCGCTGCTTGCTTTGGGCATGGCAGCTTCTTGCTCGGAACTGAAGGATGATGACCATTATGGCAATTTCGATACGCAGATCGCCAATAATGAGTTGAAGATTGTCACGGTGTCCTCTGAGGAATATATCAACAGCAGAAGTGACCTTTCGGACATCAACGACCTGTTTAAGAGTCAGGGTATTTACGACGAACTCCACAAGAAAGGACAGTTGAGTACGATGCTCGTCGTCACCAACGACCATTTCAAGAAGCCGGAGGAGAAGACGGAATTCGTCACCCGCTCCCACATCAGCGACATCTCCCTTTCACCCGCCAACCTCGAGGATGGCACCCGCCTGATGATGTGGCACGGGAAATATGTCAATGTCAGCATCGACTCCGTCGGAAAGAACGGCAACATTATCGACCATATCCTTTTCAACAACGGCGCCGTGAAAGAGGTAATCAAGACGACCACCGGCTACATCTACGTGCTCTCGGAGATGATCGAGACGCCCACCTCGCTCTATGACTTCATCAATGACCTCGACGATGATTACTCCATCTTCAGGGATATGGTGCTGGCTTCCGGCGGCAGGGAGTTCGACCGTGCCAACAGCAAGGCCATCGGTGTCAACGACCAGGGAAACACCGTCTATGACTCGGTGTTCATCTATCGCAACACCTTCTTCGACGCCGTGAATTTCGACATGAACTCGGAGTCGCTCACCGCCACGCTGCTCCTGCCTTCCAACAAGGTGATCAACGACGCCCTCGAGGTGGCCCATCAGAAACTGCAGAACTGGGAGCTGGAGCGCAGCGACAGCATCCTGAAGAACTGGATTCTGAAATCGGCGTTCTACAACCGCAGATACACCCCGGCCCAGATCCAGACCACCGAACTGCAGGACCTCAAGAGTATCTACAACACCCAGTGGCGCACCAACGTACAGAAAGTGGACACCTCGGATCCCATCGAGCTCTCCAACGGTATCGTATACAAGATCACCCATCTGCACCTGCCCAACAATGTGCTGATGTACAGGCTGAAGGACTTCTTCTATTACTACGAGAATTGCACCGATGAGCAGAAGGCGGCCTATTTCAAGACCACCAACCTCAATTTCAAGGAGTGTGCCACCGAGGTGGCGGCCTGGTCGCCGCTGCCAGGCGTATGGCCCTACCACGAGAACCGTATCATCCGCTTCGACAAGCCGTCGGAGATCGCCGATGCCGACGGGTTCCAGCTCGATTTCACACCGATCAAACTCAATGAGGACGGTACGGTGAGACCCTATCTCTTCCCTCCAGGCGCTTACCGCTTCGCCATGGGATCCGTGCAGAACCAGAATCTCGACATCACGGTCGTCGTCCTGGCTGAGGGACAAGAGATCGCCCGTTCCCGCACGATCACCTGGAGTTCTTCCACTGAGTTCCATTACGACCGCGGAACGACCTTGTCGAACACCCATCCCGAGGGTTATGATGCCTCTTATGTCAGAGAGGTGGGCGGCAACAGCCGTGCTGCCAACTACGACACCGACGGCGGTCAGATGATGGAAGAGCTTGTGATCCCCGACCTGAAAGGAGACGGCACTCCGCTGCAGATCACCATGCGCATCAATTGCGGGTCATGGGCAGGCAAGACCAACGTGAAGATCCATCACTGGTGCCTGCGCCCGACGGTAAATAATTATTAATCCTTTTGAATATCTATACAATATGAGCAATACGATCAAAAAATGGATATTGTGCCTGGCCATGCCGATGGTCTTCACCATGGGGGCATACGCCCAGAAGCTGAGCGGTCATGTGTTCTCTTCCACCAATCAGCCAGTGGTCGATGCCGTCATCACCAGTCCGGGATGCTCCACGGTGCGTTCGGCCAGCGACGGCAGTTTCACCATCGAAGGGGTTGCCAAGGGAAATCCTGTCACGGTCATGCATGACGGCTTCTTCCAGCAGCAGTTCTATGCCAGTGAGAGCAATGCCAGCGGCATCCGCATCTTCCTCGTGGAGAACGACAAGACCAGATACAACGAGACAACCATCACCCCGTTTGCCACCTCAGTCGGACAGATGTCTGTCAGCAGCATGGCCAACGTCAACCGCAAGGACTTCGCCCTCGGGTCATTATCCATCGACAATGCCCTCAAAGGGGAGGTGGCTGGACTGCAGATGGTCAACAAGAGCGGTATGACGGGTGAGGGTGCCTATATGCAACTCCGAGGCGTGCGCTCCCTCGTGGCAGAGAACAATCCGCTGATTGTCATCAACGGCGTGCCTTACATGCCCGATGCCAACCTCAGCCAGATTATCGGCGGTTACTCCCGCTCACTCTTCCAGAGTCTCAACAACCTCGACATCCGCAATGTCACCGTGCTCAAGGGAGCTGAGGCCGCCGCATACGGTTCGATGGGTTCCAATGGCGTGATCATGATCGAGACCGACCAAGCCAGTTCGACCGACATGAACACCCGTATCTCTTTCTCGGCCATTGCCGGCATGAACTGGAACTCGAAACGCATCCCGCTGATGAACTCCTCTGACTACAAGAACTACCTCTCGGATATCGGTCTGACCTATTATCCCAACATGGAGGCTTTCTTCAACGACTTCAATTTCCTGCGTGATCCCAATGCCAACAAGTCCTACCTCTATCAATACGACACCGACTGGCAGGATGAGATCTACCGCAACTCCTCCACCATGGACTATCTCTTCCGCGTGGAAGGTGGTGACAACATCGCCAAATACAACATCTCTCTCGGCTACATGGGCGATCAGGGCACGCTGAAGAACACCAACAGCGACCGTTACAATGCCCAGATCAACGCCTCGGTGCTGGTGAGCAAGAACTTCGAGATCAGGGCCAATATCAACACCGCTTACCTGAAGGGGCAATATCAGGAGCAGGGCTATTCACTGGAGACCAACCCGTTGCTGGCCGCCTATAGCCGTTCGCCGCTTCTCAGTCCTTACCAGAGTGATATGTACGGCAACCTGATCAACAACTATGCCAGCTATTGGTTCGGCGCCATCCAGAACGAGGACTTCATCGTGAGTAACCCTGTGTCCTTGGTCAACACGATGTCGGGCAAGAACAGGCAGTATGACATGAACATGAAGATCCACCTCATTTACAGTCCGCTGGCCAACCTCACCCTCAATGGCATCGTAGGCATGTATTACAACTACAACCAGGAGGAAGCTTTCATCCCCGGCATCAACAATGAGGACATCGTGCCGCTGTTCGACCAGTATGGTCAGGCCGACAACACCATCCGTGTGGGAACAAACCATACGTTCAACATGTATTATAACGTCAATGCCGCCTATAAGCTCAACATGGGTGAGACGCATAAGTTGAATCTCAACTTGGGCTGGCAGGCACTGACCACCTCGTATGAATACGACGCCGGCTTTGGCCGTAACTCCAACAACGACTTCTACCAGACACTGGGTGATGCTCAGTCACTCGGCAAGTATTTCTCGGGTTACAACAACAAGTGGAACTGGATGAACGTCTATGCCCATGCCGACTGGACCTTCCGCAATCTGGTGAAAGTAGGACTGACCGGAGCTTTCGACGGCGCTTCCTCCGTGGGCAAGAATGCCACCAGGATGTCGTTCTATCCTGCTGCCGATGTGGTGCTGATGGCCAAGAACCTGCCTGCGCTCTCCACCGTGGACTGGCTCGACAAACTCAATGTCTATGCCAACCTCACCTTCACAGGCAATAGCCGGTTCTCGTCGAAGTTTGGCAAGTATTACTACACCTCCAATCCCTATCAGACCATCTCGGGTATCGTAAGGGGCAATGTGCCGAGTACGGACATCAAACCAGAGCGTGACCGCACGGTGAACTTCGGTATTGACGCCGCACTGATCCGGCATCGCCTCAATGTGGGCCTTGGCTACTACAGCACTCTGGCCACTGATGTGCTGATCTCGGGCAACCGCTCACCGATTCTCGGATCAAGCGCTTACTACAACAATGAGGCAGAGATGACCTCAAAAGGTTTTGAGGTGACGCTGTCGGCATCACCCGTCTATACCAAGGACTTCAGATGGACCATCGGCGGAACTCTGACCACGCTCACCAACAAGGTGAAGTCGCTGGGCGCGCTCAACGAGATCGTCAGTTCGCTGTCGGACGATGCACAGATCATCACCAAGGTGGACGAGAATCCGTATTCGTTCTACGGCCTGAAGGCTTTGGGCGTCTTCAAGACCACGGCCGAGGCCGACGCGGCCAACCTCACGGCCAACGGGCAGAAGTTCCAGGCTGGTGACGTGCATTATTACGACAAGAACGGTGATGGCGTCATCGACAACGACGACCGCATGATCATCGGATCTGCCGCCCCGGATTTCTTCGGATCGGTTTTCACCCGTTTTGAATACCGCAATTTCGCTCTCGACATGACTTTCGCTTACTCCATGGGCAATGATGCTTACAATGCCGTGCGCAGGATCACCGAGTTGTCGAGCAATTTCTCCAACCAGGCCACATCCGTCAACCGCCGTTGGCTGATGGAAGGCCAGGACACCGATGTGCCGCGTGTGCGCTACAACGACCGTGTGGGCAACAATGCGTTCAGCGACCGCTGGATAGAGGACGCAGGTTACATCAAGTTGCGTGACATCACCCTGAGCTACACCTGGAACAAGCCCATCTGGAACTTCATCCAGAGTGGCGTGGTGTTCGTCACCGGGCAAAACCTCTTCTGCTTGACCGATTATCTCGGTGTGGACCCCGAGTTCGCCTACTCATACAGTCCGCTCATGCAGGGTGTTGACTATGCCAAGGCCACGGCTCCCCGCTCCGTGAGATTTGGTGTGAATCTGAAATTCTAACGACGATAAAAACATGAAGAAGATGAGAAATATGAAACAGATATATCGGTGCGCCGGCACTATGGGTCTGGCAGTCGTCCTCCTGTCGCTCTCGGCATGTTCTGATTTCTGGGACCCTGAGACCGAGGATGAGTTCAACGGCGACCAGGGATTCACCGCCAACACGGAGATGTATACCGGTTTCCTGGGCATCATGACCAAGATGCAGGATGTCGGCGACAAGGAAATCCTGCTGACCGAGACACGCGGCGAACTGATCGAGCCGACAGAGGAATCCAGCAACGAGCTGATCGCACTCAACAACTACGACAGCAACCTGCAGACCAACTCCTACGCCAATCCGCAGGGCTATTACGAGGTGATCATCGCCTGCAATGACTATCTGGAGAACATGCGGCAGTATAAGTCGAGGCCGAATGTCGACATGTCGGCATGGCAGTGCCTTGTGGCTTCCGCGCTGCGCACGAAGGTGTGGACCTACAAGACCTTGGCCGAGATCTATGGACGTGCGGTGTGGTTTGATGATCCCATCCACGAAGTGACCGACATCCAGTCGGGTGACAAGTTCCAGATGATGGACCTGGCACAGTTGATCGACAAATGCCTCGCCACGCTTGATGCAGGTTTCGACGGCGTCTCTTCCGATGCTGACATCGATTGGTATGAATGGCTCGACCCGACGCACAGCGTGAGCCTCTCCAGCAGCCAGTATAGGAAATGGAACTACATGGTGCCGGCATACGCAGGTCTGTATGCCGAACTGTGCCTGTGGAAGGGAGCCGTGCTTGATGCCGCCAACCAAGATGCCACGACCTATTACAAGAAAGCGGCCGACCTGATGCTGGCTGCTCTGGGCAAGGAGATCAATGTCACTGCCGATCCAGGGTCCAATGTCTACTGGCTCCCTTCAGCAGCCACCCCCGGCCACTACAGTCCGATATGGAACAACAGCCAGCCTTATCCTTACGAGGCGGTGTCGGCCATCATCTACGACTATACCAACAACCAGACCAACACCTTGTTGAAGCACTTCTCCAATGAGTATCCCAACAAGTATCTGCTCCGTCCGTCTGCCAACGGCAAGGCCCGTTTCCTCAGTGCGGCTTTCAACCCCGGAGCTACCACCAACGACACGCGTTACAAATGCGTTTTCGGCACGTCATCAGGTCAGGATTACATCTCGAAGTTCCGCCCTGTAGGCAGCACCGCCCGAGTCAACGCCTTCCAGGACGACTGCCATATCTACATCTACCGCGCCACCCAGTATCACATGATGCTTTGTGAGGCGCTCAACCACCTGAAGCGATTCACGGCGCTGAATGCCGTGCTGAACACAGGTGTGAAGGCCGGTGAGGACGACAATTGCTTCCATCCCGAACAGGCAGAGTGGGAGGGATTCGCCAGTACGGTGGACCCGACGAAGAGCGACTGGACAGGAACCGCCAACTGGGGCACCCGTCGTTATCCGTCGCTGGGCATCCGCGGCTGTTTCACAGGACTTGTGGATCGCACCCTGATGGACAATACCCACGAACTGGGCGAGATGGGCACCATGAAGTTCAACGACTTGGCTTTGCTCGACGAGTCGATGCTGGAGTTTGCCGCTGAGGGCAAGGTCTATCCGATGATGAACCGCATGGCCGTGCGCTACGCTGATTTGTCGATTGTGGCCGACCGCGTCTGTGGAAAATACGAGAACGAGGCACAGGCCGCCAGTGTCCGCTCCAAGATCATGGCCGGCGACAACTGGGTACCTTTCGACTTGCAGTTCAAGTAACTGCAAGTCGCTTTCATTCGAAAGATAACGAATACCATATTGTTTCTATTATTATTTAATCTTTGACTTATGAAAAAAATCTTTACGCTGACAACACTGTTGCTCCTGGCCATTGGCATCAATGCACAGGAGACGTACAGAAGGTCTTGGGACTTCACGAAGTGGAGCGCCAAGACAGTTGAGAACCTGAAGGCCGAGTCTGCCAAGGGACCGACCACCGGTGCATGGTCGGATGTGGAGAAATCCTCCGCTACCGAGCCGACAGACCTCTCCCGCGACAACTGCTTCTGGGAAGTGACCGCCCAGGGCAATGCCGACGGTGCCACCCTGATGGCAAACGGTGAGGTGATTCCCGAGTTGGAGGGATTGCTTTACACCAACACGACCGCCCGTTCGCTGGCCATCGCAGTCAACTATCAGGAACCCAATGCCGCCAGCAGCTTTGGTCCCTACAAGGGAGCCTCTTATCTCTGGCTGGGCAGTTCGAAGAAAAACTATTTCATCATCCCCCACGTAGCTCCGGGTACCACCATTAAGATGGGTGTGGAGTCACATAAGCTCTCCGATGCTCGCGGTGTGCAGCTCTATCTCGGCCATGGCACTTCAGGCACACAGTTGCTTGGCACAGATGGCAATGCCGTCGGAGCCCCCACCGAGTATCAGGACCAGGAGTGGGTGGTGCCTACGGATGCAGCCGACACACCCAACGAGGACGGCACTTACGACATCCAGATCTACAACACCAACGGTTGCCATATCTACTACATCACCGTGGGTGAGGGCGACCAGCAGGTGGAGGAAGCCAAGAAGATCGGTTACCTCTTCAATGGCAGCAACGCCGACGATCTCGTCTACGCATTCATCAGTGGTGACAGCCGTTTCGATGTCACTGATATCGACGTGGCTTCCACTCAGCCCTCTGTCGAGGAGTTGCAAGCCTACGATGCCATTGTCATCAGTCCGACAATCGGTGCCGACAATGCCTATCTGAGTACCATCAAGAAGGTGATCGCTTTCGAACCCGTGCTCAACCTCAATCCCAACCTCTATGAGGCATTGGGCTATGGCAAGGCCGTGAAGACCGCAACCAACGTACTCACCGTGACCGATCCGTCGAATGAGATTTTCGAGGGCTTCGATACCTCTGCTGCCATTGAACTCCTCACCGAGGGCGGCATCACGGGAGTCGAACTGGGTGATTATTTCGCCAATGACGGCATTCAGGCAAAAGCTGGCGACGCCGTGGCTATCCATACCCACAACCGCACCCGCAATGCCTACATGCTCCTGCCCATCACCCTCGAGGATATGGGTGTCATCTCCGAGCAGGCCATCATCAGCCTTCCTTCACAGGCCCTTCTGGCAGTCGCAGCCACCAAGAACAAGGTGACGGCTGTCAGCAAGCCCAATATCTCTCAGGAATACCAGGACGGTCAGACCATCGTGAAGATCGTGGCCGCTAATTCCTCAGCCATCTACTACACCACCGACGGCACAGATCCCACCACAGCCAGCCAGCTCTACACGGAGCCGTTCACACTCACCGCAGCAGCCACTGTCAAGGCATTCGGCGTGGGTGATGGCTATTACGACTCAGAGATCGCAGAGGCAGCTGTCGTCATCAAGTCACAGGCCAATGCCCCTGTCTTCGCCGTGGCCCGTGAGGCCGGCAAGTCGGTTGTGACGCTCACTGGTTCCAATGAGGGCACTACCGTTTACTACAACTTCAACAAGAGCAATGTCATCACCGAGTCGGTGGCTTACACCGAGCCGTTCGAGGTGACTACTCCCGCCACGGTCTATGCTTTCGTGGCAGGCGGCGACTTCCTTCCCTCAGAGGTGATCGGCAAGTTCGTGGGTGTCGACGGACTCGACAACTCCAACATCCGCTGGGATGTGATGGCTCACTTCGACGCCAATGCCGACGACTGGAAGGGCAAGGGTCAGCAGACCGATGACGCTGGCAACATCGTCAACGCCAACTACTTCTTCACCTGGGGCAAGAACGCCGGCGAGTATTACGACCACGCTCAGCCCATCGGCACAGTGCCGGGCAGCGACGGACAGGACTCCACCGTCTACGCAGTGTCAGCCCCGCAGACCTACGAGGCCGCTGGTTGGGTGCTCAAGTCACGTGGCCAGGTGATGGTTTGGGAAAGTCTCAACCTGGGCTACAACATCGGCGACACCAGCATGCGTAACCCCGACTCCGCCGCCGACGTGGTGGGTGCCAACGACACACAGGGCATCACCGCCAATGCCGTGACCTTCGGCAAGCAGC
>CAMNIN010000046.1 GCA_946540735.1 uncultured Prevotellaceae bacterium | reverse complement strand
TCACCGGCCTCGGCATCACCGGAGAATACATCGGCAAAATGTATATGGAAGTGAAGGACCGGCCAAGATACAACATCGAGAAACAGTTGGAGTAAATATCTTACTCTATTTTAAATGGAGCTGGATATCTTTTAAACAAAATATCCCAATTGGTGAGATGCACAGGTACCGATGGATGTGAGACATTCCTTTTTGTCAAAAGATACGATTCGCCAAATTTGTAACAGACTTGATACCCGATATCTTCTAACATATCTTTAGTCACTCCATTCCGCAGAAGCCTCTCCGGATGCTTGACAAAGACAAAATCAGATTTTCCTGAAAGAAGCTCACGCTTGTGCTCTTCATTCATGTCATTTGTAGCACCGTTTTGCTTGGCCCAGTATTTACCTCCAGGGAGGGCTCCACAAACGATGCCGTAGCCTTGGTCTGCCTGGAATGCATAAAAGAGAGTTGGCGAATCCACCTGAGACATCAGATATTGCATGTCATAGAAAATGGTTCTTGCCTTCCCGTCATTCCAAAACATAGTCTGATAATAATTGCCTAAAGTCATATTTAAGACCGCACAGAATCCACCTATAACTATCGCCATCGTCATCAAATGATGCCTGATGCTCGCAAAAAACGGAAGCCTTGACAAACTAAGCATTAGCCAGAAAAGCAGGAAGGAACATGACAAATAATAATATATCCAATACGCATGACGTGTCGTCAGAGCGTAAATGAAGAAAGAGCTTACTAATGGAAACCACCTGTATCTATCCGCATGGCGTGCAAACATGAGGCATCCAATGACAATAGCTACTAACAAAGCAATCCTGTATTTATCAGCCAAAACAGACTGCCAATCACGAAGATACAAAATGATATTACTCTCGCCTCCTGTTACGGTCTGAATCGTGTTATAGAAATACTCGTGAATAAAGTCCCCGAAGCATCCTTTTCCGATCATAAAAAGAACCATCGGCAACACCACTACTGCGAAACCAATTAACAATAGCAATATTGCCCGCAACCAACCTCGACGTTCCCTAATCACCCAAACCAAAGAATAGAGAACAAAGATAGACTGCATGGCTGCAATATTGTATTTGATCATAAAGATCGAACCAAAACAAAAGCCCAACAAAAGGAAAGTGCAATCAATCGTTTTTGCACTCACGCACTCGCTGTACAATAATAATGACGTACGATAAAGAGACACCACAAGAAACGCCAAACAAAAATCTTCTGCGCGAGTCTCACTATGCAATATGTTGTTAAAGAATGCCAAGGTCATCAAAAGAGTACAAACTATAGCACATCTGGCATCTTTCAAAAGCAATTTCGCCAAGCGATAGACACAATAGAATGTCACGGTATAAGCAGCACAGCTAATCCAAAACACGCCCAAATAATTGCGTGGGCTTAAAAGATAACCCAATCCATAGATGACCCAGAGAAACAAGCCTTTGCTGTCAGTGTAATCCACGTAAGGTGTCATTCCATTCATCAGAGCCTTGCCACACATAAAAAACCATGCTGAATCCCATCGCCCATACATATCGTGGGTATAGCTATCACTGGAGACAAAAAACATGACGAAAAAGACATATATTGCAAGACTTACGAATACTCCAAAATCGTTTTTAATGTTCAGCAGACTATTCATTAGATTCTTCTTTTGTGTGTTGATTATTTCTTGAAAATGGCCAACTTCATCTTATTGCACCAATTTACGTTTTTTGATTTCAATTACCAAATCTCGTGTGAACTCATCAGCACCACGTGCATTCAGATGCACACCATCATTAAAAAATTCATTATGATGCACATACTTTTCACTATTCGAGAAATCAATAATAGGGATTTGATAGTCCTGGCATATTTCCTTGATAGGAGACAGAAATGCCGTATCCAATCCATTCCAATATGGTGAGACCGTAAAGATGATCTTGGTATGCCCAGACAACTCTATCATCTTTTTGAGATATTTTAATTTTATCGAATCACAAACGAGATCCAGGCTAAATCTTTCTTTCCTGCCGATTTTCATTGTGTCCATTTCATCTTTCAATGGGCGAAACCCCCTTATTCCTACACTTTGCAACGGATGGATATAGTCGGATAAGATTTGGACGAATCGGGAATTATATCGATACATGCAACTTCGCATCTTGTATTTTTCTTTGTTGTCAACGGAATTGAAAATTTCGGGTATACCCCTTCTGTCATAATATGGACGTAACTTTCCCAAATACTGATGATTGTCCACTCCAACCAGATAGTCAAATGTAGGTATTACATCGTATATCAGTATTTTAGGGCTATAACGCTGGCAAATGAGCTGGTAGCGACCATAATTCAGAATAACGCCATTTCCTGTTTCCCCGCAATTGTAGCATGATAACCCTAAAGAGTCAGAAATGATAACTGGATTATAATGATGAATCGCACGTGATGATCCAAAAACCAGCACATCCTCATTCACTTTATCACAGATATAATTGCTACGCCCGCTGTCTCCCCCTTTCGCATGTCCAAGAAAGAAAGAGAACAAAGTCCCACTGCAATAATCCACAATTGCGATTATTGCAAAAAAGATCAGTATTTTCACTAAGAATTTTCTCATGATGACCTAAAAGCTAACGTAAATGAACTGATCAGCACTAAAAACACCAGCAAGCATAATCAGAATAAAAACCGTCACATAAGACAACCATCTCACAATTCTGTTGCGATGGTCGAATAATTTCATTCTTTGAGGATAGAACTCATCTATAAATTCCTTCAAGAAAAGCATTGTTACTCCCAAAGAGATAAACAATAATTGGCCTTTGTCAGGAAGGAAAACCCTCATTGGAAGAGAGGGGTCAAAAATCCGCGAAAGCACGCCCCATGCATCAGATAGTGAAGGCATACGGAAAAAGACCCATGCCATGTTGATGACAACAAAAGTAATGATGGTCTTAACCATTCTCCCCAACCATCCGTAGTGACATTTTTGCTGGCCCAACATTTTCTCAATGATTTGGCATATACCATGCATGCAGCCCCATACGATATATGTCCAATTTGCTCCATGCCAAATACCACTGACGAGAAAGGTAACAAAGATATTCCAGTAATTACGTAATTTTGAGCATCTGCTTCCTCCTAATGGGATGTAAATATAATCTTTCAGCCATGTAGAAAGTGATATATGCCATCGATGCCAAAAGTCCGTTACGCTCACGGCAAAATACGGGCGATTGAAATTAGTCATGAAGTCAAAGCCAAGTATCTTGCCAATACCGATGGCCATCAGGGAATAGCCGGCAAAATCGGAATAGATTTGAATACTATAAAGCAGTGTTGCCACCATGCAAGTTAATCCTGTGAAATTCATGTACTTAGAAAAAACAGGATCAACATAGATATCCAACCGATCGGCTACGACAACCTTCATAAACATACCCCAAAGTAGCAATTTAAGACCCACCACAGCTTTGGTGTAATCAAAATAAAGGCGTCTCGACTTAAATTGAGGAATCATTTTTGAAGCCTTGTTGATGGGGCCACATAAGATACAAGGGAAAAACGAAACGTATAGAGCATATACGAGAAAATCATGCTCCACTTCTTGGCGTTTATAGTAAACATCCCACAAATAGCTCAATGCTTGAAATGTATAGAAAGAAATACCTATGGGAATCGGCCAGTTCAAGCCCGCCAAGCGGAAATGTAACCCCAATGCTTCCAAAGCGTCACCTAAGCTTTCATTAATGAAATTAAAGTATTTGAAGAAAAGCAGAGGCAACAGAGCTATAAGTACACCAATAGTAAGTGTACGTTTGGGATGTTTTGATTTAGCTACAGTCAAAGCAGCAAAGTAAGTCGCAGCTGTCACGAAGAGAAGAATGATGGCATAGATAGGTTTCCACTGCAAATACAGGAGATAACTGACTAACAGGAGATAGAAATTGCGTATCTTTCCGTATCGCATGGGTATGGCATAATACAGAAGGAAAAGAACAGGAAATATGATAATGAAATTAAACGAGTTGAAAATCATTAGTTGAGAAATTTGGGTTTGAAGATGTTTCCAATCATTCTTGCTGTGCAAAGGTACGCATTTTTCACTATTTTCGGGCTCAATCGGATAAAAAACTTTAGACCTCGCCTAATTGCCTCAAATAGCTATAAAGTCAATGCATAATAGTAGTAGATTTTTCAAATATCAAGTTTTTAATAGGATTTTTTGAATATTACAATAATTTTATCTACCTTTGCCGAATATTGTGAAATTGTGCTTTATCAGCTTTTGGAAATTTACTTTTCAACTGATATAAGCAGGGATGCAGCTTTTAAATGTTCTCTTATGCAAGAGAATTTAGCTCATATTCCAAAACAGTAAATTCATGCCTAATTTAGCATTAACAGAGAAAGATAAAATCATCCAATTTTCAACGTTTGCATTTTTGGTAACATTCAATGTGTTATCAACGACATCCTTTGCAACTCCGTTGATGTTCCTTTTCACGGTGATTATTCTCGTAAACATCAACTTTAAGATGGATTTTTACAAATACCATCTTTTTGTCATGCAGTTCTGCATGTTCTGCTACTCTTCTATTTTCTGGGCAAGGAATGGTTTGATCACCCTCAACACATCAAAAGCCATTTTGCAAGTTATTATCTGCATGTTTATTTTTTATGATTACTATAAGAAATTTAACGATATCCATGTCTTATTAAAAATCTACATGTGGAGTAGTTATGTAGTGGTATTCGTTACCTATGCGTACTATGGCCCTTCTGCTTTTATTGAATCGATGGAGGATGCGAGACTTGACAGCTCTTTTGCCAATGTCAACTATATCGCAATGGTTGCTTCCACGGTACTGGTTATTCACACATACTATGTGCTCTATGAAAAAGAGCCGAAGTGGCAATTCTTATTAGTTGGCATACCGACTCTTCTTGTAATATCTGCCACTCAAAGTAGAAAGGCACTCGTTACATTCGCAGTTGGAGTAACACTTCTTTATATCATAAAACATAGTATGAAAGGGCGTGGCAACCTTATCCCCTACCTCAAAATATTTACAGGGTTGGTAATTGCTATTATTCTCGTCTATTTATTGTCAGACACAGCCTTGTTCTCTGGCATTACCCATAGGATGGAAGGACTTGTTGCCTCAATTACAGGCGAAGGAGAGGAGGATTCATCTTCTTATGCCAGAAGATTCTACAGACAAATTGGATGGATACAGTTCTCCAGGACCCCCGTCCTTGGTATTGGTATCAACAACGCATTCATGCTGACAAATATTGCAACAGGAAAAAATGCTTATTTGCACTGCAACTATGCCGAATTGGCAGCTGACGGTGGCAGCGTAGGCCTTTTCTCTTATTATATTATATTTGCATATGTTTTTTTCAAGGAATTGAAATACGTCAGAAAAGATACTTCGGCGATTATCATTATCGTTTGGATCATCAACAGATTGATCTATGACTGGGGGGCCGTGACCTACACCAATAAGATGACCTATTTCATTATTATGATCTATTATTTGCATTTGAGTTATATGGAAAAGAAATACCCTTCCCCCAAAAGGCGTAAAAAGTATCTAAGATAAAACGGTGCTTTCCTTCTCAAACTTATGCTTCAAAAGCGGAAGCATAATCTTTAGCTGGCTCTTTTAAACAAAAAAACAAGAAAAAGACAGGCCTTCCATGGATATTTATCGATTTTGTATATAGTTATAAAAAAATTTTTTTAACTTTGCAAGCGATAAAGGAAATGTAATTTCTACCCATTCATCAAGACGGCAGATTTTCTGCAATAATACATGGAAAAACCATATTCCATCGAACAAGCTAAATCAGCACTATACGGTATACTGAAAGAATTTGCTGATTTCTGCGACTCACACCGACTGCGCTACTATCTGGCATATGGTACGATGCTGGGGGCTGTGCGGCACAAGGGATTTATCCCTTGGGATGACGATATCGACGTGATGATGCCTGAGAAAGATTTCCTCAAGCTGAAAAGACTCTATCGTTCCTCAAGATATTCAATAGATCTCTGCTACAACGACCCCACTATTCTTCTTGCAATGGGAAGGATGTCTGACACGACGACTTTTGGCATCAATGGCAGGCGCCATACACCTGGTCTGGCCATCGATATCTACCTGATGTATGGCTCCCCCAAAGGAGAGGATGCTGTGGATGAGCATATCAGACTGATCAAAAAATACACAGACTTGGGATTGTCATACAAGAAATGGGGAAATGGCCTTTACCATCGATATCTCTTGCCCGAAAGCAATTTTCTGTTGCGTATCTCCAGGCATTATTACCAAAAACGGGTCGAGGAATACCAGAAATATTCCATCGAGGAAGGTGACTATATTTTCATCACAACCGACCGTCGCAGGTATAAACGCGAATATTTCGAGAAGAGGGTGAAGAAAGTCTTCATCGACAGAGAATTCTACGTCCCGGCAGGATGGCATGAATGCCTGACTATCCGATACCAGGACTACATGAAGCTTCCTCCGGAGGAGGATCGGAAAATACGCCATCTCTCCACAAGGTTTTACGACAAAGAACCGGCATTTCAGGAAATAGAAGAGAAAGGTTATATCCAGCTGGCCACCTCGCAGGGCTAACGGACGATATCCTCATCAAGCAAGCATAGCAAGAGCCGTCAAAATCCCCTCACCGGGGTGATGACGGCTCTTGGCATATGGAGAACAGACGGAATCCCGAAGATAAATGCACCTCGGAAATAAAAATGAAGGATTTCATTTTGTATTTCACTCGGTTTTAGTTATCTTTGCCGAAAATTAGAAACATTATTTTTAATACTACAGCAGTTATGGCATTTTTAACAAACGAAAAACTGACAATCGTCGGCGCAGCCGGTATGATTGGCTCAAACATGGTACAGACCGCCCTGATGATGGGCCTGACAAACGACATCTGTCTCTACGACGTGTTCTCACCCGAGGGTGTGGCTGAGGAAATGCGCCAGAGTGGCTTCGGCAACGTGAAAATCACTGCTACCACCGACGCCGAGGAGGCTTTCACCAACGCCAAGTATATCATCTCTTCAGGTGGCGCTCCCCGCAAGGAGGGTATGACACGTGAGGATCTGCTGGCAGGCAACTGCAAAATCGCAGAGGAACTGGGCTGCAACATCAAGAAATTCTGCCCCGACGTGAAGCATGTGGTTATCATCTTCAACCCCGCTGACCTCACCGGACTGGTGACATTGCTCTATTCCGGACTGAAACCCGGACAGGTGACTACCCTCGCCGGCCTCGACACCACTCGCCTGCAGTCGGCTCTGGCCAAGAAATTCAACGTGATGCAAGACGAGATCACTGGCTGTGCCACTTACGGCGGACACGGCGAGCAGATGGCCGTCTTCGGAAGCCACGTCGAGATCGCCGGACGCAAACTGACCGACATCATCGGCACAGAGGAGTTCCCCGAGGAGGAGTGGGAGCAGATGAAGAAAGAGGTGACTCAGGGCGGTGCAAGAATCATCAAGCTCCGCGGACGCAGCTCCTTCCAGAGCCCGTCATACCTGTCGGTGGAGATGATCCGCGCTGCCATGGGCGGCGAACCGTTCCGCTTCCCCGTAGGCACATACGTGAAGACCGACAAATACGACCATATCATGATGGCCATGAAGACCACGCTCACACCAGAAGGCGCCACCTTCGAGGTGCCTCAGGGTACCGCCGAGGAGAACGCCAAGCTCGACGCCAGCTACGAGCACCTCTGCAAGATGCGTGACGAACTTGTCACACTCAATATCGTGCCTCCTGTGGCTGAGTGGAACAAGATCAACCCGAATCTCTAAAACCGCACAATAATCATCCTTAAAGCCTGCCCCTGCCAGGGACAGGCTTTTTTCGGCACGCTTTTTGCAGAAAAGAGATAAACCTGATCATCACAAAATCATTTTATGAGAACGATATCCAATCAATCTTTCGGTGGCGAGAGGCCACTGTTTGAATCTCACCAGCTCCGCCTGGAGAACGTCACCATCACCGAGGGGGAGTCGGGCATCAAGGAATGCAGCGACATCGAGGCCGACCATTGCCACTTCGAAGGGAAATACCCGCTGTGGCACGTGGACAGGAGCCTTATCACCAACTGCTATTTCGCTCCTGGCTCGCGCTCGGCCATCTGGTACTCCAACGACATGGTCATGCGAGACTGCATCATCGACGGACCGAAATTCTTCAGGGAAATGCATCACCTGGAACTGGAAAACGTGACCATCAACGACGCCGACGAGACTTTCTGGAACGTGGACGGCCTCGTGATCAAAAACGTTACCCTGCATGAGGGCACATACCCTTTCATGGGAAGCCGCAACATCAGGGTCGACCATCTCAAGAGCGACAGTAAATACGTCTTCCAATACGTGAAAAACGTGGAGATTCACCATGCCGACATCGTCACCAAAGACGCGTTCTGGGAAGTGGAGAATGTCACCATCTACGACTCCGTGCTCGACGGCGAATACCTGGGATGGCACTCCAAGAACCTCAGACTCGTCAACTGCCACATCGGTGGTGAGCAGCCGCTCTGCTACGCCCAAGACCTGGTGCTGGAGAACTGTACCTTCGACCCGGAGTCTGACAGGGCTTTCGAATACTCCACAGTAAAGGCTGACATCCGAGGCTCGGTGAAAAGCGTGAAAAACCCCGCCAGCGGCATCATCGTGGCCGATGGATTCGGAGAAATCATCCTCGACGAGAACATCAAAGGACCTGCCGACTGCAAGATCATCACCCGGGGACAGGACTGAAACAAAAGAGAATCTCATGACACATGACTTCGACCAACCAACTCACCGCCGTGGCAGCGGATGCGTGAAATGGGACTGCGAGGAGGCTCAAAACGCCATCCCGATGTGGGTGGCCGATATGGACTTCAAAGTGGCGCAGCCCATCATCGACGCACTGCAACGGCGCGTGGCCCATGGTGTCTTCGGCTACACACAAGTGCCGGCAGCATATTACGATGCCATCATCAACTGGTTTGAGAACCGGCATGCATGGACCATCCAGCGTGAATGGATCCAGTACACCTCGGGCGTGGTGCCTGCACTCTCAGCTGTCATCAAAGCGCTGACATCCACCGGCGACAAAGTGCTGATACAGACTCCAGTTTACAATTGCTTCTTCTCTTCTATCCGCAACAACGGTTGCCTCATCGAGGAAAGCCCTCTGGTGTATGACGGAAGCACCTATCATATCGATTTCGAAGATCTCAAGCGCAAGACCGCCGACCCACAAGTGAAACTGCTCGTGCTCTGCAATCCCCACAACCCCGCCGGACGGGTATGGAGCAAAGACGAACTGCAACAGATCAACGACATCTGCCTCCAGAATCAGGTGAGAGTCGTGGCTGACGAGATCCATTGTGAACTCGTGATGCCAGGCTATCATTTCACACCTTTCGCCTCGGTGTCGGATGCTTGCCTGCACAACTCCATCACACTCAACTCGCCCAGCAAATCTTTCAATATCGCAGGATTACAGATCGCCAACATCATCTGCGACGACCCGGAAACCAGACAGCGCATCGACCGTGCGATCAACATCAATGAGGTGTGCGACGTCAACCCCTTCGGCGTGGAGGCTTTGATGGCTGCTTACAACGAGAGCGGATGGTGGGTGGACGATCTCTGCGAATATCTCAGCGTCAACTACACCCTGCTTAACAATTACCTCGCCCAACATTTGCCAGAGGCTCATGTCACTACCCTCGAAGGCACCTATCTTGTGTGGGTGAACATCCAAAATCTGGGACTATCTTCCGACGAGGCTACACGGATGCTGCTGGAAAAAGGGAAAGTGCTCGTCAACAGCGGCACCATGTACGGTGAAAAGACGGGAGAGGGATTCATACGCATCAACATCGCATGCCCGCGCAGTCAACTTGCCGCCGCGCTGGAAAGCATATGCGATACATTCCATAATCATCAATCCAAAGAATCATAGACTATGGCTTTGATCAAATCCGTAAAAGGACTGACCCCGAAATGGGGTAAAGACTGTTATTTCAGCGAGAATGCCACCATCGTGGGAGAAGTGGAGATGGGCGACGAATGCTCCATCTGGTTCAATGCCGTGGTGCGGGGCGATGTGGCCTACATCCATATCGGCAACCGTGTCAACGTGCAGGACGGTGCTTGCGTGCATGTCACTCACGAGACCGGACCCACCATCATCGAGGATGATGTCAGCATCGGACACAACGCTACCGTGCATGCTTGCACGATACGCCGAGGCGCTCTGATCGGCATGGGAGCCACCGTACTCGACGATGCCGATGTGGGACCCGGAGCCATCGTGGCGGCGGGCGCACTGGTGCTGCAAGGAACCAAAATCGGGGAGCATGAGATCTGGGGCGGAGTGCCTGCGAAATTCATCAAAAAAACCCGGCCAGACCAGGCTGAGAGCTTTGCCGCACACTATGTGGCCTACTCTAAATGGTACCTGGAGGAAGACAATGCCGAAGGCCAAAAATAATACGGGGTTATCCTAAACCCACCGCATTCAACACCTTGTCAGTGGCGCCTGCCTGGCCTTTCACAAACGTGCCGGCTGCGCCACTTACTTGTTGTAGATAGGAGGGATCGGAGGAGAAACGCTCCATCAATTCACGAAACATATCGTCGCCGTCGATCTCGAAGCCGCCTCCCGATGCCATCAGACCCTGAGCCTCCTGGAACCGCTTGTTGTTGGGACCGAAAATGACAGGCATGTCCCATACAGCGGCTTCCAGCACATTGTGTATGCCTACGCCGAAGCCTCCACCGACATACGCCACCTCACCATATTGGTAGATGCTCGACAACAGTCCGAAACAATTGATGATCAAACATCCGGCTTTGGCGGCCTCTTCCGGGGTGGTCTCCGTATACTTCACCACAGGCATCTTGAGTTTCGAACAGATCTGCCGCAAATGATCCTCGCCGATGACATGCGGGGCGATGATCAGGCGCCATTCCCTATGGCTATTGAAATAATCGATAAACACATCCTCATCGGGCGGCCAACTGGAACCGGCCACAAACACCCGATGGCCTCGGCTGAACGCTTCGGCTATGGGCAACTGCTTGGCGGCATCCTTGATCTGAAGCACACGGTCGAAACGCGTATCTCCCACTACGGTTGAACTGTCTATGCCAAGGTATGACAACAAGCGACGGCTCTCCTCATTCTGTACGAAGAAATGACTGACACATCTCAGCACACGGGCATACTCACGTCCATACCACCTGAAAAACACTTGTTCGGGACGGAAAATGCTGGAGACACTGTACACCGGCACATTGCGGTGGCGCAAGATGTGGAAATAATTGTACCAGAACTCATACTTGATGAAAAAAGCCATCACAGGCCGCACCAGACGCAGGAAACGCCTGGAATTGACCACCGTGTCCAGAGGCAGGTAACAGACGATGTCGGCTCCCTCATAATTCTTCCTCACCTCATAGCCTGAGGGGGAAAAAAAAGTAAGAAGAATCTTGTATTCGGGATGATTGGCACGGAGCCGCTCCATCAAGGGACGGCCCTGCTCAAACTCACCCAACGAGGCTGCATGAAACCAAATATACTTGGCATCGGGATCGACCTTGGACTTCAGCACACTGAAAGCCTCGCGCTCCCCACGCCACATCTTGCGCACCTTCTTGTCGAAGAGGCTGTAGACAGCTACTCCCGCAAGATATAAGTATATCAAGATATTATACACTTCACTATATCACTTCAGAACAGCTATCGCCCTGCGGAGACGGCGAAGCGTCTCGTCCTTGCCAAGGAAGGCAGAGATGTCAAACATGCCAGGTCCTTTGCCGATGCCCACAAGAGCCAGACGGAAGGCATTCATCACATCTCCAAGCTTGTAACCCTTGCTTTCTATCCAAGCCATCACTTCCTTCTCCTGGGATTCCAGAGAGAAATCATCGAGCGCCTCGAGCACCTCGGCCAGTTCGGTCATCACCTGTGCTGAATCCGCTTTCCAACGCTTCTTCACGGTCTTCTCATCATACTCCGTGGGCGGAAGGAAGAAGAAGGAGCACAGCGGCCAAAGTTCCTTGACAAAATTCACACGGTCCTTCATCATGGCCACAACCTCCACAATGCGCGACATCGGCTCGTCGATGCCATTGCCTGCCACTATCGGTGCAAACAGGCTGGCCACTTCCTCATTGCTCTTGTTGAGCATGTACTCATGGTTGAACCAAATGCACTTCTGATAGTCGAAACGTGCGCCCGACTTGGAACACTTGGAGATATCAAACAGGCCTACCAGTTTCTCCAGCGAGAAGACTTCCTGCTCCGTACCGGGGTTCCATCCCAGCAAAGCGAGGAAATTGATGATGGCCTCGGGGAAATAACCGTTCTCACGGTAGCCCGAGGAGACATCGCCTGTCTTGGGGTCGTGCCACTCCAAGGGGAATACAGGGAAGCCGAGACGGTCGCCGTCACGCTTTGAGAGTTTCCCCTTCCCCTCTGGTTTCAGTAACAATGGCAGATGGGCAAACCGGGGCATCGTGCTCTCCCAACCCAAAGCCCGGTAGAGCAACACATGCAGCGGAGAACTTGGAAGCCACTCCTCACCGCGGATCACATGGGTGATCTCCATCAAATGGTCGTCTACTATGTTGGCCAGATGATAGGTGGGCAGCTCATCAGCACTCTTATATAGCACCTTATCGTCGACAACGTCACTCATGATACGCACTTCGCCACGGATCATATCGTCGATCTCCACTGTCTCGCCGGGGGTGACCTTGAAGCGCACCACATACTGCGTGCCATCATTGATCAAAGCATCCACCTCCGCTTTAGATAGCGTCAGCGAATTGCGCATCATGCCACGGGTACGGGCATCATACTGGAAATTGGGGATCTCAGCCCGCTTGGCCTCCAACTCCTCCGGAGTGTCGAACGCAAGGTATGCCTTGCCTTCCTCCAGCAACTGGTCGACATAACGCTTGTATATCTTGCGACGCTCACTCTGGCGGTATGGGCCATAGTCGCCTCCAATCGACACGCCTTCATCAAACTTGATGCCAAGCCACTGGAATGCTTCGAGGATATACTCCTCAGCACCTGGCACGAAACGTGTGGTGTCGGTGTCCTCGATACGGAGAACCAGACTGCCACCATGCTGTTTGGCGAAAAGATAATTATACAAAGCAGTGCGTACACCACCAATATGCAACGGACCCGTAGGGCTGGGTGCGAAGCGCACCCTCACTTTCTTGTCAGACATAATCAATAATTTTCTGCAAAATTAATGTTTTTATTTCAGAAAAGAGGGTTTTTGCCGCTTTTTCCGCATGGATACCCCCCGATAATCAGCCTGAAGACAAAAAAAGCGCACAAAATTGGGGGTTATCAGTAATTTTTCGTATTTTCGCAGATTGAAACCTATCTCCGCTCTTCATGGGAAACAACAAAGACAACCGCGATTGGCTCGCCATACTCACTCACGTCGTGATCGTCGCCATCACATCGGCGATCATCGTCTGGGCTCTGCCGAGAAAATCAGGCAGGCACTTCAATTACGAGGAAAACAAGCCCTGGCCATCCAATACCCTTATCGCCGATTTCAACTTCAACATCTTCAAGACAGAAGAGGAAATGGACTTGGAGGAAAGCGAGGAGATGAAAAACTATCAACCCTATTTCGAGCTCAACTCCGACGTGGCTGCCAAAGCCATGAACGACTTCTCTCTCGCCGTGAACAGAGACACCACCGGCACGTTGGCTCAATTTCAGGAAATCATCGAACGACGCTTGCATTTCCTCTATCTCAAAGGTATCCTCAGCAATCAGGACGTCAGGCGCTATAACATAGAGGATACCATCAAGGTGGTCTCCGGAAAACTGCTCAACACACAGAGCATATATGAGGTGTTCACCGAACAGACTGCCTACGAGGGACTTTTCTACGACGAGGAAATCTCACAGCACCGGAAAGACCTGGCGCGCTTCAACCTCAATTACTACGTGCGGCCCAATCTTGTTTACGACGAGAGACGAAACAAAGAGGAAATCGACGAGATCCTAAGCAACATCGCTCCCTCCATCGGGTCGGTGGCAAAAGGTGAGAAAATCATCGACCGGGGCGAGGTGGTCGACAGAGAGACAGCCAGGAAACTGAAGTCTCTGGAAATGGAAATGGAGAGGAGAAACCTGGGAAAGAGCGATATTACCAATCTCCTCCTCGGACAAACACTCTTTGTGCTGACCTTCATCTCCTTGTTTACAACCTACCTCTTGATTTTCAGGAAAAAATACTACGAGAAGCCGCGCAATATCCTCATGCTGTATTTCCTGATCACCATCTTCCCCGTCGTGGTGTCGCTCATGATGCGCAACCTGCTCATCAGTGTCTACATCCTGCCCTTTGCCATCGTACCGATGATCACGCAGGTATTCCTTGACTCCCGCACGGCTTTCATCACACACGTGACGACGGTGCTGATCTCCGCCGTGGCGGTCAACTACCAATACGAGTTCATTATCATCGAGATCGCAGGAGGATTGGCCGCCATCTTCGCCCTGAACGACATGTCGAAACGGGCTCACCTCTTCAAAGCGGCCCTGATGGCCACCCTGTGCTCCGCATTGGTCTATTACGCCATACATCTCATACAGTCGTCGGAACTCTTCCCTGCCGACAGGAGCATGTTCGCCTACCTGACGATCAACGGTATCCTGCTGCTGCTGGCCTACCCTCTCATGTACATCATCGAAAAAGCATTTGGCTTCATATCCAACATCACTTTCTTCGAACTCTCTGACACCAACCAGGAACTGCTCCGGCAACTCAGCGAGAAAGCGCCTGGCACCTTCGCCCATTCCACTACCGTGGGTAACCTCGCATCGGAGATCGCCAAAAGAATCGGTGCCAACGTACTGCTGGTGAGAACCGGCGCGCTATACCATGACATCGGAAAGATGGAAAACCCGGTGTTCTTCACGGAGAACCAGGCGGGTGTGAATCCTCATAACAAACTGACTGAGAAAGAAAGTGCCAAAATCATCATCAGCCACGTGACCTACGGACAAAGGCTGGCAGAAAAATACAACCTGCCCACAGCCATCAAAGACTTCATACTCACCCACCATGGCAAAGGCACCACAAGCTATTTCTACATCAAATACAAAAACGCTCACCCCGATGAGGACGTCGATGTTTCGGCGTTCGCCTATCCCGGACCTAATCCCCAAACCAGGGAACAGGCAATCCTTATGATGGCCGACACCGTGGAGGCTGCCACGAAGTCTCTCGATGAATACAACGACGAGATCATCAGCCAGAAAGTCAATGAACTGATTGACAGACAAGTGAAACAAGGGTATTTCGAGGAATGCCCGATCACTTTCAGAGATATCGCTGACGCAAAAAGAGTGCTTATCGAAAAGCTGAAAAGCATCTACCACACGCGTATCAAATACCCCGAACTCAACACAGAGAAAAAAGACAATACCAGCAAGCCCAATATAACTGTCAACGTGCGCAAAAAGAATAAAAAGAACCATTAACACCATTATTGTTTGCGCACACAAAAAAAGCGGCATAGATTGCACAATTTAATGGTTTTGTGCAATCTATGCGACTTTATTTGTTAAATTTCCTTAACCAAAAGACTCAAAATATGGAAATTAAGAACAATTCATATACTTTTGCAAACAATTTCCAACCCAAAAAAGTTTAAAATGTGTAAAATCAGAATGTATGTCATGGCTTTTGCCATGATGCTTGTTTCGGGACAGACTTTCGCAGGCGGACTGCTCACCAACACCAATACCAACATCGCTTTCAACCGCAACTTCGCCCGTGATGGTGTCATCGCCATCGACGGAGTCTACAGCAATCCGGCAGGCGTGGCTTTTCTCAGCAAAGGATTCCACCTCTCCTTGAATATCCAAAACGTCTACCAGACGCGCACGATAGAGAGTGGCATCACGGTTCCTGCCCTTCAGGGCACGCCTTTTGAGCATCCCTTCACGTTCAATGGAGGAGAGGCGATCAAGAAGTTCAAGGGCAACGCCTCCGCTCCGATCCTTCCTTCCGTGCAAGCTGCCTTGAACTACGACAAATGGGGATTCCAGGCGGGTTTCTCTCTCATCGGTGGCGGCGGAAAATGTACTTTCGACAACGGACTGGGGTCTTTTGAACGCACGATCTCCATGATACCCGCTATGCTCTACCAGACCAACCAAACCTATCAGGGCAAATACGGCATTGACCTTGGACTGGCATCCAACACCCCGGGCTATTCTGTCAACAGCTTTATCAAAGGCCAGCAATACATCTTCGGTTTCCAGTTCGGCACGACTTATAAGATCAACGAGCACGCCGCTGTCTATGGTGGTTTCCGCTTCAACTACATCTACAACAAGTATACTGGCAACATCACCGATATCAGCGCCAACATCGGAGGCAAAAACGAGAATCTCTATGAATATTTCGGCAACAGGGTGAATGAGGCCCAGACTGCTGCCGCTGCCTACGCTGCCACTGCCGCTGCCACCACCGACCCGACCACAAAGGCTCAATTGGAAGCGGCCTCCGCACTCTATGGGCAGGCCGCAGAAACTTTCGAGGCCACCAAGAACAATTTCCAAGACAAATACCTCGACTGCACCCAAAACGGATGGGGCATCACTCCTATCATCGGTTTCGACTACAAGGTCGGGAAACTGAACATCGGCACACGCTTGGAGTTCACCAACCACCTCAACATCGAGAACGACACGAAACGTGACGACACAGGACTCTTCCGCGATGGAGTCAATACTCCGAGCGACATCCCAGGCATCGTCACCATAGGTGCACAATATGAGATTCTCCCCACACTCCGGGTGATGGGAGGCTATCACTACTTCTTTGACAAAAATGCCAAAATGGCCGATAACAAACAGAAGAAACTCTCGTCCAACACCCAGGAATTTCTCGCTGGTGCGGAATGGGACATCACCAAAGACCTGCTGGTGAGTGTTGGCGGACAGCGCACCAAGTATGGTCTTGGCAATGGCGAGTATCTCAACGACATGAGTTTCGTGACCAGCAGCTATTCCCTCGGTTTCGGTGCAAAATTCCGCATCGCCAAGAATGCCTCCGTCAACATCGCCTATTTCTTCACAAGCTACGAGCATTTCAACAAGGAATATGACAGTGCGGTCAGCCTGGCCGGACAGGAGATTCCCGTCCACAACACCGACCGCTTCACCCGCACCAACAAAGTGCTGGGAGCGGGCATCGACATCGATTTCTAAACCCGGTCACAAGGGATCTACATCGTAATACATCTGCACAAGGCGATAGCGGGCATCCGACATGAGCAACTCCTGCGCCTTGTGCAGATATTGTTTTGACACGGTCAGATTGAGGCCTTTCTCCAGCTTCACCACCAATTTACGGATGCACAACGACTTGACCCGGGCCACGGCGGGCTTGTCTGGCCCTAAGATCCTTTCACCGAACCATTGCCGCAGGTAACCGCCCAACAGCAGTGCCGCTGACTCCGTTATGGCATCATCGCGGTGCTTCACATAGACATTCACAATCTGGCTGAAAGGGGGATAGTGGAAAGCTCTCCTTTCCTCCATCACATCCCGGAACAGGGCATCGTAATCATTGCTCACGACATGCTGGATCACGGGATCTTCCGGGTTCTTGGTCTGCAGGATCACAAGTCCCTGTTTGCCTTTTCTTCCCGAACGGCCACTGACTTGCGCCATCATCATGAAAGCATGTTCTGAAGCCCGGAAATCAGGATAATGGAGCATGCTGTCGGCATTGAGGATGCCCACCACACTCACACGGTCGAAATCCAGTCCCTTGGTGACCATCTGCGTGCCGATGAGCAGGTTGGTCCTTCCTTCCGAGAAATCGTTGATGATCCGGCTATAAGCCGATTTGCTCCGCGTCGTATCGAGGTCCATCCGGGCCACCTTGGCATCGGGAAAGATATCCAAGACGGCGTCCTCCACCTTCTCCGTGCCAAAACCGCGGCCCCGGATCTCCGGACTCTCACAGCATGGACATTTCTGCGGCATGGAATAGGTGTATCCACAATAATGACAGGTCAGCACGTTCATGGTCTTGTGCAGGGTCAGCGTGACATCGCAGTTCTGGCATTTGGGCACCCAACCGCAAATCTTGCACTCCACCATGGGTGCGAAACCACGTCGGTTCTGGAAAAGGATGGCCTGCTCTCCACGGGCAAGGGCCGCTCGTACGGCAGAAAGCAGTATGGGTGAGAATGGGCCATTCATCAACTTCCTGCGCTGCAAATCGCGGATATCCACCACTTGAATCTCTGGCAACTGCAAGTCGCTGTAGCGTCTCATCAACCTGACGAGGCCGTATTTTCCGGACAGCGCATTCTGATAAGACTCCAATGACGGGGTGGCCGTTCCTAACAGGGTCTTCGCCCCGAACATCGAGGCGAGCATGATGGCGACCGACCGGGCATGGTATCTTGGTGCGGGGTCTTGTTGCTTGAAAGAGGTCTCATGCTCTTCATCGACGATCACGAGTCCCAGACGTTGGAATGGTAACAACACAGCACTTCTTGCTCCGATCACCACATCATAGGGGACTGCTGATAGCTGTTTTTTCCAGATCTCCACCCTCTCCTGATCACTGTACCGCGAATGGTAGATGCCGAGCCGGCGGCCGAAGACCCGCTGCAACCGCTGTGTCATCTGGACGGTCAAAGCGATCTCTGGCAGGAGATAGAGCACCTGCTTATGCTCGGAGATGGCCTGCTGGATCAGATGGATATAAATCTCCGTCTTTCCACTGGACGTGACACCATGCAGCAAGACGACATTTTTCTTCAGAAACTGGAAAAGGATGGCATTGAAGGCCTCCATTTGCGCGTCATTGAGTTGCTTCATCCGCTCAGGATGCGGGTCTCCACCCTGATTGAGCCGTCCCACCTCCCGCTGAACCAGGGTCAGGATATGCTTGTCTACAAGCGCCTTGAGGGTTGCGGCCTTACCATGCGAGTAATTCAGCAGTTCGTCACGGGAGACATCCACGATTTCCTCTTTGCATTCAGTCCCTTCCATGGAGTCGTAGTGCGAAAGGGCGAGATAATCGGCGAGCATCTTCCGCTGATTCTCCGCCTTACGGAGCATGTCGAAAGCGATATGGAGGGCGCGCTCGCTGAGTAACTGAGGCGTGAGGGCGACACAATTCTCATATTTTGGCCGGAAAGAATCGTCTTTCAGACCCGAAGGCATGGCGGCATTATACACCTCGCCAATCGGCGACATGTAATAGTCGGCGATCCACCGCCACAGACGGAGTTGTACGTCGAGCACCATGGGCTGCTGGTCAGGGATGCCCACGACCTCCTTGGTCTCGAAGTCGGGCTTGCGGTCGTGCACCTCGGAAACGACAGCCGTATAAGTCTTGCTACGGCCCAGAGGCACCTGCACACGCATACCCGGCATGATCTCCCTTTCGAGACTGCCGGGCACCGAATAGGTGAAAAACCCCTCCAGGGGCAGGGGCAAGATGACATCGACAAACATGATGCTTGAATGATAAGATACGGGAAATCAGAAGTACAGGGCCGCGGCTATCTGCCAAGCCCCGATCCTGGCCTTGTTGTGCAGCACCTCGTCGCTGACGCTCTGCACAGTGACATCTGCCGTCTGGCCACAAGCCACATTGTAGTTGACCGACAATTGCAAGTGGCGCATCAGGGTGACTCCTCCTCCCAGGTTGACGCTGAAACTCGAGTCTCTGAACTTCCATGTCTTGGCTGCATCCACGACTTTCTCCTTGCCGTTGAGATTGAAGCCAAACTGGGGTCCAGCAAAGACGAAGAGGCCCAATGGACCATCAGTGGCGAAATTGAGGCGCACATTCACAGGGATGGTCACCATCTTGGCCTTGACCGGAGTATAGGGATCGTCGCCAAGGCGCACCTCCCGCTGGTCATACAATGCGGAGGCATCAATGCCAAGCCCGAAGAAAGGCAGGCTGAAAGCTACCGAGGGACCGATGAAGAAACCATTTCGGTTGGCGGAGTTGAGCACCTCCTTGTTGAGCGACATGTCGGTGAGGTTATATCCTCCCTTCACGCCGATCATCAGTTGTGCTTTTGCATCCGTGGCAAACATGACCGCCACGACCATGATACCCATCAAAATGGCCCTTCTCATCATCACCTCCCCTTAATGGCGCTCCCGTCTCACCGACACCCTGGCAGGTGTGGAGGCTGATGAAGAGGAGGAAGATCTGCGCGTCTTCACTTTCTCCTCTCGCGTCCTGGCGGTACGCCTGGTTTTCTTTTCCTTCTTGCCTTTGACATCAGCTTGCACCTTGGCGATGCTGTCAAGTGAGTCTTTCTTCACTTGGTCTCCGAAGATGTTCTTCTCAAAATCAAGGAGTTCCTGCTCTATGCGTTTTTGTTCCTTCACCATCGACGAGTCGTCAGGACAATACTGAGCCAATGTGCGTCCCAACATGTTGGTGGTCTTGTAAATCTTGCCTTTATAGCGGTTCATGGTGAAGAAATCGTCGATGCTCATGGTGGCGGCGTTGTTGATATTGCTGGTCATGATGGTCTGTTTGCTCAGGAAAGGTGCCACGTCGTCGTACTTCACCCAAAAGAGCGGATATTTTTGCGATCCGTCGCCGAAATCGTCCTCACGCGTCATGATCGGGCACAAGGCGATGACTTTCCGGTGAAAGGTCGAGGTGCCCTGATCGTAATAGGCACTTTCCTTGATGTAGTAGCCTTTCACCTCACGTGAGGGGATATCGCTGTTGTCAATCCTCACCTTGCCATTGTTGCGCTCATAATAGATGTGGTAGTTGTCGAGGAGATTGAGCGGTTTCACTCTGGCGGAGTCCTCGAAGCTCTCATTGCCGTCGAGCCTCCACTCATAAGCCTTGATGTTGCCGGTCATAAGGAGTTTAAACAGGTAGGTGAACAGATTCATCTGTGTGCCTACGGGTTCCACTGGATAGTAGAGTCCGGCATTGGCATCGTCCTCCAGGTTCATCTCCCTGTAGATGTCGCGTCTCCACACCACATCTTCCGACATGGTGGCTGTGGTGGGGAAACCAATCTTCGCACGGGTCGTGATGTTGTTGGCGTTTGATTTCTTGGCCTGGCTTTGCTGTTGGTTGCGCCGTGCCTGTGGTTGAGCTTGGCTGAGCTGTGCCACACACGCGATGAGCAGTAAGAATAATATGCGTCTCATGTTATGGATTGCTTCAGTTCTGTTTTGAGGTTTATTTCACGATTACCTCCATGGCTTGAGGCAACTTGCGGGTGATGCCGTCAGGACCAGTGGCGGTCACATTGGTGATATAGAAGCGCTTGTTGCGGGAGAGTTTTCTGAAGGCGTCTTTCTGTCGGTCGGAGAAGGAGGCTCCATTGGAGGCCATCGGCACCGCATTTCCCATGTTGTCATAGAATACGGTCTCGAAACTCCCAACCCGGAACTCAATGTCGAGCAGTCCGTCATCAATGGCGGCCTTGATTCCACCTACGCCCATCAGGGATGCTTTTTGCAAACCACCGCCTTTGAACCTGTCGGTGCCGATGGAGATATAGGCGGTTGGGTCGGGCAGTTTTCTCACGTGGAAGGTGACTTGTCCCATGGTGCGGCTTGTGCCTTTGTCATTGCCGGTGACAGTGAAGGTCACGTCTTTTCCCACCGCCGCCGGCACGGCGATGTAGTGGCCGTCACCTTGTGCCGTGAGCGTACCTCCTGTCATGGAGAGAGACACGTTGTTTTGTGAGATACCTGAACAACTGACGCTGATGGGGTTTCTGAAACCCGCATAGAGCACGTTCATCAGGTCTGCGGCCACCGTGGCTCCTGTAGGAGGAGAGATGACATTGTATTTTTGCTTGAAGTCACGTCTGACAACTTCGCCGTCAGCGTTTCTCATGAGGATGTATCCACCGAAGACATGCTCTCCGACGCCACCGGCCGAGAAGGAGTAGGTGCCATTGCTGGTGTTGATGCGGGTGCCGTTGACGTAGATCTCCGGTTGCTGGGTGGTATCGACCGCCGCCATGATGATGTTGGCAGTCAGGCGCTCGCCCGGGTAGAGAGTGGTCTTGTCGGGCACGACAAAGGCATCGAGCTTGTTAACCCGGATATCTTTGATGCCCACATTGGCCACCAACGAGTGCAGCACCTCGCCTTCGGCATAGCGGATGTCGCTCTGCAACTTGGAGAGCAGGGTGACGGCAGCCGCCACAGGCATGTCCTCAAACATGTATTCCTGCCAGTTCTTGCCCAGGGTGTTCTCTCTCTTGGGCACGTCGGTGGCCAGATTGCTCTTGATGATTTCCTTCTGATGCGGATCGTCAATCAACTGCAGGATCCGCTCGCGATAGGAGTTGATGGCATCATAGAGTTTCTTGCCCTTTCCGGTGCCAGGAGCCAGCATCACCTGGCTGGCGGCTTCCAGATCTTCCTTGTTGCGAATGCTGGAGAGTTTCCCTTCGGGGCCGTCGGCCTCCTTGACAATGGCCTCCTTGAGCTGTTGTGCCAGGTTATAGAGCGAGTCGCTCATTTCCTTCACGCCTTTGGCCTTTTCAAACCATTCCCGCACCTTAGCCGGGTTGGTTTTCATCTGCTCGTCGAGGTCAGCCATCATGGCCAGGTTCTCTTTCGAGGAGTTGGCGGTGGTGCGGTTGAGGCTTTCCTCCACGATGGAGAAACCATCGAGCACCTCTGTGGAGATGTTCAAGGCGAGCATAGCCATCAAGACGACATACATCAGGTTGATCATCTTCTGGCGTGGGGAAACGGGTCTTTTCTTTATTGCCATTTCTTATCTCTTACACGGTCTACACATCCATTCCTGTCGGTTGCGTGGGAGCAGCACTTCTCATGTTGACAGTCATGGCTTCTATCATGCGTGCATAAATCTTGTTGAGTTGCTCGATTTGCTGGGCGAGTTTCCTCGACTGGTCGTTGATCTGGTCGATGGTGCCGATTTGCTGGCTGGCGCCCTTCAACTGCATCTCATACACCTTGCAGATGCCTGTGAGCGTGCGGTTGAGGTTCTCCATCTCCTCGGAGTCGCGGGTGAGGCGAACACTTTGCTCATTGACCTTGCCCAGCATCTCGGTGAGACGTTTGAGCTCATCGACGTAATTCTCGGTGGCCTCAGCCATCTCTGGAGAGACTTGCTGCTGCTGGCCGATCCATGCCATGCCTCCGCCACCGACAGCACCGCCGGGCACTTGGGGTGCGGCCTGCTGGCTTTCGCCGCCCTCTGCTGCAGTGACTCCCTGAGCAGCTGGTGATCCTCCTTCCACGGGCATTCCGCCAATGATGATCGTACCACCGCCGCCGGCACCGCCTACGACACCACCACCTACACCGCCACCAGCAACGACGCCACCGGAAACACCGGTTGCTCCGCCGCCGTAAGCAGCGGCCACCTGGCCATGGTATTCTTCACCTTCCTGGCCTCCGTCGACTATCTGCGGCACGCCATCAGGCTGCTCCACCCCTTCAGGCAGCGGCGCTCCCTCTGGCGGTACGGCATGATCACCATAATAGTGGGTATTGAGATCCATGCCATCGGTAGTCTTGTCGAATGGACGGTCGAAGGCTGAGATGAAGAACACGAACACCTCCGTTCCCATGCCAATGAAAAGCATCAAGTTGGCTCCCGGCAGGTGGGTGAGTTTGAAAAGGGTACCTGCGATCACGATAGAAGCGCCCCAACTATAAGCATAGTTAAGGAATGTCTGGCCTGGTACACTGTCCATCCATTTCTGGAGCAGATAGACAATATTGAATTTGCTGTATCTTGTCATGTTATTTCTTGCTGGCTTTTTGTTTGACGCTTGATGATGTGGCGATGCTTCTCACGCATCTGAATCCGATGTAGGAGCGTGGTTGGTTCTGGTATTCCCATGACCTCCACGCCGAGCGGATGTACGACTCAGGGTCTTTCCAGGAGCCGCCTCTCACGCTTTTCTTCTTGAGCCGGTAGGGATCTTCCTTCGCAGCCTTGTAATCCAACTGCGGATTGAGGTCGTTCATGGCATCCACGCCTGCCTCCGTGTAGATGGTGCTGGTCCATTCAGCCACATTTCCGGCCATGTCAAACAGGCCGTTGGTGTTCGAGGAATAGATGCCCACCTTACTGGTGATCAGGTTGCCATCCTTGGTGTAGTTGCCCTTGTCGGGCTTGAAATTGGCATAGAAGCATCCGTCGCCGTTTTTCACGTCCTGGTTTTCCCAAGGAAACTCCAATCCGTCTTTTCCTCTGGCGGCATATTCCCATTCTGCTTCAGTGGGCAGACGGTAGCGCTGCACGTAACGGGCTTCTGGTCCCAGTCCTTTGAGCAGGTAGTCAGTTCGCCAGGCACAGAAGGCATTGGCTTGTTCCCACGACACACCCACCACGGGATAGTCGTTGAATGTGGGATTGCTGAAATAGTTGCGCAGATACATCTCATTGTCCGAGTTACGGAAATCGTTTACCCAGCAAGTAGTGTCGGGGTAAACATTGACGATGTAGGTATTGAGGAAATCCCAGGGTCCGGAGAGAGGCCGGTTGATGGTCTCCCTCACGATGCGGCCCTCGTCATCGATGTATGCGGTGTCTTTGGATATCATCACCACCTCATTGGGATCGACCACAAAATCGGTGTTGAGGTTTCTCTCCTCCGGATTGAGTCTGTTGCGGCGCAAAGCAGCTGTGGTATAGTCATAGATCTCATAACGGTAATTGAGCTGGCTGGCGTCAAGCGACTTCTCTCCGGTCACTGGATTGGTGACATAGAGACTCTCAATAGCCCTCTGCTCATCCTCATTCGGCTTCCGGGGCAGCGATTTCTTCCAATCGAGGTGGGGGGTCACGGGGTCGCCGTTCTTATCCTCTGTGATCTTATAGGACTCATCACCACCATAGGCAGGGTCGGCGAGCCGTTCACGGAGGATAGAGTCACGCACCCAGAAGACAAACTGCTTGTACTTGGAGTTGGTCACCTCGGTGTCATCCATCCAGAAACCATCGACGGAGATTTCCTTGATGGGGGTCTGCTTGCCCCAGAGTGTATCCTGGTCTTCAAGACCCATTTTGAGAAATCCTCGTTTCACCATCACCATACCAAAAGGTGCCGGTTCCTTGAAAGACCTTCCGCCGCCGACACCCACGACCTCTCCTCCCCTGCCTGAGGAGGAGGTGGCTTTGCCACCCATGCATCCTGTCAGGGTGATGAGTGCCATGGTGCATACTGCGACTGCCAAATTCTTCATTTTCATATTCTCTACAGTATTCTCACACTTTTATGTTTGTTTTTTCCCTTTTTCACCAAGTTGATGTCTGTCTGGTAGTTGATGAACAATTCATGGCTGCCGTTTCCCAGACTGATACCCGAGGTATAGAACTCATAACTATATCCCACCCGGATACCATGGAAACTGCCGCCAATCATAGCTGTGACAGAATTAGTGGGACTGCATCCCACTCCCAGATACATGACCTTTTCGTCATGGTGATAGACGAGTCGTGCGGTGATATCACCACGATAAGCCACGCCATCGGTGCGGACAAGCACAGACGGATGTATAGTTAGAAACGGATTTCTCAGTTTAATATTGCATCCGCCTGTCAAATAATATGTTCGGTCCACTTGCAGTTCGTTGGTCTCGCCGAGTTCCACGAGTGGTGCCGTGAGGTGCTGGGCTGACAAGCCGGCATACCACCGACCGTGGGTATAATAGATGCCTGCGCCGAGGTCCAGGGAGCGGCCGTCGACTTCAGAGGTGGTGAATGCGGGGTCGGAGGCTTCACCCAAATCGACCTCACTCCCGTCGAAACTCTCCATGATCAGTCCGGCTTGTATTCCCACGCTGATCGTACCGCCCAGAAACTTGTGCTTATAAGCGTATTGGGCGGCCAAACGCTGATGCGTGAACAGACCGATCTGGTCGTTGACCAGTTGAAGTCCCACACCATTGTGGATATTTCCCATCATGAAGGGGAGATCACCTGCCAGATACATGGTCTTTGGATTGTTTTCAAACCCTACGAAGTTCATGGCATAAGCAGCCGCCACGTTGATTTTTGATTCTTTCCCCACAGATCCGGGATTGAAATAGGGTTCCATGGCCCAATAATGACTAAAGGGCACATCATACTGGGCTTTGACCCCTATAGAGGCAAGCGCCAGCATCACGACAAACAGGATTTTTCGTCTAAGCACGTTTTTATAACGAAACACTGCGTTATTTATTGTGGCAACGGCTCAGTGAATTTGCGACCAGTTTCGGGAAAGGCAATATTTTAGTCAAACATGCGTTTTTTATTTTGAGCAACGAGTCTTATCGACCCAATTCTCAAACATGATGAAAGATAGAAAACTCAGCTGATAAGTTTTTCCCTCGCCGACTATGCCATACCTCACCCACAAATACCCATTTCCTCAGAGCAATCACTGGTTCAGAGACAGTATTCTCTATGGCGCTATCGTCTTCCTCATCCTCTATCTGCTGCAACCCTTCGGTTTCAGTTGGTTCCCAGGCAACAAACTGTTGACATCATTGGCTTTTGGCTCCGTCACGACCGGTTGCCAAATTGTTTATACCCACCTGGTATTGGGGCCAATGATCCATCACCTCCAGCCTTGGAGGATCTGGCATCAGGCATTGGCCATTCTCGGACTGATACTTTTCATTGCCATCGGCAATTTCCTTCTCTTCTCCTGCATATTCCCCCACTCCATAACGTTCGGAGCCTTCTTTCTTTTCTTTTATTGGACACTCATCATCGGACTGATCATTACGGCCATCTCCATCACAGTATCCTATAACCGTCATCTGAAAGGCAGGCTGGAGACATTACTTGAAAAGACTACAGAAAAGCAGACAGATATCCTCATCACCATCCGTGACACGACAGTCAGGGGAGACGACCTGCAACTGCGAATCAACGACCTGCTGTATATCGAGGCCCAGAAAAACAACGTGAAGGTATGCCACATCAAAGACGGGAAAGCGACTAGCACCGATGTGCACACGACACTCTCCGCCGTGCTCGACGACCTGAAGTCGTATGACAACATCTTCCAATGCCACCGCTCATTTGTTGTAAACCTCAACAACATCACCTCTGCGCAAGGCAATTCCAATGGCTATCAGCTCCAACTTGGCGGATGCCCTACGACAGTGCCCGTATCACGGACTTACGTGCCCAAACTGCGCTCTTTTATTGCTTAGTCATTCGTCCTTTTTCTTAGTCATTCGCCGACTGACATAGTTTCCTGTCAGTGTTTTTTGTCATCGGTCCTGGATATTTGGAGGCTATCGTTTCCTGTCATATCTTTGCGGCATGAAACAACGACCGACAACTATCATACTGATGCTGCTCATCGTCTGCCAAGCGATGAGTCAGACCCCCGTAACAGGCATTGTCACAGACGGACAGGTGCCTCTCACAGGCGCCAACGTGTTTATAGAAGGAACGATTGACGGATGCCTGACCGACACGCTCGGACGGTTTTCTTTTGAGACCGCCAAGACAGGAGAAGTCACGCTCAGAGCGACCTACATGGGTTTCGACGACTTCACGCTGACCACTAGTCGCCCCACAGACTTGAGGATCTCGATGCACGAGCGTGCAACAACCATCGACGAGGTGGTGGTTACCGCCAGCACCTACAACTTCAGCAAGAGCGACAATTTCAATACGATGGATGCCCTCGACGTGGTGATGACAGGCAACTCCTGTGGTGACATCGTTGCGGCTTTGCAGTCATTGCCTGGCACCCAAAAGGTAGGTGAGGACGGGAAACTGTATGTCAGGGGCGGCGAGAGCGAGGAATGCCAATTTTTCATCAACGGGATGCATGTGCTCATGCCTTATTCCACCAATGTGCAGAACACAACTGTCCGGGGGCGCTTCTCACCATTCCTTTTCAAAGGCATTAATTTTACATTAGGCGGCTATGGCGGGGAATATGGACAGGCTCTTTCGTCGGTTCTCCCCATGGAGACCACGGATCAGGCAATAGACGACAAAATTGGTGTCAGCGCCTCACTGGTAGACTGGAACCTTGGTGGGACAAAGGCTTTCGGCAACAGCAGTTTGTCATTCAATGCCGATTTCACGAGCATGGGCCTTTATGACCAACTCTTTCCTGGACGATTCAATTTCACACGTCCATACCGCAAACTGTCTGGCGAGACCCAATTCAAAACCCAAATGTCGTCATCAAACGTCACGAAATGCTACGCCGGATACGATCTCACCTCTGTCGGACAGCATATCGAACAACGTAATCTGTCACTTTCTGAGCACAACATCTACCTCAACACTTCCTCCAGGACAAACATCGGACATGGTTATAGCCTCTTCATAGGGGCAGCCAATTCTACGGTATTCACGGATATCGATGATGCCATGGTGGCCGGCGATCATTTCTATAGTTTCCGCAATGAGACTCATCTGAAAACGGAAGTAAGGAGGGTGTTCTCCCCCGTGCTGAAAATGTCGGCGGGTGTAGAAGATTACATCCGCAATAGCAGGAAGGTGTATGACACCAATCTCTACAACCTGCACTACAACCTGCTCGCCGCCCACGCTGATGCCCAACTACGCCTGGTGCCTCGTCTTTTCCTAAGCCTTTCAGCCAGGATGGAGCACACAAGCTACGACCACAAATGGTTATGGATGCCACGGACCACCCTGAGCTACGTTCCTCATAAACGTTTCCAACTCTCAGCCATGTTGGGCCGATACAGCCAGACCGCAGATGATGACTATATCGCTATGAGCAGGCTGCGCATACCACAAAGCACAGCCGACCATGCCATATTAAGCCTCCAATACAACACTCAGAGCATTTTATTCCGCATCGAGTCCTACTATAAGAGATACCGCCATCTCCCATGGTTTCCCCAAGGAGACTGCAACGCTGGCGGCTATGGCACAAGCCGTGGGTTAGACCTTTTCGTCGAAAACCATTCGATTGTCAAGCACCTCGTCACGACCCTGGCTTATTCGTTTAACGACTCAGAGAGACTGTACCTTGACTATACCGCTCCACAAGCACCGGGATTCGCCTCGGCGCATAACCTGCGGCTGACAGCGAAATACAGTATCGGGAAATTCATCTTCGGGTTGGCAGACTCATATGCCAGTGGGCGCAAATACCCCATGCAGACAACCCCACATTATCATAGTCTCGACGCCAACGTCACTTGGCTTGCTCATCCGAAGGTCATCGTCTATTCCTCGCTCAGCAACATCCTCGGGCGCACTCCTATCTTCAAATACGAGGGAAACGGCACGCCCGTCACCTCTACCCGAGACCGCTTCTTCTATATCGGCATTTTTGTCTCATTAAAAAACAATAAAGCTTATGACATTTCAAATTTTTAAACCCCGTCTGTCTGCCATCATTTTCTTCCTGATGGCATCTGTTGGCATGATTGCCCAGGAAAGCCAAATGAATGCCCTCATCAACCGATCGCTCAGTAAACTCCAGCAACCCAGCCAGGAAGCATATCTAAACTGCGTTGCAGAACTCAAACGCATCGACGCGATGTTTCCCGACAGCATTCAACCCAAGTATCAGATGGCACTGCAAGCCCTCAGTTTCTCTGTGACATATCCCCATGAAAAGATGACAGAGGGCCTACTCGCCGAAGCAGAACAAACCATCCATCTCATGGAAAGTATGAAGAATGCCGACGCTTCAGATGTATGCACCCTCCGTGGCTTCCTCTATATGGTACGCATCGTGCAGGATCCCGCAGCGAACGGACAACGCTATTATCTCACAGTGATCGACAATTATGCGAAAGCACTGAAACTCAATCCCGAAAATCAGTTGGCCAAGCAATTGCAAGAGAAATTCGAGGAAGGAATGAGACGTGCTACGGAGTAGACAGTTTTTTTTAGAGGTTCATACAGAGGCACTGATAAGCTATTTATCAGTGTCAACCTCAACTTGCAGAATCCGTAACTCAGCACTCCACTTTCCCTTCTTATGACCATCGGGATTTGTCGTTGTTCATCGGGATTTGTCGTTGTTCATCGGGATTTGTAATCCCGATGCTGTGAGTATCAGGATTTTTAATCCGCTAAAAGCGCATTGCAAATGCTTTCACTCAATGCGGCCGGATTACAAATCCGCCCGAACAAAAGCAAATCCACCCGAATGGCTATGCTTACTTAGGTGCTGAGTAATTACCAGAATCCATCAATATGTTAATGTTCTATAATAATCACTTGCCAGATTGCACTCTTCTTAGAGGAAAACGTCAAAAAACATGAAAGGTATTCAAACTATTCAAAATACATGAACTTATGAGGAAATTTATGCTTTCGTTGATGGCACTGTCTTGTTTGACGGTGTCAGCTCAGTTTGGTGCTCCCAGACAAAACCCCGTTGTACCTTCTGTTGTTGCAAACGTGACCGAAGACTTCAAGCCGGCCAAGACCAATCAGGATGGCAAGCAGTATCCCATGGTGAACTCACAGCGCATGGTGCGTGCTCAGATCTCGGCTCCCAAGGCCAGTTTCGTTGGCCTTGACATCGCCGGCAAGATCTATGAGATGACCAAAGACGAGAACGGTCTTTGGACTGGTACCTCAGAACCTCAGGACGAGGGTTTCCACTACTATCAGCTGAACATCGACGGTGCCTCGGTGCCCGATCCAGGCAGCAAATACTACTATGGCGCAAGCCGTTGGGGCAGCGGCATTGATGTTCCCGCTGCCGACGAGGAGTTCTACACGGTGAAGAACGTGCCGCAGGGCTCTGTCAATGAGGTCTATTACTGGTCGACGGTGACAGAGAAGATGCGTCACGGATACATCTACCTGCCTGCCGAGTATTATCAGAATCCCACCAAGAAGTTCCCCGTGCTCTATCTGCAGCATGGAATGGGTGAGAACGAGACGGGCTGGAGTGCTCAGGGCAAAACGGGCATCATCATGGACAACCTGATTGCAGAGGGCAAGGCTGTGCCGTTTGTCATATTCATGGATAATGGTCTCGATGTCCGTCGTCCGGGCGAGCAAGGCGGCTTTGGTGGTCCGCGTCCTCAGGGTGGTCAGCGCCCCCAGGGCGGTCCCGGACAAGGTGGTCCGCGCCGCGGATTTGGAGGTTTCAATGCTTTCCAAGACGTGCTGCTCAAGGACATCATCCCGATGGTGGAGAAGAACTATCGCGTGATCGCCGACACGGAGCACCGCGCCATGGCCGGTCTGTCGATGGGTGGCATGCAGACACACAGCATCACACTGGCCAATCCCACGACATTTGCCTATGTAGGCATGTTCAGTGGCGGCACCTTCAATACTGATGAACTCAAGGATGCTGCCGACTTCAAAAAGACCAACAAGGTGCTCTTCATGAGTGCCGGTGGCAAAGAGACCAGAATGGCAGAGGGCGACAACAGTGTAGGCAAGGCTGCTGAAAATCTGAAGGCTATCGGCATCAATGCCCATAGCTATGTGTCGCCTGGCACAGCTCATGAGTGGCAGACATGGCGTCGCAGCCTCTATCAGTTTGCCCAACTGCTGTTCAAATAACACTTGAGGCTCATTTCGCACCTCCTCTTTGCATATCTCTTTCATATCTACATACCAATAGTTGACTCATAGCTCCTCATAGACAATAGCGTACCCCCCAGAAGCATTATAGCAACTGGTGGAAAGGGACAACCTACAGAAATCAGGAACAATGCAACACATAAAAAGATAGAAGCGTATGTCAAGTAATGAGCACAAGCAGATGATTGACAGAATTGAGCGTGGTCTAGAGATTGCCGAGCGCGAGATGCTGGAAGAAAAAGCTAAGAACAATGAGGATGTCATTGTATGTGGCGACGACAATGTGATACGTCACATTCCTGCAAGAAACTTCCTCTAAGTACAAATAGACAATTCACGTCTATCAGACTTGTGCAATATTTGCACAAGTTGGTTATTTTCAATATACGCAAATAAAACACCAGCGAGACAAACAAACAATTCTTGTTTATCTCGCTGGTAATAAATGGATATGAGAAAACTGCATCGATTTATTTATTTCACCACTAAAACTATTTCGGGATATATACACTTGACTTCAAAAAATATTTGTAATTTTGCAGCAGACATATTGAGTCACC
>CAMNIN010000045.1 GCA_946540735.1 uncultured Prevotellaceae bacterium | reverse complement strand
CGTCGAATGTCTCAGCCTTGTCTATCCGCACGAAGTTCAGGTATTTCTTCTCAGCTCGTTTCATGCCCAGGCTCTTAACATATTCAGCCACCATGCCGGGTGTTTCCTTATATTTCTCTTTGAGTGAAACGAAACGTGGCACACGCTCGGGCATATCAGAGAAACCTGTATATAGCTTTCCGCCGCCACAGCCGATGACCTCGGCACTCAGGCTTACGGGCACACCGTCCCTTGCAGCTTTTAAGCCTTTGAAGAAACACCCGCCAATCTTTTCCGTCGTGGCCACGGGCTGGTCACTATAACCGAACAACAGAGGCAAGGCACCCTTTGGGCCGAAAGCCTCTCTGTAATCATGTAAAAACTGCAGTGTATCCATTTATCTCGTTGCTATTTGTTTTCTTGATTCCATGAGGATTTTATTCTTCGGTCGCATTGCTTGATGTTCAATGTCATCACAAAGGGGTTGGCGATTGTGAACGGAAGCCAGCTCTCGCTTCCCGGTCTGTTGGGGTTCACGTATTTAGCAAAGTTCGTTCTGTGGTCCATGACTTCATCTGCCAGACGGTTGTCGGTCTCTGTCATGGGTCGCCGTATCTTCTTCATAGACAATCTTATAATGGTGCAAATATAGGCATTAAGACTTCTGCTGTTTTGATAGCCACTTAATTCCGGACATTGATTTCCTGCAAGACAATGCCAGGATCGAGGAAGTAAATCCTCAAGCGGCTGTCTCGCTGACCTGCAGCAGGGATATCGATGGTGCGGGAAGCATACCCCCGGAGCACATTCAGGCGCCATTCGGCAGTGAAGTCATCCGCATGAATAGAGAAAACCCGTGGAGCGTCACTGCCCAACTGCACTGCAAAACGGGCATCTCGACCATTATAGACATGCAGTGTGGGGAGCGTGCGGATTTCTATCTTACGGTCAGATGGTAAAATCTCAAGGTCATACTCCACGAAGGGAGCATCACCCACATGCTCATAAGACGGGGTATCGAAAGGCTTCACCATGACACCATCGGTATAGCCCAATTGCTCAATTCGGACGACATTGCCCTGGCTGCGCTGATACCGGGCTGCAGGAACCCTGATGCGCGGTTCTTTGACGAAAGGCGGATAAAGGCCGATATAGATTTGATCAATACGTGCATCTGTCTTCAGGTCAGTGATATAAAACCGGTTGCTGCCTTTCCGCAAATGGAGGGAGCCCACACGGCTCCACATCGGACCGACATAAGGAGCATGCCAGACATTGTTGATCGGTGTTGCCGAAGCATCATAGCTGTCATTGTCCGACGTGATGTGACAGAAGACATTATCCTTGGCTTCTTTTGAGAAATTCAGGATGGGCGTAAGCGCCTCGATCCATAACGGGATCTCGCCGTCGGTGGGACTATCAATCGTAATACCCTCCTTGGAAAGAGCCTGGTCGACAGGGAGGAAACGAGGTTTGGGGCCGCACTGTGACTGAGAGAAGAGCCCGGGTGTGCAATAAGGCTGTTGGATCTTCTCAGAGCGGAACCAATGATAGGGTTGCCAGTTGAAAAACTCAGCCCATTTGCCATCAAACAGTTCATTATTGTAGTGATGAGTCCATGTGTTCAGTTCTGCGAACAAAGATTCCACCCTTTTACCGTCGGTCACCGCACCGATGCTGTCGCCAGCCGTGGCACGCACCATGCTGCGGCGAGCCAACAACTGGTATTCGTTGATCATCGCCGCCCCACGGATGGGATAGTGGACCAGTTCAAAAAAAGCAGCCCTCAACGGTTCCGGCACCCTTTGGGCCACATCGTTTGCATGGGCAGCCAATGCTCGCCAGCGTGCTATGCGCTGTTCGATCTGCTCCTGCGAATAGTTGACGAACCACACGTGAGCATCTTTCCCTCCAGCCTGCAACTGGTAATATCCCGCTTGCATGTCGGCAATCTCCTGCGCCAATTCACGGCCAAAAGTCTTCGTGGCCCAGAATTTGATATAGTCGTGAGCCGCCTCGGGTTTCCAGCGGTTGATATCCCATGCCAGGTCCATCACAAACGAGATTTCCTTCTCAGCAGGTTTGATGTCACCCACATTGAACACCCATATTTTGCGTGCACCAAAGGTGTAGGCCTTGGTCAGTTCGGTACTGAGAAAGGCAGGTGAAAGCGGACTGAGCCAAATCCAGCTGGCAGGGTCGCCATGATACGACAGATGGTAATAGATGCCTGCCCCACCCTTCCGTTTCTGCTCTTCCGGGTTGCACAGGTTGCGGCAATAGCCATGCTTGTCGTCACTCCAGAGCAGCGTCACATCTTCGGGCACTTGAAGGCCATTGTGATAAGCGTCGAGCACCTCCTCATAGGTGCAGAGCACTTGCGGGACCTCCTCCACAGGCCTGTTGACATGGCGGCGCAGCATGTCGCGCTGGTCATTGATGGCCTGTTGCATGAGGGCCACACGCTCAGCTGTCGAGTTGGCACCCTCCATCGGATAATCGTGGATACCCCGCAGACCAAGAGTATAGGTATTCTCATACTTACCGTTGGTCTTGACGCGTTCTTCCCAATAGTTCAGCATTGTTCTCCGGTTGGTGATGTAGTTGAAATCACCATAGTGCATTTGCTCGTTCACTGCTTTCCATTCACCCTCGTTGTTGCGCAGCATCTGCTCACAGTGCGACGAACCCATGACGATGGCATAATCATCAGCCAGTCTGGCATTTTCAGGATCAGCATTGAAAGCCTGTGTCCCGGGATGCATGGCAGGCCACAGATAATTGGCTTTCAGGCGAAGCAGCAATTCAAAGACCCGTTGATAAGTCTTCGGCCCCACTTTTCCCGATTCCTTGTCGTAATTCTGCTCAGCCCATCGTGCCCAGCCGCCGAAGCGCTCATCGTTGATGAAAATGCCCCGGTACTGCACCGAGGGCTCACCCTGGCAAAACAGTCCATTCTCCACATACAGAGCCTTTTGTTGAGCCGGTGTGACATCGGCCCACCAATACCACGGCGAGACGCCGATGGCCTCGGAGAGAGAAGTCAATCCGAAAGCCGTGCCCCTACGGTCGCTGCCAATGATCGCCAAAACCGGTGTGTGAGACTTCGGGTGCTCAGTGGTCATGATAATGAACGACTCCCATTTCCCCCTGATTGGCGAGACATCAATCTTCTGCTGTCTCACCAGCCGGTCGATCAATCGGCTATGCCCCAAGGTACCGGCCACGACGCAACAGCCGCCGGGCAACTCTCGTATGGACTGCTGGATGGGGCGTCTTCCCGTCACCCGGCCGATATCATCGGCCAGCATGCCAGCAGCGATCTCCACGACACGGAAATCTTTGGCGTCGGTATAAACAGCCGCTTCACTCAGTGGGAAGAATCCACACTCCGGACTCTGCCGGACAACAGGAAATGTGCTCCTTGTCTCGGCATTCACCGCCATGCCCACTACCAGGCACAGCCATAAGATCGATATTCTCTTCATCGTTTATAATTTCTTACTTTCAGAAGTGAAGAAGTTATTGAAGTTAAATAAGTTAAGCCAAATGTACTTTTGCTATTCAAGCGTTGTAAGCGTACTTTTCATGACTTTAACAAAGCATTTGGCTTCACTTCTTGGGCCGAAAGGCCGATAACCACTTCACTTCTTTAACTTCCGAAACATGAATTATTTATTGTAATCCAGTAATCTCGACATGTCCTTTCTGCCCACGGGCATCCTGCGTATTCCAAGAGACAGAGACCGTCTTCTGCTGTCCAGGCATCAGCGTGAAATAGTTGTCGCTGTAGATGACGGGCAGGATTTGCTGGCCATCCTCCCCCTTCAGGTTCAGGCGCAAGAAGGGAGCCGGCGACTTGCCTTTGTTGCGTATGGTGACAGAGCGTGTGTTTTCACCAGAAGGAACTTTGCGGGATGATTCTGAAACCTCAGACTCTATCACCTCCAGATCGGCTTTTGGCAATGAGATGAGAGCGTGGAGTTTTCCTCCCACAGACACGTTTCCGTCCTTTGCAGCCTCCTCGCCGTTCATGATGTAGGTGTTTTCAGAGACTGTGACCTGTTTGTCAGAAATGGTCAGGCACAGGAAATAAACATCCGATGGAGCCTTGGGCATCAGCGAAGAAAGAGTCATCCAAGCTTTTGTCGTATCCTCATCACTGTCGAGGCGACTCTTTTTCTGATAAACTCGTTTGCCTTTGAGGTCAAAGACCGTGGCAGCGACAGAGAGCCCCTTTCGATAGCCGGCCGAGTGATTTACGATCTCGATCGTGTCGGTGAGCGCATTATACTGGATATGCAGCGGCTCACAGGCTTTCTTAAATCCGAAATAGGCAGCCGTCGGTTCAAAAAAGTAATCGTAGGTCTGCCACACCATCGACGGCCAACAAGGATGGCTCATCCACAACAGGAGGCCAGCCCTGCTGCGACTTGTGGACTCGAACATGCCACGATATCCATTATAATTGATGAGCTGCGCCCGAATACTGAACTCCTCTGCACTCTTCGATTCGCCGAAAGCCTCTGTGACAAAGCGGTTGAACTCCGAAGCCCGTTGTGCACCTTGCAACGTGAAGTCATGCTGTCCCCATTGCAGCGACTGCGGCCAGAGAGCTTCGGGTGAGAAGGTACGACGCAGGCTCTCGATGTTCATCACATTGGGCATGCCCCTCTCAGAATGGATCTTCCCACTCTGCCTCTCGAAATACTCCTTCATCTGCAGCGCACGGTATGGTCCACCGCCACTCACACCCTCGGAAGAAGAGTGAGAGATATACTCCATGCCTGGAGCCAATGTATGGACATACTCCCGGAGTTTCCGGTCGATCGCCTCTGGCGGAAAGCCCTCATTGCGTCCACAATAAAGCCCGATGCTGGCATGTGAACGCATGCGACGGGTGTAGTCCTCCGCATTGTTGAGGAAGAGCACGTTATCATACGGGTCAGGACCATCTGCCGGATTAGCCAACCAGAAGTCCTGCCATATCATGACACCATGACGGTCGCAAGCCTCATAAAAAGCCTCGTCGGCCACCTGTCCCACCCAGTTTCGGATCATCGTGAAATGCATATCACGGTGATATCCCACGGCGATGTCGTATTCCCTGGAACGATAGAGCAGATTATGCTCATCGAATCCCCAGTTGCCACCGAGAGGGATGAAGCGCCGTCCATTGACATAGATGCGCAGCGAGTCCTTGGCATCGACATAGCTCATCTGGCGCAGTCCGGCTTTGAATGTGAGAGGGGCACCATCGTTGAAACTGAAACCGGCATCGTAAAGATATGGCTCCCCATAACCGTTGGGCCACCAGAGGCGGAAACGGTTATCAGAGAGTTGCGGGAACTCCGAAGGCGAGAACGTCACCTCCTGTTCGGTATTTGCGGGCAGGGTGATGGATTTTTCAAATCTCACCTCGCCGATATACCCCCTCAGTACACCACTGGCAGGACGGCTGTCGTTGTTGCGGACGAAAACCGACGGAGTGACTCTGATATTCTGCCCCACCTCCGTCTTCACATAGGGATCACTCATGGTGACCATGCCAGTAGCTGTGAGGTAAACTTCATTCCAAATGCCGACCTCACGCCCCCTCACAGTCGTGATCCAATCCCATCCCACTGTAGCATGGAAGGTGGGGTTGTCGGCACCAAGGATGCCACCATTAAACTGTGTCGTTTGCTCATCTTTCTCCTTGATGGCAGCGAAATGGTCGTTGCAAATGACCTCCACGGCCAGATAGTTGGTGCCTTTTTTCAGGAGTCCTGTCACATTGAATTTTCCCCGCATGAATGCGCCCTCGATGCGTCCCAGCCGTTGACCGTTAAGGAAAACGTTCGCCTTCCAGTTGATGCCGTCGAAATGGAGCCACTGCTGTTGGCCGTCCAACTCGTCGCCCACAGTGAACACATCGCGGTACCAGAAATTGGAACGGAAAAACGACTCCGAAATCTGGTCGACACCGTCGGCGTAGTTAGGATCGGGCACGGCGCCGATATTCATATAGGAAGCCAAGACAGTGCCAGGCACAGTGGCTACGATCCAGTCGTGACAGTCGAAGCCAGCGGAGGCGATCTCCTCGCCGTGAGCCGACACCTCTGACGCCCTTTGCAGGCACCAGTTACCCCCGCTCAGTTCTTGTCTACCATTGACGGCACAGACCGGATCATGAGGCGTATACACCACCCGCCGGGGTGCCAGCACCTCCATCTCCCGCAGGGCGTAATAGCCAGCCTCGCCAGGAACCTGCAACAACAGACGCACAAAGCGGGCCCTGGCCCCCACCTTGGTTTTCCCACTGGAGTCGAGAGCAGCCATGGTTTGCCACGAGAGGGCATCATCCGAAACCTGGACACAGCCCTTGACAGGAGCCTGGTACCAATCGAGGCGAACCTGCTCTACGGGCAGACTTTTCCCGAGATCGACATAGAGCCACTGCTCACCACCGCCATCACTCATCCAGAGGCTGCTGAACTGCCTTGAGGGCAGTGCTTCCAGCTCATTTCCGTCGTTATCCATCAATTGCAGTTCACGGATGTCCCAGTGGGCGGCACCCTCAATCTCGAAACGGATGCGGAAGTGCGTCAACGTCGGATTCTCAGTCTCTAACCTGACCACCTCATTGAGCACCCTTGCGGGCAAAAGATCCTGTGCCTCCTGTTTGTTAGGGTCGGAGTGCAATTTGTAGTGCAGCGGCGTACCAGGCAGTCCGTCACCACGCTGCTCCCCCACCACATGCCAATTGCGGCCATCATCGGAGACCTCACAGCGCAACCGATATCCCTTTGTGGCCACCCGGTCGTCGTAAGCCACCATCCCCGTGACCCTGACCTTCCGGGGAGCGATGCCCAGGTCGCTGCTCCAATCATATTGCAGCCACGTGTGGCTTCCCATCAGGATATTTCTCGAATACGGTCCGCCGTCGATAGCCCATTCAGCCTCCCGTCGTGGCAACTTCCCGTCAGGAGTGGACACCGTGAGCGTGGCAGGATTGGCATAGTCGCAGATGCCGTCGGTCACCAGATGAGCCGTATGGTTGTAGTCGAGGGATGACGAGGCGTAGGCCGCCCTGTGCAGAGCCACGTTGGTGATCGTTCCGTCATCGGTCCAGCCGACTGTTGGTGCAAAATACTCACTGGGAGCCCCTGGATATTGTCCAATGCCTCTTGTATCGTCGGCATGCATGGGGAGCACAGAAAGCAACAAGATGGCAAACAGTTGTATTCTCATGTCTGTAGAAATGAATGGGTCAAATGAATGAAATCAAAAGTGAAAACACGAGGAGGATGAAACATCAGAGATCTGTGGGATACATCTCGAAGACTGCACGGCCATCATCCCTCATGCCTTTGGCTATCCGTAGTGCCGACTGAGCTTTTGATGCCGAAGACTCAGGAATCGACTTGAGCAGTTTCCCCTCGGAGAAATAAAACCGGTGATCGACGATCTCACCTGTGTCGGGACTCATGTCGTGGAAATAGCAGAAAATGGGATCGGTGGTCTTGGGATCGTATAGATATTCACGATAGTATGTCCAAGGTCCTCGTTCGAAATGCTCACGGATCATCACCACCTGCTGCGTATTGAAGTATTTGTCTTCAGTATCATCCTCATCATAGAGATAGGTGTATACCTCCATCTTTCCCTTCACACATCCTATGGCACAGTAGTTGGCGACGTGGTCGATGACCGCCGTGCCAATGGGGTTCTCGATACTGTATCCCTTCCTCGCTTGTTCCTGAACTTGTTGGTAGAAATCGCGGATTTTCTTGATTTGCTGGTCGACATTCTGGGCATTGGCCAAGAAGGGGGTGCATAACAACAGCAGAAAGATTAAACTTTTTTTCATTATTGTTTTTATTTTAGTTAAAAAAACAAGTTCCGCAAGTGAATGAATGGTCTGCTTGTTGACCTTTCAGGCCGCATCATTGCAGTGAGTTCATGACTTGCGAAAGTGGCTATAATAACAATTAGGCTCAGGGATTCAGCTCAGGCCAACCGTCTGCAGTCCAAGAGATGTTGCGCTGAATGAGCATGGCCGCACCGTTTTGTGTGGCACTGTACCCGTGGCAGATGAAAATGTCCTGCCCGTCGAAGTTATAGGCCGCACAATGGCCTGCCGCCTCCCATTCTTTCTTGTCGCCCTCTATGAAAAGTGTACCGCCGCCGTTAGCCATGTCTTTCCCTGTACGGTCGAGGTACGGTCCATCGACGCTCTTGCTACGTCCTACAGCTACCCGGTAATTGCTCTTCGCTCCGCGACAGCAATAGTCCCACGACACAAAGAGGTAGTAGTAGCCACCGTGCTTGAAGATGAAAGGAGCCTCAATGGCATTGGTACCGGCAAATTTAGAAGTAGGATTCGGTTCCGCAGGAGTGAAACCGGAATCATAGCGGCGTGCGATGGTGCAAGGTTTCACCCCCCGGGCGATGTGCATGGTAGAGTCGAGGCGAGCCAGTTGGATGCCGTCCCAGAACGACCCCCACACGAGCCAAGGAGTGTCGTTATCGTCGATAACGAAGTTGGGATCGATGGCATTCCAGTTGTCGCGTTTGTCACGCGAAGTCACGATACACCCCTCATCCTTCCACATATTCGCGCCCAGCGAACGACTGCTGAGAAGGCCGATGGCCGACCCGTTTTTTCCGAAAGTAGAGCAACTGTAGGCCAGCCACCACTTGCCATGCCAGTGGATGACATCAGGAGCCCATACGTGGCTTCCGAAACCAGGTACGGAATCAGAGGTCCAACCAGGGATGACGGTCATCAGCGGTTGGGGAAGCACCGTCCACGTCTTGCGGTCATTCGATTTCATCTGCTGGATGCCCATGCCCGTGGCATAGATGTAATAGGTATCACCCTCTTTGGCCATGACAGGATCGTGGACCATAGGATTCTCAGTTGTAAAAGCCTCACGACGGAAGCCACGGCGTGGTCCCTGTGCAGCAATCGAAGAGCATACCGCCACGAGTATAATTGTAACAATCAATTTCTTTGTCATATCCTTATAATGAATGGTTAAACATCAATAATCTGTATAAACGAATTCGGAATCGACCTTTTTACTTCTCCACTTTCACCCTCATGATTGTGAACGACATGGGAGCAAATTCGTAATCGAACTATTTTCCGAATTTTCCGAAGAGCGCTATACGTGGTGACATCCCGCCTAATGCTGTGAGATCAGTATAGCCAAGAATATTCAGACGATGGTTCAAGTTTACCACCACAATGTCGCCAGCCTCTGCCAATGCCCGTCCCTCGTAACAGGGAAGGTCATGTCCGGAACCTCCAGAATAGCCCCCACCGTGGATCCACACGAACACCGGACGGCGTCGCCCGTCTGTAATACTTGGCGTCCAAACGTTCAGCACCAGACACTCCTTCTCGTCCATAGGCTCCACAACGAATTGATTTCCGAATCCATAGTCCGTCTGACTATTGCGGCTGTTCCACCTCAGATTCTCGTTTTGTGGAGCTTGCGGCCCATAGACTTTGCATTGCCTGACGCCCTGGAATTTGTCTGGATCTTGAGGAGGCATGAACCGCTCAGCCTTGGCATACTGGATGCCTTTGAACGTGAAAATGTTGCCATCCTGATAGCCTTCAACGGTACCATAAACGGTCTCGACACGCGAATGTTTTCCTGCCGTAATAGATTGCGCTTGCAAATCACAAGCAGCCAGAAGCATAGGGCATAAAAAGCATAATAGTTTTTTCATCATTGATTCAGGTGTTATTAAATGAAATATGGTTGCTGTCTTTTGAGACCGCATGAGTGCAGTGAATTCAAGGTTTGCAACAGTATCAATATACATATTACATGGTCGGAATAAAAGGTCGTTAGTAGATTAGTTTTGTTGTCTGTGGGTGTAAAAGTACAAATAAAAAACGACAAATCCCACATTTCTGTCAATTTTTTACCTAAAACCATATAAAAAGAGCGTTCAGGTCGATCATGGACCCATAATCAGTCCGTTTGAACGACAACCCTATGACCACACAGCGCCCTAAGGAAAATGACGAAATGTGGCTTCGCATTGATTTTCTCCCCCAAAAATTGGTGGTGTAAGATTATTTCGCTAAATTTGCGCATTCATCATCACCAAACCTATTATTCAATGAGAAACGCAATGTTGTTTTTTGCAGCCATCTGCCTGATGGCACTGGCTGCATGCTCAGAAAAAGGAGCAAAAGAGAACGTGGTCAATGATTTCCGCATCAAGCGCGGAACCAATCTGAGTCACTGGCTATCTCAGTCAGAAGAGCGTGGCGAAGCCCGAAAAGCACACATCCAAGAAGACGATTTCGAGCGTCTCGAACAACTTGGGTTCGATTTTGTGAGAATCCCCATCGACGAAGTGCAGTTCTGGGACGAGCAAGGCAACAAGCTCCCTGAAGCATGGGATCTTCTCACCAACGCATTGAAACTGGCTCAGAAACATCACCTCAGAGCCATCGTCGATCTGCACATCATCCGCTCTCACTATTTCAACGCAGTGAATGAAGGCGGCGACAAAGCCAACACCCTCTTCACCTCGGAGAAAGCGCAAGAAGACCTGATCAACCTCTGGTATCAGTTGTCGGATGCCCTGAAAGGATTCAGCAATGACTCCGTGGCGTATGAGTTTATGAACGAGCCCGTCGCCGATGAGCATGAACAGTGGAACAAACTTGTCGCCAAGGTGCATGCAGCACTGAGGAAAGTCGAGCCGCAGCGTACACTTGTGATCGGTTCGAATCGCTGGCAAGGTTACGAGACGATGAAATATCTGCGTGTGCCAGAGAACGACAAGAACATCATCCTCTCTTTCCATTACTACAACCCGATGATTCTGACCCACTACGGAGCATGGTGGACCCCCATAGGCAAATACACCGGCAAGGTCAACTATCCAGGCATACTTGTAAGCCAATCAGACTACGATGCCGCACCCGACTCCATCAAGCCCTTGCTCGACGCATACACCCAACAAGAATGGAACGTCGACAAGATCCGTGAGGATTTCAAGGATGCCATCGAAGTGGCCAAGAAATACAATCTTCAACTTTTCTGCGGAGAATGGGGCGTCTATGAGCCAGTGGATCGAGAACTGGCATATCGTTGGACGAAAGACATGCTCTCCGTCTTCGACGAGTTCAACATCGCCTGGACGACATGGTGCTACGATGCCGACTTCGGTTTCTGGGATCAGAAGAAAAACGACTACAAAGACAAACCGCTTGTCGACCTTCTCATGACAGCCAAAGGTCTGGAATAGGAAAGCTGGTCAAGGCATGGGGTGCAGTGATCACGCCCCATGCCATTGACTTGGCAGAATGGAATCATTCCACGGTCAGGCCCATGATCACAAACACAAGGACTAAAACGAGAATGATGACTCTCAACCAATTATAGATAGAGATGATTCTATCTGCTTTTTGTTTTTCCATATCCTATCAGCTCATTTTTTGGTGCAGCAATATTACGCTTACGATATTACAAAAACATTTCACCGATATGAATATATGATTACGGCAGCACTTGTAACAGAATTGTAACATCAGCGTAACAACAATGCAATATTTTTGCAAAACCTTTGCAGCAAAATTACAGAATCTTCATGGAATTGCTTATCAACATTTTCTCACTTGTAGGCTCGCTGGCATTGTTTCTATTCGGAATGAAAACCATGTCAGAGGGTCTTGAAAAGTTTGCCGGCGACCGTCTGCGCAGTATTTTGGCCGCAATGACCAAAAACCGAGTGATGGGTGTACTGACAGGTATACTCATCACTGCCCTCATCCAATCGTCGAGTGCCACCACGGTGATGGTGGTGAGCTTTGTGAATGCGGGTCTGATGACATTGGCCCAATCGATAGGTGTCATCATGGGTGCCAATATCGGCACCACCGTCACGGCATGGATCATCTCCGCTGTGGGGTTCAAAGTGAATATCGCAGCTTTCTCCATCCCGATGCTCGCCATCGGTATGCCATTGATATTCAGTAGGAAAGGAAACCGGAAAAGCATAGGTGAGTTTATTTTCGGTTTCTCGTTTCTCTTCATGGGTTTGTCGTTTCTCCAGGAGGCTGCTACCGCCATGAATATAGGCGACATCGTGGCCGGCATGTTAGCCCACGTGCCCCAGGAATCGTTCCTCACCATCATCCTCTTTGTCATCGTCGGAGCATTGGTGACCATGATTGTACAAGCCTCAGCCGCCACGATGGCAATCACGCTGATGCTTTTTGACATGCATATCCCGGGTTTCGGCTTTGAGCAGGCAGCAGCACTTGCCATGGGGCAGAACATCGGTACGACAATCACGGCGTTCATGGCTTCGCTCACCGCCAACACCCAAGCCCGCCGCGCCGCCCTGGCCCATATGTTCTTCAATGTGTTCGGTGTCGTGGTATTCCTCATCGTGTTCTATCCAGCCTGCAATGCCGTCAGCTGGTTTGTAGAGCATGTGATGGGTGGCGGCAACGACCTTTACAAGCTCTCCGCATTCCACACAGCTTTCAACATCATCAACACACTTCTGCTCATAGGCTTTGTCAGGCAGATTGAGGCGCTCGTGTGCAAGGTGCTACCAATGAAGGCACAGGAAGAAGACTACCGGCTGAAGTTCATCAGTGGCGGTCTGCTCTCTACGGCCGAGCTGAGCATTGTGGAGGCACAGAAGGAGATACACAGTTTTGCAGAGCGTTGCCAGCGGATGTTTGGATTTGTGCCGGAATTGTTGGAGCTTCAGGACGAAGAAAAGTTCAACAAACTCTTCTCCCGCATTGAGAAGTACGAGAACATCACCGACTCGATGGAAATGGAGATAGCAAGTTACCTGAACAAGGTGAGCAAAGGCCGTTTGTCGGATGCCTCGAAAAGCAAGATTCAGAAAATGTTGCGTCAGATTACGGAACTTGAGTCCATCGGCGACTCGGTGTACAACCTCGGTCGCACATTGAACCGTCACCGCTTGCACTGCCAGGAGGCATTCACGGCAGAGCAAACCCAGCATATGCTCACGATGATGCAGCTTGTGGACGGTGCACTGACCGAGATGATGAAGCAGATAGACCAGCCTACGACCATGAAGGGAATCAAGACTTCCGTCAACATCGAGCACGAAATCAACAACTACCGTACGCAACTGAAGAACCAGAACCTGCACGACGTGAATTCCGGCCTTTACGACTACCAGCTCGGAGTGTTCTACGTAGACTTCATCTCGGAGTGTGAGAAGCTCGGTGACTACGTGATGAATGTGGTTCAGGCCGGAAATAAAAGGAACACCGACGAAGAAGACCTGCCATATCACGCGCAAGCTTAGAACCTTGCGAGCGTGAACCTGATGGTGAGTCCGCCGCCAGGAGTCGTAGAAGCAGTTATTGCTCCCCCATGAACAGCAACTGCATTTTTCACGATGGCCAGACCAAGGCCCGTGCCACCCTGTTTGCGTGAGCGGCCCTTGTCGGTGCGGTAGAAACGCTCGAAAAGGTGATCCAGGTGTTTTTTCTCCACACCCGGTCCGTTGTCAATCACAAGGAACTCATAGAAATGGCGGCCCTCTGTTTCAACCTCACTGCATACTATCTTCAAATATGAGGCACCAGTAGCATAGGCAATGGCATTGTCGATAAGGTTGCGGAAGATGCTATAAATCAAACTTTGATCACCCAGCACTTCCACATGCGTCGGCACTTGCAACGACGGCGTGATGCCTTTGCCCTGAAGTTGTGGAGAAGTGTCATCAAGAACACCCTGAATGACCTGCAAGACATCGACCTGACGATAAGTCTGCCGTATAGCAGCCTTGTTGTCATCCAACTCATCAAGTTTGGTGAGGGCACTCATATCGAGCAGCAGTTTGCTCATCCGCTCACTCTGCAGATAACAACGCTCCAGGAAATGCTTTTTCTTATCCTCAGTCATGCCGGGGTTATCGAGTATACTCTCCAGGTACCAATGGATCGTGGCTGCAGGTGTTTTCAGCTCATGGGCGGCATTCTGCGTCAGTTGACGTTTAATCCGCAGTTTGTCTTCCTCGGAATGACGCAATTTCCAGTAGAGCATGATGATGGTATGGCTGATATCACCCAGTTCGTCATCAGGCAGGCGCCGCTCCAATTCATGGTCGAGTTCTTCGCCCTCCTCTGCTTTGACAGCAAACTCCCGCAAATAGCCGATATGACGGCTGATGCGATGCGTGATGTGGTAAAGCACAATGCCCAGCAACAAGGTCAGGGCACAGGCAAAGTACACGTAGGTGTTGTCGGCTTGCAATGAGCGAGTCAGCGAAGCCGAATAAGGTACGGCAGCACGCACGATCACCCCATTGAATCGGGTAGCAGAATAGAAATAAGTCTCGTGTGTGGATTGAGACACCCGCTTGATGTCATAACCGTTGCCCACACGCAGAGCCTGCTGTATTTCCTTTCGCTGGAGATGATTCTCCAACGAATCCACATTGGCCTCATAGCTGTCGAGGATAACCCGCCCATTCAGGCCGATCACAGACACTCGAAGTCCCTCCATCTGATGACGTGCCACATAATTCCGGAACAACTGTCTGTTGGCCAAGCTGTCATGACCAAGCGTCTGCACCATCTCATAGTTGTACATCTGGAGACGAGAGTGCAGGATATCGATTTTGTATTCCTTTTCACGCTGATACTGATAAAAGCTGAAACAGACGGCAAACAGCAGGAACAAGCCACCGATACTCAGCAACAAATTGCGCTGGAAAGATTTACTTCTCAAAGCAGTATCCATAGCCGAAACGGGTCTTTATCTGTTTGCCATACCGGCCAATCTTCTTGCGCAGCCTGGTGATGTTCACGTCCACCGTGCGGTCGAGCACCATCACATCCTGTGGCCAGCAATACTTCAGCAAGTCCTCTCGTGAAAACACCTTGTTGGGATGTTGGAGAAAAAAAGAGAGGAGCTCAAACTCCAGTTTGGTAAAGACCAATTTCTTGCCGTCACAGGTGACAGTCTTAGCATTGATGTCAAGTCGGATGCCTTCATAGACCATCACGCTTTCATCGTGTGGGGCAAACGCCTGTTTTGACTGAGCTGAACGTCTTAGCACAGCCCTGACCCTTGCCTTCACCTCTTTCATACTCAGAGGTTTCGCGATATAGTCATCCGCACCGATATTCAACCCCTTCACCAGATAGTCCTCACCGTCGAGCGCGGTGATGAAGATGACGGGAATACTCGCGGTAGCGGGATTGCTCTTCAATCTGCTCACCATTTGGAAACCAGACATCTCACCCATCATCACGTCAAGCAGGATCAGGGAATAATCCTGCAAGGGCATTTCAAGAGCTTCTTCGGCAGAAAAGGCTGTCGAAACCTCAAAGCCCTCTGTTTCAAGGTTGTACTTCAGTATCTCACAGATATCCAACTCGTCATCGACAACAAGAATTTTCATAGCGCATCAGCATTTCATGCAAAAATACTCTTTTTCCCCAAAAACCACAAGGATTATTATTACAATGTTATGAATTTTTTCTACCTGCGCTGTTTCCACCTCATGATCATCCAACGCAATGGACCTCAAACTGAAGCCCTATTCTTGGCATCCATCATAACGAGATGGAGCATAAAGAGAAGATAAAGAAAGAAAAGTGCAGCCCAAGAAATCATTTTCGCCTCAAATTGCCACCCTATCTGAAAAACTGTTGCTATTTTTGCAAAAAAGAAAACACACTCAATGAAAAAAGCATTCGTATTGTTGGCTATATGGACAGTTTTCGCCCATGCCTCAGCCCAAAAGCATACAACGTCATTGGCATGGGGATTCGACCATCCCCAGGACACGGCACGCACCAAAGTGTGGTGGTTTCATGGCGAGACAGCCGCCACCCATGAGGGCATCACCGCCGATCTGGAGGCATTCCGCGACAAAAGAGTGGGAGGCGTGGTGTATTACGACCAAGTGCACGGCAGTGGTGAGGGAGCCTCCGACGTATTCTCGCCCGAGTGGTGGGACGAACTGCTCTTCTCTGCCCAAGAGGCACGGAGGCTGGGACTCAGTTTCGAGACCAACTGCGGCAACGGCTATGTGGCTGGCGGCAAGTGGATCACCCCCGACAGGAGCATGCAGTCGCTCGTTGGCACGGAACAAGTGGTGGAAGGGGGCGGCGACCGCTCGTTGCGCCTTCCGCTCCCGGAAAAGATGCCAGGCGGATGGCATCATGACGTGGCCGTAATAGCCATTCCTTATGGTCCTGACTTGGACGAGACCGACACAATGCCAGCAGGGAAACCGTTCACCGCCCGCAGCATCACCTACGAAGTGTCGGCACAGGGCAAGGCACGTACCTCGTCGATGCCGGTGCCCGCCACGCATTTCACCCTCAATCCCAGTCTGCCCGACATCGACCCAAAGCGATTCTACGGTTGCGGATTCACCGAACTGAAACCAGTGGCTGAATTGCAAGCCTCCGACGACGGCATCGTGTTCAGAAAGGTGTGCGACCTCCGTCCGCGCTACCGCAACATGGGCGGAGTCAAGCACCAGACCGTGGCATTCCCCACCGTCACAGCCCCCTATTTCCGAATTGTGATGACCGACACAACGGTCAGTATCAGCAAAGTACGCCTATCGGCCAGAGCCAAGGTGGACGCATGGCAGCAGAAGGCCAGCCTCATCTCGGAGTTCATCGACGAAGACCAGACACCCCACTACATGTCAGAGGAACTGGCCGACTTCTCAAAAAGCATCGACCTGACATCCATGTTGTCCACCGATGGCATCCTTGATTGGAAGAATGCTCCAAGGGGGCGGTGGCTCGTGTTGCGTTTTCTCTCCGTATCCAACGGCGGGCACACCAAGCACGGCCGCAAGGAGGCACTCGGTCTGGAGTGCGATAAACTGTCGGTCGAGGGGGCACGTCTGCAATGGAGCAGTTATGTGAAACCCGTCATCGACAGCATACGCACCCACGGCGGAGCCCTGCAGGGTATCTGCATGGACAGCCATGAGGCCGGACCGCAGAACTGGACAGTGGGATTCGAACAGGAATTCCAAAAACTGCGCGGCTACGACATGCGACGCTTTCTCCCGGTGATGGTCGGCCTCATCGTCGGTTCTGTCGAAGAGTCGAACCAATTTCTCCACGACCTGCGTCGCACCATCAGCGACCTCGCCGCCGACCGGTATTACGGTGAGATGAACCGGCTCTGCCGAGCCGAGGGACTGACGCTGACCGCCCAGGCCATCGGTGGCGCACTCTGCATGGCGGGTGATGCGATAGCCGTGAAACAGTTTATCGACAAGCCGCAAGGCGAGTTCTGGGGGTATCAGACCGAGGGCAACTACGACATCAAGGACTGTTCATCGTCGGCACATCTCTATGGGAAGCTCATCGCATCGGGCGAAGCATTCACCGATGTCACCTACAAGCACTCACTGGCCGACATCAAGAACCTGGCCGACTACGCCTATTGCTTCGGCATCAATGAACTGGTGGTCTGCGCAGTGGCCTACCAACCCTGGCTCGACAACCGCCTCAACACTGCTCACGGACGACAGTATGTGCTCAACCGCAAAAATACACTCTGGCCCATGAGCCGCCCATTCTGGGACTATCAGGCCCGCTGCTCATGGATGATGCGTCAAGGCAAGCCCGTGGCCGACGTCTGCGTCTACTTGGGAGACGAAGTACCTATCCGCACCCTTGGTCATCGTCTTCCCGACCTGCCACAAGGCTATGATTTCGACTCGTTCACCACCGATGCCCTGCTGCACCGCATGGCGGTAAGCGGCGGACGCATCACCCTGCCAGATGGCATCAGCTACAAGATGATGGTCTTGCCCCCCGACGGCAAACTGTCAGCCGAGGCCCGGCAACAGATAGCCGGTTTCCGTCAGCAGGGTGCTATCATCTATGACCCGCAGACCGACAACCGGCCAATCGACGCTGCGCTGCTCGATGCCGGCATCCATCCCGATGTGGATGCCCCCAACGCCAGGCATCTCTATTTCGCGCACCGCAGTAGCGATGATAAGGAAATCTATTTCCTCAACAATCATGGCGATGAGCCCTTCACCGGCAATGTCTCGTTTGGTGCAGAGGCAGCATCAGTTGAGTTGTGGAATCCTGTGACCGGCGAGAAACAGCCCTTGGCAGCCACCTGCTCGAATGGCCGCACCACCGTCGTACTGAGCATGGCCGCACGCGAGTCTTATTTCATCATACTGGACGAGAAAGCATCCCAACGGGTAATCCAACCGTCAGGACATACCGTTCAGCCATTGAAGAGCGCGCCCTGGTCGGTCAGTTTTGACCCCAAGATGGGCGGTCCCCAAGAGACAGTCGATTTTGCGAAACTGACAGACTGGACCACCTCGACAGATTCACGCATCAAGTATTACTCCGGCACAGCCGTTTGCCAATCAACGTTCGAGATGGGGATAATCAGCAAAAAACACACCTACAAGTTGGGGATTCCACTGCTCCACGCCGCCGCCGAGGTCATCGTCAACGGACAGTCGGCGGGCATCATCTGGTGCTCACCCTGGACCATCGATGTCACCAACCTGCTCCGCCGCGGTACGAACACCATTGAGCTGCGCATCGCCAACTGTCTATGGAACCGTCTCGTGGGTGATGCCCAGTTGCCGGAATCCCAACAAGTATTCCGGCAAACATACCCCCTTGCCAGAAAGACAGACCATCCCCACCCCTCCGGCCTCTCAGGCGAGATGACCATCATCCAGGAAATGACGTATCATTAAGTCTTTATAGCAGTGGTTTTTTATTTTTTCATCACATTTTAATGCAGATATCTTATAAATTCGTAACTTTGCAGGCGTGAATGCAAAAATGAAGAGACAGATCGTTGCTTGGGTGATGTTGGCAGTATTCCTGCCAATGTATATTTTTGCATCATTCCACATCCATCCTGCGGAAATTTTTGACGATGAAGCATGTACAGCGTGCGTTCATCATCATTGTGAGGGACATGTCACACAGCAGGCCACGTCTTTTCATGCTTGCGTGCTTTGTCAATTCCTCACGCTACCCTTTCTTGCCGTAGCCGTAGCTTCACTCTTGATTTATGGCAAGGTGTATCAGGCTGGCCTCCCCATGTGGCGTAGCCAAGTATGCCATTCCCATAACACGACAGTCGGCTTGCGTGCCCCTCCAGCCTTCTCCATTTAATCCTTTTTTTCAGGAGCCGGCTCCACTGATTGTGGAAAGCTGGCCCGTAATGGATTTATTGGAGAGTATTCATACATGAGGATTCTGGAACACAAGCGTACGATAGCTTCACGCATCCTGTTGTCGGTTTTCATTCCGATGCTGGTGTGTCTGTCGCTTCACATCCATCAGATGACTGATGTGAGTGAAGGCGAATGCTACGACTGTACCCATCATCTGCCACATCACGGACATGCAAGTGCGGCAAAGGCAGCACTGCACGACTGCCTGTTATGTCAATTGAGCCATGCGCCTTTTGTCATACCACAGTCGACGATCATCATAAACGCAAGGATTTTACGCCCGACCCTGTGCCAGACCTTCTGCCCGCCTACAGCAAAGGGAGAGCAGGGCCACCTACTTCCGCGTGCTCCGCCATCCCAACAGTTTTTTTAGGAGTACGATCTCATTTTTCATGTAAAATCCAAATCACAGCATAATGATAACCAACATTCTGGCTGCTGCATTCTTGTCATGTGCAGTAGGCGATACGATTGTGAAATTGGACGAAGTCACCGTCTCTGGTCAGCGGCGTCATGATTTCCAGATGCGTTCATCGCAGACGGCCGTCCAGGTAGGTCACGACTACCTTAGCCAGCATTTCGCTGGCAGCCTGATGCAAACCCTTGAAGGCATTCCAGGGGTGAAAGCCATGTCGATCGGGTCGGGCCAGTCCAAGCCCACCATCCGCGGATTAGGTTTCAACCGTCTGGCCGTCAGTGAAGACGGCATCAAGCATGAAGGCCAGCAGTGGGGCGACGACCATGGTCTGGAGATAGACCAGTTTGCCATCGACCGCGCCGAGGTCATCAAAGGTCCTGCGGCACTTCTCTATGGCAGTGATGCCATCGGCGGCGTGCTCAGCCTCCACACCAACCACCTTCCGACCAAGTCATTTGAAGGTGGCGTGCAGTTGTTCGGCCGTTCCAACAACGAGCAGATCGGCACGTCGGCACATGTAGGAGGACGCAGCGGAAAATTCTTCTTCCGTGCCAATGCCACGCTGATAGACTATGCCGACTACCACGTTCCGACAGACAGCATCCAGTATTACTCCTACTGGATCAAGCTGAAAGACCGCCGCCTGCGAAACACGGCAGGGCTGGAGCGAGACGGCAGTCTGATGCTGGGCTATGCCGGCTATCACTTCCATACGGATATGCGCATCTCCGACAGTTACTCCAAAAGCGGTTTCTTCGCCAATGCCCACGGACTGGAAGTGCGGCTGAGCGACATCGACTACGACCATTCGCGGCGTGACGTCGACCTGCCCCACCAGTGGGTGAACCACCTGAAGGTACTCAGTCACACGACATGGCAATCAGAGGTGATGAACCTGGACCTGCACTTAGCCTATCAAAACAACCTGCGCGAGGAACGATCAGAGCCCATCTCTCATGGCTATATGCCGAAGCCGTCCGGCTCGTTGGAACGACGCTTCAACAAGAGCACCTACACAGGTACGTTCTCACTGCGCCGTGAGTTGGGCAGGCATACACTTCAAGGAGGAATCAGCGGCGAGCTGCAGCACAACAGCCGTGGCGGCTGGGGATTCATCATTCCCGATTTCCATACGAGCACCGTTGGAGCCTATGTCTTCGACAGATTCACGCTTCAGGAGCATTTGATACTGAATGCCGGTGTGCGCTACGACCATGCGCAGACACACATCCGGAGCTATCAGGACTGGTATGAGACCCCCGTGGACGGTGTCCCCACCCATCTGCTACGCTCCACGGAGATGCGACGCCACTTCAACAGCCTGACATGGTCGGCAGGAGTGAACTACACCACTGGCCAATGGCTCATGAAAGCCAATTTAGGCAAGAGTTTCCGCGTTCCCATCCCCAAAGAGTTGGGAGCCGACGGAATCAACTACCACATCTTCAGATATGAACGCGGCAATGCCAGCCTTGATCCTGAAGAGTCGTATCAGGTGGACGCCACCCTCGTATGGGGAAACGACAACTTGGAGATACAGGTGGAACCCTACCTGAACTATTTCCCCAACTATATCTACCTGAACCCGACAGCGCAATACATCGAAGGCCTGCAACTCTATCACTACACCCAGGCCAGGGTGCTGCGCTACGGATTGGAAGCAGAGCTGACATGGCACATCGACCAGCACTGGCAACTCAGCACGCAAGGCGAATACCTTTATGCCCGTCAGAAGTCGGGCGAGAAGAAAGGATACACCTTGCCATTCTCCACGCCTTGGTCGGTTGATGTCGGAGGCAGATACAGTTTTGACCGTCATGGCCAAGGCTTCTTGGGCCTGAACGCCCATTTCGTCGGCAGCCAGCATGAGATCGTACCTCCAGAGAAACCAACTGACGGTTACTGGACATTGAACCTCTCTGCGGGGAAATACTTCCTGCTGGGAGACATGACACTCAACGTGGCGATTCACGCAGACAACCTGCTGAACCGCCGCTACTACGACCACACCAGTTACTACAGGCTGATAGACGTGCCCGAACCAGGGCGCAATGTCAGTATCAAGGTAGGATTGGAGTTATGAATCATCCATTAACATTTAAATTAAAGACAATGAAAACAAGTCATATATTAACAACTCTCGTGACGGTCATTCTCTGTACACTCTCACTCGGTTTCACTGCTTGTGGCAGCGATGACGACGACCCACAAGTGCCCGCCCCGACCATCAAATTGGAAGAAGCAAATATCGAAGGTGATGAACTTTGCGTCGAGGCCGACATCATGGCCCAGGGACGTACGGCCCAAATCCTCATCAATATCTGCGATGCTGCGGGCAAGACAACCAAAGTCTCACAACCAGTTTCCGGAAGCAAGTATATCGGTGTGCTCAACATCGACGGATTCCATGTGCATGTGCCCATCGCCGGCAAGAATGTGATTGCAGGAGATTTGTTGAAGTTGACAGTCACAGATGCCAACAGTCTCTCCACCACTGCCCAGATGAGCATCACGGAGGAAGAGGATGAAGACGAGGAACACGACCATAACTAATCATGATGAATATGAAACAGAGCATTATGTTACTTTTGCTGTGTGTACTGAGTGCATGCAGCAGTTCGGATGACGAAGAAGCAAGGGACATGACTTATCCAGAGATTTCAGATGTCGGCATCACAGCCAACCCCACTGATTGTCAGGTGTATCATCGTGGAGAATCCATACCTTTCTCCTATGTCTTCACCGACGATAACGAACTGGGAGCCTACAACATCGAGATTCATCACAACTTCGACCACCACACCCACAGCACCTCATCGGTGGAGTGCCCCATGGAAGCGCTGAAACAACCAGTCCATCCTTGGGTGTTCAACCAGGACTACCCCATCCCATCAGGTCAGCGCACTTACAAATCGCGTATCGATATTCCAATCCCTGAAGATATAGATACCGGAGACTATCATTTTATGATCCGCGTTATCGACCGCGCTGGTTGGCAACAACTGCGTGCCATGGCAGTCAAAATAGAATGATTAACCGATGATCATTGATGCACCCTCGACAAGCTCTCTATGCTTCGTTGAGGGTGTTTTTGTAGTTGTAGCTCCCCAAAATCTATGGATTCAAGGGAAAAAGCAAAAAAAAGCGTGTTTTCGTAAAAAAACGATGGTCTGAAGTGTCTTATAGATAGATGCACCCACAAAACGGATGCAAAATTGGATTGACAGATATGCTTGAACAGAGAAAGATAGAGCAGCTTTTCCGCCAGAACTACAGCGAGATGAACCATCTGGCCAGGGTGATACTGGGTAACGACGGCGAGGCAGAAGACGTGGTGCTGGACATTTTTTTGCGAATCGCCAGCAGCGACCGCTGGAGGGGAACCGAAGGTCGGCGGCCACAGGGAAAGCCGATTGAAATCTCCGACACAGAGGCTTCGGATCAGGAATCCGCATCAGAGAGCAAAAGCCGCCACTATCTATTGGTCGCCGTGCGCAATGCCTGCCTGAACAGGATACGTCAGAAGCAGTTGCATGAGAAAGTGAAAAACTTGCTGCCCATTGATGCCGAAGCCGACTTCCAGCCCATCGACAAACAGCAGGAAAGGCTTGAAGACATTGCCGCTTTCGTGGACAAGCAAATGGAAGAGCCGCACCGCAGCATCTTCCACCTCCGTTTCGATGAAGACCAGACCATAGCCGAAATCGCCCGTCGGGTTGGCCTGAACCCCAACACCACCTACAAGTATCTCGCACAGTGCATGGAGCATATCAGAAAACACTTCAACATCCATTAAAACGACAACGACTATGGCAACGACACACGAAAACATCCGCCAGCTGCTGGAAATGCTCGACCATCCCGAGGCATACACCGAGCAGGAAATCCACGACATCATCCACCGTGATGAAGATACACGCGAGACCTACCGCCTGATGGTGGAGGCCAAGCGCAGCAGCCGCAACCGTCAAGAAGAAACACCCGTAGATGTGGATGCCGCCTGGCAGCGGTTCCATCAAAGAATTCAACCCAAGCAGCGTGGTAGGGGGTGGATGAAGATTGCCGCATCCTTCATCGGTGTGCTGCTGGTGTCGGGCATAGCCTTTGCCGCCATCCACATCGTGCGCCACTACGTCGGAGAAGATGTGCCTACTCCGCCTCAAGATACAGAGATTGCCATTCCGCATCAACAAGTCGCTCTTGATGACACCGTCAAAGTGGAAAAGACAGACACCATTGCATCAAAGGCCACCATGGAACCCGTAGTCTTCGACAATGTTCCATTAGAGGAGATGCTGTCAGAAATTGCCGCCCACTACGACGCCAAAGTCAGCTTCAGCAATGACAAAGTCAGGCAACTCCGTTTCCGCTTCGTGTGGAATCCGCAGCAGGGCATCGACCAGGCAGTCGGCGACCTCAACCAGTTTGAGAGTCTCACCATAACAATCAACAACAACCAAATCACCGTAGAGTAGCCAGCCGTCATGAAAAGAACCATCACGCTCATCACTCTTTTTCTGCTACTGACCATCCACATGCAGGCTCAAAACCGACGGAACAGCGAGAGCCAAGCTGAGCCTGATCAGGCCAGGAAGAGTCGCGTCGGAGGAAAAGCGCGACACACGCTTAAACGCATATCACGCGAATACAACAATGTGTCGCTTTCCGAAGCCCTCAGCCAACTCGCTGAGCAGCAGACCGGCTACACCATCATGTTTCTCTACAACGAGCTGGAGGACTTCCGCATCACGACGAGCATCCACCGCAAGACACCGCCCGAAGCCATCCAGCAGATGATCGGGTTTTATCCCATCCGCATGACCGTGAGTCCTGATGACCGCAAAATCTATGTGGAGTGCACCCATAAGACAGAGCGTCATCTGACGGGCACCGTCATTGACGAGAACTGCCAGCCCGTGCCCTACGCCAATGTTTACCTGCTTCATCCATCTGACTCTACAGTCATCGGTGGAGGCGTGAGCAACGAGGCTGGCATCTTTGTCATCCCATACGATCAGCCTGCCGTCCTCGCCCGTATAACATACGTGGGCTACAAGACCGCTTATCGCTTATGCAGCAATGAGCATGCAGGAACCATCCAGATGAGGCCAGAAGCCATGACCATCAAAGGCGTCGTCGTAAAAGGAGAACGTCCTAAGGTGCAGCTACAGGGAAATACTCTGATCATGAATGTTGAAGGGACAGTGATGGAACGATTAGGCACCGCTGAGGATGTACTCACACGCGTTCCTATGATAGCCAAAAGAGGCGAGAGCTTCGAAATCTTGGGCAAGGGTGCTCCGCTCATCTATCTGAACAGCCGGAAACTAAGAGACTTGCAAGAGTTGAAAAACATCCAGTCGGACAACATCCGCTCGGTGGAAGTCATCCAAAATCCTGGAGCGCGATACGATGCAACGGTCAATGCCGTCATCATCATCCGCACCAAACGGGCTGCAGGCGAAGGGCTGGGCGTGGAACTGTCGTCGTGGAGCCGTAGCGGGCGGGGCTATGCAAACAACGAGCGCATCAACCTGACCTACCGCACGGGCGGGTTGGAACTCTTTACCAACCTCTTCGGTGCATACAACCACAGAAAGAGCATCGGCGAATTCGAGCAGACCATCTTTGCCGATACGCTGTGGGTGATCAACAACAAACAGAAGAATCATGTGCGAAACCCCTTCTTGGAAGGACGGTTCGGTTTCAACTACCAAATCGACGACGACCACTCTCTTGGTGGATTCTACCAAAACACATACGACTATGTGAAGACCCGCAGCGAGTATGATGATGACTTACTGGCCGACGGAGTGCCATACGACCACCTGCAGAACAACAGCGTCAGACGTGACAAGAACGCCCCCCACCATCAGGCCAATCTATATTACACAGGCAAAGTGGGCAAACTGGCTATCGACTTCAATGCCGATTACACATCCCGCAGGCAACGGAGCATCCATCAACAGCAGGAACTCAGTGCCGAGTACGATGACCGCAATGTGAACACCCAAAGCCTGACACACAGCAATATGCTGGCAGAGAAACTATTCGTCACCCATCCGTTGTGGAAAGGCCAGATAGAGATTGGCGAAGAATATACCAATACTCGATGGAAGAGCAGATTTGACAACCAAGAAGGATACATAGCCAACAGCGACAACGAACAGCACGAAAGCAACATCGCACCCTTCCTTGAACTCCGCCAGCGATTAGGCCGTTTCCAGTTGACGGCAGGCCTGCGTTATGAGCATGTGGAATCGGAATACTTCGTGAGTGGTGTACGTCGCAATGAGCAATGCCGTAATTACAACGGTTTCTTCCCCTCCCTGTCCGTATCTACGTCGGTCAAGAACCTGCAGCTGTCACTCAGTTATGCCAAGCGCACGACGCGACCCGCCTACTGGCAGTTGAGCAGCGATGTCATCTACGAAAACCGTCTGAACCAGCAGACGGGAAACCCCTACCTGAGTCCCGTCAAGTATCATAACCTGAATGCAATGGTGATGTGGAAGTGGCTCTATCTGATGACCAACTACTCACATTGTGTTGACCCCATTCTCTATACGGCAGGCAGCCTGGAAGAGGATTCGAAAGTGAATTTCGTGACGTACCAGAACTACGACCATGCCGACTGGCTCACCGTCACCTTGGGTGCTCAGAAGAATGTCAAGTTGGGCGACGGGATAACCTGGACACCGCAATACAACGTGTCGTTGATGAAGCCATGGCTCAAGTCGTCGTTTTATGGTCAGGAAAGGCACCAGGTAAGCAACGGCACACCAGGAAAGAAGGACTTCAGCCATCCGATGCTGACCCTGCAACTGGGCAACATCGTGGCATTGCCCCACGACTGGCTGTTGCAGGCAGACTTCAATATGCACACCCACGGCAACACAGGATCAAACATCTATGTAAACAGCTCCAATCCTATGCTCTCGCTCAGTATCAGCAAAGACCTCTTCGAGCATCGCCTCAATGTCAAGCTGACAGGTAATGACCTCTTCAACGGCGGCATCAACCATGTCTCGCTTTACAGCAACCGCATGATGTTACGCAAAACGGAGGACAACGACTCCCGTTGTGTCCAGTTCTCCCTACGCTACCGATTCAACGTGACACCCTCGAAGTACAAGGGGACAGGAGCTGGCCATGCTGAAAAGAACCGACTATAAACCCCTCTCATTTTGATGGACTGTCGCCGACAACGTTCCGGCAAGTCCTCCACAATCCATCAGATGTGCTGTCAGTCACCTCCATTGGCTCGATGACCGTTACCCTGCCATGAAAAACTCATGGCACTAATCCGTCACCACCTCTTTGAAATGCGCACTCCCCCACTCCACCAGAGCCATGATGGCAGGCATGAGAGACTTGCCCGTTTCCGTCAGCGAGTATTCCACACGAGGCGGCACCTCAGCGAACACCTCACGATGGACAAGGTGGCTCTGCTCCAGACGTTTCAACGTCTGCGAGAGCATTTTTTGTGAACAGTCCGTCATCAGGCGGCGGATCTCATTGAAACGCAAGACTCCCGTCTCGCTCCTGTGGAGCATGAAGAGCACCAACATCGACCACTTGTCACCGAAGCGACTCATCACGTGCCTGATAGGGCAGGCCAAGTACTCTGCTTTTATATCTGCCATATTTCTGGATCTTTCTACAAGGACAGTGCCACACGAATGCAGCATCGAACATGCTTGCAATGCTGTGGTGCGGTCTGCTCTTGCGACATTTTCACCGCAAAGGTAGCAAATAGTTACCAAGTAACATTCTTATACTTAGTTAATTTTCGTTAAAGACGTTTCCCGCCAAGTCCGATGCCTTCACAATTCCTACTTTATGGAAACTATCCCACAAAAAAGTGCCTTCTTGCATAGTTGATTTTTTTGCAGTATCTTTGCATCGTAAAACAAACCAACAACATTTATAACCATAGAAATCATGAAACAGATTGAGACAATTGCAACAGGCAAGAATTTTAGCGCAGTGAGCGTGGGGAAAATCAACGAAATCATCGAGCATGTGCTGCCGATGGGTCCTGAAGTGACCATCCAAGGAAAAGTGTTTGCAGGACAGGCCGTAGGTGCTACGGGCAGTGAGTTGTCATTCCAGACACTGGTTCCGGGTCAGGACAGCGGTTTCCTGCACACGCACAAGACACATGAGGAACTGTATATCATCCTCAGAGGTGAAGGCCAGTATCAGGTTGACGGTGAGATTTTCCCCGTCAGCGAGGGCACCATCGTCCGCGTGGCCCCCGACGGCAAGCGTGCGCTGAAGAACACCGGCACTGAGAACCTGACGATGCTCTGCATCCAGTACAAGGCCAACTCCTTCACCGAGGACGACAGCCCCATGACCGACGGTACAATCCTTCAGGACGAACTGAAATGGTGATAGACCCCACAAAGGCAGCGACGCTCCAGGTGAGCTGTCGCTGCTTTGCGATGCTGTGATTCGCCTCCCCTCTCTGACCACTATCCCGTATTCGTGAGCATCTGCCCGACATAGGCAAAAAGAGAATTCCCTTGAATCGTAAAAAAGACAGAACCTCAAAAAAACAATTGAGGATATTGAAGATGCAATAATTACATATCCCCAACGTTCTTATATAAAAGAATTGCCTGATGGGAAGAGGTAAACATATCTGTAACACCCTCAAGGAGGTTCGCATGCAGGTGGCCAAGGCCAACGATATCAAATACACACCCACGGGATACCAATCAAAAGAACAATACTATGATGACTAAAAAACTCTGTCTTGCAGTCTTGGCTACTGCACTTTCTCTGTTCAGCATGAATGCAAGGGCTGAAGCAGACCCCAATTTCTACATTTATCTTTGTATAGGCCAAAGCAACATGGAAGGCCAGGGCACTATCGAAGATTGTGACCTTTCACCTGATGAACGCTTCCTGATGATGTCAACACTCGACTGCGGAACCCGCGAGCTCGGACAATGGTATCGCGCGGTCCCACCGCTGGCCCGTTGTGACACCCGCCTCTGTCCTGCCGATTATTTTGGACGCACAATGGTGGCCAACCTTGACGAAGGCAAACGCGTGGGTGTCGTGGTGGTAGCCATCGGCGGCATTAAGATTGACTTGTACGATCCCGACGGATGGGAGTCGTATGTGGGAACAATGAATGAGAGTTGGCAGATCAATGCGGTCAACGCTTACGGCGGCAATCCACTGGGCCGCCTGCTTGAATGTGCCAAGGAAGCACAGAAGAGCGGTGTTATCAAAGGCATTCTCCTCCATCAGGGGGAGAGCGATGCCTACAGCAGCATGTGGCTGCAGAAAGTGAAAAAGGTGTACGACAACCTGCTTGCGGAACTCAACCTCAATGCCGAAGACGTGCCACTCATTGCGGGCGAGGTGGGCAATGAAGACCAGAACGGTATTTGCAGCTCTGCCAACAACATCATCAACCGCCTGCCCCAGACCATTCCTACGGCGCATGTCGTGTCTTCAGCTGGTTGTACCCTGCAGAGCGACAACCTGCACTTCGATTCCAAGGGCTACCGCAAACTGGGACGTCGTTATGCCAAGACCATGCTTGCCACAATGGGTATCGAAGCAGATATCGACGAGGACGAGGTGCCACCGATAGATTACACTCAACCCATTGACATAACCAACCGTTTCACTTATTGCTGGAACTCTGCTGAAAGCATTACCTCCGACGACGGCATACTTGTCTATAATGCCGTGCAATGGGGCGGTTTGGCCTGCTGGCTGGGTGAAGCTGACTGGTCAGAATATGCCAAACTGGTTTTTGAGTTTGCCGAGCCTACTTCCATCGCCACCCAGATATTCATCCAAGGCACAGGTAATGCAGAAATTGCCAAAGTATGGGTGAATGCCGGGGCAGAGAAGGCCGAATGCCTTTTTGAAGGTCACGACATGAGTAAAGTCGCTCAGGTGGCTCTTCAGGCTGCCGCCAATGGGACCGTGAAGATTTCCAAGATCTACCTGCTGCGGCAGGTTCCCTCAGGTATTCGCCAGACGGAAAACACCAATGATGAGGAGCCGTGCCAATGGTTCATGCTGAACGGCCAGCCAGCTCCCAAAGGTTTCAAGGGTGTCGCCATCTCTCATGGAAAGAAAGTGATCAAAAAGTAATTGGCACTCACTGAATAATTGGTGCCAGGGCAGATGGCAGGACGACCCTATGCCTCCAAACGGCTACTATGGTGATTCTTCAACTATCCGATAAAGTCAGGACTGTAATTCCATATAAAGCCATCCGAATATGACATACAAACGACTCTTCCTGATGCTCTGCTGTCTGACGGCAACCATCAACTGCTTTGCCGATGACAGCCAACGGGATGCCATCCTCAGCCAGATCACTGGCGCAAAAATTTCCGAAACTGTCATCAATATCCAGAAGATGGGGGCCAAAGGAAACGGCACTGCCGACTGCCTGCCCGCCTTCAAGAAAGTATTCAAGAAGGCAGCCCGCCAGGGAGGCGCACGCATCGTGGTGCCTGCAGGTGTCTATTATATAAAAGGCCCTCTGCATCTGGTGAGCAATGTCTGCCTGGAAATCCAGGAGGGCGCCACGCTGAAATTCGCGCCTGAGCCCGAATACTATCTGCCTGCCGTGAAGACATCGTGGGAGGCCACTTTCCTGCAAAACTACTCGCCGTTTATCTATGGCTTCCAGCTTCACGACGTGAGCATCATCGGCAAGGGTACAATCGACGGCAATGCCATGACCACATTCGCCACCTGGCGAAGCAAACAGAAGCCGGCACAACAGCGCTCACGCGACATGAACCATAACGAGACACCCGTCTCACAACGCAATTTCGGTGAGGGCGATTACCTCAGGCCCCACCTCATCCAGCTCTTCGATTGTGAGCGCATCACCATTAAGGATGTGCTCATCACCAATTCTCCCTTCTGGTGCATCCACCTGCTGCAATCGGAGAATGCCATCCTGAAGAGCATCCGTTACGATGCCAAACTGGTGAACAATGACGGCATCGAACCGGAAATGAGCCGTAACATCCTTATCGAAGATGTGCATTTCAACAATGGTGACGACAACGTGGCCATCAAAAGCGGACGTGACCATGACGGACGGGGCACTGCCCACCCATCAGAGAACATCATCATCCGAAACTGCCATTTCAAAGGACTCCATGCCGTGGTCCTGGGCAGCGAGATGTCCTCTGGCGTGCAGAATGTCTATGTGGAGGATTGCGACTATGCGGGCTACTGCAAGCGCGGCCTGTACATCAAGACAAACCCCGACCGTGGCGGGTTCATCCGAAACATTTCCTTTAGGAACTGTGTGTTTGACGAGGTCGAGGACCTTTTCTATATCACCAGCATGTATGGCGGCGAAGGACAGGACAACACCTTCTTCACGGATATCGAGAATATCACCGTTGAGAATATTCAGTGCCGCAAGGCGCGTGCCGGCGGATTGATCCTCCAAGGCACCAAAGCGAAACCTTTGCGCAACATCCGGTTCCGGAACATCACCATCGGAGAGGTGAAGAACGCCATCAGCTTCGATGACACCGAAGATGTGATTCTAAAAGACTGCCACTTCGGAGGCAAGGCTGGCGTACCCACACAAGTGACGGAAAAGGACCACATATTCAAATGATATTCGCTTTCTGGGACACGCAGACCGACACACTTGTTATTGCCACACATGGCATCATCAAGAAAACGCAGAAAACGCCCAAGAAAGAGATTGCCTAGGCAGAGAGAGTCAGACAAGAGTATTTTAACGCTAAAAAGAAATAGACAAGAAGCTGGTAGGAAAATTCAAATAGTATAGTTCGGAAGCGTTGCCGCATCAGTCCACGGCTATGAGTTGGGCGAAGCCATAAAGAAAGCCCGTTTGCAGCAGAGCCTCACCCAAGAGGAACTGGGAAGGAGGACTGGTGTTCAGCGTGCTCAGATTTCACGCCTGGAGAAAGGCTACAGCATTAGCATCCCAACCATGAGCCGTGTCTTTCAAGCCCTTGGAGTGACCACTGCCACCCTCGACCTCGGAGCTATCGGAAAGGTGGCTCAGTGGTAGTAGCCAAGGATTTGTAAATTCAGAATAAAGTAAGAACATTTGAGCCGTTGGTGTTTGAAGCATCAGCGGCTTTTTTTCTTGACCCATTTGGAAAGATAACGAATAAAGTGTTGTTCACTAAATGGGCCTTTTTCAAAAAACGAAACAGGAAGAAGGGCATCCAGGAGAGCCTTCAGGAAGTGAGCGATACGGCAGACAAAGTGCTGGAGCGCATGACAGAGATGGACATGACCATGTCACGGATGGACGTGAAGATTTCAGAGATCAAGATGCTCTGCAACGTTATCACCCTTTTCCTCAATGGGTTGCTGGCAATGGCAGTGCTGATAGTGAAGTAAATTGCAGCGGACACACAATGAAAGTGCAAAGGCATCACATCATATTAATGCCATTGCACTTTTTTCCTAAAAAAACGTCTATTCTTTGGGATTTTTTCGTAACTTTGTCGATTGAACAAATCGTTACTCGACCCAAGTTTAATACTTTGTAGAATGGCAAAAAAACAGATAAAAGAGAAATCAATAGAAGAGGCTTTGTGGGAGTCGGCCAACAAACTCCGTGGTTCTGTGGAGCCCTCGGAGTATAAGCATGTCGTGCTGAGCCTTATCTTCCTAAAGTATGCACACGACCGCTTCACCGAGCGGCGCAATGAACTGGTGGCTGACGGCAAGGAGCAGTTTGCCGACAACCCCGTCTTTTATAATGCGAAGAACGTCTTTTATCTGGAGCCCGAGAGCCGTTGGGATTTTCTGATTGAGAATGCCAAACAGAATGATATTGCCATCAAGATTGACAAGGCACTGGCGAAAGTGGAGCAGAGCAATCCGACGTTGAAGGGTGCCCTGCCCAGCAACTATTATGCAGGTCTTTCGCTCGACCGTACCAAACTTGCTGCCTTGCTCGATGAAATCAACAAGATAGACACGCTGAAAGACCCGGAGAACGACCTCATCGGACGTGTCTATGAATATTTCCTTGGTAAGTTTGCCATCGCTGAAGGTAAGGGCAAGGGTGAATACTATACGCCCAAGACCATCGTCAACCTGATTGCCGAGATGATTGAGCCTTATCGTGGTAAGATTTACGACCCCTGTTGTGGCTCTGGCGGCATGTTCGTGCAGAGCATGAAGTTCATCGAGGCACATCATGGCAACAAACGCGACATCTCTGTCTATGGACAGGAATACACCAATACCACCTACAAACTGGCAAAGATGAACCTCGCCATTCGTGGTATTGCCTGCAACCTGGGCGAGATGGCTGCCGATACGTTCCATAACGATCAGCACAAAGACTTGAAGGCTGACTTCATCATGGCCAATCCTCCTTTTAACCAAAAGGCATGGCGAGCAGAGAACGAACTGAAGGACGACCCACGATGGGCTGGATACGATGTGCCACCCACAAGCAACGCCAACTATGGTTGGATTCTGAACATCGTCTCTAAACTCTCTGCCAACGGTACGGCTGGTTTTCTTCTTGCCAATGGTGCATTGAGTGGCGATGGCACAGAGTTGGCTATCCGCAAGCAACTGCTTCAGAACCATTTGGTAGAGGCAATTGTTATTCTGCCTCGCAATATGTTCTATTCTACGGACATCAGTGTGACGCTTTGGATTCTCAATAACAACAAGAAGGCCCGTACGGTGGAGCAGAACGGTAAGACGGTTCGCTATCGTAATCGTGAAGACGAGGTGCTGTTCATCGACTTGCGCCAATGGGGAGAGCCGTTCGAGAAGAAATACATCCAGTTCTCTACAGAGCAGATACAGCAGATAGCCGAGAACTTCCACAATTGGCAGCGTGTGGGTTACGAACAGACCTATCACAACGAGCCTGAATATTGCTATTCAGCCACCCTTAAAGAGATTGAGAAGAAAGGCTGGAGCCTTGTGCCCAGCAAATACATTGAGTTCCGCAACCGTGATGAGCAGATAGACTTCGACACCAAGATGAAGCAACTGCAAGCTG
>CAMNIN010000044.1 GCA_946540735.1 uncultured Prevotellaceae bacterium | reverse complement strand
ACATCATCCAGTTGTAGTCCTTGTATTGCACATAGAGCTCCATGCAGGTGAACTCCGGGTTGTGGTTACGGTCCATGCCCTCGTTGCGGAAATTCTTGCCTATTTCATAGACACCCTCGAAACCTCCTACGATCAGTCGTTTCAGATACAGTTCGGTGGCGATGCGCATATACATGTCCTGGTCAAGGGCATTGAAATGGGTGATGAACGGACGGGCACTGGCACCGCCTGCGATAGATTGCAGAGTAGGCGTCTCCACCTCGGTGTATCCGGCCTCGTCGAGCACGCGGCGCAGGGTGCGGATGACGGTGGCGCGCTGGATGAAGGTGTCCTTCACGCCTTCGTTGACCACCAGGTCGACATAACGCTGGCGATACCGCAATTCGGGGTCGTCGAATTTGTCGTAAGCCACACCGTCCTTGTATTTCACGATGGGCAGTGGCTTCAGACTCTTGGAGAGCAGGGTCAGCGACTTGGCGTGAACGCTGATCTCGCCGGTCTGTGTGCGGAAAACGAAACCTTCCACGCCGATGAAATCACCGATGTCGAGAAGACGTTTGAAAACGGTGTTGTATAAGGCCTTGTCCTCTCCCGGGCAAATGTCGTCGCGGGTGATATAGACCTGGATGCGGCCCTTGGAGTCCTGGATTTCCGCAAAACTGGCCTTGCCCATCACGCGGCGGCTCATCAGGCGGCCTGCGATCACAACCTCCCGGGGTGCGGCGGCGTCGTCGAATGAGGATTTGATGTCGGTGGAAAACGCATTGGTGGGGAATTCTGCTGCTGGATAGGGGTCAATACCCATCTGGCGGAGTTCCTGCAAGCTCTGTCGCCTGCCTATCTCTTGTTCGCTGAGTTCTAGAATGTTCATGTCGCTAAATAAAAACTGTTGGCTATAATAGCGGTGCAAATTTACTAATTTTTTATGAACCTGCCTACCTTTTTCTCATCTTTTATTGTGATGATGGACAACTCGCCTGCCTTGAGTGACTCTGAGGAGACATGGAGCATGATATCGGCGGATGCACCGCATGTGCTTTGCACCAGAACCTGAGCCAGCCCGTTGAAAGCCTGGATGCGGAATTCCTTGCAATTCCTGTCTTTGGGATGGTCTTCTCCGGGATAGGACGGATCTCCGTTGCCCACACCCAGGATATGTCCGTCGCCTTCCAGACTGACGGTCAGCATCGGACAGGCATCGGGGACGATCCGTCCCTTCACATCCTGTATCTCGACAGTCACCACAGCGACATCGCGTCCGTCGGGAGTAATGGCCTGCCGGTCGGATTTCAGGATGATTCGGGATGCAGGTTTGGTCGTCTCGATGACCTTTGTCATCATGCGCTTCCCGTTTTTATATCCCACAGCCACCACTTTTCCCGGTTGGTAGGTGGCCTTCCATTTCAGATGTCCGTTTCGGGGCATTTTCTGCCGGCCGAGTTTCTTGCCGTTGACGGTCAGTTCCACTTCGTCGCAGTTGCTGTAGGCCCAGAGTTCGATATCCTCACCCTCATGTCCCTGCAGGTTCCAGTGCGGGAAAATATGCAATGTAGGTTCGTCAGTCCACCATGCCTTCAGGTACCAGGCTTCGTCTTTCCAGAAGCCGCAGTAGTCGAGGATGCCAAACTCGGAGTCATGGGCAGGATATGAGAGCGGGTTGGGCTCGCCGCGATAGTCGAACCCCGTCCAATAGAACAGTCCTGCGGCCCAGTCACGGTCGGCATAGAATTGCCACCCGCGTTCGATCACATTCTCCACGCCAGGCTCCGTGCCCCGGTTGATGGCGGGCATGTGTCCTGGTTCATCGGCGGATTTGAAATAGACGCCACGTGTGCCACATCCGGTGGTTTCTTCCGTTCCTACGATTTTCCATGATGGATTGGCTTTCTTGCGGTTGTCAACGTCATTCTGGTGGATATAATTGAACCCCACCACATCAAGTCCCTTGATCATCTCCGAACCACCGGCATTGGCGATGGTGGACGGCCGTGTGGGGTCGAGAAGGCGGGTGTATTCGCGCATGGCGGCAGCGATACGTGTTCCTTGGATGGTGTTCTCCATGCCCCATTCTTCATTACCGTCGCTCCACAGAATCACCGACGGGTGGTTGCGGTCGCGCTTGATCATGTTCTCAAGCAATCGCTGGTGCTCAGTGTTGATGCCCGATAGCCGGTTCTCGTCGATAACGAGGATTCCCTCGCGGTCGCAGATGTCGAGCAGGGCGGGAGTCATGGGATTGTGGGATGAGCGGTAGGCATTGCTGCCGAAAGACTTCAGTTGCCGGATGCGCCAAGCCATCAGGGCCTCGGGGATTGCTGCTCCCACCCCGGCATGGTCTTGGTGCAAGTTGACTCCCTTCAGTTTGATGGATTTCCCATTCAGCAAGAAACCCCTGTCGGCATCGAAGGCGATGTCGCGGATGCCGGTGACGGTAGTGTATCGGTCTGTCACTTGTCCACCGACGTTCACCGTCGTCTCCACTTGGTAGAGATAGGGGTCGCTGGTGTCCCAGAGGTGAGGAGATGACAGTGTGATGGATTGTTCGCAGCCGCGTGTCTCCTTGGCTTTCAGGTTCAACGACGCTGACACCGTCCTGCCCACCTCACGCCCTTCGGCATCGATCAGCCGCTGCCGCACCTCGCATTCTTGCGACGACAGTGAATGGTTGTTCACCTCGGTCTGGATGTGGAGAGTGGCTGTGGCGTAAGGTTGCTGCATCTCTGCGTAGACAAAGGTGCCGAAGGGAGCCACGCTGACAGCGGAAGATTTCACCAGCCATGCGTCGCGGTAGATGCCTGCACCTTCATAGAACCACCCCTCCTCCAGGGTGGCGTCAGCCCTCACACAGATGAGGTTCTCGCCGCCATAGTTCACGTATTCTGTCACGTCGTAGACTTGTGTGGCATAGCCACTGGGTTCGGTGCCCATGTAGAAGCCATTGAACCACACCCGGGCATCGCGGAAGATGCCGTCAAACTGCAGCATGATGTGCCTGCCGAGATCAGACTCGGGGATGTGGATCACTTTGCGGTACCAGCCGACGCTGGTTTCTGGATATTTGTACCCTACGGTTTTATAGCCGTGGGAATGGCTGGCTTTCGAAGCATAGGGCAGGGTGGTCACCCAGTCGTGGGGAACACTGACGTCTTGCCAAGAGGAGTCATCGAATTTCATCACGTACGGACCCTCGTTGTGGATGGAGTTGGCCTTGGTCAAGTAATTGAAGTATTCTGTGCCGCAGCCGAAATCTTTCGCAGGGTCAGAGGCATTGCCGAAAGCGAATTTCCAGCCTTCATTCAGGCGGATGGTCTCACGCAGGTGGTCTGGTTCGGGAAGTGGGGTGGCCTGGGTGCAAAGTGTTGTCATGAGGCCGACGACCCAAATAGCGTATCTTGTCTTCATGCCGGATGGTGTTATTGGATGATCAGCCTGTAAGAAATCACGTCGCGGCTCTTGATGGTCAGCTTGCGGTCAACCTTGTTTTTCTTGTTGGTCTTGCCTTCCATCTTGTGCGTCCAGAGGTTATATACCTTGTAGGTCTTTTGGTCAAAACCTGTGCTCAGACCGCTTACAGCCTGGTCGGTCAGGTTGAATTCTTGCCAGTTGAGAGCGAATGGGATGTCTTGCCGGGTAGGGTTGAGTATGGTGAAAGCCCAGTCGCCACCAGCCAGAGGCTTGAACCAGAACTGAAGTCCGTCGCGGTCGCAGTAGTGGAGACCCTGGATTCCCAGAGTGTCTTGGTCGATGGCGATCATCTCCTTGTTCATCAGGATGTTTCGTGTGCTCTCGCTCATATTCCGGAGATCATTGCCGAGGATGAGAGGACTGGCCATCATGCACCACATGGTGAAATGGGCTCGGTCTTCGTTGTCTGTCATGCCGTTGCCCACTTCCAGCATGTCGGGATCGTTCCAGTGGCCTTTGCCAGCGTATTGGCGGAGGGTGTCGTTGAACTGGATGCACTGCATTACGCCAAACTGTGTGTAGCCAGCCTCAAACACCCGCAGGGAGTCGAAATCACACCAGATGTCGGGGGTGGTGCGCCAGGAATGTCCTATCTCTTTAGCCCATTTCCACGGATGGCTGTTGCCCCATTCGCACATGCTCAGGAAAATCGGACGACCTGCCGAGCGCAGCGCATCACTGATGAGCTGATAGGCTCCTTGAGGATTGATGTTCGTCGTGTTGCACCAGTCGTATTTGAGATAGTCCACTCCCCACCGTGCATATTGGATGGCATCCTGGTACTCATGGCCGAGAGAACCTGGCTCGCCGGCACAGGTGCCAGTTCCTGCATCACTGTAGATGCCAAGTTTGAGCCCCTTGCTGTGCACATAGTCTGCCACGGCTTTCATTCCGTTGGGGAATTTCACGGGGTCGGCTTGGATGAAACCGTCAGCATCACGTTTCCCATGCCAGCAGTCGTCGATATTGATGTAGGTGTAGCCTGCGTCACGCAGCCCGGACTCCACCATTGCGTCAGCAATGCCTTTGATGATTTCTTCAGAGATGTTACCCTGGAATTTGTTCCATGTACTCCATCCCATCTGCGGGGTGTCAGCCAAATGTTCCCATTTCTGTGCCTCTACAGGCAAGGCCATCAGCGTCAATATGCCGCTCATGATGGCAATAAGTCTAAAATGTCTCATAGTTATTTCATTCTTTAAAGGATTCAGATTGCAAAATTACGATTAAAGTGCGCACAATTCAATAAAATCCGTGATTTTTTTACAGAATTTGTGTGCTCTCCTCGGTCAGGTTGTTCAGAACACCCGTGATGGACTGGAGACCGTTCTGAATGGATTGGAAAGCTTGGGATAATCAAGAGCCCAGCAATAGTATCTCTATACAGTTGCTGGGCGATATTTATCAAGCAGGGGTATTTACCTGTCGGACGTTTTCGCCAACACGCTGATACGAGATCTGGTACAACCAGAATCGAGATGGTGTGATGAAGATGATAGAAAAAATGAGAAAGTCCGGTCAAATAACAACACTGCTCAGAAAAGCTTGGATAATATTTGGCTTTTCATCCGTTATTTCGTAATTTTGCCCTTTGAACCCTCTGCGTTGTGGCAGAAGGGCACCTCTTGCCGTAAGAGGTAGGAGGCGTGGTTTGAATGAAAAACAACAAAAACATGAATGTAGACGAAATCAGGGAAATCATTGAGCGTCAGCCCAACCTGTCGACGGCGCTTGGCATGAAATTCATCTCCACGCCGGATGATGACTTATGTATGGCTACCATGCGGGTGGATGAGCGAAACCGTCAGCCTTTCGGCTTCCTGAGTGGAGGCGCGTCACTCGCTTTGGCAGAGAATGTGGCTGGCGTGGGCTCCTCGGCCTTGTGCCCTGGCAAAATCTGTGTGGGCATCAGTGTCAGCGGAAGCCATGTGAAGGCGGTGGCTGAGGGTGATACCGTGACTGCCTTGGCCCATCTGGTGCAGAAAGGGCGCAAGTTGCATGTATGGAATGTGGAAATTAACAATTCCGCCGGTGAGTTGATCTCCACGGTCACGGTGACCAATTATATTATCAGTTCAAATTCTCATCACAAATAACATGCCAGCATTTGCTTTATATAGACTGCCCCATCAGACCGGCTGCCAACTGGTGATCCAGTCGGAGGGTGAGCCAGAGGAGTTGCAGACGGCTTTTGCCCTGAGCGGGAAGAAAGGTTTTGTAATAGCACCTTTCATGATCGAGAAAAGCCATCCCGTCTTGTTGTTGCGACCTGATGTGAACGTCTCGCTCTCTCCTGAGGACTTGCTCGATGCTGAGACATGCTCATGGGCTGGACAGATACAGGATGTCCTCTCGGCTCCCAAGCAGGATGAGAAAGCCAAGCGCGCCTCTTATACCCACTATGCCATCGACTTTGCCAATTTCCATTCTCATATCATCGAGGGGGAATTCTCGAAAATCGTACTGGCAAGATGCAGCTATGAAAGTAACCCAGAGGGTTACAGTGCTCTGCAACTATTCGTGAGTGCCTGCCAAGCCTATCCCAGGATGTTCGTGGCTTTGGTCTCCGCACACCGGTGCGGCACATGGCTGATGGCTACTCCTGAGGTGCTCCTGAAAGGCAGTGGCCTTCACTGGTCGACGATGTCGCTCGCCGGTACGATGGTGCTGCGTGACGACCAGTTGGATTTTGACAATCCACCTTCTCCGAAGCCACACGACTCCCAGGAGATCGCTTGGAACATCAAGAATATCCAGGAACAGCGTTATGTCTCGACATACATCACAGAACGACTGGAACAAGTGGCTTCCTTTATCGAAGAGAAAGGGCCTTATACCATGCGGGCTGGAAACCTCGTGCATCTGAGAAGCGACTTCAGCTTCGTGCTGCCAAGCCTTTCCAAGGTGGGAGAACTGATCCATGCCTTGTATCCCACACCTGCCGTGTGTGGCTTGCCAAAAGACGCGGCACGTGATTTCATTATCCATAACGAGTTCACGCCGAGAGGGTATTACAGCGGTTTTGTCGGACCACTGGATCCTGAGGTGGACACGCAACTCTTTGTCTCGTTGAGGTGCATGCGTTTCGTAGAAGACGGATGCTGCCTTTATGCCGGAGGCGGATTGCTGGCAGACAGTGATATGGCTACGGAATGGAAAGAGACAGAGGATAAGATGATGACGATGAGAACACTGCTTCATCCGAATGAAACCTCAAAACGCTGACTATGTTCTCGAATATAGGAAATGTCAATATCCTGACCTCACTGTTGATGGCTCATGGCGTGAGACATGCCGTGGTCTGTCCTGGCAGCCGTAATGCTCCTGTTGTGCACAACCTGAAGGCGTGTGGCAACGTGTTGTGTTATCCCGTCACCGATGAACGGAGCGCCGGATTCTTCGCTTTGGGCATCGCCTTGGCCACACGTCGTCCTGTGGCTGTCTGTGTCACCTCCGGTTCGGCATTGCTGAATCTTGCGCCTGCCGTGGCGGAGGCTTATTATCAACATGTCGAGATCATTGTGGTCTCAGCGGACAGACCTGGGGCATGGATCGGACAACTGGATGGGCAGACCCTGCCTCAGCCACATGCTTTCGGCTCGTTGGTCAACAAGGCCGTGAACCTGCCGCTGTCAACAACAGAGGCGGTCAGTCATTGGCTATGCAACCGGTTGGTCAATGAGGCACTGTTGGCAGGACATTTCCCCTGTCCTGGACCGGTGCACATCAATGTTCCCATTGCGGAACCACTTTTCGATTTTTCTCTCGAGCTGCTGCCAGAGGAACGGGTCATCCGCCGTTTTCCTAATCATGGGCATGGAGGGGCACGGATCGTCGCCGAACGGCTGTTGGAGGCAAAACGCCCCATGATGGTATTGGGGCAATGCCGCTGCAACTTGTCTGATTTGGACCGTGCCAAATTCCGCCGTGCAGTAGAGGCCATCATCAACCGTGGCGTGATTCTTGCCGAGAGACTATGCCAGTTGCCGCTCCCGATAGTGCATGCCGACGAGGCCTTGTGCCTGATCGGTGATGATCCGGGGTATCGTCCCGATGTCGTGATTTATCTCGGTGATACCCTTGTCAGCAAACGCTTAAGGTCTTTCCTTCGGAAGGCCACTGACGCACAGGTCGTGATGGCGAGTCTCGATGGGGAAATCCATGATGTCACCATGCATGTCGACGAGGTGGTGGACGTGGATGCTTTGGAAGAGGTGTTCTATGCTGTGGATGATCTTTTGCATGAGCGTCCACATGCCGAACCCTCTCAGAATGACGATTCTCATAATTATCGTTTCTGGTGGAAGACCCTTCTTGAGAAGATCAACCAATCCATCGATGAATATGAGCCGCCCTACTCGCAGATGGCTGCAGTGAGGTACCTCGAACAGCAGTTGGAGGATATGGAAGTTGACTACCATGTGCATTACGCCAATAGTTCCTCCATCCGTCTGGCCAACATCTTTGCACAGCATCCTGTGTTTTGCAACAGGGGCGTGAATGGCATTGACGGGTCGCTGTCGGTGGCTGCTGGCTATTCTTCGGCAGTCGAAGACCTCGTGTTCTGTGTGATCGGCGATCTGAGCTTCTTCTACGATCAGAATGCACTGTGGAATACCAATTTAGCAGGAAACCTGAGGATACTCCTGCTCAATAACGGCAAAGGGGGAATCTTTGATCTCCTGCCGGGCTTGGAGAAGAGCGAGGCATCCGATCTGCTGGTAAGCGGGGCGCACCACACTTCCGCGCAGGGTATCTGCGTACAGAACGATATTGGTTATCTGAAGGCATCTGGCATGCATGAGATGCAACTGGGTATCGTCACCATGGTGACCCGTCAGTCAAAGCGTCCGATGTTGCTTGAGGTCTTCACCGATGCAGCGGCTGATGCGGAAGCGATGAGAGATTTCGTGCGTTATATCAAAGATAAAATTAACGAATAAGATAAATACGGTAGAAAATGGCAAAAAGAGAATGGAGAAAAATCAGGGATTTCGAGGAAATCCTGTTGGAGGAGTTTCATGGGATAGCCAAAATCACCATCAACCGTCCTCGTTACCGTAATGCGTTCACTCCCAAGACCACATGGGAGTTGTCACAGGCTTTCGCCTATTGCCGTGAGGCTCAGGACATCAGCGTCGTGTTGCTGACTGGAGCTGGCGATAAAGCTTTCTGTTCTGGGGGCGACATGCATGTGAAGGGACGTGGCGGTTACGTCGATGAGGCTGGTGTGCCCCGCTTGAGTGTCCTCGATGTGCAGATGCAGATCAGAAGGTTGCCCAAACCCGTTATCGCCATGGTCAACGGTTATGCGATCGGTGGCGGGCATGTCTTGCATCTGGTGTGCGACCTGACCATCGCCAGCGAGAATGCCATTTTCGGACAGACAGGCCCGAAGGTGGGGTCTTTCGACGCCGGTTTCGGTTCTTCCTACCTTGCGAGAATTGTCGGTCAGAAAAAGGCTCGTGAGATCTGGTTCCTCTGTCGTCAATATTCTGCGGCCGAGGCTGAGCGGATGGGTATGGTCAATAAAGTCGTGCCTCTCGAACGGCTTGAGGATGAATGCGTGGAATGGGCTGAGACGATGATGGAACGTAGCCCCTTGGCCTTGAGAATGATCAAGGCCGGACTGAATGCCGAACTGGATGGCCAAGCCGGTATACAAGAACTGGCAGGCGACTGCACCATGCTGTATTATTTCCTGGATGAGGCGCAGGAGGGGGGCAAGGCTTTCTTGGAGAAAAGGAAACCTGATTTCAAGAAATACCCCAAACTTCCCTGATTACGATGCTGAGTTATTCGATTTCCCAGCGGACGTTTCATTTCCGTCAACCGGCCGGGACATCCCGCGGGGTGTATACTACCCGGCATTCCTGGTTTATCACGCTCACCGATTCCTCCCGTCCTGGTGTATCGGGGATGGGGGAGTGTGCTCCCTTGCCCAACTTGAGTTGTGACGATATTCCTGCGTATGAGCAGACCTTGGCCAGCCTTTGCCGGATGACAGTGTCGACGGGCACTATCGACTATACGTTGTGGCGTCCTTATCCCTCGATGCTTTTTGGCATGGAAACAGCGATGAGACGCCTCGCTAATGGCTGTGACGTGATCTATGACACTCCTTTCACACGGGGAGAGGTGGGCATTCCGATCAATGGTCTGGTGTGGATGGGAAACCATGAGGAGATGTGCCGGAGGATGGAAGAGAAAATCCAGTCGGGCTTCCGCTGCGTGAAACTGAAGATCGGGGCGATTGACTTTGAGGAGGAAGTGGATCTCATCCGGCGCATCCGCGACCGCTTCTCGCCAGAGAGCATCGAACTGCGGTTGGACGCCAATGGTGCGTTCGCTCCGCAGGACGCTTTATCCAAACTCCACCTCTTGTCGCGTTTTCATATCCATTCCATCGAACAGCCTATCCGCCAGCACCAATGGCGGGAAATGGCTTCTATATGCAAGTCTTCTCCTATCCCCATAGCTCTTGATGAGGAACTGATCGGGGTCAACATCCCTGAGATGAAGGCTGCCTTGCTCGACACTATCCGTCCTTCCTATATTATTCTGAAACCTTCTTTGCATGGAGGATTATACGGATCGGAGGAGTGGATCCGTCTGGCTGATGAAAGAGGCATCGGGTCATGGGTGACCAGTGCCCTGGAGAGTAATGTGGGATTGAGCGCCATCGCCCAGTTTGCCGCACAGGTCTATGGGTGTCCCCCTCAAATGCCTCAGGGACTGGGAACAGGCCAGCTCTTCACCGACAACGTGGAGAGTCCTGTGGAGATGGTCGGCGACCAATTGTATTATCATCCGTATCCGATTGCCAATGACGCTGAATGAATTTCTTGCTGAATGGCATGACGACTCCCCGTGGTTGACGGTGCATACCAGTGGATCTACGGGGGTGCCTAAACTCATGCGGGTGGAGAAGGCTCGTATGCGGCAGAGTGCGCTCATGACCCTCTCTTTCCTTGGGTTGAAGAAAGGAGACTCGGCTCTGCTTTGTATGCCTCTGGATTATATCGCTGGGAAAATGATGGTGGTCAGGTCGGTCGTGGGCGGTCTGCGCCTGATCGACATTCCTCCTACAGGGCATCCTATGGCGGTCCCCGCAGTGCGCGATGCCGCATTGGATTTCGTGGCGATGGTGCCACTACAGGTCTATAACAGTTTGCGGGTGCCAGAGGAGCAAGCGGCTCTGCGGCATGTCTCGCATCTCATCATTGGGGGTGGAGCGGTGGATGAAGCACTCGAAAACGAATTGCGTGACTTCCCTCATGCCGTGTGGAGCACCTATGGGATGACAGAGACCTTATCCCACATCGCTATGCGGCGCCTGAATGGGTCGTCGGCCTCTGAGTGGTATGAGCCGCTTCCAGATGTAAAAGTGAGACAGGATGAGGATGGCTGCCTGGTCATTCAAGCTCCTCGGGTGTGCGGGCAAGAGTTGAGCACCAACGACATCGTGCAAATTCATCCTGACGGCCGGCATTTCAAGGTCATCGGGCGCAAAGACAATGTGATCTGCTGTGGTGGAGTAAAAATACAGGCAGAGGAGGTAGAGAGAATGCTCATCCCTTTTATCGACGCTCCTTTCTATATCACCAAAATGAAGGACAAAAAGTTTGGTGAAATACCTGTCTTGGTGACAGAGAGTAAGGTCAAAAAAATAGTGGAAGACATCATGAAGAATGTCCTCCCTAAATACTGGGTTCCACAAAAATTGATAACAGTGAGCAAACTCCCTGTTACGGAAACTGGAAAGCCGAAACGTTCGGTGGTTCCACTGAACGACGGTTAGTCAAAGACCAACCGTCGTTTATAGAATTGTTATTGGTTCTCTTGTTCCATTTCTTCAGTGCCCCATACACTCTTTGCGGCGGGCATCTTGTCATATCTCTCTTCCCACTCTCCGTCATAGTCGTTGCTGGGAAGTGAAATATCATCCTGCTTTGCGTCTTCAAGCACTGAATCAATCAAGTTGATGTCAACAAAACGAGCTTCTGGAATTACATAAAACTTTTTCATGTCTAATGTTTATTATGTTTATTTTATAATTTTAATCAGGCTTAACGTCGTGCGTGACCTTTTGAATGAATATGACTAATTGCTTCGTCTATAATCTTACAAATCGATGCAAATTTATAAAAAATATCTTTTGCGGCAAAGAATTTTCGTTTTATTTTGCTTTTTCTGTCTTTTTTTCTGACGTTTGTCCTCGATTTCCACGGTTTCAGTGCCTTATTTGTTTAAAATATAGTTGACAATCCACATGATATCGGATACGTTCACCTTGCCGCTGTTGTCCGTATCTGCATTCAGGAAGATGAAGGGCGTGGGGTTGTTTTCCAGGATGTAGTTGACGCATGCCATGATATCCGACACGTTGACCTGTCCGTCGCCGTTGGCGTCACCTTTCAACGTGCCAGTCTCATCCTCGGTGGTGAAGAGGATGCTGGCTTTAGGGGAGGAGACCCCACTGACATCCAGGTAGCATGTGTTGTTGGCGATGTAGGTCAGGGTGGCATTACCATGTCTGGGATCTTTGATGTTTTCCTTGCCGAAGGCGGCTTCCTCCGTACTGAGGATGCGCATGGTTTGGGGGTCGAAGGCTGTGCGGTAGTACTGCTCATTGCTGCTCGCATCGTCACTCTTGACCACGTTCTGAGGACCGCTCTCTCCGCCGCCCTCTTCGCCGGTCTCTTCGCCAGTTCCTTCACCGCCTTGCTCTGTGTTGCCTGCGTTTTCGTCTTTGACCCAGATTTCACCTTTCAGCAGGTTGGTGGTCGTGATGGCGGCCGGTTCGGTGGTCAGTGGCAACAGGCGGTTGCCTTTGACTTCTGTGGAGTTGCATTCCAACAGCACGGCTGTATTGGCAGGCACAATGCCGTCCTTGAGTTCCAAGAGATGTGCTCGGCCGTCTCTAAGGATCTTGTCGACGATGTAGGCTTTCACGCCGTCATAGCATTGATAGGGGAAAGCCGTGCACAGGGTGGTGTAGTATTTGCCGTTGAGGGCGGTGCCTGAAGATGGTTTGGCTCCGAAATACCACTGGTCCATGTGTTCCTCATCGAGGAGTTCCACGCGCCAACGGTAGTTGTTCTCGGCATTAGGACGGTTGTAAATACCGGGGTGCGTGACCGTACCGATCAGTTCGATGTCGCTCTTCGGCCCTGAGATATTATCCTTGATATATCCTGTGAAACCGCTATTCTGGCCGAAGATGAAGTAGTCGTTTTCAAGGTACTTCTCGATATGCAGCTTCATCCTTCCCAATTCGTAGGTGGAAACTCCTTGTGAGATCATCTCTACTTGTTTCAAGCCACCGGCACCTGTGGATTTGCCTTTTAACTTGATGACAAGGGCAGGAGTAGACTGAAGGTCGGTGTGATTGCCGGGCATGAACATGAGTGAGTTGACAAAGTAGCGTTGGTCTGGGCTAAGGGTTTCTTCTGTCTTGCCAATCACACCCATATAGCGGTTGGCATGGATGTTGCTCAGTCGCACATAGATGCCTTCTTCGATGTTCTTGGACTCAAACTCAGCGACATAGGTGCCTTTGGTGTTTTCATCAACCGTGATGGTGAGTGGGTTGGTTGTGATGAGTTCGGTGGCGTCATCCTTCCTCCATCCTTTGAATTTGCTGTAAACCAGTTCTGGCCTGGCCGTGATCGTGACGGTTTGACCGATTTCGTTTTCGGGTATGTCGATCGTGACAGAACCCAGTTTCTCGTCGGATGATTTGGGGTAGACCATGCCGATTTTGCTGAAATAGGCCTTGTATTCGGTGACCAAGGGATTGTCATGGTCATCGGCAAGCGTGGTGACGAGGTCGGTGGCGTATCTCGTAGTGCTGAAAGGGATCTCATTGTTGCCTTCCACCCTCGACCAGTGGTTGAACATATAGCCTTCAGCGGGTTGGGCATAGAGATATGCTGTCACGGTGACGGCTTGAACAGTGACCTGCGATTCTTCTTTATAGGTCGTAGTGCGGTACGTATTACTCCGCCAACGGATATCTTCATCAGCCAATGGCTCATTGGAGGCGTATACTTTTCCTGAGCCTGTGGGATTGGGGGTTACCATAAAACGATAATAGAACGTGGAACCAGCTAAGGTGTTCATCACAGCAAGCACCAGCATGACTGTGAGAAAGAATGCTTTTTTCATCATCTTGTATGTTGTGAGTCGACTATTTCCAATTTCTTGCAAAATTACGAAAAATTTTGGTTATACAAAATTTTTTACGCCTTATTTTGCTTTCTGCCAAAGAGATAGCCACTGATTGTACGTGTCAGTAATAGTAGTGTGAGAAGTTGGTGCGGAAAATCTAATTGTGAAGAGAACGGGGTTATGACCAAAAACACGAGGAGAATGACTGAATAGACAAGATAAATTCTCCAAAACTCTGATTTTTTGTGGAAACCGATCCAGCACAGTATGGGAAGTGGGTTGAATGGGATGAGGTACCAGTTCCACCGATTGCCGAACAGATTGGCAAAAACAGAGGCATAAAGCACGACGATACCCGTCAACGTCTGTAGCATCAAGAGGATGACATCGGTGATGTAGGCGAGCTTATGCCATCCAAAGCACCATTCTCCGATGGTGATGACCAATACGAGCAAGAGGATGATGGAGAAGAATAGAGTAGGGGTGATGGGGGATGCTGACCATGGTGCGGCTTGTGCGGTCAGTTGACGGTGGCTGCCTGTCAGCAGAGGCCTCACGGACGTGGTGTCGTTGCTGGCTATGACAGCGCCTCGCATGACCTCCACCATCATGTTGGGTGACATCCGGTATTCGGTTTCGAAAAACTCATCGCTCACTGCGCCATAAAAAATCATATACACGAATTGTGACCAGGGCGCATGGCTCGAGCAATGCCGGAGTAGGTCGCCGTTGTTGAGCGCCATTTCCTCGGGCATGTCCTTGAAGTCAACATGCTCTCTGATCAGTGCGTTCTCTATCATGAGCATGCACATCATGGCACAGTTGGTCTTCAACAAATTGAAGGTGAGATGAGGAGCTTTCATCATCTCTTCGTCAAGTTGCTTCCAGAGAAGTTGCTTTTCTTCTGTGGTGAGGTTCAGTGGGTATTGGCTGACTCCACGTCCTTCCTCCGCATAACTGCGGATGAATTCGGATGATGGCACAGCTACTACCCTCGCTTTCGACTGACCCGTGAAGAATTTCAGGTAGTCGCCTGGCTGTGCGTCCATTTCCAACGAGAAACAGTAGTCCAGATCGTGTCGTGGACTTTCCATCCGGAGCGCGCAGTGACCGAATGTGGAGTAAATGGCTTTCCCCGGACTGGCAACCACCAAACTGGCTGTTATCAGTTCGCTACTGTCGTTTCCTTCTTCCGTGGCCGAACACCACCCTTGAAGTGTGCAGAGCACCAGGATGATCGATGATAGGAGTAATCTCTTCACGTGGCTATTGTCTTGATAAGATAAAAGAAATAAAAAAGGTGATGATTGCTCACCACCTTTTTTATGTATGATAGTTTCGGATTATTCGTCCCAAACGCTCTTGTTGCTATACATTTGGCCAACTTCACCCTCCTGATTCTCGTCGCCTTCTACATTGCCGACGGGGATGTAAGAAGTGTTTCCAAAAAGTTCGTCGAGCACGCTGTGCTTAATGCTCAAGGTCATTACCTTGCAAACCGGGTTGATATATTGTTTCTTCATAATTCAAAAGTGATTTTAAGTTATTTGATAACCATTTTCTTTCCGTTCACGATATACAGACCCTTGGTAGGATTGTTGACGATACGACCCTGGATGTCATAGATGGTGTTGTTCTCCACCTTGTTGGTGCTGACCTCAGAGATACCGTTGACCCATGTCTCATAGTCGACAATGGCGATGTTGGCGAAGGTAGCCTGAGCCTCGTCGAGGATCATGAATGCCTTGTTGGCTGCCATGGTTCCACCAGTGTACTTGAAGAATCCGAGCGGGTTCTTTGCGTTCTTGCCCTTGTTGAACACGCGGACGAGCTTTCTGGCAACAGCTGTACCCTTGTCAGGAGTTCCGTCAGCATTGATCGGACGGATGTGATAGATGAACTCATCCTCGGGATCGTTTCCATCAAGGCTACCGTCGAAGTCCTCGGGGAAGAAGATACCACGGAGGAAGGAGCGGTCGGTCTCTTCCTGGATAGCCTTGTTCACATCCTCCTCTACGGGGTTGCCTTTAGGATTGAGGAGGTTATACTTGTAGTCCATGCTCAAGCACTCAACCACAACCGGAGTACGGGCGGGAACTTCTTTCGTATATTCTCTTGTCACCACGTAACCCACTGTTGAGTTCTCAGGGTCTGCACTTTCGAAACTGCCAGTCACAGGAGCCTTCTCGATACCCCATACGCGGACGGTGTTTTCGCCATTATCAACGATTTCCATCGGGAAGTCCACATACAGTGTGCTGTAGTAGTGGTTGTCAAGACCCTGCACGTATGCGTTCATAGCAAAATAGTTGGTAGCGCCTTTAGCCTCAGTTCCAGGAACGATCTCCTCGAGAATCCATTTTGCATAGTCGCCAGCCACCTCGATTTCGGGAGTGTAGCCTGATGTCGGGTAGTCAACGGTGTTCTTGTTGGCGAAGCTGATGAACTCTGTGCCTTTGCCCTCACCGGGAACGTGTTTCTGAGTGTGAGTGTTGAAGTTGGTGTCAACACGTCCACCAATCAGGTAGTAGGTGTGACCCATGTGGATACGGTTGGTGTAGCCAGAGAGCTTGTAGAGGAAGAATGACTCCCACTGAGTCCACAGGTCTTCGTTGCCGGTGTCTTTGCAATAGGTCTCTACATTTTCGAACAGACGCTGCCAAAGTACCTGCTCCAGGTTCTCTGTGCCCTGCTCAAAACCGTTGGCCTTCAGGTAAGCGGCCAAAGGACGGGTGTTGGGAGTGGTGCTCTTCAGATACCAAGCAGGTTTGCCAGGTTCTTTGACTTCTCCTTTCTCATCCAGTACAGGGGCTGTTGTGGTGGGCTCGAGATACATCTTCATGTAGTCGAACATGGCTTCCATCTGAGCGTCCACGTCAAGATTCCACTTATAAAGATCGTTCATGGTACTCAGAGAGCCTTTGAAAGCTTTGTACAGCAACTCTACCATAGGACCATACACAGCGGCAGCTGCGTCCACAGCCTGTGAACGGAGGTTGTAAACCTGTTCGTCGTTCTCTGTGAAGTCTACATACTCAAGACCGTCACCCTCAGTTTTGGGAACGATCATCTCGGGGTCGATGGGCTCAGACAAGAGGTAGAGCACTGTTCCAGGCATGGTGATAGCATCCACTTTCTTGGCCTGGGGCTGTGCTGTTGTAGGTGATGTAACGTTGATGACACCAGTTCCCTTGTTTGCTAAGTAACCAGCGTTGATCACACGATAGTAGCCATTGTGTTTACCCGAAGCAGCAGTGGTAGCATCGCCCTGGGCGAAAGAACCAAGGCTTACCGCTGAAGCGATAAACGTCATCAATAAACCTTTCGTAAATTTTCTCATAATTTAAATTATTTAAGTTTATATATAAAAATTTCTCATTATATTCTCATGAGCTTATATTACTCTACAGAGTTGATTGTCAGAGGTTTGTACCTCTCTGAGTGCCAGTCTCGTGGTTTATCTAGCTTTTTTTCCCTTTTTTGGTACATTAATTTGGTGCAAATTTATAAAGTCTTTCTCAATTGACAAAGATTTTTTTACTTTTTATTTCTTAAAAAATGTAAAAAATCAATTTTCTGCGTAAAACGTCGATATTTATTCAACATTCCCTGAGGAAGTCGAGGGCTTCTTCGATTTCATTTCTTTCCGCTGTTTGGTTGATGCGGATGTTGCCGATTCCTCCCAAAAGGGTGAAATTGATAGCATTTCCACGGTTTTTCTTATCGTGGGTCATGAGTTCGGTCAGTTGGGGGTAGTCATCGCATGAAATGGATGGTTTGCCGTAATATTCTTTGATAAAGGCCACGGTAGTGCGCATCTTGTCCGTGGGGAAATGGGTCTTCACGCAACTGAGATAGAGTTCGCAGATCATTCCATAGGCTACGGCATAGCCATGTAGGATGGGATGCCCTTGACGCATGGCCCACGACTCAAAAGCATGGCCTGTGGTGTGCCCTAAGTTGAGTGCTTTGCGGATATTTTGCTCGTGGGGATCCTGCTCTACGATTTTGGCTTTCACCATGATAGACTTAGCTACCATGGGTTGGAGTTGCTGCAGGTCGTGCCGGCGGAGGTCGTAGTTGATTAGCTCTGACCAATGTGCTTCGTCGGAGATCAGACCGTGTTTCAGCATCTCGGCGAACCCTGATCGGAGGTTTTCGTCGTCAAGGGTCTGAAGAAAGCGGGTGTTGATGATGACATCGGCTGCTTCAGAGAATACGCCGATCTCGTTTTTCAGCCCGTTAAAGTTGATGCCGGTCTTTCCTCCGACGGAGGCGTCCACCATGGCCAGAAGGGTAGTGGGGATGTTGATGTAGTTGATGCCGCGCTTGAAGGTGGAGGCGGCGAATCCGCCCAGGTCTGTCACCATGCCACCGCCTAAGCAGACCAGGCAGGAGTGACGTGTCGCCCCGCAGTTTCCCAGTGCCTCCCACACGGAGGAAAGGCTTTCCAACGTCTTGTTGACATCGGTAGCCTGGATGGTGATGTGCCGGGCGTTTTTCAAACTGGGGTGGTCGCTGAGCAATGGCCAGCAAACGGCTTTGGTCGTGGTGTCGGTCAGGATGAACGTTTGGTCGTGACTGCACTCGGCGATAGCGATGGCGAGGTCTTGATCGAGTGAGTCGGATATGGTGACGTTGCTTATCATTTGATTCTCTTTTTACCTTATTTTTAATAATTCATATTTTTGCGCTAACGTGAAAAACAAAACTGTCAGTTGGTGCTTGCTCGCACAAATTTCGTTGCAAAGTTACCTAAACCTGTCCGAATAGAGAAATTTTTTATCGTTTTTTACCTTATTTAATATATTAAAGTCCATTCGTAATTATTCAGCACCCCACTTTCCCCCTCTTATAATCATTTGGATATATCACCATTCTTAGGGATTTGTCGCTGTTCATCGTTGTTCTTCGGGATTTGCCGTTGTTCATCGTTGTTCATCGGGATTTGTAATCCCGATGCAGTGAGTATCAGGATTTTTAATCCGCTTTAAGCGCATTGCAAATGCTTTCATTCAATGCGGCCGGATTGCAAATCCGCCCGAACAAAAAATGCTTTCATTCAATGCGGCCGGATTCTTGGACAAGCCAAGCGTCACCCTTCGGGTGCCGAGCGGCAAATCCGCCCGAACAAATTCGAATCCGCCCGAATAGTTATGCGTGTTTAGGTGCTGAGTATCTACGCCTGTTCGCCCACATCATGCAGTAGATCTGACTTCGATTTTGAATAAAAACAAGGAGGCAGTTAAACTTTGACATGGGAAATTCGTCAAAGAATCAAATTTCCCCGGCATGGACTGTCGGAATTAGCAACAAAAGGTAAAATGATGAGAAATTTATTTACTTGCTTATGCCTGTGGCTCGTTTGTTCCGCCTCGGCATACGCACAGCAGGGAATCAAAGGACGAATTTTGGACAAGCAGTCGAAGGAGGGCATTATGCAGGCCACACTCCAGTTGCTCCGTACCGACAGTACGTTTGTGAAAGGTGTACTCTCTGATGAAGAGGGCAAATTCACCATGCCGGTGGACAGTGCCGGCACGTATATCCTCAAGATCACCAGTGTGGGGTACACCACCATTGCCAAGCGCCTGACGGTGGCAGAGGGTAAGGAAGCCGACCTGGGTGATGTCGCCATGAGTGGCGATGCCATCCTCCTCAAAGGGGTCACGGCTACGGGAATGGCTTCGAAAGTCATTGTCAAGGAAGACACTTTCGTCTACAATTCCGCTGCCTACCGCGTGCCGGAGGGTTCGGTGGTGGAGGAACTGGTGAGGAAACTCCCTGGAGCGCAGGTGGATGATGATGGCAAGATCACCATCAATGGCAAGCAAGTGAAGAAAATCCTCGTCGACGGCAAGGAGTTCATGACCGGCGACACACAGACCGCGTTGAAGAACCTCCCCACATCGATTGTCAATCAGATCCGTGCCTACGACGAGCGCAGCGACCTGGCCCGTATCACTGGCATAGACGACGGCGAGGAGCAGACCGTGCTCGACTTTGGCCTCAAACCTGGCATGAACAAAGGATTCTTCGGCAATGCCGACCTTGCTATCGGTACGCACGACCGGTATGCGGAGCGCGTGATGGCTGCCTTGTTCAAGGATAAATACCGCATCATGCTGATGGGAAGTGCCAACAATACCAACGACATGGGCTTCCCCGGTGGTGGCGGGCGCAGAGGTGGCATGGGCGGTGCCAACAACGGACTGAACACGTCGAAGATGCTCGGCCTGCAGTTCAATTATGAGGACACCGGCAAACTGAAGGCAGACGCCAGCGTCAGATGGAACCACAACAACGGTGACATCTTCTCGAAACAGTCGGCGGAGAACTTTGTGGGACAAACCAGCTCTTTCTCCAACAGTATCAATCAGAACTACACCCGCCGAAACTCTTGGAACGGGCAGATGCGTGTGGAGTGGACTCCCGACACGATGACCAACATCATGTTCCGTCCGAGCTTCACCATCTCGTCAAACGACGGTAACCAGTCTTCAAGACAGGCTACATTCAACGAGGATCCCTATGAATATGTCGTTGACCCGCTCTCTGAGGAAGGACTGAAAGAGCTGGCCAAGTGGAGAGTAACAGATAAGTCAACAGATCAATTATCTGATCTCCAAAAAGGAATCTTTCAAATATATCAGTATAATCCTTCGGCAACAATTCCTGACATTTTCGCCAATCTAGGATTAGATTTAAATACGATAAAGGATGAAGTTGATTATTTAATAAAGAATAACTATTTGAACCGCGTTCTTGTCAACCAGCAGAACAGCATCAACCTCTCCTATGGAGAGTCAAAGTCACTCAATGGTATGCTGCAATACAACAGGAAACTCAACAATATGGGCCGCAACATCACCCTGCGTGTCGATGGCAACTACAGTGACAACGACAACACCAGCCTCTCCATCAACAGGACATCGCTCTATCAGACGTTCAATTACCTGGGGCTCGATTCCACCTATCAGACCAATCGATACAACCTGACGCCTTCGACCCGGAAAGGCTACTCGCTCCAGACCGCCTATACCGAACCGATTGCCAGGACCATGTTCATGCAGTTGAGTTACCGCTTCAACTACAGCTACAATGAGAGCGACCGTTCAACTTATGACTTCGGCTATCTCGGCACAGCTTTTTCCGAGGGTATCGTGCCCCGTTACCGCACATGGGCTCCCTATCTTGACCGCGTGTCTGACGGCATCGAGAACCATAAGGAAAAGAACTTGAGCCGTTATTCCGAATACAAGAACTACACTCATGACATCCAGCTCACCTATCGTTGGATCCAGCCCAAGTTCCAACTCAATGCTGGTGTCATGATGCAGCCGGTGCGATCACGTTATACTCAGGACTATCAAGGTGTTTTTGTTGATACTGTCAGGACCGTCACCAATATTTCACCGACGCTCGACTTCCGCTATCGTTTCAACCAGTTGAGCAACCTCCGCATCCAATACCGCGGAACGACCTCTCAACCCAGCATGTCTGACCTGCTCGACATCACCGACGACAGCAACCCGCTCAACATCACCAAGGGTAATCCGGGTCTGAAGCCATCGTTCACCAACAATTTCAACCTGTTCTACAACACCTATATGCAGGCACATCAGCGTTCGGTCATGACGTTTGTCAACTTCAGTACTACTCGAAACAACATCAGCAACTTGGTGACTTACAACGACCAGACTGGTGGCCGCACCACTCGGCCTGAGAATATCAACGGCAACTGGAACGTGAATGGTGCTTTCATGTTCAACACGGCAATTGACAGCATTGGCAATTGGAATATCAACACCTTCACCAACTTGGGCTACGTCAACAATGTGAGCTACCTCTTCGACAACATGGAACATGTATCGAAGAAGAACTATACGCGCACCACGACTGTGATGGAACGTCTCTCTTTCTCCTACCGCAATTCGTGGCTGGAAGTGGAACCCAATGGAGTGGTTAACTATACCCACGCCCGCAACAAATTGCAGAGCGCAAGTGACCTCGACACCTGGACCTTCTCTTACGGTGTCAACATCAACCTCTATGCACCGTGGGGCACCAGTTTCTCCACCAGCATCAGCGAGAACTCCCGCAGAGGTTTCAACGACTCTTCGATGAATACCAACGAATTGTTGTGGAACGCTCAGATCAGCCACGGATTCTTGAAGGGAAATGCCCTGACCGTCAGCTTGCAGTTCTACGACATCCTTCACCAGCAGAGCAATTTCAGCCGTGTGATCAATGCCATGCAGCGTAGCGATACGGAATACAACAACATCAGCAGCTATGCGATGCTTCATATGATCTACCGGTTTAATGCCTTCGGCGGCAGGCAAGCCCGCCAGATGGGATTCCCCGGCATGGGAATGCCTCCAGGAGGTTTCGGCGGCCGTGGTGGTCAAGGTGGCTTCGGCGGTGGCCGTCCTGGTGGAGGCAGCTTCGGTGGCGGCCGACCCGGTGGTTTCGGCGGTGGCCGTCCTGGCGGAGGCTTCGGTGGTCCGATGATGGTCGATTGACAATACAAAAAAAGAGACGTCACAGAGTGGCGTCTCTTTTTCGATTGCTATTCATCATCGTCATCATCATCGAAACCGAAAAGAGCCGGTTCGACAAAAGCCTCCATCTGCCGACGGTCACGCTTCGTGGGACGCCCCGTGCCACGGGCACGGTCGATGAACCCGCTGATGCGACTCATTTCCAGGATCTCATATTGCTTCGGGTCGGTAACGTTCTCATAGATCTCCGGGATGAGTTTCGCTCCCACACGGTTTTCGATACACTGCAGGATGCGGAATGAATAAGTCACAGGTGGCTTCTTCACGTCCACCACCTCACCTACTTTCACAGGGCGTGAAGGCTTGACGTTCATGCCCGCGATGGTCACACGGCCATTTTTGCAAGCATCGGCAGCGATGGAGCGCGTCTTGAAGATCCGGGCCGCCCACAGCCATTTGTCTATTCTTGCCTCATTGCTCATTTTTGACGGGGGGATTGAGCTTGCGCTTGTTGTATTGGTTCATCGTGATATTGACACCAGCGAGTACGAAACTCTTGATGATGTCGATCGCAGTGGCAATGCTGGGACGCAGCACTTCTTTCTCGTCCTCCTCGAAATGGCCGAGGACATAGTCAATCTGGGTGCCCCGGGGAAAATCATTGCCGATACCCACACGCAGCCGGGGGTATTGCTGGCCGATCAACTGCTGGATATGCCCCAGTCCGTTGTGCGTCCCGGCACTGCCGCTGGCCTTCAGCCGGAGCGCCCCCAAGGGGAGGGAGAGATCGTCGACGACGACAAGCAGTCTCGACTCGTCGATGTTCTCCTTGTTGAGCCAGTAGCGCACGGCATTGCCGCTGAGGTTCATAAAAGTGGTCGGCTTCAGAAGGAAGAGCTTGCGCCCCTTCAATGACGTCTCGGCGACATATCCGTAGCGCCGGTCGTCGAAAACAATATTGGACGCCTCGGCAAAGGCGTCCAATACCATATATCCTATATTATGGCGGGTCTCCGCATAGTCCATGCCTGGATTGCCGAGCCCCACGATAAGATACTTATCCATGCCCTGAGAAGGTTTGGATTACTCTGCGGCAGCTTCCTCAGTCTCCTCGGCAGCGGCGTTCTTGGATGCTGCACGGGTCATCTTGATGGAGCAGACCACCACCTCTTTGCTTGTGGCGATCTCAAGGCCTTCAAACTTCAACTGACCCACCTTGATGCTCTTGCCGATGCGGAGGTCGGTGACGTCGATGTCAAGCTGCTCGGGGATCTGCTGGAACGGAGCGGTCACCTCGATCTTGCGGATGGAGAGGTTCATACGGCCACCGTCGCGGATACCTTGAGCCAGACCGACGAGATGTACGGGAATGCCGATGGTCAGCGGCTTCTCCTCGTTGATCTCATAGAAATCGATGTGGAGAATGGCGTCGGTAGTGGGGTGGAACTGGATCTCTTTCATCACTGCGGTGTGATGCTCGCCCTCGATGTCGATGTTGGCGATATACACATGAGGTGTGTAGACCAATTTGCGGAGGTCGGTGGCCAGGATGGCGAATGACTTGGCAAGGGGCTTGCCGTCCTCAGTCTTGGCCTCACCATACAGGTTGCAAGGCACGTAACCCTCTTTCCTCAGTTCCTTGGTCGCTTTCTTGCCGGTAGCTGTGCGAAGCTTGCCAGCGACATTGATTTCTTTCATTTTGCGTTGAATTTAATTGTGTTACTCTAAATTAAGTGATAAACAGTTTGCTTAATTCGCCATCACACGAAATTTCCTTGTTGCCAGCATCCTTGGTCCGGCAGGGCCGGTCGTCGTAGCGGCAGAAGATGGAGGATGAAATCCTGTCTTGAATCGGGTGTGCTAAAAAAGCGGTGCAAAGGTAAGCATTTATTTCCGAAAACTTCTCTTCCCTTAAGAAAAAAACTAAAAATCCCTATATTTTATTCCGTTTTCTTGCAAATACCGAGGAAAAGAATTATTTTTGCATCATAGTTCGGCAAATCTTAAAAACACATAACGTCAAACCGAGGTTTCACATGATAAACAGGGAATTAATTAGGATAAAGATCGTACAGTTAACCTATGCTTACTATCAGAACGGCACCAAGAACCTGAATAAAGCGGAGAATGATCTGGTATACAGCCTTTCCATGGCCTATTCGCTATACAACTATCTCTTGTCGCTCATTGTCGCTGTCTCCAAGGAGATGAGGCACCGGGTGGAAGTGGGCACCACAAGGGCTAAACGGGAGGGGCTCCCCGCACCATCCACCAAATTCTGTGATAACAGATTCGCACGGCAGCTTGAGGACAACCTCATGCTGCAGGATTTCATAGAGCAGCAAAAGCTCACCTGGAACGACGACATCGAGTTTGTCAGGAAAATCTGCGGCATTATCGAGCAGAGCCAGATCTATCAGGAATATATGGCATCGGAGGAAGACTCCTATGAGGCTGACCGTGAGGTGTGGCGGAAGCTATACAAAGCGGTGATCCAGGACAATGATGACCTTGATGCTCTCCTGGAGGAGAAAAGCATTTATTGGAATGACGACAAGGAAGTGGTCGACACTTTCGTGCTCAAGACCATCAAGAGGTTTGACCTGGCCAACGGAAAGAAACAAGAACTGCTTCCCGAGTATGATGATGAGGAAGACAAGGCTTTCGCTGTCAAGCTCTTCAGAGCTACTATCCTGAATGCGGACCAGTATCAGAGATACATGAGTGACGCTTCACGCAACTGGGATTTCTCGCGGCTGGCTTACATGGACGTGGTGATCATGCAGATTGCTATCGCCGAGATGATGACGTTCCCGAATATTCCCATCAGCGTCACTATCAATGAGTATGTCGACCTGGCCAAGCTCTACAGCACCAGCAAGAGTGGCGGTTACATCAATGGCATGCTCGACACCATCGCACGTTTCCTCATCGACAACGGGGAACTGCTCAAGGCCATTGACCCGCCCAGACCACGGAGATATTAATTTTAACAAACCATAATTTTCAATGAACACATCGTTAGTATTGGCTGCACAGGCAGCCGGCTCAGGTGGAGGCATGGAGATGCTTATCATGATGGTGGCGATTTTCGCTATCATGTGGTTCTTCATGATCCGGCCGCAACAGAAAAAACAAAAGGAGATCAGGAATTTCCAGAATGCACTCAGCGAGGGTACCAAAGTGGTGACCGGCGGAGGTATCTACGGCACAGTGAAACGCATCGATATCGCCAATAACAAGGTGGAGGTGGAGATTGCAAGGGGTGTTGTCATCGAAGTCGATAAAGGCTATGTGTTCGCCGACACCACTGCTTTGCAAGCAGGTCAGCCAGCCAAATAACAGTTGATGAGAGGCACGCTGAATCCATTTCCAGATAAACTCAGGAACTTCTTTCTCTGGCTCAGGAGCAAGGAGTTTCTGGTTTTTTTGTTCTTCTTCCTTGTCAGTGGCGCGTTCTGGGTGATGCTCGCCATCAAAGACACTGTCGAGAAGGAGATCATCATACCCGTGAGAATGGTCAGTGTGCCCAAGAATGTGGTCATCACCGAGAATATCGATCATGTCAAGGTCACTATCCGTGACAATGGCTACAACATCCTCGGCTATTACCTCGACAACAGCAAGCTGATCAAGGTGAGCTTCCACGACTACTCCCGGCCAGAGGAGGGCAAGGTGGCTGTCTCCAGTTCCGAACTGCAGAAGATCGTGAGAAATATGTTGGGCCGCTCGATGGAGATCGTGTCGATCAAGCCCGACAAGATAGAAATGTACTACAACTACGGCGACTACAAGGTGGTGCCGGTGAAGTTGTATGGCAAGGTGAGTCCGGCCGACAACTATGTGATGGCTTTCAGCCGGATCAAGCCCGACAGTGTCAGAGTGTATGCCTCCACGGCACGACTGGCGAAAATCGACTCCGTCAGGACAAGTTATGTGCGTATTGCCGATTTGTCGGGAAACCTTGTCAAGCAAGTGCCGCTCCAGAAAATCAGTGGTGCGAAATTCGAACCGGGCACCGTGACGCTGGAGACACATGCCGAGGTGAAGGTGGAGGCCACCACCGAGGTTCCCATCAAACCCATCAACGTGCCTGAAGGCATGGTGATGCGTACCTTCCCGCCCAGGGTCACCGTGTCGTATGTCATCGTCGAAAGCATGGCCAAGAGTATCAAGGAGGATGACTTCTCCGTCGTGGTGGATTACAACGACCTGGATGCGAGCATCGAGCAACAGTCGTTGCCGCTCCGGCTCTTGAAGTCGCCGAATATCGCCAAACGGGTGAAACTCCCCTTCAGCGACGTGGATTATTTGTTGGAGAGCAACTGATATGGATGTTCGTGCAGACATCAGGATCGCCATCACCGGTGGAATAGGAAGCGGCAAGTCGTATGTGTGCCGTTCCCTGGAACGTCAAGGCATCTGTGTCTATGACTGTGATGCTGCGGCGAAACGGCTCATGCGTACCTCTCAGACGATCCGTCGCCGACTGATCCAGTTGATCGGCCCTCATGCCTATGAGGGAGACGTGCTCAACAAGGCGGCCATAGCAGCGTTTCTGATGAGGTCGGAGGAACACACCCGGCAGGTCAATGCCATCGTGCATCCTGCCGTGGGCAGGGATTTCCTGCGGTCGGGGATGACATGGATGGAGTGTGCCATCCTCTTCGAAAGCGGTTTCGAACGCTATGTCGATCGGGTAGTATGTGTAACGGCCCCAGTTGACGTGCGTGTCCAAAGGGTCATGTCGCGCGATGGCATCACTGAAGTCAAAGCGAGGGAATGGATGGCCAAGCAACTGCCCCAGCAGGAGGTGTTGGCGCGTAGCGATTTCGAGATCGTCAATGACGGTTGCCACGATATCGACGAGCAGGTCTGTCACTTGTTGGCAGAGCTGCATCTCACGGCAAAACCTCTGCCCAACCCTTAATAAACAGATCATACATTTTATATTAAACCCATAAGAAAATGAAACAGACAATTCTTTCGATAGCCAAGAAACCTGGGCTTTACAAACTGGTTTCAAGAGGTAAAAACAATCTGATCGTCGAAATGCTCGACGAAACCCACCGCCGGATGCCGGTGTTCAACAGCGACCGCATAACCAGCCTCGCTGATATCGCCATGTATACCGAGGAGGATGATGTCCCTCTGATGAACGTCATGCTGACCATCCGCGACAAGGAAGAATCCAAGCCCTGCTCCATCAATTATAAGAAAGCTACCAGCGACGAGCTGCGCACTTATTTCGCAGAGGTGCTGCCTACTTTCGACCGTGACCGCGTGCACGACAGCGACATCCGTAAACTCTTGCAGTGGTATGACTTGCTGGTCAAGAACGGCATCACTGACTTCGAGGATGACCTCCAGCCTACGGAGGGCGACAACATCGACGACCGAAAAGAACAATGAGGATGACCGGAATGACGCTGACAGAGAGATTCCTCAATTATACGAAGTTTGACACGCAGTCGAGCGAGGAGTCTTCGGAGGTGCCCAGCACTTCCAAACAATTGGTTTTCGCCGCTTATCTGAAGGATGAGTTGGTGAAAGAGGGCTTTGCCGATGTCGAAATGGACGAGAAAGGCTATATCTATGCCACTTTGAAGTCGAACATGAAGAAGGAGGCTCCGACCATCGGTTTCATCTCCCATTATGATACCAGTCCTGATTGCAGCGGCGCAAACATCAAACCACGCATCGTGGAGCATTACGACGGTGGTGACATCACACTCTCCGAGGGCATTGTTTCCTCACCGGCCAAATTCCCCGAACTGCTCTCTCATGTGGGTGAGGATCTGATCGTGACGGATGGCACGACGTTGCTCGGCGCCGACGACAAAGCGGGCATCGCGGAGATCATACAGGCGATGTGCTATCTGCGCGACCATGATGAGATAGCGCATGGCGACATCCGCGTGGCTTTCAATCCCGATGAGGAAATCGGCATGGGCGCCCATCATTTCGATGTTGGGAAATTCGGGTGCGAGTGGGCCTACACCATCGATGGCGGCGACCTCGGTGAGTTGGAGTATGAGAACTTCAACGCTGCCTCTGCCAAGGTGAGGCTGCGTGGTGTCAGCGTGCACCCTGGATATGCCAAGGGCAAGATGGTCAATGCCAACAGCCTGGCGGCGGAGTTCGTCTCTCTCCTGCCGAAAGACGAGACCCCGGAGACAACGGATGGCTATCAAGGCTTTTACCACCTTCTGGGTATCCATTCCAACATCGAACAAGCACAACTGTCGTATATCATCCGCGACCACGACCGGCAGCGCTTCGAGGCCCGCAAGGCTTTCATCATCAAATGCGCCGAGGAGATCAATAAGCGCTATGGTGAGGGAACCTGTGAGATAGAGGTCAAGGACCAGTATTATAACATGAAGGAGAAGATCGATCCCAACATGCACGTCATCGACCTTGTCTTGATGGCCATGCAGCAGTGTGGCGTGCCCCCGTGCGTGGTTCCCATTCGCGGTGGCACCGACGGTGCGCAATTATCCTTCAAAGGACTTCCTTGCCCGAATATCTTTGCCGGCGGAGTCAATTTCCACGGTCCCTATGAGTTTGTCTCCATACAGGTGATGGAGAAAGCCATGCAGGTGATCGTGCGGATCTGTGAGTTGACAGCTAATTATATCGATTGATCATCATGAGGAAGCCTCCGGGCTTCCTCTTGCATTGCATATGTCCGAACTTCCTGTACTTGTCAAAGACCTGGCCCTGATCCTGATCGTGGCAGGTGTCGTCACCATCTTGTTCAAGCGACTGCGCCAACCGTTGGTGCTGGGATATCTCGTGGCCGGTTTCCTTGTCAGTCCCCACATGCCTTATACCATGTCGGTGGTCGATGAGTCCGACATCAAGACGTGGGCTGACATCGGTGTGATGTTCACCCTGTTCTCCTTGGGATTGGATTTCTCTTTCAAGAAGATCCTCAAGATGGGAGCGGCACCGATCATCGCTACGGTCACCATCGTCTTCTGCATGATGACGCTGGGTATCCTGACAGGACAGTTCTTCGGATGGACGAAGATGAACAGCGTCTTCCTGGGGGGTATGCTGGCCATGAGTTCCACCACCATTATCTATAAGACCTTCGACGATCTCGGACTTCGGCAGCAGAATTTCGCTGGTCTTGTGATGAGTGTGCTGATCCTCGAGGATATCCTGGCCATCGTCATGATGGTGATGCTCGCCGCTTTCGCCAGTGGTGGTGCTGATGGGGGAGAGATGCTGCAAAACGTGATTCGCATCGGGTTCTTCCTCGTGCTGTGGTTTGTCGTGGGCATTTTCGTCATTCCCATTTTCCTGCGCTCGGTGCGCAAACTGATCAATGGCGAGACCCTGCTCATCGTAGCCCTCGGTCTTTGTTGCCTGATGGCTGTTGTCTCCACCATGGTGGGGTTCAGCAGTGCTTTTGGAGCCTTTGTCATGGGGTCTATCCTGGCTGAGACGATAGAGGCCGAGAAGATCATCCGTTTGGTCGAACCGGTGAAGAACCTCTTCGGGGCGATCTTCTTTGTCTCGGTAGGCATGCTTGTCGAGCCTCCCGTGATCGTGGAGTATGCTTTGCCCATCCTCACCCTGGTCTTTGTCATCCTTTTCGGCCAGGCTTTCTTCGGAAGTCTGGGCTTCCTGCTCAGCGGTCAGTCGTTGAAGTCTGCCATGCGCTGTGGCTTCTCAATGGCGCAGATCGGCGAGTTCTCGTTCATCATCGCGTCACTGGGCTTGTCGCTCGGCGTGGTGGGCAATTTCATGTATCCCGTGGTCGTGACGGTGTCGGTCGTCACCACTTTCCTCACCCCTTATATGATCAAGGCGGCTCTTCCTGCTTACGAACTGCTGGAGCGTCGTCTTCCCAAGTCGTGGGTGAGAGGTCTCAATCACCTCACGATGAGTCAGCCGGCCGCGAAGTCGGAGAGTGGCAACTGGAAACGCCTGCTCACGCAGATGACCGTCAATACCTTGGTCTATTCCATCCTCTCATCGGCTGCCATTGCGATGATGCTGACATTTTTCCGCCCGTTCCTCAATAGACTTCTGCCGCAGACTTGGGCCAATGTGGTCTGTGCCCTCGCCACGGTGTCGCTCATCTCGCCTTTCCTGAGGGCCATCGTGATGAAGAAAAACCACAGTGAGGAGTTCAAGGCTCTTTGGACGGGGAATGGACTCAATCGCTTTCCTTTGGTTTTCACCATCTTGGTGCGCATCACCATCTCTGTGGCCTTCATCTTCTATATCTGCAATGCGCTCTTCCGGTTCTCCAGTGCTGTGCTGGTGTGTCTTGGCGTGATAGCAGTCGCACTGATGGTCCTCTCACGGAGGCTCAAGCACAGGAGCATCCGGTTGGAACGGGTGTTCATCCAGAATCTGCGCTCACGTGACATCGAGGCGAGGGTGAGCGGGCGACGCCGTCCGCTGTTCGAGGGGCATCTTCTCGACCGCGATATCCATATCGCTGATTTTGAGGTGCCAGCCGACTCCAAGTGGTCGGGGCAGACCCTCAAGCAGTTGGCGCTTGGCCATCAGTATGGGGTGCTTGTGAGCAGTATCCTGCGTGCGGGAAGAAGGCTTAACATCCCTGAGGGCGATTCTGTCATCTTCCCTGGCGACCGCTTGCAGGTGATCGGCAGCGACAGCCAGTTGGCTTCCTTCCATCATGCCATCGACGAGAACAGGGTGGAGGAGGATTATGATCTGGAGAAGCGTGAGATGAAACTGCGCCGGATAATCATTCACGGCGGTAGTCCTTTCTTGGGGAAGACCATGGAGGAAAGTGCCATCCGCCACCAATACAACTGCATGGTTGTCGGACTGGAGGAGGGTATGGAAAACCTCTCCCTTGTCGATCCTGCTTACCGTTTCGCCAAGGGAGACATTATCTGGATTGTGGGGGAGGAAGACGATCTCAACCGTTTGGCGGATCTCTAAAATAAGTTGCCCAATATCTCTGTATCAATACCACCTGACGGCATTGCTGTAGCCACTCTTCTTGTCATACTTCAGTGCGTCGGTCAGGGTCGACGCATTACACCTGAACGTGAAATTATAGCTGGAATAGGGGGCGAGCACTACGGAGCACGACATACTGAAACAGTGCAGGTCGCGAGAGAGCGATGCCGTAGTCATCGAAATCTTCCCGTTGTCGAAATCATATCCCGAAGAGAAACTGATGTTCCAACCCTGGCTCAGGCGGATATTGCCGCTGACGTTGAGGGTTTGCGTAAACTTGTAGGGATATCGCATGGTCTTGGTGTTGAACTTTCCGCCGGTGTTCTCACGCATCGTGATGCCATAGCCGAAGGTCAGCGACCAGGGCATGTTGAATGTCATGTAGCCGTCCTCGTCAGTCTCGGCTTTCCCGCTCTTCTGCTTGGCTCCATGCTGCCCGCGCACGAGATCGTCGTCCACATTGCTCTCGATCTCGGTGTCGATACCCTCGTCGTCTTCCTCGGTGTCCTCTTGCTCTTCTTTCTTCTCGCCGCCGAACCACTGCCGGAGCTTGTCGGGGGTCAGTGTGAACGACACATTCTGCGACATACCCTGGAATCGGCCCCATCGTCCATAGCCCCATTCGGTATGGGTGCCTATGTAGGGCCTCCCGTTTTCGTCAAGCTCATAGGCATAGGTGGCGAAAACGGCGTTCAAGTTGAATGTGTAGCGTTTCCACCATTTCAGGCGGATTCTCATCGAGAGGTCGCTCAGCGGCCGCACCTTTGCCGACATGTTGTATGACATCGATGCACCCAGCTCATCGATCAGACTGATTTTCTTCAGCGAGTCATCGGCGTTGCGGATTTTCATCTCCAGGTTGTTCGACACGTCAAACGAGACGCTTCCTGTCTTGCCTGCACCTGGCACGCCATAGAGGTTTCCGCTGTAGGGAGAATATTTCACGAGCGACACGTTGCCGTCGGCGTCGGTTCGCTGATAGGTGTCATAAAAGCCATAGCGGTCGGCCGAGAAGTCGGGCGCGTAGCTGAACGTCACCGAGGGAGTGATGACGTGGCGGATGGCGTTGATCTTGTCGCCGAAAATTTTCTTGTTGGGCACCCACATGCCATAGAGCTTGGTCGAGAGTCCCATGTTCAGACTCCAGTTGTAGATGTTGTGGAATCCGTATACGGTGTCCGTCGTCTCCACCTGATTAGCTTTATCCCACGACCTGTTCACCTTCGTGGTGTACATGCGGTCGGTGAAGTTAAAGGAAGGTGAGACGTTGATATAATTAAATAAGGTGAAGTCGCCGCTGATTGGAATGGTGTGTTGCATGCCGTTTTTCCAGTCCTTGATGATGTTGGCGTGCATGATCTGGTCTTCTTTGGTATCGATGGAGTTGCTGAAGTTGCCGGTATAGCTCATCGAGATTCTCTCATACCATTTCTCCTTGCCGGCGGCTTTCTTCCGCTTGAACGGGTAGAATCGGCTCACCGAGATGTTGAGGTCGGGCAGTGTCAAGGCGATGGTGGTGTCGCGCATGTTCTGCGAGAGGTTGGTGGTGGCCCTGATACTCATGCCGATGCTTGAGAACTGGGTGCTGTAGCTCACCGAGGATGTGCGCGTGCTCTGTGTCATCGTCTGGGGGTTGTACATGCTCGTGAGGTTGTTGCGCTCATAGCTTGATGTGGCGAAGTTCACGCTGGCGGAGAACGTGCTGAAAGGGTTGGCCTTTGGATCCTGATGATGGCTCCATTGCACCTTGAAACTCTCCTGCTCGGAGAAGTCGGGCATGCCTTTGTCGCCGGTTTTGGTGTCTTGGTAACTGAAATAGAACGAGCCGCCGTAGCGGTAGCGTTTCTTGTAGTTTGTCGCAGCTGAGATGCCCCATGAACCTTTGGTGTAGATCTCACCGAGGAGTTTCAGGTCCATTCTGTCGCTGATGGCGAAATAATAGCCTCCGTCACGCAGGTAGAATCCCCGTGAGTTCTCATCACCGTAGGTAGGCATGATGAATCCGCTGGAATAGCTCTTGGTGAAGGGGAAGTAGGCGTAGGGGATAGCCAGCGGCAGCGGCACGTCGGCCACGACCAGATAGGCAGAGCCTGCGAAGACATCTTTGCCTGGGCGCACCTTGGCGCGTGAGAGGGCGATATAGAAGTCGGGATGCTCCTCGTCGCAGGTCGTGTATTGGCCGTGTTCCAGGTAGAGTGTGCCATCCTCAGCCCGTTTGGCATGCTGGCTACGGATGAATCCGTCTTGCTGTTCGGTGTATACGTTGTCGATGAATCCCTTCTTGCTCTTGAAATTATAGAAGATGGAGTCGCTCTCATACCCATCGCTGCCCATTTTGAAGACCGGGGTGCCTTTAACCCCATTCACCTCTGTGGTGTCGGTGCTTCCGGAGGCTTCCACCAAACTCTTGTCGAGGTTCATGTGCACACGGTCGCTGGTGAGGTCCATATCCTCGTAAGTGACGTTTGAACTGCCATAGAGGTAAGCGTCCTTGGTGAGTGCGTTGTAGACGATGGAGTCGCTGGCGGTGAAATTGACGGGAGAGTTGATGCCATTAGGCTTGGCGCGGTTGATGGAGTCTTCGCGCAGGGAGTCATCCACAGCCTTGTTGTAGTGGTAGATGGCGAGTTGCAGGGAGTCCATGCTGAGGGTGTCGGCCTCTTCTTTGCCGGTGGATGCCTCCAGCGTGATGGTGTCGTTCATGGTCACGCTCGCAGAGTCGACATCCAGCCAGTCTTCGTCAGGTATTTCTGGGGGAATGGTGTCGGTAGGGATGGTGTCTTTGCCCTGTGCCGGGTTGGAAGGGCGGTTGTGCCTTCCAGACATAGGTGTGGTGGCCATCATCGCAATGATGGCCGAAAACAACAGCATGATAACCGACTTTGCTCTCATACGAGCTACAAAATTACGCAATTATTGGGGAATAAGCCCCAATTTTCTTATTTTTAACAAGAAAAAAGCTCGGAGAAATAACTTAGCACCCCACTTCCCCTTTTTATGTTCATCTTATGTTCATCGGGATTTGCAATCCCGATGCTATTGCTTTTAGTAATGAGTGTCCTGACAAAGAGCTGTCGTTCATCGGGATTTGTAATCCCGATGCTATGAGTATCAGGATTTATAATCCGCTTATCGCATGACAAATGATCCCTGTCGTTCATCGGGATTTGTAATCCCGATGCTATGAGTATCAGGATTTATAATC
>CAMNIN010000043.1 GCA_946540735.1 uncultured Prevotellaceae bacterium | reverse complement strand
CCCCGATGTGACGTCTCTACTTCCTTATGAGAATGGATTCATCCGACTTTTTAATGGGGATTCATGCGCTCCCAGAATTGGCTGCAAAGATAATGGAGGATATGAAGGACGGCCTGCCATTTTCGTTATTCCAGTCATCTACGTTTTCTACGCTACCTACGCATCCTACGACAATTTTCCCTGAAATAGCACGATGAGGGCAGGTTTCAGGGTCGTGATAGTTGGCTTTTGTATAACGGATTGCCATTCAGTGTATTGAAGGCTAACCGCTCGTCATTTTCGTATGAAGATCCGACATTTTGGCCCCAAAATTTGTTTTCGGAGGCTCCTGTGACTAATTTTGCCGTCATCCACCTGTTTTCAGGATTTGCATAACGAGTTTTCAGGATTTATCAAACTAAAAAATTAGGAACACACCATGGAAAAAACAAGAAGAGTGTCTCGTCGTACACCATTCGAATACCGTGACGACAGAGGACAGAATCTGCTGGAGGTATTCAATCAGGAACTGGGTAAGTCAGAGGAGGACTTGATGGAGGAGGTGATCCAACGCGCTGTAGACCGTCCTGCCCGTCGTTTCTGGATCAGCGAGGAACGGGCTCAGCGTGTGCTCAACGAGATGGCCAGGAAGCCCCTCTCTACGCGATACCATCCGTTGAAGCGTGAGATGTATGAGGAGATCCGCCGTCGTTGTGACAAAGTGGAGCGTCAGCACCCCCAGTGGACGTTCAGCCGCTGCGTGTGCCATGTCGTCAATCAGCCCGCTCCCAAGTTCTATCTGTCGGTGAGCAGTGCGCGTGTGATCATTTTGGAGGAGAGGAAGCGATGCGCCAGAGAGAAGATGCGAAAGCTGCGGCACTTGTTGTCGGAATAGGCATCGTGCTCCTGCAGGTCTTGCGGAGCATCGGACTGTTGCCGGAGGGTGAATGGACAAGGGGCATCGCTGCCGGTGCCCCTTTGGTGTCGCGGATGGCCCACCCCTTTGTACATGCGGGGATGTGTCATGCGTTGCTCAATGTGTATGTGCTGTGGCAGATTGTGTTTTTCTTCCCCATCCGTCTGCGCCATTTGGCGATGGCCTATGTGGTGGCATGCTGCTGTCCGGTCGCCATCGCGGTGTGGACCGCAGGTGGGGGCAGCGCATCGCTGAGTGTCGTGGGACTGTCGGGTGTGGATTACGTGCTGATGGGGAAAGCGCTGCCCTATGTGGCGCGGAAAATCCGTTTCTGCGCGGTTGTGGCCGGATGGACGGTGTTGGCCGCCGCAGTAGGGAGTGTGGCCGTCGGACTCCACTTCTATGGATTCGTCGTCGGCGTGCTGTCGGCTATGCCCCTTCTTCTGCGTCGCCGGTGATCTGGCGCACCCCCTCGGCGTATTCTTGTTGGATATTGAGTATCGCCTGGTCGAAATCCAATCCGAAGACCTTCGTATTGAGGGGTTTGATGTTGGTGTACATGATGTCGAGGATTTCGCTGTGCACCTTGTTGAGTTCGTCGAGGGTGTCCGCTTCCGCCATTTTGATCATCAGTTTTTCCACCTCGCCGATATAGGCTTTGGCCGAGGCACTGCTTGTGCGGCTGGTCGACCGGGAGGTGGTGCCCCCCTTGCTGCCGCTCTTCTGCGAGGAGGTGGTGCGCTTGGTGGCTGTTCTGCCGGTTCGCCGTTTGGGCATTTCCGCTGGCAGTTCCAGGTCCTCGTCGTCTTCCGTCACCGTCGTCGTGTTGCTATAGTGTTTGGAGATGAGAAAGGCCGCGATGGCGGCAGGGATCGCGGCGATGCAGATACCCACGAAGAGGTTGAAGTTCTGGAGCGTCACGCCGAGGCCATAGCCGGCGGCCACCATGACGACCAGGGTGCCGAGAGCCCAGAGCAGGCTCGTTCCGATCTTCGTCTTGTTGGAGACGCCAGTGCCGGGGATGCTGGAGTTGAAGTACACCCCTTTTTTGCTGATGTTGATTTTCGCTCCACGTGGCCCGATCGACAGGCTGCCGCCCGTCTTGTTGAGGTTGAGCGTCACCCAGGGCAGGAGTTTGATGGTCTTTCTGAAATAGGTAGGCATTTTTTTATTATTGAATATTCAATTATAATCACGCTTTCCCGTCCTCGCCGAGGTAGGAGTCTTTGAAGCCGAGGAAGTAGAGCACGCCGTCGAGTCCGATGGTGTTGATCGACTGCCGGGCGTTGGCCACCACGCGCGGTTTGGCATGGAAGGCGATACCCAGTCCGGCCTCAGAGATCATCGGCAGGTCGTTGGCGCCGTCGCCCACCGCGATGGTCTGTGCCAGGTTGACTTTCTCCACCTGTGCGATGAGCTTGAGCAGTTCGGCTTTCCGGTGCCCGTCGACCACCTCGCCCAGGTATCTTCCGGTCAGTTTTCCGTCGTCGTCCACCTCCAGTTCATTGGCATACATATAGTCGATGCCATAGCGTCGTTGCAGGTATTCTCCGAAATAGGTGAAACCGCCGCTGAGGATGGCGATTTTGTAGCCGTATCGTTTCAGCACCGCCATGAGTCTGTCGACGCCCTCGGTGATGGGCAGGTTTTCTGCGATCTCTCGCATCACGCTCACGTCGAGACCTTTGAGCAGTGCCACCCGTTTGGTGAAGCTTTCCTTGAAGTCGATCTCGCCCCTCATGGCGCTCTCGGTGATCGCCTTGACCTGGTCGCCCACGCCAGCTCTCATGGCCAGTTCGTCGATGCACTCTGTCTGGATAAGTGTGGAGTCCATGTCGAAGCAGATGAGGCGTCGCATGCGCCGGAACATATCGTCGTTCTGGAGCGAGAAGTCGAATCCCATTTCCGACGACAGCCTCATGAGTTGGGCCTGCATCTTATGTCGGTTGGGTGTGCCACGGAGTGAGAACTCGATGCAAGCGCGGCTCTTGTGCTGCGGGTGGCGGATGCTCTGTCGGCCGGTGAGCCGTCGGATGGAGTCGATGTTGATGCCCTCGCTGGCGATGATTTTCGCCGCCGCCTCAATCTGCGCCGCCGTCAGCGTGCGTCCGATCAGCGTCAGGATATGCCGGTTTTTGCCCTGCCGGCCCACCCATTCCTCGTATTCGTCGTCGGTGATGGGTGAGAAACCGATGTTCACGCCCAGTTCGTTGGCTTTGAACAGCAGTTCTTTGAGCACCTGTCCTGAGTTGGCCTCTCCGATGCGGAAGAGGATGCCCAGCGAGAGGGTGTTGTGGATGTCAGCCTGTCCGATGTCGAGGATCTGCGCCTCGTAGTGGGCAAGGATGCCCATGACCGATGCCGTGAGGCCCGGCCGGTCCTGTCCCGTGATGCTCACGAGGATCTGCTCTTCGTTGTCGGCAGCGGGGGGGATGATGTTGTTGGTCGTCATGATCATACTCGTTGAGAAAGCAAATTTAGTGTTTTTTTCACATTCCCACAAGTCTTGGGGGATTTTTTGTTGGTGTCAGGATTCCCGGTTCAGCCGGAGGCTGTTGAGCACCACGCTCAGGCTGGAGAAGGCCATCATGCCGCTGGCCCACATCGGTGTGATCTGGAAGTCGACACCGAAGAGATGAGGGACACCGGCTGCCAAGGGGATGCACACCACATTATAGATAAAAGCCCAGAAGAGGTTCTGCCGGATCATGCCCACGGTCTGCTGACTGAGCGTCAGCGCCTCGGGGATGCGCCTCAGGTCATCGCCCATGAGGGTCATCTGCGCTACGTCGATGGCCACGTCGGTGCCCCTGCCCATGGCGATGCTCACGTCGGCCAGGGCCAGGGCCTGTGAGTCGTTGATGCCGTCGCCCACCATCGCCACGCATTTGCCCTCGGCCTGCAGTTGACGCACCAGTTGCTGTTTGTCGTGCGGCCGCACCCGGCTCTGGTAGTGGGTGATGCCCACTTTGCCGGCCCAGTAAGCGGCGGCCTCTTCTTTGTCGCCGCTCATCATGTGCACCTCCACGCCCATCCCGCGCAGGTGGTCGATGGCCTCCCGTGCATGAGGTTTCAGCGACTCGCGCTCCTCGAAGGGCAGGCTGTCGGCCCGTGTGAAGTCGATGGCGGGATTGGGGATGGTGAGTGTGCCCGTCTTGTCAATCACCATGGCATCCACTTTGCGGATGCGCTCGAGAGCGGTGGCGTCCTTGATGAGGATGTTGTGGCGCGCCGCCTTGCCGATGCCCACCATCAGTGCGGTGGGGGTGGCCAGTCCCAGTGCGCAGGGACAGGCGATCACCAGTACGGCGACGGCCGACATGATGGCGTGGGGTAGGGCGGCGTTGCCGCCGATGGCCCACCAGATGAGGAACGTCAACAGGGAGGCCAGTGCCACGGCGGGCACGAAGATGAGCGAGATGCGGTCGACAGTGCGCTGCACGGGAGCTTTGCTCCCCTGAGCCTGCTGCACCATCTCGATGATCTGTGCGAGGGCGGTGTCGCTGCCCGTCTTCGTGGCCCGCAGCCTCAGTCGTCCCTGGCTCACCACGGTGCCTGCCAGCACCTCGCTGGCGAATTGCTTCAGGGCCGGCGACGGTTCGCCGGTGATCATCGACTCGTCGACGTAGGCCCCGTCGGCATTCATGAAACTCGTCGCCCACCTCACTTTCCCGTCGACGGGGATGTGGTCGCCCGCCTGCACCTCCACCTGGTCGCCTACGACGATGGTGGAGATAGGCACTTCCTCGATGACAGGCACTTTCTCGCCCTGCTCGTTGGTCTGTTCGCCCCGGTAGAGGCGTGCAGTCTTCGGTGTCATGCCCATCAGTTGACGGATGGCGCTGGCGGTGCTCTTGCGGGCATGCTGTTCGAGCAGCCGGCCGGTGAGCACGAAGGTGATGATCATCACCGAGGCGTCGTAATACGTGTGCCACGGGATGCCGCGGGAGCCCCACACCTGTTCGCCCCAGAACGTGTTCCACACGCTGAAGAGGAAGGCGATGCCCGTGCTGAGCGCCACAAGGGTGTCCATGCTTGCTGTGAGGTGAGTGAGTTGCAGCCATGCGCGTTGGTAGAACTCCCGGCCGCAATAGAGTAGGATGGCGAGAGCGATGATCAGGCAAGTCTGGTTGGCGATGTCGCCGGATCCCACGGAGATCCATCCCATCGAGATCGCCATCACCAGCAGTGACCCGATCCAGGAGAGGATCACTTTGCGCCGCAGCAGGGAATACTCCCGCCGTTCGATCTCCTCCACGCTGCGGTTTTCCTCCACCACGAGGTCGAAGCCGATGGCGTTGACCTCACGTTTCAGGTCCTCGGGAGTGACCACCGTCTCGTCGTATTCCACCAGAGCCGTTCGGGTGGGCAGCGACACCGCAGCCGAACTGACCCCTTCGATAGACTTCAGTTTCTTCTCCACATTGGCGGCGCACGCGGCGCACGCCATTCCCACGACAGGTATATTCCGTTTCATCATCAAGATTGTTTATTCATGTCCCTTCCCCTGTTTGTCATCACCACACTCAGTATCACCAGAGCGATGCCCACATAGAACGCGGCATTGAGTTCGCGAGCCTCGCCGAGGAAGAGGAAAGCCCAGAGGATGGAGTAGCAAGGTTCGAGGTTATAGGTGAGGTTGACGGTGAAGGCCGACAGCCGTTTCAGAGCCATGATCTGCAGGAGGTAAAGGCCCACGGTGCAGAAGAGCGCATGGCAGAGCATGAGCCATAGGTTGGTGCCCGAAGGGATGACCATCACAGGCTGGTCGCTCGGGTAGATCGCCAGGTAGAGGGGAATGACGAGGGAGACGCCCACCAGTCCGCCCGCCATCTGCCAGAAGAGCACGTCGCGTGTGCGCAGGTCGCGGCTGATGTCTTTGTTCTTTATAATATATAAGGTGCAAACCACCGACGAGATGAGTCCGATGCCGATGCCTAGGCGGTAGCGTGCGTCGAAGGAGAAGATGCAGACGATGCCCACGATGGTGATGAGCGACAGGACCAGTTCGCGCCACGACACCCGGTGGTGGTGGAGCAGCGGTTCGAGCAGGGCGGTGAAGAATCCCACCGTGGCGAAGCATACCACGCCGATGGAGACGTTGGAAGCCTTGATGCTGGCATAGAAGAGGATCCAGTGGATGCCCAGGAGCGTGCCGCATCCCGCCACGCTCAGCACTTTACGCAGTCCCATCCAGGGGATGCCGGTGAAAACCAGCAGGATCAATGTGGTGAACATCATGCGATACCACACGATGTCGACCTCGTTGAGCGTGATGAGTTTGCCGAACAATCCGGTGAATCCGGCGAGGAAGACGCTCAGGTGGAGCTGCACCATCCCCTTGCGCCGTTCGCGGTCGCCGGGGGAGGGGTGGGGCATGTCTTGTGCTCTATGTCTTTGATCAATCATCTGTTTTTTGTTTTGTTCGGGCTTTTTGTTTTGTTCGGGCGGATTTGCAATCCGGCCGCAATGAGTATTAGCATTTGCAATGCGCTTTTATCGGATTATAAATCCTTATACTCAGGGCATCGGGATTGCAAATCCCGATGAACGAGGTGAACGAGGCCCGATGAACGAGGCCCGATGAACTTAGGCCTGATGAACTAGGGCGAGTCCAGATGAGCCATCACGGAAACGATGCTGCGAAAGTACAAAAAATAATCCAAAATGTTTCCCGATTGATGAAAAATCGCTAACTTTGTAGCGAAACTAACATTCACAACACGTGCATATCGTCATCGCAGGAAATATCGGTAGCGGGAAAACCACGCTCACCTCTATGCTCGCGCGACACTATGGCTGGATACCGAAATTCGAGGCCGTGGACTACAATCCCTATCTCGACGACTACTACAAGGATATCCCCAGATGGTCGTTCGCCCTTGAGGTGTATTTCCTCAAGCAGCGCTTCAAGGACCTGCTCGACATCGCACAGTCGGAGAAGACGGTGATCCAGGACAGAAGCATCTTCGAGGGCGTCCATGTCTTCACGGCCAACAACTACAGGATGGGCAATCTCGACGATCGCGACTACCAGTGCTACATGCAGCTCTTCGAATCGATGATGACCGTCGTCAAGGTGCCCGACCTGATGATCTACCTCCGGGCCTCCATCCCGCACCTCGTGGAGAACATCCAGAAGCGGGGCCGGGAATATGAGCAGCAGATGCAGCTCGACTACCTGAAAAACCTCAATCAGCTCTACGACGACTTCGTGTATCAGCACTACAAAGGCAAGGTGCTGACCATCGAGGTCGACGAAATGGACTTCCTGCATCGGAAATCCGACTTCGCCAAGATCGTCGACCGCATCGACGCTATTCTCTTCGGACTCTTCCCGCAAACTTAAAAACATCTATATATCATGCACATCGCAGTAGCCGGAAATATCGGAAGTGGAAAAACCACCCTCACCCGAATGCTCGCCAAACGGTATGGCTGGGAGCCCCGTTTCGAGCCCGTCGACAACAATCCCTATCTCGACGACTTCTATGCCGACATGGAGCGGTGGTCGTTTAACCTGCAGATTTATTTCCTCAACAAACGCTTCAAGGAGGTTGTGGAAATCTCAAAGCATAAGGGATATATCATCCAGGACCGCACCATCTTCGAGGATGCCCGGATCTTCGCTCCCAACCTCCACGACATGGGGATGATGAGCGACCGTGACTTCGCCAACTACAGCGACCTTTTCGACCTGATGATCTCGCTCGTCGGCTTGCCCGACCTGATGCTCTATATCCGCTCGTCGATACCCAATTTGGTGGCGCAGATCTCGAAACGGGGCAGGGAGTTTGAGAAATCCATCCGCATCGACTACCTGCAGGGGCTCAATGACCGCTATGAGAAATGGATAGCCGATTACAAAGGCAAACTGATCATCATCGATGGCGATACGTGTAAGTTTGAGAGCAACGCAGCCGACTTCAAGCGCGTCACCGACAGCATCGACGCACAGCTCTACGGTTTGTTCCCGTTTGGTTAATAATCGCTTGAATCTCAAAAACTTTTCTCGGTTTTTCTTTTCCATTCGAAGAAAAAGTGTTAACTTTGCACCCAATCTTTGACTATCGTAAGGAGGTTTTTACAGATAAGTAGCTGAGTCACAGAGAGTAGTATGATCAAATATCTGATTGCTTTTTCCCTCACATTGATGATTGCTGTGCATGTCCATGCCCAAGGCACTGGAGATGCGCGGGATAGCGTCGTGGTAGAAAATGCCGTGCCCGCCAAGGCAGTCGCAGCCGCAGACCCGCTGATCAAGTTTGATGTGAACGGCGACAATGTGGTCAACATCATCGACGTGGTGGATATCGTCAGATTCACCAGAGGCAATGCTCGTTCGGCTTTCCAGAAGTCCAAGGCCGATGTCAACGGCGACGGAAAGGTGAACCTCGACGATGCCTCGACGCTTTCCGACCTTGTCACGGGCGGGGAATTGCCCACCTCAAGCAGTCCCACCTTCAGGGGCGATACCGTCGCAGACCCAACAGGTCCTACCCCATAAGCGCATTTCAAAAGCCCATAGCTCAATGCGTGCGGAGAATGAGAGCCGTTTCGTGCAGCAATTGAGTGCTTAAAATTCGTTAAATTGTTTTAAATCCTCTTTCAAATACGGTCGTTTTGCTGAAAAATGATTCAAGTTTGAAAAAGTTTTTGTGGAAATGTGCTTGATTTGAAAATATTTTCATAATTTTGCACATTGGAATCGTTAGGCCAAAGGCGATTTTCGTCGTCGGGCCTGAGCTCTTGATTTGGCGGTATTGTGCCCGTCAGGATTTTCATACCAACGGAATAATTGATTGTAAGGAGATAGTTGACCATAAAAAACTGGTTTTCGACAAATGCTGAAAAGTAGATTTATTTCATGTATCATTGCCATTCTTGGCTTAACCGCGACAGTGGGAGCCAAGTGCATCACTGCGTCTCCTTTATCGATCGCCGTCGGCGAGACCGCCGAGTTCTATGTCTACATGGAGCCCAACTGCGACAAAATCATCTCCCTGCAGATGGATATCCAGTTGCCCGAGGGCTTGACGCTCAATACCGAGCAATGCCGGCTCACCAGCCATGTCGCTGATGCAGAGCAGCAGCTTTTTGTGGGAAGTGTAGGGGTGAGGCTCTACCGCTTGGTCACCACATCTTACAATTTCATCCAGTTCTCCCGTACCAAAGGACCCGTGGCCATCATTTCCGTCACGGCCAACAAGAATTTCAAGGGCGGGACCGTCAGTCTCAACAGCATGTTCGTCTCCAATTCCAGTTCGCTTCGCATCGACCTTGGGGATGAGAACATCACCGCCACCAAGGTGACCCTCCAAGAGGGTGATGTCAACTGCGATGGCACCGTCAATGTCAGCGATGTGATGAATGTCGTCAGTTACATCGTCAACCCGAAGGATGCTCTTTATTTCAGTTGGATGGACATCAACAAGGACCAGAAGATCGATGTGACCGACGTGATGAGAATCGTGAACAACATTTTGAATTAAAAAATAAAATCAATAATAACAAAAAATTCAATCATGATGAAAAAATTTTTACTCGGAATTGCAATGGTGCTTGCCGCAGGCAGTTCATTTGCACAAGATTACTCTTTCTCCGCGGATGAGTTTGCCATTAAGGCTGGTGAGGAGAAAGACGTTACAGTCTATATCAATGCTCCTCGAATGAGGTTGAATTCCTTTCAGACAGTCATTCGTCTCCCGGAAGGGTTGGAGGCTGTCGCCTATGATGTAGTCGAGGAGTGGAGCGATGAGATTGAGGACTTTATCATGGTTCCAGTTTACACCAAACCTTTAGCTCAGATGACTAAACCTGGTGTCGTCATTACGACTAAATACGTTCCTGCAGACCAATCTTCATCCGGCTTTAACGAATTGAAAATCGTGGAATTCTCCATGCCTATTGTTCGTTTCCCCTATGGTGCAACGACAGAAGAACTCTTCTCGATTAAAGTAAAGGCTACTGATAAGGCTCATACAGGTGAGAATATCTTGATAGTTTCAAGTAATGTCAATGAGGCATCCACAGATACAAGTGTGGATCTTCCCGATGCAGAGGTTAGTGTCGACTACCGTGTAGAGGCTGTGATTGGCGAGAGTGGGTATGCTACATTCTCTTGGCCTGTGGCAGTGGACTTCAGTGGTTTCGCTGGTAAGGCTCGCATCGCTACAGCTGACGGTTTGAAAAACGGCTTTGTTAGCCGTACAGCTATAGAGAAAGTTCCTGCTAACACGGGTATCATTCTCGAGGGTGAAGCTGGTAGTTATCTCTTGCCCACCACGAAGGAAACCACAGATGCAGCTACAGACAATATCCTTGTCTCTACTGCTGGAGGTGCAGTGACAGTAGGCGCTACCGACAAGTTCTTTGCTCTTGCCAAGCACGACAAGGGTGTCGGTTTCTATCGTTGCGACAAGGGTGTTGAGATACCCCAGTACAGAGCTTACATCAACTCCGCTGCCGCAGCAGACGCTTTCCTCTTCGAGGAGACCACTGGCATCAACAATGTTGAGGCAACTGCTGAGAATGCTGATGTCTACACCATTTCTGGTGTGAAGGTGGAGAAAGCCGCTCAGAAGGGCATCTACATCGTCAATGGCAAGAAGGTTGTGGTGAAATAACCTTATATATATTATTGTAAAATCCCTCCTTCGACCATATCCAAATCCGGTCAGGGGAGGGATTTTTTCCGAAAACAAACCTCTACGGCAGACAGAGCACGCACTCAACCTGTCATAGGCGTTTCTATATCCGACCAAATCAAAACCAATCATTCATTTATGAGACATTTAAGATTTCTGTTCACTCTGATGTCAGTCTGTTTGACGACCATCGCCTCTGCAGCAGCATTCTATGTCGACGGTATCCGTTACAACGTCGTCGACGAGGCTGCGCAGACCGTCACCGTCACGGGCTGGGATAGAGATTATTTCAGTGAGATTGACGAACCCACTCCCCCTACTGTCGGGACCGTGGATGAGGACGCTCTCGGTCCTGAGAACCTCGTGCTGCCTTGGCGTGTTCTCAACAACGGACTCTATTACAAGGTCGTCAGCATTTCCGAGGAAGCCTTCTCCGGATGTGTTTCGATGAAGTCTGTCACCATCCCCAACACCGTGGAGTCCATCGGGGAGTATGCTTTCCAGGACTGCGAGAACCTCAAGACGGTGAAGGTGCAGTGGACTACTCCGCTTTCCATCGACGAGTCAGTGTTCGACGGAGTCGACCTCAGTGGAAACGAGTCTGACCCTGAGTCGGGTGTGACCCTCGTCGTGCTCGAAGGCTATGCCAATACCTACCGTGCAGCCGATGTATGGAAAGACTTCAAGAATATCAACGAATACCGTGACTTCAATGTCAATATCATCTTCAAGGATGAGAATGTGAAGATGATTTGCTTGGCATGGGACACCAACAAAGACGGTGAGCTCTCGTATGCAGAGGCAGGAGAGGTGACAGACCTCGGCGCCGCTTTCGTGGGCAACGACATGATCACCAGTTTCACGGAGTTCCGCTCGTTCAGCAAAGTGACCAACATCGCAGCCTCCACTTTCAAGAACTGCTCCAATCTGGAGGAGATCACCTTCCCGCGCAGTTTGAAGACCATCGGCCAGGAAGCCTTTGTCGGATGCTCTTCTCTGAAGACCGTCATCATGCAGGAGGGCCTGACCACCATCGGAGACTATGCTTTCCAGGGTTGCAGCGCCATCAACGCGATGAGCTTCCCCAGCACGCTGACCACCATCGGTGATTATGCTTTCTATGGCTGTTCCGGCATCCCATCGCTCACAATCACAAGTAAGGTGTCGTCGATAGGCGCGCACGCCTTCGATGGTTGCAGCAGCATTCCAAAGTTCAATATCCCCGGTTCGGTGAAGTCAGTCGGTGAGGGAGCTTTCGCCAACTGCTCCTCGTGTACCATTATCGACGTATCCAGCACAAACACCGTTTACAAGAGCTTTACCACCACCGCACGTGTCGGTATCCTCGACAAGGCCACGGGCAGCATCCTCTATGCTTACGCATCTGGTTTCAAAGGCAGCAAAGGCACACTCACCATCCCAGCCGCCATCAAGGAGATCAAGCCCTATGCCCTCGCCGGAGCCATCAACATCACGACGCTCGAGCTTGGCAGTGTGGAGACCCTTGGAGCACATGCTTGCGAGGGCATGACCGGCATCACCATGCTCACCATCCCCGCAGCGCTGAAGACCATCGGTGAGGAAGCTTTCCTCAACTGCAAGAAACTCTATACGCTGAATATCCCCAATACGGTGGAGACCATCGACCAGAAAGCCTTCAACGGCGTGGCCACCGGCATCCGCGTGCAGGTGGACTGGGCATCCCCGCTCGCCATCAGCGACGGTACGTTCAGCACCTTCGAGGAAGTGGCTGAAGGCCAGCTCAAGGGCCGTCTTTTCGTGCCGAAAGGTACCAAGGACGCCTATGCCGCTGCTCCCGGTTGGAAATGGTTCAACTTCATCGAGGAGGGAACCATCGCCGACTATGCCGCCAAGATCATCAAGTTTGCTGATGAGAAGACCGAGGCCGTCTGTCTCGCTGCTTTCGACACCGACAATGACGGTTACCTCACCTACGACGAGGCCGCTGCCGTGACCACGCTGGGCGAGACCTTCAAGAATGCCGAGATCGGTGCTTTCGACGAGTTCCAGTACTTCACCGGCATCACCAGCATCGATAACGAAGCTTTCAGTGGCAGTACGCTGAGCAAGATCACCCTGTCCGACAAAGTCACCTCCATCGGTGATGATGCCTTCGCTTTCTGCAACAACCTGACCACTTTCAATGTGCCAGCAGCCGTGGAGTATATCGGTTATGGCGCATTCAAGTCATGTGCTTCCCTCACCAGCATCAACGTCGATGAGAACAACGCCAACTACGACAGCGGCAATGCCGGCATCCTCTTCACCAAGGACCACACCATGCTGCTGCAGTTCCCCGCCAAGTCGTCGTTGAAGACCATCACTATCCCCGATGTCGTGACCACCATCGCCCCCGACGCCTTCCTCGGCGCTACCGCACTGACCTCAGTGAGTATGGAAGCATCGATGGCCAGCATCGGCGAGAGAGCCTTCGGTGGCTGTACTGCCCTGAATGCCGTCAAGGTGTCATGGGTGACCCCGCTTGCCGTTCCTGCCAACACCTTTGAGGGTGTCGACGTGGCTAATGCCACCCTTTCCGTGCCCAACGGACTCGAAGAGACCTATCAGGCCGCTGATGTCTGGAAGAACTTTGGCAAATACGAGACCTTCAAGGCATTCATCATCTTCGAGGATGCCAATGTCGAGACCATCTGTCTGAATAACTGGGATACCAACAAGGACGGCAAGCTCAGCTATACTGAGGCTGAGGCCGTGACCTCTATCGGCACACTCTTCTCCGGCAATACCGATATCTTCTCGTTCAAGGAACTGGAGAACTTCACCGGACTGACCGAGATTCCCGCCAACGCCTTCAAGGGTTGCTCTTTCCTCTCCGCTATCGGTATTCCCGCCAGTGTCACCACCATTGGTGAGAGTGCTTTCGAAGGCTGTACGGAACTGACTGCACCGACCTTCTCCAACAAGTTGACCACCATCGGCAAGAAGGCCTTCTACGGATGCGACGGCATCACCAAGATCTCGCTCAGCAACTATGTCGCAAGCATCGGCGACGGTGCTTTCGCCAACTGCCAGTCGCTGGCATCCTTCTCCGTGGGATCGTCCAACAAGAACTACAAGGCCCTCAGCGGTATCATCTTCACGAAGGATGAGACCAAGGTCGTGGCTTACCCCGCAGCTAAGTCCGGGGCAGAGTTCAAGCTGACCAAGGACACCTATAAGGAGATTCTTCCGTATGCTTTCAGTGGTGCCAACAACCTGAAGACCCTCAACCTGCATCAGGTGGAGACCATCGGCGACTATGCCTTTGAGCAGTGCCAGGGCCTGATGGAGATCGAGTTCTCTGAGTATGTGAAGACGATCGGCGAGGGTGCTTTCTCCTTCTGCGAGAACCTGCAGTCGATCACCATTCCCGCCAATGTCACCTCTATCGGTGAGAAGGCATTCTATGGTATGCCCGTCGCCGTGAGATGCCAAGTGGCATGGAACACGCCGCTGGTCATTCCCGCCGCCACCTTCTCGAATGCCGAGGCGCTGGGTGAAAGTCAGATTCCGGGTATCCTCTTCGTGCCCGTGGGCACAAAGAGCCTCTATGAGAAAGCAGCCGGCTGGGACTTCTTCACCCTGCTCTACGAGGGTGACAAGTCGCAGTATGACGCTTCACTCATCTCCTTCGCCGACCCGCTCGTGCAGAAACTGGCCGTTGCCGCTTGGGACAAGGATGGTGACAACCAGTTGAACAAGGACGAGGCAGCCGCAGTGACCACGCTCGGAACGGTGTTCACCGGTCAGGAAATCAAGAATTTCACCGAGTTGAAGTGGTTCACCAAACTCACTGAGATCAACGACAATGCTTTCAAGAATACTCAGTTGGCCACCGTCACGCTGCCCGAAGGAGTCACACGCATCGGCAACAGCGCATTCATGGGCACAGCCCTCACCGTACCAGCCTCCACGCCGAACCTGACAGAGATCGGCGACAGCGCCTTCGCATACACCGGGCTCACAGGTTTCACCCTCAGGGCTGAGATCACCAAGATCGGTACCGGAGCATTCAAGGGCTGTCAGAACCTCACCGTCATCGGTATGCAGGCAGGCAACCCTAACTACTCTTCTGTTGGCGGTGTGCTCTATGACAAAGCCGGCACTACGCTGTTGCAGTTCCCGGCTGGCAAAGCCGTCAGCGGTGACTATGTCATCGGCGACAACGTGACCACCATCGGTGAGGATGCCTTCACCATGGCCAAGAACCTCACCTCTGTCACCATCCCTGTCAACGTGACTTCCATCGGCGAGAACGCTTTCCGTGCTTGCAAGGCCCTCAACAATGTCACCGTGGAGTGGCATGAGCCGCTGAGCGTACCTGCCAATACATTCGAGGGAGTCGATGTGGCCAACGCCACCCTTAACGTGCCCAAGACCACGGATCTCCTTTATGCCGCAGCACCCGTATGGAAAGACTTCGGCCAGATGGTCATCTATCTCGACGATGTGGCAGTGATCGACTTCGAGGATCCGAAGGTGAAAGAGCTCTGCGTGTCAGAGTGGGATACCGACGGCGATGGTGAGCTCACCGTCGCTGAGGCCAAGGCCGTCACTTCGCTCGGCACCATTTTCGCCCTCAACTCGGATGCCAATATCAAGAAGTTCAACGAACTGAAATACTTCACGGGCATCACCTCCATTCCTATCAGTACGTTCAAGGATTGTACTGCTCTAGAGGAGATCACCCTCCCCGCCACCATCAAGGAAATCGGTCAGAGTGCCTTTGGCAACTGCACCAGCCTGAAGAGCTTCACCGTGCCTGCCGCTGTCACAACGATCCGCGACGCCGTGTTTGCCAACTGCACCTCCTTGCAGGAGATCATCGTTGAGGAAGGCAGCAACTCGTTTGTGGCTGAGGATGGCGTGCTTCTCAACAAGAAGAAGACTTATCTCTATGCTTATCCCGCCGCCAAGACCGGTGAGTATGAGGTGCCCAGCACGGTGACCAGCATGTCGACCTATGCCTTCAGCGGTGCCGCCAAGTTGACCAAGGTGATCCTGCCTGAGGGACTTACCGTTCTCCCGAGCGGTGCTTTCGCACATTGCTCATCGCTGTCGTTCATCAATATCCCGTCCACCGTGAAGACCGTGGGAACTTTTGCCCTTTACGACTGTGCCGGACTGACCACCATCAAGGTGGCTTGGGACACGCCGCTGACCATCGTGCAGAATGTCTTCCAGCAGACCTACATCGAGGACGTGAGGCTCTATGTGCCCCTCGGATCGAAGAGCCGCTATGAGGAAGCCGCCGTGTGGAAGGATGTGAAGGAGATGAAAGAGTATCCCAACTGCGACGTCAACAACGACGGACTGGCCGACATGCTCGACGTGGTCGATATCGTGAAGTTTGTTGTCGGTACTCCGTATGCAGACTTCGATGAGTACCTTGCTGACTTCGACAACGACCAGCACGTGACCGTGGCCGACGCCGTGGTGCTCGTCAATAAGCTGGCCAACGGACAGGCAGAGGTCAACCTCGATGCTCCGGGCTATGTCATGGACGACGAGGAGACCGTCATGCTGACCAAGGACGTCAACAATGTCATCTCACTCTGCCTCAACAGCAGTTTCCGTTACTCCGCCTTCCAGTTCGACCTCACATTGCCTGAGTTGTCGGAAGTGGAGCAGGTGCAGTTGACCGCACGCCGTCAGGGCCATCAGCTGGTCTACAACAAGGTGGGCGAAAACACTTACCGCTTCGTGGCCTTCTCGATCCAGAACAATATCTTCCAAGGTACTGAGGGTTCTGTCATCAACATCCTGGCAGGGAATCCTGACTGCGAGGGCATCAGCGCCTCCAACATCCGTTTCATCACTGCCGACGGTGCCATACACCTCTTCGACACGGTGGAGGCCGCACAGCCTACTGCTATCGCAGAGGTGATGAGCAGTGACAAGACCTCGGAGGAAGGTGTCTACTACACGCTCAGCGGTATGCGCGTCGACCGTCCAGGAAAGGGTGTCTACATCCTCAATGGCAAGAAAGTAATCATCAAATAATCTTCGAACAATGAGAAAGAAAATCATATTCCTGGCAATGGCACTGATGTGCTTTGCCCATATCTCCAAGGCAGAGAATGTGACGATCGATGATTTCACCATCACGCAGGGCGAGAGCATGCAGGTGGCTGTGAAACTGGTCAACTCACATACCAACCTCACGGCTTTCAGCATGCAGCTCACACTGCCCGAGGGACTGACGCTCACGGGCGTGGAAGCCACGGGAAGATACCAAGGTGAGGTGACCTTCGGAAACCCTGACCCCAATGTCTACAATATCTGCGGTTATGAAGGCAACCTGGCCACTATCACCGGGACGGCCGGCGACTTCCTCATCCTTACGGTGGAGGCCAGTCCGCGCTTCAAAGGTGGCAATGGATCGATCGACGAGATCGACTTCATTACTACCGGACGGCAGCATGTCGGCGCTGACCCCAGCACCTTCAAGGTGGACTACATCAAGGGGACAGCTTCTTTCCCAGGTGATGCCAACGAGGATGAGCAGGTGAATGTGTCGGATATCATGTCTATCGTCAACTACATCCTGGGCAACAATCCGTCACCATTCAATGAAGTGAATGCGGATGTCAATGAGGACGGCAATATCAATGTGTCGGACATCATGGCTATCGTCAATATCATTCTTAACAATTGAAAATTGAAGATTGACAATTGAAGATTGATTCCGGCTGCGCCGGATGAATATGGGTTCCCGCAACGGGGGCAGTGACGCTGCTTCGTTGCGGGGACTTTTTTTTACGGCGGTACGAAAATGACATCCTCTCCGGCTTTTCTCATGCTATCTTTGCAAGCGTATTCAAGATAACCCATTTTTTCATTAACACTTAACACCATGAGAAAAGCAAAAGCAATGATGCAGCGACTCCCCGAACTCCTCCTGCAAGGAGTGGCTCTGGCCGCTGGAGTCGACAACGGAGTACTGATGGCAGCTGCCACCTCAATGCCTGACGGCGGAAAGACGACCGGCGGCGCCGAACTCTACAAAGGGACCACCGAGCCCCATACCACGGCCGGGGCCGGTGCGCTCTATCCCGCCAATCCCGACGGCATCGCCACGGAGACGCTCGGACGACAGGACTGCGACATGTATCAGAAGGACATCGACGAGCGCATCACCAAAATCCGTCCGATGGCGACCCCCATCGACCAGATCTCGCGCTATGCCACGGCGCAGAAGGCCAGTTCGTTTGAGGTGAAGTATTACAGCGTGGGCACCCGTCCGGTGAAGACCACCCTCGCACAGGATCTCGCAGCCTCCACCGGAGTCTCTACAGCCATCAAGGTAGCCGACCCCGACATGTTCACGCTCGACGACACGATCCGCGTGGTGGGTGTCAAGGCAGTCTTCAATCACAAGGGCGGCCGTTACAACGCCTCGGATCCCAAGACCCCCGACCTGGTGCTCTGCGTCTGCGGCAAGACCTCGGAGGGCAATCCTATCGTCTATGCCGTCAATGGCACGATGGTCAGCGGACAGCCCATCGGCGTGCCAGCCATCGAAGCCGGTACCGTGCTGATCCGTATGGGCAAGTCGTGTGGCGAACTTGACGTGCAGACGGGCCGCTTCAACAACCTGCCGTCGTCGGAACTGCAGTATTGCCAGAACTTCATGGCGCAGATCGAGCAGTCGACCCTCGACAAGATCGCGGCCAAAGAAGTCAACTGGGGCTTCTCTGACCTTGAGGAGGACAGTATCTACGACATGCGCCTGGCCATGGAGAATTCCTTCCTCTTCGGCGACATGAATGTCATCAACCACTCGGTGAAGGACGGCATGTCGCAATGGTTCACCAAGGGCATCTGGTGGCAGGCCGGAAAGGACATCGAGGTCGGCACATGGAACGCCGCGAAACAAGCTGCGGTCATCACGGACGATGACCTGGTAGACATCTCCAAGGACCTCTTCGTCGGGACAGGGATCGGCAACAAGCGCAAGGTGCTGCTTTGCGGATCGGATTTCCTCGCTGCCTTGTCGAAGATCGACAGCGACAAGTTCCGTCTCAAGGACACCGTGGAGATCTGGAACCTCAAGTTCAAGTCGTGGGAGACGGACTTCGGTGAGATCCTGGCCATGCACGACGAACTCTTCGACCTCAACGGCATGGCCGACTGTGCCTTCGCCCTCGACCCGGAATTCCTCACCAAGAAGACGCACCTGAGTTGGAGCCGCAACATCCTTGACCTGAAGAAGGCAGGTGTGCGCAACACCGACGCCGTGGTGATCCAGGAAATCAGTTGCCTCTACCTGCGCTATGCGAAGGCCCACGCCCGTCTGCAACTGGCCAAGGCATCCTGAGCCAGTATCTGATTGACGACTTTGCCTGGTCCGGTTGCAGCGGGCCAGGCTTCTTCAGAACCCCTTTTACCCCCCCAAGAAAATGCTCAAAACCTATACCTCACCCACTGCGGTCAGTTTCAATGTGAGGCTGGCCGACGGACATGCTCATGTGGCTTTCATCCCTCATACGCTCGGGGGGTCGTCGTTCTCCACCAGCGATGTGCGACTCCAAGAGGCCATCGAGAAGCACCACTACTTCGGACGGCTGATCCAATTGGAGGCAACACCTTCGCAGCAACCGGTTACGGCCGGCGTGAAGGGCGGATCATCCGAAGCGGACAACGGCAAGCCCAAGGAAATGCGATTCTATTCCCTCGCTGATGCCAAGGACTATGTGGCAGAGCAATGGGACGTGTCGCGCACCAAACTGCGCACGAGAGCCCAGATCGAGGAGGCGGCCCTCGAGCACGGCGTGGTGGTGGTGATCCAAAACTGATCCGGTATGTTTTACACCATCCACGACATCCTGCGCGATACCCGCATCCATGCGGGCTATAATGCCTGCGAACGGCCGCTCATCGACCTCGGCGACGACGGCAACCTCACCATCGACCAACAGATCATGGCCAACATAGAACCTGCGGCGAGGACGGTCATGGAGGAAGCCCCTCCCGAACTCCTTTCCCCGGGCATTCCGGTACATCGCAGGTTGGTGTGGCCGGAAGCGCCAGGGAAGGGAATGGCCGTCCTGCCCCTGCCCGACGATTTCCTGAGGCTGCTCTCCGTGAGACTCACCGACTGGCACCGGCCGGCCCGGATCATCGACGAATCCCATCCCGACTACCGATGGCAGTCCTCGCCTTACGCAGGGCTGAGAGGCAACCCATCCAGACCCGTGGCCGTGATCTGCCGGCAACCCCAGGGCATGGTGGTTGAACTCTATGCTTCGACGGCCGGACGAGGCGTGACCCTCGACATGGCCCAGTATGTTCCCATTCCCTGCCTCCGGCATGGGGGAATGGAGATCCCTCTTAGACTTTATGATTTCTTGATCACAAAACTTGTCAGTTTGTTGTAATAATTCAAATGATTGAATCCATGTGTAACCGACATCATCATCACCATCACCATCCTCATTCAAGAGATATCGACCTCAAAGGTGACCTGAGAGTAGGCGGGCGGTCCGTTTTCCAGCAGCCCGCATTGTTCAAGCGCGATGTGAAAGTGGAGGGACGGCTGGAATACCGCCACCTCCAAGGACACGACCGGGGACTGTTCGCATCCTCTGAAGAATTGGCCAAGGCCGTCCCGGCACCCCGGAAAGGAGACTGGGCCCTGGTGGGCCTTTCCGAGAGACCCCAGTTGTGGGTATGTAAAACGGAAGGAAAATGGGAGAACTCCGCCGTCACCACCGGTTTGTCGCTGTCGTTCAATCTCGATGCGAGTGACGTGGCCCAGGACCTCGTCAATGGCTTCGGCCAGCGCATCAATGGTTTCGACCAGCGCATCAGCAGTTTGGAGGAACTCCTCTCCAACGCCAATGAGGACAATCGTCCGAAAGTCATCCGGCTGTCGCAGATCCTTGACGAGGCGCCAAGGGTCGAGACGGTCTCTCTTGCAGTCAAGTCGGCTACTGCTACCTATGGCTATGCCTGGGACAACAGCCGGAAAGTGCTTCTTCTGCAAGTGTCTGACAGCGAGTACATCCATGCAACAGACACCTATACCTATTATCAGTCGTGGAACGACAAACCCACAGGGCTCGCTTCTGACGATATCGACCGGTTTGGTGATTTCTTCTACCTCACTTCCGACACCCTGCTCACCCTGCTGCACTGGTCGCCGAAGAAAGGCAATCTCGTGCCCACGGCATCATCAACCATCCCCACCGATAACTCCGGCTATTCCACCCCCACCGAAAATCCCGATTCTTCCGACATTCCAACCGCCGACTACGACTACACCGCCGACCCGCAATACCCCGAGCACTACGGTGCCAAGGGCGACGGCATCGCCTACTACGACTGGCCGATGGCCTGTTTCGGCGGCACCATCGACGAGAATGTCAGCATCGAGGCTGCGGAGTCGGGCATCGAGGTCTATGCGCCGGCGGAGCGCATCTACTATCAGTATGGCCTGACGGAGGACTATTCCGGCAAGTCGCTCGACTACACCTCGAAGGACGTGGTATACTCCTCGGCGCATGGCAAATTCCTGCTGCTGGCCAACGGGAAGTATTATGACCGGTGGGCCAACGCCGCCACATGGAACGACCCAGCCACCGGACAGCCACGCACCGACACCGTGTTCTCCGACATCCGTGAACTCACCGTGGCGGAGAAAGGCACGCTCGACCCCAACGACAATTACGGACTGGCCGTGCGCAAGACCTATGTGTTGAGAACCGGCGAGGGACTCGTTGACATCGACGACACCATGACCGACGACGGGCAGGCCCTCTCAGATTGGTTCAACGCCAACAAGGGCGCGGGTAAGGTGGCGAGGCTCGCTCCGGGCAGGATCTATTATTTCAAGGGAAACAGTAGCGGAGGCTTCACCACCTCGGGCAACAGCGTCATGTTCAAAGTCACCAGCGGAACCACCGTCGCCGGCAACGGAGCGGTGCTTTTCCCCAGACTCCCCGGACAGGGATGGCCGCCGAAGAGGGTGCCGCCGCACGACAAGAACACGGGTTCCATCGTGGTCTTCCAGCTCAACAACGCCAAGGAAGTCTCCATCAAGTCGGTTGCCTTCGCCGCACTCAAAGACCGCGACGGCAACTGTCCCACCGGCAGCAACTCCCGATTCTCTTCCTCGTCGAGCAATACCGTGGCCATCGCTTCGGGTGTGGACGCCACGTCGGACGTGCTGATCTCCGACATCCGCTGCACCAACATCGGCGGACCGATCAGTTTTTCACGGGGCACCCGTTTCACCATCGAGCATGTCAGGGCCACCGGCGTGGTCAACAACGGTTTCGGACTGACGCATTCCACCTACGAAGACGTGCACCTGGAGATGGCCCCTTATATCGGCAGCGGCATGCATCTCTTCTACGGCGGATGCTATACCAACGAGGTGACAGTGCGCAACTCTTCCTTTGAGGCCCCCGATCCCTACACCGAGGTGCTCATCACCTTCCATGGCGGGAGCACCAACAACGCGCCGGTCACGGGCACGACGCACAACGTGTATTTCGAGAACTGCACGTTTGCAGGCGGCGGCTCGATCGTCAGGGGCGACAACTACTCCGCTGGGCGGTGCTGGATCAGGTTCAGCAGATGTGCATTTATCAAGAAATTCGATAAGTTCATCAGTGCGCTCAATTGGAACAACAGCAACTATGCCGTGCTGGTGAAAAGGTCGAGTTGGGCGTTTGAAGACTGCACCGTCAATATCCGCAACGGGTACTTCATCGAGAAGGGCAGTCCCTGCTACAAAGTGGTGCTCACGGGGACGACGGTCTTGTCGACCCGGTCTTCCGCCACCAACTACTATCTCGTGGGCGGCGCATCGGCTTATCCGGGCGAGGTGGAGGTGAGCGACTTCCATTCCAATTATCCCGGACCACTTGGATTCACGTTGCCGGATGACGGATCCTCGCAGACAGCCTCGTCTTCGGCCGACACCGAACTCATCGATACCATCGGCGAAATGCGCAGCGACATCCAGCGGATCTCCGGCAGTGTCGAAAACATCTCCGACAGCGTGGGCACCCTCACCGATATCCTCAACGGCACGGATGAGGACGTCCCATCGCTCGCAGAGGCTCCCGACAATCCCGCCGTCGGCTACAAATACCGCAACACCACCGATGGAAAGACCTACGAATGCACACAGGCGGGCAGGGCCACCAAACTCGCCGTGCAGCTCAACACGGCCTTCGCAGGCGTCTTGCCGGAGAACGGGAGACAGGCGCTTGTCTTCAACGCTGACGAGCAGGTGGTCTTCGACTTCACCGGCGCCACATCCCTGGAGGACGTGCAGAGCATCATCACCAGCATGTGCGCCGCAGCAGGATATGTCAACAGGAGCATTCCAGTGGCTGCCTATCAACCCGGCAGTTTCACACTCTACGCTTCGGGCGCATCGAAATACCTCATCATCACGTCGAAGCAGCCCGGCAATTTCGAGAACACCGTCGCCATCACCCCTGAGGGCAGTTCCGATGCCGGCAGTTATCCGATGTGGAGGCTCCGGCAGTGGAGCACCACCAATGCCTACGATTCCTACAAGGGCCTTGACGTGCTCTGGGCGGAGACCATAGGTGCCACCGGTCTGGTGCAGCTCGTCTCGTCAATAGCCGAGCGGTTGACAGCCCTTGAGAACCAGACCCGCTACATCGGACAGAAGACACTCACCGCTGAGGAATTGGAGGAAGCCGGAATCAGTGGAAACCAAGACAACGGAGGGACTGAGCATGTGGGATAGGGTGAACCATGACATGAAAAGGGAGGTCATGCGTCAGGTCGCGATGCTCACGGCTTATCATGCGGCGAAGGATGAGCACCAGGAGGAGAGGTGTGACCGCATCCCGCTCATAGAAGCAGACCAACCGATGATGGATCTGTTTTGGCAGAACAGCTTTGCCCGTCTCAAGACGGTTATCACCCGCCGGCATGTCATCGGCCAGAGGCATGTCGTCGGTTGGAGGCATGTAGTCACTCACCGGCATGTCGTCACTCACCGGCATGTCGTCGGCTGGTGGTTGGACCTGGCTCGCACTTTTCTGGTTTGCGATATCACGGCGCAGTGGTTTTCCATCACCTTGCCGGAGGCAGAAAACAAGTACAAGGCGGATGCGGATGCAGCCTTGGCAAGTTTGAGAAGAGCAGTCCAACACTCTCATACCCGGAAAAGAATCCCGATACTGTGAGTATCGGATCTGCCATGCGCTTTTATCGGATTATAAATCCTTATACCCAGGGCATCGGGATTCTTGGACAAGCCAAGCGTCACCCTTTGAGTGCCGAGCGACAAATCCCGATGAACTAGGGGGCGGATTTCAAATCCCTTTTTCGGGGTTTTGTTTTGTTCGGGCGGATTTGTAATCCGGCCGCAATGATTATCAGCATTTGTAATGCGCTTTTATCGGATTATAAATCCTTATACTCAGGGCATCGGGATTGCAAATCCCGATGAACTAAAGAACTAGGGCTTTTATCGGATTATAAATCCTTATACTCAAGGCATCGGGATTCTTGGATAAGCCAAGCGTCACCCTTTGGGTGCCGAGCGACAAATCCCGATGAACTAGCACCCTTTGTTCGGGCTTTTGTTTTGTTCGGGCTTTTGTTTTGTTCGGGGTTTTGTTTTGTTCGGGCGGATTTGTAATCCGGCCGCAATGATTATCAGCATTTGTAATGCGCTTTATCGGATTATAAATCCTTATACTCAAGGCATCGGGATTACAAATCCCGATGAACTGAGAACAAAATCCGCCCGAACAAAATCCGCCCGAACAAAATCCGCCCGAACAAAGTATCGGCCCCTCAAAAAAACTCCCCTCCCCATGATGGGGAGGGGGAGGGGTGGGGTAAAAAACTCATAGTGCCAGCAAGGCACAAGGTACAAGCCTATGTTGTCTTGAAACCTTTGGTGCTGATGCTTTTGATGACATCCTTGATGCTCAGTTCATGGAAGCCGTTTTTGTGAAGAAACTGCGCCTGCTGTTCATCCACGTCTTTTTCCATTTGGTTTTTCTCATAACCACAGGCTTTGCCCTTGATTTCAGCAATAGCCCAGCCGATCAAAGCGATGGCAGCGAATGCCGCCAAACCGATAATTGTGTTAAACATAATCTCAATATTTAATCATTTGTGTCTGTTGTCAGTACTCATGGCAGGCTGTTCGCTCCTTGTGCCGAATTGGGCGCGCCAGACCCTTGTGCCGCCTTGGGTGTTCCTGTTCCTTGTGCGGGTCGTGGGGCGGTCGTTCCTTGAACCGCTTTCGGGAAGGTGCTCGCTCCTGTATTGTTGACCCCATTGCTCTGCCTGATAGCGTCGCCGGTAGGCATGAGGCGCTTGGACAGTTCCTCATAGAGCATTTGCACATCGAGGCTGTTGTGGTCGGGGGTGATGACCTGTTGGAACACCTCCCTGGCCGCATCGCTGTGGATATTGTTGGGCACAATGACGTTGCGCCACACTTGCTCCCACCATTCATTGGAGATCACCTTGGCGTTGTATCCCTTCATCTTGATCTCACTCAGCCGTCCGTTGAAAATGGTGTTGATCACATCTTGGTATTTGTTGCTGCGAATGGAGTCCCTACGCCACAAGTTGTTGTTCTGCAGATAGGCGAAATCCTTGTTCTCAAGGGTCACCTGGTCGGTCTGGTCGGTGATCAGACCGCTGGCTTGCTCGTCATCCGGCACGGAAGTCACCTCACCCCGCTCATTGACCATCTTGTCTTGACTCACCTGTTGGGTGACGGGTGCATGGCGCTCGATAGGCCAGGGCCAGTGCTGGGTGAAGAGCCAAGAGGCTAAGGCGTATGCGGCCAAGGTGAACACCACCATAGCGACGAATTTCATGAAGCGGAGGATGTTTTTCGACGAGGCGGTCAGTTTGCGTGGAATGAACATCTTGAAGTCGTCGCCCTCCTTCTTCACTCGATAGCCTTTCACCTTGCCCTGGTTCAACTGATGGAAAAGGCGGTCGTTGGTGCCGACATCGACACGGGCCTCGATGGGTCGTCCATCGCCGAAGTCGAGGGTGATGCGTGTCATGTCGTGCATGGGCTCAGGGTTGAAGACATACTCCTGTTGCTTGACGATGCCCGGTGTGACCTGTATGCGAGCGTCTTTCAGGTTCTCGCCCGTGAAGTGGATATATCCCGCATCATTGACTTTATCCTCATAAACCTTGATGAGGTAGCAGCCATTGCTGTCGGGCATCACCTGCTCGCCGTTGTAGCGGATGATGCAGCTGCGCAGGCGGCGGTCGTTGTATTTCACGATGAACTTCAGTTCGTAATAGAACTTGATGGTGCGCTCATCGACGCGGATGGTGCTGGTGGCGGTGTCGTAGTAGCCGTAAGCCGTCGGTTTTGTCACGTCGCCTTTCACGTCGATGGTCATGGGCAGCATGCCCTCTTTCCCCTTCAGGCTGATGCGGGTGGTCTCGCCCTCTTTCACTTGTCCGTACTCATAACCGTCGGGCGACTTGATCTTGAAGGTACGCAACACGAGGGAGTGGATGTGCTTGCAGGCTTGCGGATGGCCAGGGTGAACGTTCTCGTCGACCAGATAGATGTTGGTGGTCTGTTTGAAGAACTCCTGGTCGGGATATTTGATCAGCGTGAGGATCTCGCCCTCCGTCTTGTAGTTCATGTAGTACGTCAGCACGTTGTCTTCCTTCGTCTTGCAGACGGGGAGGGGAAGGGGGTATCCCGGCGACGCCTCGGCCACCAGTTTCTTGTGCACCTTGGCCACAGCATCTTGGAAAGCTTTGTTCTCAATCGGTTTGGCTGTGCCAGCCACGGCGGAGTAAGCAGACTCCAGGTCGCTCAGAGCCTCCATCAGTTTCCGTCCGTCGATGGTCTGGTGATGGAGGTCGGTGAGTACGGAATACTCGATGAATCCGTCGTCAATACCTTTGAGCAGCGACACCTGCATGTTGCTGCCATCAGGGTAGATGCAGATGTGGTAGGCTTTGGTGGTGGTGAGGTTGCCCATGTCCTCCTTGCAACTGCGTAGTCTGAAGTCATACGACGATTCCGCAGGATACGTGATCACGGGTACCAGGCCTTCGCGACCCAATTGCTTGTTGATGTTGATTCTGATGGATTCCATATTCGTAGTGTGGGGTTGCTTTTCCAATCCGTGAAGATAGAGGCGGGCCTTCCTTCATTTGATGTGCAAATATACAGAATTTTTTTGATATAACCGAGTTTTTGAAAAGATTTAGACCATATTATCCGAAGTTTTGATCACATCGTCGATGATGTCTTTGATCAGACGGTCGTCAAAAGCTCTTTTTCGCACATATCCATGCAAAGATACGAATAAGCCAGGAAGGTGCCAAATTACGAATTGCGCATTTCCGCACAAGATGACGCAGTGATGAATATGTTTCAGAAAATAGTCTCCATTGCTTTTGATTTTGTTTCATTGGAACAATTTTTTTTGGAACTATTTTATAAATGCGTGGAAAAACGCTAATTTTGCATTGTTAACTTAATTTTTACAACTCCGATAATCTGTGATCGTTTATGAAAGCAAAACTGAGATTCCTGTTGTTTGTCGTCGTACCCTTCCTCGCCATGGGAGTAGAGGCCGCCGAAAGCTTCGTCAATTTCGAGGGCCACGGGTTGTGGCTCAATGAAGGTGGTAAAATCGGCATCTTCGTCGACAAAAGTGCCGACAAAGGTGTGCTGCGGGCCGCCAAAGACCTCTGCATGGACCTACACAAGGTTTGTGGAGCCGAGTGCTCATTGACCGACAATCGTGAGGCAGCCCGCATCACCGTGACTGTGGACCCGAAGATGAAGGCCCGCGAGAGATTCATCATCAACGTCGGGCAGCAAGGCGTGTCGGTCACCGGAAGTGACAAGCGGGGTGCCATCTATGGCATCTATGAGATATCCCGTCAGATCGGCGTGTCGCCTTGGTATTATTGGGCCGACGTGCCCGTGGTCAGGCATGAGCGGATCGGAATGGCCCAGGGATCTTATACCGACGGCGAGCCCGCCGTGCGCTACCGTGGTCTTTTCCTCAATGACGAGGCCCCCTGCCTCACCTCATGGGTGAAAAACACGTTTGGCACCGGATATGGAGGTCATGAGTTCTATGCGAAGGTCTTTGAGCTGATACTCCGCATGAAGGGCAATTTCCTATGGCCAGCCATGTGGAGTTGGGCATTCTATGCCGACGACCCGCTCAACTCGAAGACCGCCGACGAGATGGGCGTGATCATCGGAACGTCGCACCATGAGCCGATGGCGCGCAACCATCAGGAGTGGGCACGACACAGAAAAGAATACGGAGCCTGGAATTATCATACCAACAAGAAAGTGCTCGACCAATTCTTCCGCGAGGGCATCGAGCGGATGAAAGGCACCGAGGATATCGTCACCATCGGTATGCGGGGTGACGGCGACGAAGCCATGAGCGAGGAGGCCGACACCCGGCTGTTGCTCGATGTGGTCAACAACCAGCGCAAGATCATCCGCGAGGTGACCGGCCGCCCGGCCAAGGAGACGCCTCAGGTCTGGGCCCTATATAAAGAAGTAATGGATTATTACGACAAGGGCATGCGTGTGCCTGATGATGTCACGATCCTGCTCTGTGATGACAACTGGGGTAACGTACGCCGTGTGCCCAATGCCAAGGAGCGTGCCCACAAAGGCGGGTGGGGCCTCTACTACCACGTGGACTACGTGGGAGCCCCCCGCAACTCGAAATGGCTCAACGTGACTCCTATCCAGAACATGTGGGAACAGCTCAACCTCGCCCTGCAGTATGGCATCGACCGCATCTGGGTGCTCAATGTGGGTGATCTGAAACCCATGGAGTATCCCATCCAACTCTTCATGGACATGGCATGGAAGGGCGGGGAGACCATTCCTAGCCACACCCTCAGTTTCTGTCGTGAGGCGTTCGGAGCAGACCAGGCTGCGGAGGCCGCCCGCATCCTCAATCTGGTGTGCAAGTACAACGGGCGCATCACCGCTGAGATGCTCGACAGCCATACCTATAACCTGGAAACCGGAGAATGGGCCAAGGTCGTGGCCGACTACAACCAGTTGGAGACCGAGGCCCTGCGCCAGTATGCCACCTTGAAACCCGAATACCGGGATGCCTATCAGCAGATCATCCTCTTCCCTGTCCAGGCCATGGCCAATGTCTACCAGATGTATTACGCACAGGCCATGAACCAGGCCCTCTACCAACAAGGAAACCCCGATGCCAATCTGTGGGCAGACAAGGTGGAGCAAGCATTCCGCCGCGACTCCATCCTCTGCGCAGCCTATAACCACGACATCGCAGGAGGCAAGTGGAACGGCATGATGACCCAGAAGCATATCGGCTACCGGTCGTGGAACGATGACTTCGGTCCCCGCGACGTGATGCCGAGGGTGAAGCGGCTTGAGGTGAAGGAAGGGTTCAACGTCTTCAGCGAGCGAAACGGTATGGTGGCCATGGAGGCCGAGCACTACTACCAGCGCACGGATGCTGCCAGAGCGGCATGGCAGGTCATCCCGTTCATGGGGCGCACCCTGAGCGGCCTCTCCGTCTATCCTTACGACAAAGCGGTGGACGGTGCGTCGCTGACCTACCGTTTCGACACGTCGTCGGAGGTGAAGGAGGTGCTCGTCGTGGTGAAATCGACGCTCGATTTCCTCAACAAGGGAGGACTCTGCTACCGTGTGACGCTTGACGACGGGCAACCTGTCGACATCAATTTCAACGCCAAACTGAATGAGAGTCCAGAGAATATCTACAGCATCTACTATCCCACAGTGGCCCGCCGCGTGGTGGAGACCAAAGTGCCTGTGAAAGCAGGTGCCGGGAAACACACGCTCCGCATAGAACCCCTCGACCCGGGCATCGTGTTCGAGAAAGTGGTGGTCGACTGCGGTGGATACCGCCCCTCCTATCTCCATGGCGACGAGTCGCCGAGACGTCAGGAGTGAGGCATTCCTCTCATCTCCTCTTTCTGCTTGAAAGAGAATGACTTGTGTTGATCAGAGAACATGAAATTCGTGGTAATGAGACGTTTCTATCTTATCGTTTGCACACTTTGCGGCGCTCTCCTCACCGCCATGCCCTTGAAGGCCGTGGAGGGGAGACTGTACACCGCTGGTACCTTGTCGAGCAGCATGGTCGATTTTGTCGTGCAGGACCATTTCGGCTATCTGTGGGTGAGCACGCAGTATGGACTCAACCAGTATGACGGTTACCGCTTCACGCAGTTCTTCAACGACAAGAATGATTCCACATCGTTGCAGGACAATGATGTGGCCCGGCTCTTGGTCGACAGCCGGCACCGGTTGTGGGTCGGCGGGTCCAAGGGATTGAGCCGTTTCGATTACCAACGCAACTGCTTCGTACGCTATCATTTCCCCAATCATCTGAGAACGAGGGTGGAATGCATCTTCGAGGATACCGACGGGAATATCCTCGTCGGTACGGCCGGCTACGGACTTTTTGCCATCCGGGCAGGAAAAGATGTCATCACGGCGGAGAAGATGCTGTCGGCCAACGACGGGAATGACTTCTTCATGGTGGGTTTCGAGGACGACCAGCATTCCCTCTGGAAAGGGACGCAGACGTCGAGACTCACGAAAATCAAGGTCAGCAACCTGCATCCCACAGCCACCAAGGATTTCACTTCGCCCTATGGCCCGGTGGCGACATTCCTCCGCACCGACAAGAAAGGGTTCCTGGCTGTGTGCCTTTATGGCATCCTGAGATATGACTATGCCACCGGGCTAATGGCCGATGCCGGTTACGACCTGAAAGAACTCGAAGGCAAAGGGTCTATCCGATCTGCCCTCATCGATCACAACGGCAATATCTATATCGGTACTTCGGGCAATGGTCTCTATGTCATTCCGAAAGGCAGCAAAGCCCTGCGGAAAGTCGAGGAAAACCGCTACGGACTGGGGTCGGCCAACGTCAACTATATCTTCGAGGACAAGAGTCACAACCTCTGGGTGAGCTGTTACAAGAAGGGACTGATGAAGATCAGCCAGAGCCGGGAGATCTTCAATACCTGGCGCTTCTCGGCGCAGAACATCATCCTGGGCAGCGGCGTGTCGAGTGTGGCGCCGGGTGATGACGGCAGCGTGTGGTGCACCGTGCAGAAAAGCGGCATCTACCAGTTTGACAAGAACGGCCGCATCTCCCCGGCTCCCGCCTCACCTGCAGGAGCCAACTGCATCTACCGCGACAAAAACGGGCATTACTGGGTGGGGAGCGAGAACACGCTCTACAGTTACAACCCAGTGACAGGTGTCAGCGCGCCCCGGCTGAAAGTCGATGGCTGGGGCATCAACTGCATGACGGATGACGGCGACGGCATCCTCTATATCTGCAACTACGGCAAAGGCATCTGCGTATTCAATACCGAGAGCGGCGAGTCGTATCAGTTGAGCATGTATCAGAACGACCCCAAGAAAGGCAAGCTGAGCAATGACTGGGTGAAAGCCATGCTGGTCGACAGCCGCGGCCTGCTCTGGGTGGCCACGATGAGCGGCCTGTGCGTGATGAATCCCGCCGACCGCAGTTTCCGCATCTTCGGATGGGATGTGCAGCTCAAGGATATGAAATGCTTCTCGCTTCATGAGCAGCGTGAGGGGCAGATCCTTATCGGGACGGAGAGCGGTCTCTACTGCTATGACCGGGAGTCGAACACCGTGAAGCCCTATCCGGGCAGCGAGGAGATCGGGAACATCCCTGTCTACACCATCCTCTCTTCGCGCTCAGGCAATCTGTGGATGAGTACGGCCAACGGCATCTGGCAATACGATGCCCATAAGGACCGCATGGTCAACTACCTGCATGGCAACGGACTGGAGATGAGGGAGTTTATCCTCGGTGCCGCAGTGCATGCCGACGACGACAGGGTGTTTTATGGTTCGAATGAGGGCATCGTGTCGTTCTATCCCGATGACCTGAAAGGGAACGTGGGGAAAAAGGGCCGCAACATCCATCTGACGCATTTCATCGTCGACGGGAAACCCGTGGGCGTGCAGCAGGACCGTTTCGAGATACCTTATGACCAGAACACCTTCTCGATGGAGTTCTCGCTCCTCGATTTCCAGAATACCGACAACATCGTATTCGAGTATCGGTTGAACAAGGGTGCGTGGATTCCTCTGGCTGAGGGTGTCAATAACATCTCCTTCAATCGAATGCCCCCTGGCAAATATGTGATCGGAGTGAGATTGCAAGACCAGGAAGAGGAAGGCCTCCAGCCCTTTACCATCACTGTCGTGGTGGAAGCTCCATGGTATGCTTCCACCTGGGCTTACCTACTCTACGCTCTCCTGGCTGTGGGTGCCGTGGTATTGGCTGCATATTACATGGAGCGCAAGCGGAGGGCCGACCTCGATGAGCAGAAAATGCGCTTCCTCATCAATGCCACTCACGACATCCGTTCACCTCTTACCCTGATCATGGGACCCCTCAACAAGCTCAAGGCGCGCCTCACAGACCAGGAGAGTATCTCCGACCTTGACACCATCGACCGCAACGCACAGCGCTTGTTGCTGCTTGTCAACCAGATCCTCGACGAGCGCAAGATCGACAAGAAGCAGATGCACCTGCACTGCACCGAGACCAACCTCGTCGGTTTCATCTCGGGTATATGCTCGCTCTACCACTACAACGCCCAACAGCGCAACATCCGTTTCACCTTCGAGCACGACAATGACAGGGTGATGGCGTGGATTGACCGCATACAGTTTGATAAGGTGATCAGCAACCTGCTCTCCAATGCCTTCAAGTACACCTTCGATGGCGGAGAGGTGAGAGTGGTGCTCTCCCAAGACGAGCACCAAGCCGTCATCAAGGTGCTGGATACCGGCATCGGATTCAAGGAAGACAATACGGAACGCCTCTTCGAACGCTTCTACCAAGGCAACAACAGCACCGACCTGCATATCGAGGGAACGGGCATCGGGCTCAACCTCAGCCGGGCCATCGTGCAGATGCATGGCGGGAAGATCAAAGCCTACAACCGCCCAGACGCTCAGCGGGGAGCTTGTCTCGACGTGAGCATCCCGTTGGGCAACGCGCACCTCAAACCCGAGGAGATCGAGGACGAGAAGGCGAACAAGGAGAGACAGTCGCGCAGACAAGCCTCGCGCAACTTCCGCCTGCTCGTGGTCGACGACGATCAAGAGGTGGCACAATACATCAAGAACGAGTTGGGCGACTGGTACAGGATCGATACCGTCGCCAACGGCAGGGAAGCACTCAAGGTGCTGCTCACCGGTGACAAGTACGACCTCGTGATCAGCGATGTCATGATGCCGGAGATGGATGGTATCACCATGCTCCGCCAACTGAAGGCCAACCCCAACATCAGCGACATTCCAGTCATCCTTCTGACCTCGAAGACCGAGGTGAGCGACAGGCTCGAAGGACTCCGGAAAGGCGCCGACGCATATCTGGCGAAACCTTTCAACATGGAGGAATTGCATATCCTCGTCGACAACCTCGTCGACAACGTCAGACGCTTGCGTGGTAAATTCACAGGAGCGCAGCAACAGAAAGACAAGGTGTCGAACGTGGAGGTGAAAGGCAACAACGACGTGCTGATGGAACGTATCATGAAAGCGCTCAACAAGCACCTCACCGACCCTGATTTCAATGTCGACATGCTGACCGAGGAAGTGGGCATGAGCCGCACGCAGTTGCACCGGAAGATGAAGGAGATCACAGGCATCTCGGCCGGTGAGTTCATCCGCAACCATCGCCTGCAGCAGGCGGCACGACTGATACAGGAGGGTAAGGTCAATATCGCACAGGTGGCTTTCTCCGTCGGTTTCAACAACCAAACCTACTTCTCCACCGTGTTCAAAAAACATTACGGCATGACTCCAACCGAGTATGCAGAGAGCTTCAAAAACAAGGAATCATAAGGGTTTCAGACACTGTCTGGCCCTTTTTTCATGCATGAAACAATTTCTAAAAGCCTTGGAACAATCTTTAATCTGATGTTACATTTTTTAATTTACCTTTGCGGCATGAAACTAAAATGAAAATCCGGTCATATTAACCTATAATATATAGTGCCAGCACCAAATTTGAAAACTGAATCTGAATTTTATACTCTATAATTACTATCAACTAAAAAAAAATGCTATGCATGTAGACTTGAGAAAAACAGTATGTTTCGTGGGGCTCTGCTCATTCTTTGGGCTGGCCACACCACAGGCTGCCATGGCTGCTCCGGATTCCAATGCCGTGAGTGAAGTGCAGCAAAGCAAGAAAGTGACAGGTAGGGTGAGCGACTCCGAGGGAGAACTCATCGGTGCCACCGTCTTGGAGAAGGGCACGTCGAATGGTGTGATCACCGACTTCGACGGCAACTTCACCATCGACGTCAAACCGGGAGCTACCTTGGTCGTCTCCTACGTGGGTTATGTCACGCAAGAAGTGAAGGTGGGAAATCAGTCCAACCTTAACATCGTTCTTGAGGCCGAGGGCGGCAACCTCAATGAGGTGGTGGTCATCGGTTACGGTACACAACGCCGTGAGGCCGTCACTGGTTCGGTGGCTAACGTCAATGGTGAAAAACTCAACCAGATCGCTGCTACCAATGCCGCACAGGCTCTCCAGGGTCGTGTGGCTGGTGTGCTCATGACACAGACATCTTCCAAACCAGGCGAGGAAATGCAGATCCGTATCCGTGGTCAGCGCTCTCTGAGTGCCAGCAACGACCCGCTGATCGTTCTCGACGGTATCCCCTTCATGGGACAGCTCTCTGATATCAACCCCACCGACATCAAGTCGATGGATATCCTGAAGGAT
>CAMNIN010000042.1 GCA_946540735.1 uncultured Prevotellaceae bacterium | reverse complement strand
TATTCCAATTTTATGTTAAAACATGCAGGTCCTTCGCTACTTGCGAAACTTTAGTATTTATTACATTTGATAACCAAATAGTGGAAATGATCATCCGCACAGCCGGACGTGAAGACATCACAAAGGAGGCCGGCAAGGTGGTCGACCTGATGCTCAGCCACCACCTCCGGCACTACAGGTGGGATAGGGTCTTCTTATTCCTCATCCCAAAGGTCAGTGCTCATCGAGTTGGCCTCGTCATCCTCATCACCGCCCAAATTGATGTATTGGGTGCCTTTGAATCCATTCACTGTAATGCTGCCTTCCACCTCCATCGTGTCGTGAGTGGTATACATCTTATTTTGCAAAAGTAATAAAATAAAATCATATTGTATAAAAAAACTAAAAAAAAGTTGATTATCCCAATTTTTGTTTCACAGTATTACCTTAATTAGTTGGGAAATAATAAAAGATGAAGTAATTACTCAGCACCTAAGTACGCATAGCTATTCGGGCGGATTGGCATTTGTTCGGGCGGATTTGTAATCCGGCCGCATTGAGTATTAGCATCCTCGTTCGGGCGGATTTGTAATCCGGCCGCATTGAGTATTAGCATTTGCAATGCGCTTTAAGCGGATTAAAAATCCTGATACTCATTGCATCGGGATTACAAATCCCGATGAACCACAACAAATCCCAATGAACCACAACAAATCCCGATGAACAACGGCAAATCCCGATGAACCACGGCAAATTCCGACGAACAGCAGAATCCATTCGCATAAGGAAGTAGAGACGTCGCATTGAGGCGTCTCCCGTTTGTTAACTCATCCCAAAGCATGATGCTGGAGACGCCGCAATGCGACGTCTCTACATTTGGCTCTTCGTGGTTGGCGGTAACGGCGCATAGCTACGAAAAAGACTTTTTAAAGTGGGCTCAGCGTAATTTGAGGTTAAAGTCTGTAAGCGAAACTCGCTATAGCACAGTCCATTTGCAATAACGAGCTATGTTTCTGCTAGATACAAAAATAAGTGTCAAACTTGGGGAATTATAAATATTTTCTTAATTTTGCACGAAAATTTGCGCAAAAGATGAGATATTCGTTACATTTGATAACCAGATACCCCCTATCCTCCTTACTCATCGCACTGATTTGGTATCTTTGTTTCCTCACCCCTCCACAGACAGGATTAGAGGAGGTAAAAAACATAGACAAGTGGACCCATACTGCGATGTATCTGGTCACTTGTCTAACCATTTGGGCGGAATACCTGTACAAGCATTCCAAGACCGACTGGCGCAAAGTCATCCTTCTGGCGTGGGCAGCCCCTGTAGCCATGAGCGGAATCATTGAAATCCTGCAAGCCAACTGCACGGGAGGTCGCAGAAGCGGAGAATGGCTGGATTTCGTGGCCAACACCATTGGGGCGACAACCGCATTGGTTATCGGTATTCTATGGGCAAAGTACCACGCCAAAGGATAAAGGGGAATCGGCGAAGCCGCTTGTTGTAAAAGCGTCCGTCGCCGGTCACCTCCATCCCGATGAAGTCAGGTTTCTCGAAAGCCTCATCCTCACTGCCAAGTTCCACCTCAGCCATCACAAGTCCCTGGTTGTCGCCATAAAACTCATCGACCTCAAAGGTATGGTCGCCACTCTTGACGAGATAACGAGTCTTGTCGATGAGAGGCGGTTCACAAAGCTGCAAGAGGTGCTCAGCCTCATCCACGGTGATTTCCTTCTCAAACTCATACCGCTTCAGTCCGCCGTCGGTCGAAGGAGCCTTGATGGTGAGGTAAGCCTTGTCGTCACGCGTACGAATCCTTACCGTTGCGCCTTTGGCTGCGATATATCCCTGCTTGATACGGCTGCTGGCGTAAGCACGACCCTTGTAATCCTTGTCCTTATGGACGAGGAATTTCCGTTCTATCTCAAAACCACTCATCCATCAAATTTTAAGTCCAGGCCGACATGGTGAAAGCCACATAAAGCACAGCAAGAGCGATCAGTGCGATAAAGATCCAGCGCACCACGTTCTGTCCTTCTTTGGCCTGTTTTTCAGCGTAAGCCTTACGCTTGGCATTCATTTTCTTTGACATAATCATTTATTTTTAAGGTTTAACTACTGTTCATCGTTGACTGGGAACTCCATCAAGTAAGCCTTGATGAAACCGTCGATCTTACCATCCATCACGCCGTCGACATCGGTGGTCTGATAATTGGTGCGGTGGTCCTTCACACGACGGTCGTCGAAGACATAGCTTCTGATCTGGCTTCCCCATTCGATTTTCTTCTTGCCAGCCTCAATCTTGGCCTTAGCCTCCAACCGTTTCTTCATAGCGCGGTCGTAAAGTTGCGACTTGAGCAGTCGCATGGCATTGTTGCGGTTCTCAAGCTGTTTGCGGCTCTCAGTGTTCTCGATAAGGATTTCCTCCTCCTCTCCCGTGTCAGGGTCAACATACTGATAGCGCAAGCGCACACCCGTCTCGACTTTATTGACATTCTGACCACCGGCGCCACCGCTGCGGAAGAGATCCCACGACACCTTTGAAGGGTCTACATAAACCTCTATGGTGTCATCGACCAGCGGTGAGACGAACACACTGGCAAAACTGGTCATCCGCTTACCCTGTGCATTGAAGGGAGAGACCCTCACCAGGCGGTGAACGCCACTCTCGCTTTTCAGGTAACCATAAGCGCAATCGCCACCCTCTATTTCCATCGTGACGCTCTTGATACCCGCCTCGTCGCCATCCTGGATGTTGCTCACCGTCACCTTGTGACCATGAGCCTCGGCCCAACGCATATACATGCGCATCAGCATCTGGGCCCAGTCCTGGCTCTCGGTACCCCCGGCACCACTGTTGATTTTCAGCACGCAGTCCATCGGGTCTTCTTTCTGGCGGAGCATGTTCTTGAGTTCGAGAGCCTCGATGGCCTTGACAGCCTGCTGATAGTCGTCGTCGACCTCCTCCTCCGTCACCATGTCGTCGTGGTAGAAATCAAAGGCAAGCTGCAACTCATCAGCCTTGTCACGCACATCCTTATAGCCGTCGAGCCATTTCTGGATGCCCTTCACTTTGATCATTTGTTCCTGAGCCCGCTTGGGATCATCCCAGAAATCAGGAGCCTGCGTGCGCAACTGCTCCTCCTCAAATTCTATTTTCTTTTTGTCTATCTCGAGATATCTGTGCAGAGCGTCGGCACGCTCCAGCACATCCTTCAACTGGTCGCTTGTAATCATATTATTCCTTATACATTTCTTCTATCTCCGCAGCGTAATTCTTCACCAGCACGTTGCGCCGGATTTTCAGTGTATTGGTCAGTTCTCCCTTCTCCATACTGAACATATTGGGGAGAAGGACGAACTTCTTGATCCGTTCGTAGCTGGCCAGTCCCTGCTGCAGGGTGTCCATGCGCTCCTGCATCATCTTGATGATGCGCGGGTCGGCGCACATCTCCTCGTTGGAGCCTACTTTGATGCCATAGTCGGCGGCATACTCCTTGAGCATGGCGAAATTGGGGACGATAAGGGCAGAGACAAACTTACGCTGGTCGGCGATGACAGCGATTTGCTCAACAAACTTATCGACCAACAGTTTGGATTCTATGAGCTGCGGAGCGATATACTTGCCATTGGAGGTCTTGAAAAGGTCCTTGATACGTTCTTTGAGGAAAAGTTCCCCGTCACGCATGTATCCGGCATCACCAGTACGGAAATAGCCTTCTTCGTCAAAGGACGCTTTGGTGAGCGCCTCGCGCTTGTAATAACCCCGTGTGATGGTCGGTCCCTTGAGCAGGATCTCGTCATTCTCCCCGATTTTCACCTTCACGCTGAAGATCGGCCGGCCTACAGAGCCGACAGTGTAAGGCTCGCCCAGATGGTCGTTGGACACCGTAGCGAGGCTCTCTGTGAGTCCATACCCCACCATCATGTTGATACCGATGGAATGGATGAATTCCTCGACATCAGGCGACACGGTGGCACCTGCAGTAGGGAAGAAATGCGCATTCTCCAGGCCCAGTTGCTTACGGACCAAGCTGAAGACGGTCTTGTTGTAGAAAGCGTACTGCAACTGGAGGTGCAAAGGAGGTCTTTTCCCGTGACTGAGATATTCGATGTTGTGACGGCGCCCCACATTGATCGCCTTCATGAAGAGCGCACGCTTCACACCGGATGCGGAATCGATTTTGGCCCTGACGCCTACATACACTTTCTCCCAGAAACGGGGCACAGAACTCATGCAGGTGGGATGGATCTCCCTCATCGCATCCTGGATGTCCTTCGGGTAAGTATTGATCACCAACCTGGCACCTTCCGTCAAGCAGAGAAGAGCCCATCCGCGCTCGAAGACATGGGTGTAGGGAAGGAAGTTCATCACCACATCGTTCTCCCCCACGGGCACGCTGCGGTGATTGGCCTCGAAGGCGGCATGATACTGTGAGTAGCTGAGAATCACGCCCTTGCTGTCGCCTGTGGTGCCACTGGTATAGAGGATATTGCAGATATCGTCGAAAGAGGCGTCGGCATAGCGTTTCTCCACCTCTGTCTGTCGGGGGAAGTTCTCGCCCAATTTGAGGAAATCGTCAAAATAGATGGCGTTGACGTCATTGGGATGTATGTTCACCTTCCTGTCGAAGATGATGATGCGTTCCATAGAGGGGCACTGCGGGAATACCCGATGAGCCTTGTCGTACTGTTCCTGCTCACCGACGAAGAGCAAGCGTATCTCCGCGTCGGAGATCATGAACCGGATCTGCTCCTCGCTGCTGGTGGCATAGAAAGGCACGGTGACAGCCCTCACGCCGAAGGCACCGAAGTCGGTGTACAAATACTGCACAGCATTCTGTGAAAACACGCCAATATTCTCCTGCACCCCTACACCAAGATTGAGCAAGGCGTTGGACACCTGTTTGACAATGTGTGAGAACGTGTTCCACGAGATGGACTTCCACTCCCTCTGACCGAAATCATGGTAAGTGAGCACCAATTTCTCGCCGTATTTCTTGGCTTGCTCGTGGATTAGTACCGAAAGGTGACAATTCGTCTGCATGGCTCTATTCTTTTATTACATGCAAAAATAATGCAAATTCGATGAAAAACAAAAAAAAACGGTATTTTTATTTTTTTAAACACTATCTTTGCACCATGACAAGAGAATACACAGGCCACGCAGTGGCATTGCTTGAGCGGCTGATTGCCACGCCTCGCATCAGCAGGGAAGAACGTGCCGCCGCCGACATCATGGAAGAGACGATGCAGGGATACGGTCTCCGTCCGTATCGTGAGGCCAACAATGTATGGGCGATAGCCCCGGGGTTTGAGGAATCCCGTCCCACCCTGTTGCTCAACGCACACATCGACACCGTGAAGCCTGTGGCCTCCTGGACCCGCGATCCATATCTGGCAGAACACTCAGGCGACCGTCTCTATGGCATCGGCAGCAACGACTGCGGAGGAGGTCTGGTGTCACTTCTCCAAGTATTCCGCCACCTGTCAGGCACCCGACAGGCCTACAACCTCATCTACCTCGCCTCTGCGGAGGAAGAGGTGTCGGGCAGCAATGGCATCAGCCGTGCGCTTCCCCAACTGCCGCCCATCACCATGGCCCTTGTGGGAGAGCCGACCGGCATGCAGCCCGCCGTGGCCGAGAAAGGGTTGATGGTGATCGACATGACCTCTCACGGTCGTTCAGGCCATGCCGCAAGAGGCGAGGGTGTCAATGCCATCTATGGCATGCTCGACGACCTGTTGTGGCTCCGCGACTACCGTTTTGAGAAAGTCAGTCCCTTACTCGGTCCTACTCTCATGACCGTCACCGTGCTGCAGGCCGGCACCCAGCACAACGTAGTTCCTGACACCTGCAAGGCCATCATCGATGTGCGCACCAACGAGTATTATGACAACGAGGAGGTGTATGAGTTCATCCGCTCGCATGTTCAGAGCGAGGTGAAAGCCCGCTCCTTCAGGTTGCGTTCATCCCACATCGACCTCGCTCATCCCGTCGTCAGGCGCTGTGTGGCGGCTGGCATGCACCCCTTTGGCTCCCCCACCCTCAGCGACCAGGCACTGATGTCTTTCCCCTCGCTCAAGCTCGGTCCGGGCGAGTCATCCCGATCGCATTCCGCCGACGAGTACATTTGTATCAGCGAGATCCAAAAAGCCATCGAGCAGTATATCCACTTACTCGATGGCGTAGAAATATAAGTTTTTCCTTTTCTTTCTCTTGTCGCTTACCGTCCAAGCCAGGATTCCGGGTTGAGCTTCGACGTTTCACGGCGCAACTGGAACTGCAGGATATTGTCTTGCCCGACAGTTCCCAGCACCTGACGGGTGGTGACCTTCTGTCCCTTGCGCACATGCACTGATTTCAGGTTGCAGTAGACCGAGATGAAATCACCATGTCGCACCATGACCACCAACTGTCCTGCCACACTCACCACAGCACTGACCTCACCCTCGAAGATGGATCGTGCACTGGCTCCAGGCTGGCAAAGGATATTGATGCCTTTATTGTCGAGTTTCACGTTTCTCAGTCCTTCGACATCGTATTGGCCGAAGTGGCTCACGATCTTGTAGCTTCCAGTTACGGGCATAGGCAATCGTCCACGGTTGCTCTCGAAGCTGCCGCTGATCTGCCTGTCGACAGCCGACATGGTTTCCATCTTAGAGGATTCCTTGGCAGCCTCCTCGGCTTCTTTCTCACGTCGTGCCGCATCCGCCACAGCTTTGCGCTCAGCGGCAAGACGGGCCGACTCCGCCTCGCGTGCAGCCTGTTCGGCCCTTTCTTTCTCAGCAGCACTGCGGCGTGCAGCCTCTTCGGCAGCCCGCGCCTCCTCGGCAGCCGCCCGTGCACGGGCTTCAGCCTCACGTTTGCTCTTCGCTTCGGCCTCACGCTTCGATTTTGCCTCGGCCTCTGCGGCGGCGGCACGTGCCCGGGCCTCGGCAGCAGCTTTCTCTGCTGCCACCCGTCGTGCATGTTCTCGTGCGGCAGCCTCGGCAGCAGCTTTCAGGCGAGCCTCCTCAGCCTTGGCGGCGGCGATGCGTTTTTCCTCCTCACGCTTGGCAGCCTCGGCAGCGGCCTTTTTCCTGGCCAGTTCCTCTGCTCTCTTCTTGGCGGCGGCGGCCTCAGCCTTTCGTTGAGCCTCAGCTGCGGCGCGGGCACGCGCCTTCTCCACCTCGACAGCCACGAGGCGGTCGATTTCGGCATTGATTTGGGCATTCTTGCGCTCTTGGTCTGCGATGATCACCTGGATGGTTTTCTGTTCGTTTTGCAACTCATTCACCACTTTTTGCTGTTCGCTATGCTTGTTCTGAAGGTCAGCCTGAGCAGCCTTTCCTTTGCTGAGGAGTTGGTTCTTTTGTGAGCGCGCCACTTCCAGTTGCCGGTTCTTGAGGTTGATTTCCTGTTGTTTCACCTTGATCTGCTCACCCTGAGCTCTTTGATAGGACGCATAGTCCTGGACGAAGCGCAATCGCCGGTAAGCCTGTGTGAGGCTTTTGGCACTGAAAATAAACATCAGTTTGTCCTGTATCGAGCGGTTTTTTGCCATGTAACGCATCGACTTCACATACTTTTCCTGTCTGTCTTTCAGTTGTCCCTGGAGGGTGTTCATCTGCGACTTGAGGATACCGATGTTGCCGTCAAGGTTTTTGATTTCCATCTCAAAGCCCTCGATGTCCTTCTGCTTGGCATCGATCTCACCATTGAGGATCATCAGGTCATTGAGGCGGTTAGCCACATTCTCCTTATTGGCCCTCAGTTTGTTTTGCTGGTCACGGATGTCCTTCTCGATCTGCTGGCGCTGTGATTGCAAGCCACGTATTTCCGATGTGGTGTAATTGGCTTTTCCTTTTTTGGTCTTAGGCGACGTAGCGGTCTGCTGGCGCGTGGACCTCGACTTGCCTTGTCTTGTCACAGTGGTCTGTGTGTGATGCTTGCCCCGACTCGTCCGGTGACGGGTCTGTGCCATCTGAGGCAAGGCCATCATGACCATCAGCATCAATATGATAATTCTTTTCATTGCAGTTTCAGGATTTGGTTGATCACATCATTCAGTTTCACGGGTTTGTATTTCGACGACACCTTGGTGGTGGTTTCCCATCCCGAATCATTCTTCATATTTTTCAAGGTGATGTCAACCTCGATGACCTTGGCAGTCCCCGAAGCATTGGTAGAGACCTTGATGTTCTGTTCGGTCGGGAAAGGTTTTCCGCTGAAAGGTTTGAAATTACCGTATTTCCAATTGAGTTGGGAAGTCCCGTTCTTTGAGCTGTTGTAAGTGGCCGTGGCAGAACTGACATGCTCCACCTGTTCGTCGGTTTCCCACACGTACGTCATTTTCCCCTGGTTGAGTTTTACGAGTCCCTTTTCGATCTCAAACAGGTTGATAGACGATTTGCTGAGTCCCTTCTCCCCTGGAACGAAGAGTTGGTTCCAGAACAGAGCTTGGAGGGCATTGAAATCGATGCCGTTGTTCTTGAGGAAACTCACCTGGTCGTAGCTGCTTTTGAGGTATTGCTTGTGTATCCTGTCCATAAAGAGGACGGAGTCTTTGGAGAACTCTATACGTCCCACCTCCATGAGTCCCATGGGCGAGAGCTGGATCCGGATTGCCTCATCCTTCCTCATGCTCAGTTTTCCGTCGACGGAGATGTTCTTGCTGCCCGTCTTGAGGTTGAAGTCGATACTGGCCACGAGATTCTTCGCCGTCGGGGCATTAGCAGTCACCTTGCCCAGGTAAGTCACGTTGTCGATGCTCTTCACCGACGAGGATCCAGTGGCAGAAGTGGTTACAGCAGTAGGATTGGTGTTTTTTCCACCCCCGCCGACCAGTTTTTTCTTACTACCGCAAGCGGTCACGGCGAAAGGCAGTGCCAGGAGCATCAGCCTGAAAATATGATTTCTGATATTCATCATTTGGCGTTAGGATCTTCTATATATTTTTTCAATTTGATTTTCTCTTCCAAAACGGCGTTCTTGCCATCCCCTTTCTCCTGAGCCTGCCGCCAGTATTCGAGAGCCTTCTCTTGCACGCCGTTCATGATGTAGATATCACCGGCATGTTCGAGGATGACGTCACTCACCGTAGAGTCATTGGCCAGAGCCTGGTCAATATAGATGCGGGCCTCCTCGAATCGTTCCTGCCGGAAGAGGATCCACGCATAGGTGTCGAGGAATGTGGAGTTGTTGGGCTCGGCCTTCACCGTACGGTAACTCATTTGCTCCGCCTTCGACAGGTCACGGCCCTCCACGCTGAGGAAATAGGCATAATTGTTGAGGCATCCGATGTTATCGGGCTTCCATTGCAGGCAACTGTCATAAGCGGCATAAGCGTCATTCAGCATACCTTTCTCGTGCAGGAGATCGCCCATGATGGAGTAGAAATCCGACACGATATCCTTGTTACTCTCGGCATTGACTTGTCCGACCCCTTTGCGGAAGGTGTTGAGAGCCTCGTCAGCCTCATCTTTCTGAGAGTAGGCCATGCCAAGGAAATAATAGAACCAGATGTTGTCGGGATGGTATTCCACACCTGGTTTGGAAAGGCTGATGATGCGGTCGTAGTCCTGGTTTTTCCAAGCCGTTTGCAACAGTTGCAGCCGTGCGCCGGCATTGTCGGGCTCGATGTCGAGCACCTTTTCCAAAGCAGCGTTGATGGTGCTCTCCGGCATTTTCTTGAGCGACATATAAGCGGCGCGCAGCTCTGCCATCGACGAGTTGGCCTGAGGCTGTTGCAGGATCCTGTCGAAAAGGCTCAGCACTTCCACGCTGTCACCGCCATTCTCCTCATTGTCGGTGATGAACTGCCGCATGAGAAGCAGTTTGCTTTCCGGCTCCGTGTTTTTCGCCATCAGGAGGTTTTCCATCTGCGACTTCGCCAGAGAGTCCTGCTTTTGCGACTTGTAATAGTCGAGCAGCGACATCTGTGCCATGATATTGTCGGGTTCTTTCTTCAGCACCGCATTGTATTCCGCCAAGGCATCTTTCTCCTTGCCGTTCTGCAAGAGCCAGTTGCCCATCATCACTCTGTAATTGTAATCATTGGGATGCTGACGGGCCAGGCTACGCAGTTCGTTGTATTCCTTTTTCTTGTTGCCTTGCAAGGCATAGACTTGCATCTTGGAAAGTGTGATGTCCTCGCTGCTTCCCTCGAGCATCTCCAGACGTTCCAGCGTCTGTATCAATTTGTTGTAGTCGTGATCGTGCTGGTAGAGTTGGATGAGCAGTGTGAGCACATCGCTCCGTCGGGGGTTGCTGGCCGCCAGTTGCTCATACACCTCCGTTGCCCTGGCATAGTCCTGTGTACGGATATAGGCTTGCCCGAGGCGTTCAAGGTAGGTGAAGTTGGTAGGACTGAGTTCAGCCGCTTTCTTCATGGTAGCGAGCATCAACGAGTCGTTGTGCAACTCCGAGTAATAGGCAGAGAGAGAGTAGTAGGTCTCAGGCGACGAGGGATTGATCTCAAGACAATGGTGCAACAAGTCGAAGGCACCAGCGTAGTTGCCCAGATGCTGCTGCCGCACGGCCTCCAAGAAGAAGTAATTGAAGCGTTTGGAGTCGTTTTCGCTCAAAGTAACAGCCACCACGGGCTGCACCTTCCTGGCCTTCGGTTTCTGGCGCGCCCCGGCCGGGGCGGCAAACATCACCGAGAGCAGCACGACCAGCAAGCAGTGCATCGGCGTCATCCTCACAAATCTTGTATCCATCGTGTTATTTTACTCCAGTATGTCCGTATCCTCCTGCACCACGTTCTGTCTCATCGAGCGCCTCGGTTTCCTCCCACTCGGCTTGCTCATGGCGAGCGATGATCATCTGTGCGATGCGCTCCCCGTCGGCCACCACAAAATCCTCGGCAGAGAAATTCACCAGAAGCACCATCACCTCACCACGGTAGTCGGCATCGATAGTGCCGGGAGTGTTGAGCACAGTGAGCCCATGCTTCAATGCCAATCCACTACGAGGCCTAATCTGAGCCTCGAAACCCGGAGGCAAGGCGATATAAAGCCCTGTCGGTATGAGTCTGCGCTCCAAGGGACGGAGAGTCACCGGTTCGGCGATGTTGGCCCTGAGGTCCATTCCAGCGCTGAGAGCGGTGGCATACTGAGGCAGTGGATGATGGCTCTTGTTGATGACTTTTATCTTGACCATAATTTGTCTGATGTTTGTAATGAACTGCAAAATTAACCATTTCTATCCACATATCGTTATTTTTCCCTCTTAAAAAGAATGAAAATAGATTATTTTAGTTTACTTTTGCAACTCTCAACCAAGGGTGCGGAGACCACTTCTGTCGTCTCAGTTACCCTGTCGGAAATAACAGAAATCTCACCATCATGAACTGGCAACAACTGATATCCAACAAACGTCTCGGGCAGGAAGACCGTCATCCGCAGCGTCACGACGACCGCTCGGAATTCAAGCGTGACAGCGACAGGCTGATTTTCTCCGCCCCCTTCCGCCGCTTGCAGAACAAGACTCAGGTATTCCCTCTTCCGGGCAGCGTCTTCGTGCACAACCGTCTCACCCACAGTCTGGAAGTCTCGAGCGTGGGCATGTCGCTGGGCAATGACGTGGCCAAGCAACTCACGGAGCGGCATCCTCAACTCCGTGGTACGCTGTTCGAGGAGATCGGCACCATCGTCTCATCCGCTTGTCTGGCTCACGACATGGGCAATCCTCCATTCGGCCATTCCGGTGAGCGGGCTATCCAGGCATTCTTCACCGAGGGTGCCGGCCAACAGCTGCAGCGTGAGGTGAGCGAGGTTTTCTGGAGCGACATCACCCATTTCGAAGGCAACGCCAATGCCTTCCGGCTGTTGGCCCACCGCTTCAAAGGGCGTCGTGAGGGTGGTTTTGTCCTCACCTACACCACCCTGGCCTCCATCGTCAAGTACCCCTACTCCTCGACCCAGGCCAGCAAGAAAGGGAAGTTTGGCTTCTTCAATTCAGAGGAGAGCATCTTTTGCCGCATAGCCGAAGAGCTGGGTATCCGACTCTTACAAAGTGATGGTTTGGGAGTGAGGTTTGCCCGTCACCCCTTGGTCTACCTTGTGGAAGCGGCCGATGACATCTGCTACGAGATCATGGACATCGAGGATGCGCACAAATTGAAGATTCTCTCTTATGAGGAAACGGCATCGCTTCTGCTTGAGTTCTTTGATGAAGAGACCAGGAAGAGGATGCAGCAGCGCATCGTGGACGAGCAAATCACCGATCCCAACGAGAAAGTGGTTTATATGAGAGCCTCGGTCATCGGTCTTCTGGTGAGGGAATGCGTCACGGCTTTTGTCAGCCATGAAGAGGAGATTCTCGCAGGAGAGCTGACGGGTTGTCTGCTCGACCATGTTGAGAGCCACGTCCAAGAAGCCTACAGCCGTTGCACCAAAGTGTCTTGCGCCCGGATTTACAACAGCAAACCCGTGCTCGACGTGGAATTGTCGGGTTACAAAATCATCGAGACCCTCATGGAGAAGATGATACATGCCGCCGTTGAGCCCGATCTGTATTACTCACAACAACTCATCAACAGGGTCAGCAGCCAATACGACATCCAGTCGGATGACCTTGAGACCCGCATCATGGCTGTCATCGACTACATCAGTGGCATGACCGATGTCTACGCTCTCGACGTCTATCAAAAGATCAACGGTATCTCGCTGCCCATCGTGTGAAGGAGCACCATTCCGGGCACATCAATCCCATACGACCTGCAAGCGGTGGAGCATCGTGGTGCTCTCGCCGCATGACCCGGTGTGCTGGATCGCCAGGCCACCGAAATCATTGGAGGCCACTTCGGCATGGAGCGACACCTCTGTATGCAGGTGAGGATCGTCGGGGGTAGGCAAAGGCGTATCAGTACGCACCTCGGCCGAAAGCTGTCCGCCAGCATACCTCACCACGATATGGCATCCCGTGCGGTAGCACACCGCACTAACGGGATCGGTGAGTGCCGTGGTCTTGCCGTGGTCATAGCGCACCAGCAGGAAATCGACGGCTTTGGCATATTTCGTCGTTCGGATGATGCGGAGGGCATAACCCGTCAGAGTACGGGTATCGAACTTCAAGCAGACGTCCATATACTGTCCTGTGGCACTGCCAAAACCCTGACCAGCAGTTTTGGTGGGATCGACATCCAACCTCACTTCCATATCTCCATACGGTTTCTCCTTTGGCGTGAACATGATGCGGGCACCCCGCTGAGCTTGCAAAAGGCCCTTACCCACAGCCCCGTTGAAACCCTCTCCATATTCCCACATAGGTCGTGAGAGATCAAAGGACCAAGGATACTCAGCAGTGTCAAGCGGTTTGTAACCGTCGACTGTCCAGAAACCAGCCTTCACCTCGGGCTGCCACCCACATACGAAATCATGGAAGTCCGTATCCATCCGATTGACGGGACCAGCCTGGGACTGGCGGATACGTTTGCCCAAACAGACAAGGCATGAATCACCCACAGCACTCCTTGCATGCGCCGGACGGATGACAGCCATCAGGTATTTCCCGGCATCAGTGCCTTTGACAGCATAAGTCTGCTGAGGGCCGTCATTGCTGGCAGCCACCGCCTTGGCCCCTACCCCGCGCTTGTCGTCGGCCAGATACCAAGTGATGTCGGAGCAATCGGCATGACCTTCAGGCATGATTTGGTAATCAAGGGTAGCTACTCGGTTTTCAAGCACGATGCGTGGTTTTCGGGCCAATGCAGGAGCAGGAAGGGGTTTGCCTTTGAGGTGGATTACGGCAGCTCCCTGCAACCCATCGCTTGAGCGAGCAGTAAGCACGACATCCAGTTCGGCATCCTCATCGTAGGTAGAGGACAATTCGCAACGTCCCCCCTCAAGAGATTTAATCTGTATGAATTTTTCAAATCTTTTCTCCACTTCCCATTTCAGGTCTGGCTGGCGGTCAGGAGCATAGTCACCATGCCGCCAAGTTTTTGCAGAGACCACCACTGGTTTGTCGCCGCCTCTCATGTGCAGCGCATCGGGAGTGACCCTGATGGCTGTATTTCGCGGAGCCGAATCATCAGAGGCAGTGTCACCCAACGGATTCCAACCATCATCTCCTGCCAACAGGCCAGCGATATTGTAGCCATCCGCTGTCTTGTAAGCGAGGAGCGCTTCTGTTCCGTCAAGGCAGACAGAGGTTTGGGGATGATCGGGCTCAACGACATAAGGTTTGCCGTTCATCGTCACATGGCTGTAGTAGCACCTCAGGTTCGGAGGCGGATAGGCCGTCCATCCCACATAGGTCTGCTGAGAAGCATGGAAGCGGCAGTCGACAAGAGTCAGCACGCCTGGAGCCTTGCAGAAATAGTTTCGGCTGTTCTCGCTCTTGAGATAGAAATCGCAATCGAGCATCACGGCACCGGTCTGCCAAGTAGTATAGAACGGTTTTTGTCCATAAAATTCAAACTCACATCCCCAATAAACGCCATTTCCTGTGAGGGCATCATCCGTCGATTCCATGTGACAATGGTCGAATAAGATGCGGCGTGCGCCGTTCAGCGGATTCATGTTCAGCCGACTGACAAATCTCACATCTTTTGCCACGATGCGGTCGCCATGGCAGTAAGCCACATGAGCCTGGGTGATGGCCTGGCTGCGCTTCTTGCGGTTGAGCCGGGGATCAAGCGGGAACTCAAGGTCTACATTGCAGTAATTACCCATAGTGAGGTGACGGACCTGAAGCCCGTCGCCGTGAAAATCAAACATGGTGAAATTGCCCACTGCGCCCTGGGTCTGTCCTCTTTGCGAGGCGAGTACCACGTTTCGTGCATCAACGGTCAGTCCGACGAGATGCAGGTTCTGGCACTTGATGGTCATCCCGAAAGGTTCGCGTCCGTCTTTCCCCACTTTCACGGTAGGGTCATCGGGGTCATCGACCCAGTAGACGCCAGGAGCCAGATACACCACCATCGGCTGTTCGGGAGTGCCATCCACCAGGTGTTTCACGGCCTCGCCGAAAGAATGATACATGAAAGGCTGTTGGCTGATGAAGGAGTCGGGCAGTGTACCGTCGACCAGCAGGTGTCGCTCGTCGAGGAGATACACCTTGCCCTCATACGAGAATTGTCCGCCTTTTCTCACCTCCACAGGGTGGTTGGCATCCAGCGGCCGGTTGACCAACGGTGGGGTGACAGCAGCTTTCCCGGCCATTGCCACCAACAGCAGGACGGACAAGAACCAGGAGTGTTTTTTCATGAAATGATATGATATGGCGTGATTTCCCGAGTTTACTCAGCTTTCAGGTCGAGCTGTTGCTGAAGGATCTTGCCCACATCACCAGAAGGCAACTGTATGGGGTGCTCGCGGATGAAGGAGTCGATGTGACGGATGCGCTTCTCCTCGAGGATCTCGTCGACTGCGATGAGAATGCCCGTCTCCTCCACGTCGCCGAAACCGTCGTTGATGGCGGTGCCGAACATTTTCATAGTGGGGCTGAGGCCCATATAGGCATTGACCAGTGGCGGGATGTTGATACCAAGTCGTCGAATCTCCGTATTGAGGATGCGGTAGTCCTCCCTCAGGTCGTCCTTGCAGATGATGTTTGCCAACTCCTCGGGATTGGTTTCTATCTTCAAGGGGTGCATGGGGATGATGAGTCCCTCTTTATCGCCGAAGTGCTTGTTGAGGAAATAGAGGATCATGTCGCGGCCACGCCTCACATAAGAGGGATACATGGTCATCTTACCGAAGAAATACTTCATATTGGGCTTGATGACCGTCAGTGCGCCCAATCCATCCCACAGGTTATCGAGAGCGAAAAGACTTTTCGTGCCCCTCTTGCTGCTTTGGTAAGGCAGGGTGACATACGAACGAGCCAACTCCACGGTCTGGGGCAAATATTCCTTGATGAACTTCTCGGAAAATCTGAACAAGTGACTGGTGGCGAGGATCGGCTGTCCATCCTTGTCGAAATCCACCTCATTGCCCAACTTATAGCGGTAGCCTCCGATGATCTCCTCTTCCTCCGGATTCCACACCAGGAGTTGCTTGTAACAATTGTCCATGAGATCAAACTCATCGAGGTCGAGGGCTTTTCCCGTACCTCCGCCCGCTTCGCGGAACACCTCTTCTCTCTGTCGTCCGATCTCCCTCACCACGTTGGGAGCATTGTGGATGTCGACGACATAGATTTGGTTATGGCTTTTGTTGGTTATGCGCAGACGCTTGTCGGGAGTGAGTTCACTCTTGAGCAATTCTTTGTCTACGGGGGGGATGATTTGTTCCATGGAATATGATTTAGCGATGTCTATAATTCGTAAACTTTGTCCTGTACGTATTGCGCCCATTGCGAGGCGGACTTCGATTTATCGAAAGTCTGCCAGGGAATAGGTTTTCCGATGGCCACGCGGAATGTCTTGTGGGTGTTCTTATACATCTCGTCGACCAGGAAGAGCATGGCGATATTCACTTTCAACTTCAGGGCCTTGCATAAATTGGCGATGCGGTAGAACCGCTCGGAATTGCGCCCGCCGAAATGGATGGGCACCACGTCGCGCCTGGTCTCCACACTCTTGGTGATGAACGTTTTCTTCCAAGGCAAGTCGTGAATGACGCCATTGGTCTTTCTCGAACAGAGTCCAGCGGGAAACATCAGCATGTGATAATTGCTGTTGAAGCCCGCATTCACCAAGGCCGGGAAATTACGGCTCTGTGAACCCGTCTTATTGATGGGGATGCACAGCGGAGCCAGACCAGGCAGATTCATCAGCAAGTCGTTGACCAGGTATCTGAACTGTCCATCGTAATGCCTGCCGATCACGGCGCCAAGGGCGACACCGTCCTCCCCACCGAGAGGATGGTTGCTCACAAAGGTATACAACTTGCCGTCATCCTTGTCGGGCAGGTTGTCCCTTCCCTCCACTTGCAGGGTGATGTCAAGATATTTCACGCATTCCTCCAGCCACTCGACACCTGTTTTGTCACGGCTATCCCACAGAAATGCGTTGACTTCATCCTGATGGATGATTCTCTTGAGCCAGTTGCGGGCGAATTTCGGCACTCGGCCAGCCTTGTCGCCCATCTTGTCCCGGAGGATCTGGTCAAGGTCGATGGTTTTCTCTGTTATTTCGGTCATCAGGGTAAGTTTGCTTTTGAAATGCAAAAATAACTCAACTTTTTCTAAAAAAACACTTTTTCCCCTTAAAAATGGCCACATGCACTTATTTTTCTTTTTTTTAGAAGAAAAATGATAGAAATACCGCCTTTTCCAATTCTTTTTTGACAAGCGGGGAAACACACTTTTTCCACGCCTGAAAACCCACTTATTTTTTTTGGAAAAAAAGTGGGGAAAAATGGAGGAAAGTGGGGAAAATTGTGTAATTTTGGAGCCGATTAGCAATTCCAGACAAGAAACATGCGATTATTAGGCAACATAGAGGCAAAAACCGATTCGAAAGGACGCGTATTCCTTCCGGCAGCATTCCGCAAGGTGCTGCAAGGAGAAGATGCGGAAAGCCTCGTGCTCCGCAAGGATGTCTACCAAGACTGCCTGACGTTATACCCCCAGTCATCGTGGAACATGGTGATGGACGGTGTGCGCTCCCGCATCAACAGGTGGAATCCACGTCATTTGCAGATCTATCGCCAATTCTTGTCCGACGTGGAGATCGTCTACCCCGACAGCAGCGGGCGCATCCTCATCCCCAAGCGTCTGCTCGAAGCAGCCGGACTGGAGCAAGGCATCCGTTTTATCGGCATGGGCGACTACATCGAGATGTGGAGCAGCGCAGCCACCAGTCATCCGTTCATCGAACAAGACGATTTCATGCAAGAGATGGAGAAACTGATGGCCGACCCGCCAGTATCAGGAGAAACCGACCCTAACAAGGAGATACTACATGGCTGAGCAGACCTATCATGTCCCCGTCTTGCTGACAGAAAGTGTCGATGGCCTCGCCATCCGTCCTGACGGCATCTATGTCGACGTGACATTCGGCGGTGGCGGGCACAGCCGCGAAATCCTCCGCAGGCTTGGCAGCGAGGGGCGCCTCTTCGCCTTCGACCAAGACGACGACAGCCAGCGCAACATCCCGGAGGGCGAGGACAGGCTGACTTTCGTCAGGAGCAATTTCAGGTATCTGAGGAACTGGATGCTTTATTACGGCATCGACCATATCGACGGACTCCTGGCCGACCTGGGTGTCTCCAGCCATCATTTCGACGACGAGAGCCGCGGGTTCTCCTTCCGTTTCGACTCCCCTCTCGACATGAGGATGAACAAGAGCGCCCATCTCACCGCGGCCGACGTGGTCAACGGCTATGAGGAACAACGGCTGGCCGACATCCTCTACCTATATGGAGAACTGAAGAACTCCCGCCGGCTGGCCGCTGCCATCGTCAAGGCCCGTTGCTCCGCCCCGATACAGACCACGACCCAACTGGTGGACACCGTATCCAGGCTCTTCCCACGGGAGCGCGAGAAGAAGGAAGTGACAAAAGTATTCCAGGCCCTGCGCATCGAGGTCAACCACGAGATGAGCGCCCTGCAGGAAATGCTCCAGGCCGCCATCCAACTGCTCTCCAGCGGTGGCCGTCTGTCGGTCATCACCTACCACAGTCTGGAAGACCGCATCGTGAAGAACATCATGAAGTCGGGCAATGCCGGCGGACAGGTGGAGCAAGATTTCTTTGGCAGGATAGAGACCCCGCTGAGGGCCGTAAGCAACAAAGTCGTTACCCCGAGTGCGGAGGAACTGTCTGCCAATCCCCGAAGCAGGAGCGCCAAGCTGAGGATCGCAGAGAAGAAATAACTGACTTATAGAATATGTGTGCGATGTGCTGATGCCCCTACCGGCTGACGACCCGCCACCATGAATGTGAAGACAAGTAATCCGAAGAAATGTAAGAAGGAAATGTGTAAATGAGCAAAGAAGAAAACATCAACATCGAAGAACAAGCCACACCACGCACGACAGTGGCAGGCACCTATCCCGGCGGGGAAGGAGAAGGCGAAGACGACCAGAACGATTGGACTGGCCAGGAGACAGAAGAGGAGGCCGGTGGAGAAGAAGCCGAATCCACCCGCCCCACGTTGAAGGAAGTGATAGAGGAGAATGCCCGCGAGGACGAGAAGCCGTTCTCGTCGACCCTTGCGCTAAGAACCATCCTCGGTGGTGACATTCTGAACACGCAAGCCATCCGCAGCCAAGTGTGGCTAATTCTTCTCATCACCCTCTTCTCCATCATCTATGTGTCCAACCGATACAGTTGCCAAAAACAACAAATCAAGATCGACAAGCTCAACACCGAACTGAAGAAGTCGAAGTACAAGACGCTGTCGCTCTCGAGCGTGCTCACCGAGCGCTGCCGCGAGAGCCATGTGGTGGAGCTGCTGCGTGCCAACAACGACAGTGTCATCCACCCGGCCGACCAACCTCCCTATATCGTCATGATCCCCAATCCTTGATTCGCCATGAGCAAATTTGACAACAACAATATCATCCCCCGATATTCATTCATCGCAGCCATCATGACCTTGCTGGGCATCGCCGTCGTCATGAAGGCAGCCTATATCATGACTATCAAGCACGACTACTGGATGGAAGTGGCCCAGCAACAGAAATTCGACTCACTCGTGGTAGCCCCCAACCGCGGCAACATCCTCAGCGACGACGGCGAACTGATGGCCAGTTCGCTGCCCGAATACAAGATGTTTATGGACTTCAAAGTGGGCGGTGAGAAAAAAGACTCCCTCTGGAACGAGAAAGTGGACAGCATCTGCATGGGGCTGCATGAGATCTTCCCCGAGAAATCGGTGGAGGAATTCAAGAGAGACCTTGAAGAGGGGCACCAGAAGATGAGCCAGAACTGGCCCATCTGGCCCAAGCGCGTCGACTACAACACCTTCCAAAGGGTGAAAAGCCTGCCCATCTTCAATATGCCCAAGCTCCGCGGTGGTTTCCACTATGAGGAGAACAACGCACGCCGCCGCCCCTTCGGCACCCTCGCCTACCGTACTGTCGGCGACATGTACGGTGCGAAGGACAGTGCCCGTTTCGGTCTGGAACTCTCCTACGACAGCATTCTCCGCGGCAAACAAGGTATCACCCACAAGCGGAAAGTGATGAACGAATACCTCAATTTCGTGGATGTGGAACCCACCGACGGATTTGACATCATGACCACCCTCAACGTGCAGATGCAGGACATCGCCGAGAAAGCCGTAGAGGAAGAGTTGAAACTCATCAACGGCGAAGTGGGCGTGGCCATCGTCATGGAAGTAGCCACTGGTGACGTGAAAGCCATCGTCAATCTGGAGAAATGCGACGACGGCGTCTACCGTGAGCGCCGCAACCATGCCGTGGCCGACCTGCTGGAACCGGGCTCGGTGTTCAAGACAGCCTCCATGATGGTGGCTCTCGACGACGGTGTGGTCGACACCTCCTACAGGGTCAACACAGGCAACGGGCAGCGCATGATGTATGGTGCTCAGATGAACGACCACAACCGTGCCTCCGGCGGCTATGGCACCATTTCCTTCAGCCGTGCCCTGCAGGTCAGCTCCAACATCGGCATCAGCTATGTCATCGACGAGCATTACAAGAAAAACCCGGAGCGCTATGTCGAAGGTCTCTACCGCATCGGCATCGCCGAGGACCTTGGTGTCCCCATCACCGGAGCGGCACCCCCTGTCATCCGCAGGCCCAAGAAGAATTCCCACGGCCAGTACACCAACTGGTATCGCACCACCCTGCCCTGGATGAGCATCGGCTACGAGAGTCAGGTGCCACCCATTTCGACCCTGACGTTCTACAACGCCATTGCCAACAACGGCAAGATGATGAAGCCACGCTTCGTAAAGAAAGTGCTCTATGAAGGAGAGGTCAAGGCCGAATACCAACCTGTGGTCCTCAAACCACAAATCTGCAAGCCCTCCACCCTGTCGAAGATCCAAGACATCCTGTGCAAGGTGGTCACACAGGGCACAGGCAAGAAAGCCCGCTCGGAGTCGTTCGCTGTAGCCGGCAAGACCGGTACCGCCCAGATTTCCAAAGGACGCGGGGGCTACAAATCAGGCGCCGTGCGCTACCTGGTGAGTTTCGTGGGTTATTTCCCTGCCGATGCGCCCCGATACAGTTGCATCGTCTGCCTGCAGAAAACAGGTCTGCCCGCCTCGGGCGGAACGATGAGCGGATGGGTGTTCCACAACATTGCCGAAGGCATCATGGCCCACAACCTCAACATGGATGTGTCGAGTGCCCGCGACACGGTATCGGAGCTCCGTCCCCTTGGAATGAAAGGCAACCTCGAGTCGACAGGCATCGTCCTGGGCCATCTGGGATACAGCACAATGAGCAAATGGAGCAACATCGCCAACAATGTGCCTTTCTGGGGCAACGCCTCACTCAGCGGCAACCAATACCTGCTTCACCAGACCGACCTGGGTTCTGCCAACACCGTGCCCGACGTCATCGGCATGGGAGCCCGCGACGCAGTCTTCCAGATGGAGAGCCGTGGCATCAGAACCCGACTCGAAGGCCGCGGGAAAGTGACAGAACAAAGCCTGCATCCTGGCGACAAATACAACCGAGGTGCTACTTGCACCCTCAAACTGGAATATCAAAGATGACAACAAAAGCATAACAACCATGATACTAAGTGAACTGATCAAGAATGTCAAGACGCTGGCCGTCGAAGGCACCACAGACATCGACGTCACCGGTGTCGACATCGACTCCCGGCAAGTAGCCTCCCACCATCTTTTCATCGCCATGAGAGGAACGCAAGTCGACGGGCACCGTTTCATCGGCAAAGCCATCGAGCAAGGAGCGTCAGCCATTCTCTGCGAACAGATGCCAGAGGAGAAGGCACCTGAGGTGACCTATATCCAGGTGGAGAGCACCGAACGCTTTGTGGGTCAGGTGGCCACGACCTTCTATGGCGACCCCTCACGCCACACCCGGCTCGTCGGTGTGACGGGCACCAACGGGAAAACGACCATCGCCACCTTATTATATAATATGATGCGCAAGATGGGCCATCGCTGCGGCCTGCTCTCCACCGTGTGCAACTACATCGAAGGCGAGCCCGTAGCAGCGACGCACACCACGCCCGACCCGATACAACTCAACCAGTTGCTCAAGCGGATGGTCGATGCCGGTTGCGAGTATGTCTTCATGGAATGCAGCAGCCATGCCATCCACCAGCACAGGATCGGCGGTTTGACTTTCGCTGGCGGCATCTTCACCAACCTCACCCGCGACCACCTCGACTACCACAAGACTTTCGAGAACTACCGTGATGCGAAGAAAGCCTTCTTCGACATGCTGCCCAAGAATGCCTTCGCCATCACCAATGCCGACGACAAGAACGGAATGTTCATGGTGCAGAACACCAAGGCTCAGGTCAAGACCTACTCCACCAGAAGCATGGCCGATTTCAGGGCACGCATCCTGGAATGTCATTTCGAGGGCATGTATCTCGACATCGACGGTAAGGAAATCGGTGTGCAGTTCATCGGGAAATTCAATGTGAGCAACCTCCTTGCTGTCTACGGCGCAGCCATCATGCTGGGTAAGAACGCCGACGACGTGCTCTTGGTGATGAGCACCCTTCATAGCGTGAGCGGACGATTGCAGCCCGTGAGATCGCCCGAGGGCTATACCGCTATCGTCGACTACGCGCACACGCCCGATGCCCTGGAGAATGTGCTCAACGCCATCCATGAGGTGCTCAACGGCAAAGGCAAGGTCATCACTGTGTGTGGCGCCGGCGGCAACCGCGACAAAGGCAAGCGACCGATCATGGCCCGCGAGGCCGCGCGTCAGAGCGACAGGGTGATCATCACCAGCGACAATCCCCGTTTCGAGGACCCGCAGGACATCATCAACGACATGCTGGCCGGTCTCACTCCCCAACAGATGCGCAAGGTGGTCTCCATCGCCGACAGGCGCGAAGCCATCCGCACCGCTTGCATGATGGCCACCAAAGGCGACGTCATTCTCGTGGCCGGCAAGGGGCACGAGGACTATCAGGAAATCCAAGGCGTGAAGCACCATTTCGACGACAGGGAGGAACTGGAGAAGATCTTCGCCACCCAGTCTGACTCCCCCCAGGCATGAGCCGCAACCACCGACAAGAACAAACAAAAAGATTAACACTATGCTATATTATCTCTTCAGATTCCTGGAACAATACGACATCCCCGGATCACACATGTGGCAGTATATCTCCTTCAGATCACTGGCCGCTCTGATCCTCTCGCTCATCATCTCCGCATGGTTCGGCGAGAAATTCATTGTCTACATGAAGAAAAGAAACATCTCCGAGGTGCAGCGCGACGCTTCCATCGACCCATTCGGCGTACAGAAGAAAAACGTGCCCTCGATGGGCGGCATCATCATCCTGGTGTCGATTCTCGTACCGATCCTGCTTTTCGGGCGCATGCGCAACATCTACCTGCTGCTCATGATCGGCACCACCGTGTGGTTGGGACTCATCGGCTTCATCGACGACTACATCAAGATCATCAAGAAAAACAAAGACGGACTGTCGCCCAAGCTCAAGATCGCAGGACAGGTGATCATCGGACTGATCGTGGGTCTCACCCTCTGGGCCAGTCCTGACGCGAAGATCAACGAGACCATCACCACCGAGCAAGTGGAAGGGAAGGCCATCATCACCCACAAGTCGCAACCCGAGAAATCACTCAAGACCACCATTCCCTTCGTCAAGAACCACAACCTCGACTATTCGAAGGCTTTCGGTTTCCTGAACAAATACAAGAACGCGGCAGGCTGGATGCTGTTTGTCATCATCACCATCCTCGTTGTGACTGCCGTGAGCAACGGTGCCAACCTCAACGACGGCATGGACGGCATGTGCGCCGGCAATTCCGCCATCATCGGAGTGGCATTGGGCATACTCGCCTATGTGAGCAGTCACATCGAGTATGCGGCCTACCTCAACATCATGTATATTCCCGGATCTCAGGAACTGGTAGTCTTTCTCTGCGCCTTCATCGGGGCGATGATCGGATTTCTGTGGTACAACGCCTACCCCGCCCAGGTGTTCATGGGCGACACAGGGTCACTGATGATCGGTGGCGTGATCGGCGTCTGCGCCGTCATCATCCACAAAGAGCTGCTGCTGCCTATCCTCTGCGGCATCTTCTTCGTCGAGAGTCTGAGTGTCATCCTGCAGACCACCTATTTCAAGATCATGCTGCGCAAAGGCCAGCGTGTCAGGATCTTCAGGGCCACCCCCATCCACGACAACTTCCGGAAACTCGACAAGGACCTTGACCCCACAAGCCGGTTTATCTTCAGAAACTGGCCGCAACGCCAGTTCCATGAGTCGAAGATCACCATCCGCTTCTGGATCACCACCATCATCCTCGCCGCACTGACCATTATCACACTCAAGATCAGATGACCAGATATCGAGGGGCTGGAGTTCCGGTGTGTTTTCATAAGAGGTTTCAGGATTGCATTTCAGGATCAGAGAATCATTGATTGGAAAGAAAAATATTAATAGATTGAATAGGAAATGAAAAGAATTGTTGTACTTGGCGCTGCAGAAAGTGGAGCAGGAGCCGCCGTATTGGCAAAAAAAGAAGGGTTCGACGTGTTCGTGTCGGATATGTCGTCCATCAAGGACAAATATAAGAAATTGCTCGACGACCACGGCATCGTCTGGGAGGAGAATCATCACTCAGAGGAAAAGATCCTCAATGCCGATGAGATCATCAAGAGCCCCGGCATTCCCGAGGAGGCCCCCATCATACGCAAGGCCGTGGCCAAGGGCATTCATATCATCAGCGAGATTGAGTTCGCCGGCCGCTACACCGAGTCGAAGATGATCTGCATCACGGGCAGCAATGGCAAGACGACGACCACATCGCTCATCTACCATATCTTCAAGTCGGCGGGCTATGATGCCGGTCTTGCCGGCAATATCGGGCGCAGCCTGGCTCTGCAAGTGGCAGAGGACCCGCACGAATACTACATCATCGAGCTGAGTTCCTTCCAGCTCGACAACATGTATGATTTCCGCGCCAACATCGCCGTGCTGCTCAATATCACCCCCGATCACCTCGACCGGTATGGTAACTGCATGCAGAACTACGTCGATGCCAAGATGCGCATCATACAGAACCAGACCGCCGATGACAGTTTCATCTACTGGAATGATGACCCCATCATCAAGCGTGAACTGGAGAAATATGATATCAAAGCCATTCAGTATCCTTTCTCCGAACTCAAGGAGATTGGGTCCATCGGCTACATCGAGGAAGGCACATACTGCATCGAGCAACCCACTCCCTTCAATATGGAGCAAGAACAACTCTCACTCACCGGCAAGCACAATATCTACAACTCATTGGCCGCAGGTATCGCCGCCAACATCGCCGGTGTGAAGAAAGAGTTTATCCGCAAGAGCCTCAGCGACTTCCCAGGTGTGGAGCACCGTCTTGAGAAAGTAGCCACCGTGCGCGGTGTGCGCTATGTCAACGACTCCAAGGCCACCAATGTCGACGCCTGCTGGTATGCCCTTGAGAGCATGGATTCCCCCACCATCCTCATCATCGGTGGCAAGGACAAAGGCAACGACTACAATGAGATCAAGTCACTTGTCCAGCAGAAATGCCGTGCCCTGGTCTATCTGGGCGCCGACAACACCAAGCTGCATGATTTCTTTGACGGCCTGGGCATCCCCGTGCGTGACACGCACAGTATGCCCGACTGCGTGGCAGCCTGCTACGAACTGGCCCAGCCCGGCGACACCGTGCTGCTCAGTCCGTGCTGCGCCAGTTTCGACCTGTTCAAGAACATGGAAGACCGCGGAGAACAATTCAAGAACCTCGTGAGAAACCTCTAACCCCCATGAAGATATCCATAGCCAACATATTCAAGGGCGACAAGGTCATCTGGATGATCTTTTTCTTCCTGTGCATCATCAGCCTGATTGAAGTATTCAGCTCCAGCAGTACATTGACCTACAACAAGGCCAGTTACTGGGGACCCATCGCCAAGCATGGCTTCATCCTCCTCATAGGATTGGCCATCATGGTCGTCGTGCAGAACATCGACTGCAAATACTTCAAGATCGCCACCATCTTCCTGCTCATCCTGTCGTTTATCACACTCATATGGGTGCTCGCGGCGGGACAGAGCACCAATGGTGCCCAGCGGTGGGTGTCGCTCTTCGGACTACAGTTTCAGCCCTCGGAGATTGCGAAGGGCACCATCGTCCTGGCTGTGGCTCAGATCCTCAGTGCCATGCAGACAGAAGACGGCACCGAGGAAAAGACCTTCAAATACGTGCTCACGATCAGTTGCCCGCTGATTTTCCTTATCATGCTCGAGAACCTCTCCACCGCCATGCTCATCGGCATCGTCGTGGTGGGCATGATGTTCTTCGGACGCGTCTCGCTCAAGAAGATCGGACGGCTCATCGGCACCATCGCTCTCTTCGGCATTGTCTGTCTGGCCTTCGTCCTGCTCCTGGGCAAGGAAGAAGTGCCCGACAGCAAGACGAGTCTGACCGAACAGACAGCGCAGGTAGAAAATGCCGCATCAGAAGGTTTCTTCGACAAGGTGTTCCACCGTGCTGGGACATGGAAAGGGAGAATTTTGAAATTTATCAACAGCGAGGAAGTTGCCCCACAAGATTTTGATCTCGACAAAGACTCCCAGATAGGGCATTCCAACATCGCCATTGCCTCATCGGAAATCGTTGGTAAAGGACCAGGAAACTCAGAGGAACGGGATTTCCTGCCCCAAGCCTTCTCAGACTTCATCTATGCCATCATCATTGAGGAGCTGGGATTGTTTGGCGGTGTCTTTGTCATGTTTCTTTACATTTTCCTTCTTTGGAGAGCGGGACGTATCGCCGACCGCTGCGCCAACAATTTCCCGGCCTTCCTGGTGATGGGACTGGCCCTGCTGCTGGTCTGCCAGGCCATGTTCAACATGATGGTTGCCGTGGGACTGGCTCCCGTCACCGGACAGCCCCTTCCCCTCATCAGCAAGGGAGGAACCTCCACAATCATCAACTGCGTGTATATCGGTGCGATCCTCAGCGTGAGCATCTCAGCCAAAAAGAAGCAGACAGGCAACGCTGTGAGGAGTGCCCAACCGATCTCTTGAGACCCGAAGCGTCAAAAGTAAAATAAAATCCCCCGAAAATTGTGTGAAGAGAAAAAAAAGCGTTACTTTTGCAGTTAAAACCATATTATGGGTCAACAACTAAGAATCATCATCAGCGGAGGCGGGACGGGAGGTCATATCTTCCCGGCTATTTCCATTGCCAATGCCATCGTGGCCAAGGAGCCCAATGCGAAGATCCTCTTCGTGGGTGCTGAGGGCAGGATGGAGATGCAACGCGTGCCTGCCGCCGGCTACGACATCATGGGACTTCCCATCTGTGGATTCGACAGGAAGAATCTGCTGAAGAATATCGTCGTGCTCTGGAAACTATTCAAAAGCCAGCGTATGGCCAAGAAGATCATCCGTGAGTTCCGTCCGATGGCAGCTGTCGGTGTCGGCGGTTACGCCAGCGGTCCCACGCTCAACAAATGTGCCGACATGGGCATTCCCTGCCTCATCCAAGAGCAGAACTCCTATGCAGGCGTGACCAACAAATTGCTTGCCAAGAAAGCCAAAGTCATCTGCGTGGCCTATGACGGCATGGAGAAATTCTTCCCCGCCGACAAGATAGAGAATCTGGGCAACCCCGTGCGCCAGTCACTTCTCGACAACACCCTGAGCCGTGAGGAGGCCGCCGCCATCCTGGGTCTCGACCCCTCGAAGAGAATCATCCTCATCGTCGGCGGAAGCCTCGGAGCCCGCACCCTCAACGAGAGTGTGCTCCAGCATCTCGACCTCATCGCCCGATCCAACGTGGAGGTCTATTGGCAGACGGGCAAATACTATCACGAGAGCATCATGCAGCAACTCAAGCAGCTGCAAATGCCCACCAACCTCAAGGTGACCGATTTCATCAGCGACATGGGGGCAGCCTACCGCGCCGCCGACCTGGTCGTGAGCCGCGCCGGAGCAAGCAGCATCTCCGAATTCTGCCTTCTCGGCATGCCCGTCATTCTCGTCCCGTCGCCCAACGTCGCCGAGAACCACCAATACCACAACGCCATGGCCCTGGTCAACAAGGACGCCGCCATCTACGTTTCCGACGCAGAAGCCCCGGAGAAACTCCTGGCCACGGCCATCGCCACCGTGACCGACAGCGACCGTCTGAGGTCACTGAGAACCAACATCAAGACACTGGCCAAATACAATTCTGCGGAAGAAATCGCCGACAGGGTGATAGATATGGCCAAGAAATCCAGTCAATCTTAACAGATGATCAAGACAGAAAACATCAAATCCGTATATTTCGTGGGCGCTGGCGGTATCGGCATGAGCGCCATTGCCCGCTATTTTCTCCATAAAGGCCTGTTTGTGGCAGGGTATGACAAGACGCCATCCGCACTCACCGCCCGACTGGAGGAGGAAGGCATGCAGATCCACTACACCGACGACACATCGCTGATACCCGAGGCATGCCTCGACCCGGCCACCACACTCGTGGTCTACACACCGGCCATCACCGATCTCAGCGAACTGGCATACTTCCGTGCGGAGGGTTTCGAGATCCAGAAGCGCGCCCAGGTGCTGGGCACCCTGACCCGCTCGCACAAAGGACTCTGCGTGGCCGGCACCCACGGCAAGACCACCACCTCGTCGATGTGCGCCCATGTCATGCACCAGAGCCACCTCGACTGCAACGCCTTTCTGGGCGGCATCACCAAGAACTACGGCACCAACTATATCCTCTCCGAGAGCGACTATGTCGTCATCGAGGCCGATGAATACGACCGCTCATTCCATTGGCTCCGTCCATGGATGACCGTCATCACCGCCACCGACCCCGACCACCTCGACATCTACGGAACGAAAGAGGCTTACCTCGACAGTTTCCGCCACTACACCACTCTCATCCAACCCGGTGGTGCGTTGATCCTGCACCTCGGTCTTGAGATGACCCCCGAGGTTGGAGAAGATGTGACGACTTACACCTACAGCCGTGATGAAGGCGACTTCCATGCAGCCAACATCGTGATCGACAACGGAGAGATCACTTTCGACTTCATCTCCCCATTAGAGAACGTGACGGGCATCTCACTCGGACAGCCCATCCCCATCAATATCGAGAATGCAGTGGCCGCCATGGCCATGGCACAGCTCAATGGGTGCACCGCCGACGAACTGCGTGACGGCATGCGCACCTATCAGGGTGTCGACCGCCGCTTCGACTTCAAGGTGAAAAACGACCGCCATGTCGTGTTGAGCGACTACGCCCACCATCCCATGGAGATCTATCAAAGTGCCAAGAGCATCCGCGAACTCTACCGCAACCGCAAGGTGACCGCCCTTTTCCAGCCCCACCTCTACAGCCGCACCCGCGACTTCTATCAGGAGTTCGCCGACAGTCTGAGCCTGCTCGACGAAGTGGTGCTCTGCGAAATCTACCCCGCCCGCGAGGAGCCCATCCCCGGTGTCACGTCGCAACTGATCTACGACCACCTCAAGCCTGGTGTGGAGCGTCAACTGATCCGCAAGGCCGATGTGCTGGACTATGTCAGCCACCGCGACTTCGACGTGCTGATCGTGCTCGGAGCCGGAGACCTCGACAATGAAGTATCCAAAATCGCCGAAATCATAGAAAGCAAGTAAATGTATATCAACTGGAAGAAATCCATCCTTGTCACGTTTGACCTGGCGCTGGCCGTCTACCTGGTGCTGGCCGTCACCTCCTTCAACCGTCCTGACCGCACCAGTCAGGTCTGCGAGAAGGTGAGGATCACCATTGCCGACAGCGACTCCACTGGATTTCTGAGTGCCAAGGAGGTAAAGAACCTGCTCACCAAGAAGCATCTCTACCCCAAAGGGAAAAACATGCAGCTTGTCGACCCCCGCGCCATCGAAGAGACACTCAAAGAGAACTCCTTCATCGAAGGTGTGGAATGCTACAAGACGCAGGAGGGTTGCGTGGGCATCATCGTGACGCAGCACCTGCCCATGCTGAGGGTGAAGGCCGAGAACGGCGAGGACTACTACCTGGACGTCGACGGCAACATCATGAACGGGAGCCATTACGCCTCCGACCTCATAGTGGCCACCGGCAACATCAGCAATTGGTATGCACAAAACTACATCACGCTCGTGAGCCAATGGATCTCCGGCCATGAGCTCTGGAAGAACCAAGTGGAACAGATCAATATCCTCCCCGACAAAAGCATCGAGCTTGTCCCCCGCATCGGCGACCATGTCGTGTGCCTCGGACGACTGCCGGAGAGCAACGACAAGAACCGTCGCCAGAGAATGGTCAACCAGTTCATGGAGCGCAAGCTCAACCGCCTCGACAAGTTCTACCGCTATGGTCTGAATGAAATCGGCTGGAACAAATACTCCTACATCAACATGGAGTTCGACAACCAGATCATCTGCCGCAAGAGCAAGCACAAGACTCCGGTCCATGAGACAGCTTCAGCGGCCGACGCATCGCACAACGCACAATAAGAAGACGACAACAATCCAAAGCAAATAATAAAAACATACGTAATAACATGGCAGCAAAGGAATTCATCGTAGCTATTGAATTAGGCTCTTCGAAAATCACCGGTATCGCCGGAAAGAAGAGCATGGACGGAAGCATCCAAGTGCTTGCCGTCGTGAGGGAGGACGCCACCTCCTGCATCCGCAAGGGCGTGGTCTACAACATCGACAAGACCAGTGCATGTCTGACTACCATCATCAAGAAACTCAAGACCCTCCTCAAATCGGAGATCTCGCAGGTATACGTGGGTGTCAGCGGCCAGTCCATCCGCAGCGTGCGCAATGTCATCGTCAAGACACTGCCCGACGACACCATCATCACACAGGACATGATCAACGAGCTGATGGACAACAACCGCAGCATGGCCTATCCCGACCTGGAAATTCTCGACGCAGCCACACAGGAATACAAGGTGGGCACGCAATACCAGATCGACCCCGTCGGCATCCAGTGCAGCAAACTGGAGGGTAATTTCCTCAACATCCTCTGCCGCAAGTCATTCTACCGCAACCTCAACAAGTGCTTCGAGAGTGCCAACATCGCCATCGCCGAGATGTTTCTCGCTCCTATCGCATTGGCACACAGCGTGCTTACAGAGCAGGAGAAGCGCAGCGGCTGTATGCTCGTCGACCTGGGCGCTGACACCACCACCGTCTCCGTCTACTACAAGAATATCCTGCGCCACCTGGCCGTCATCCCCCTTGGCAGCAACAACATCACCAAAGACATCACCTCTCTCCAGATGGAAGAGGCCGAGGCCGAGGAGATGAAACTCAAATACGCCTCAGCCTATACAGAAAATTCTGAGATTGACCCAGAAGAGACCCTTCCCATCGACAACGACCGCAAGGTGGAGCTCCAGACCTTCATCGACCTCGTCGAGGCCCGTGTCAACGAGATCATCCACAACGCATGGTGCCAGGTGCCTGCTGAATACACCGACAAGTTGCTGGGCGGCATCATCCTCACCGGAGGCGGTTCGAAGATGAAGAACATCAAGAAGGCGTTCGCCAATATCACCAAGATCCAGAAGATCCGTATCGCCGGGACCGTGACGATGAACGTCACCTCCACCGACAAGGACGTCAACGCACGCGACGGTATCATGAACACGGCACTCGGTCTGCTCGCCAAGGGCGACATGAACTGCGCCGGTTCGGCACTCAACCCCAGCAAGGGTCTCTTCGACGGAGGTCCCACCACCACCACGTCGACCACCACCGACATCCACAGGCAGCCGCGCAAGCCAGGTGAGATCAGCCCCGGAGTCGTGATGACCGAGGCTGAGAAGCAGAAGATCGAGGAAGAGCGGCGTGAGCGCGAGGAGATGCTGCTCCGCGAGCGCAAGGCAGCAGAGGCCAAGCGCCTGGAAGAAGAGAAGAAAGAGAAAGGTGGCTTCCTCTCACGCACCTGGCGCTCTCTCGGTGAGTTCGGCAAGAAGCTCATCTCCGAGGAGACCGACGAAGACGACAGGAAATAATCTCTCCATCCATCATCAAACAAGTCGCACCATTTAATATTAGAAGATATGCCAGACAATAACAATAAACCTACCAGCCATAAGATTGAAGGTCTCGACGTCGTAGACCTCCCCAAAGAGAATTGTATCATCAAAGTCATCGGCGTGGGCGGCGGCGGCGGCAACGCAGTCAACCACATGTACCGTGAGGGCATCCATGACGTAACATTCGTACTTTGCAACACCGACCGCCAGGCGCTCAACGACTCCCCCGTGCCCGTCCATATCCAGCTCGGGCAGGAAGGACTCGGAGCCGGCAACAAGCCTGAGCGCGCCCGCAAGGCCGCTGAGGAGAGTGAGGACGCCATCCGCCGTATGCTCAACGACGGCACCAAGATGTCGTTCATCACCGCCGGAATGGGTGGCGGTACGGGCACAGGTGCTGCCCCTGTCATCGCCCGTGTCTCCAAGGAACTGGGCATCCTCACCGTCGGTATCGTGACCATCCCGTTCCGTTTCGAGGGTCCCAACAAGATCGACCAGGCTCTTGACGGCGTGGAGGAAATGGCCAAGCACGTCGACGCCCTGCTCGTCATCAACAATGAGCGTCTGCGCGAGATCTATCCCGACTATTCCGTGCTCAACGCTTTTGCAAAAGCCGACGACACCCTGAGCATCGCCGCCCGGAGCATCGCCGAGATCATCACCGTCCACGGACTGATCAACCTCGACTTCAATGATGTGCGCACCGTACTCAAAGACGGCGGTGTGGCTATCATGAGTACGGGTTACGGCGAGGGCGAGGGCCGTGTGAAGAACGCCATCCACGATGCGCTCAACTCCCCACTGCTCAACGACAACGACGTGTTCAACTCGAAGAAGATCCTGCTCAGCATCACCTTCGCCAACGACAAGGAGACCGGCGGTCTGATGATGGAGGAGATGAACGATGTCAACGACTTCATGGCACAGTTCGGCGACGATTTCGAGATCAAATGGGGCCTCGCCGTGGATCCCGAACTCGGCAAGAAGGTGAAGGTGACCATTCTCGCCACAGGTTTCGGCATCGAGAATGTCGACGGCATGAACAGCCACATCAAGAAGCGTCCCTCCACTCATGAGGATGCAGAGGCCGAGGAGCGCCGCGCCGAGAAAGAGGACCGCCGCCGCCGTTACTACAACGACACGACGAACACACCTCACAAGCGCCGCACCTATCTTTATATCTTCAAGCAGGAAGACCTCGACAACGAGGACGTGATCCTCGCCGTGGAGAGCACCCCGACCTATCGCCGCACCCGCAAGATGCAGGAGGACATCCATCATCTGGCAGACGGCGAGAACAGTAACGACAACGACAACAACGACAACAATGGTGCCGGCACCAACAAGATCGTTTTCTAAAATCCTATTGCCATGACATTATACGATCAGATCAGTGAGGACATCAAGGCAGCGATGAAAGCACGTGACAAAGTGCGCCTTGAAACCCTCCGCAACATCAAGAAAGTGTTCATCGAGGCAAAGACCGCACCGGGAGCCAACGACACTCTCGACGATGGCGATGCCCTGAAGATCATTCAGAAACTGGCCAAGCAGGGCCGTGAGTCAGCTGCCACTTTCACGGAGAAAGGCCGTCAGGACCTTGCCGACAGCGAGTTGGCACAGGTGGCCGTGATCGAAAGCTATCTCCCCAAGCAACTCAGCGAAGCCGAGATAGAAGCAGCAGTGAAGGCCATCATCACCGAGACAGGTGCTTCAAGCATGAAGGACATGGGCAAGGTGATGGGCATCGCCAGCAAGCAGTTGGCCGGCAAGGCCGACGGACGCGCCATCTCCGGCGTGGTGAAGCGCCTGCTGTCCTGACGCCACCCTCAGGCAAAGAGTTCTTTGAGCACATCGAAAGACTTCAACTGGGGAAATCCAGGCACATGAAGCCGATAATATTCCAAGATCACCTCTGTGCAACGGTTGCGCTCCACCCGCGACATTGCACAGAGGTGCATCGTTTTATAAGAAAGCCTCATGAGCAAGGCGATCTTCCCAGCTTCTTCCGGTACAAGGAAGTGGCTGTGGGAGGGAACAGTCACCGTGAAACAAGAATTGATCAAGTCGAAGAAGGCCCCCTCCCGGGCATCCTCCGTATTGGGAAAGAATCCGATGAACCGCGACAGGCGGATCATGAAAACCAAATGGAAATTGGAGAAATTGCCTTCTACCTTGTCCAACCACTCCATGCTGAAGGCCACGAAATTGAACAGCGGTCCATTATCCTGCTCATCCCGTGTGGCATGGCAGAGAAACTCTGCCAGGAAAAGACCGATGGACAGTTTGAAAGGATCCATTGCCAAGGAAGGCAATGGTTGCGACAGACGGACGTCACGCAAGTGCTGCAATCCCGACTTCATCCTGAAATCGAAATCCACCTCCACCAATGAGAGCGGCATGAAGAACTGCTTGCGCAACTTACCCTTCGGCGACTTGGGCACCTTCACGATAAACGACACCCTCCCCTGTTTCTCGGTAAGCATATCGACCACGAGTCCGCTGTCACCATATTTCACTGTCCTGAGCACGATAGCCCTCGTTCTGGTCATCAACATGGGGTAAAATTACATCAAAAACACAGAAACGCCAAAAAAAAAGCGTAGGAAAAACACAAAATCTCTCTAAAAGAGAAAAAAAAAGCACGAAAATTTGCAGGATTGGAGGAAAAGCAATACCTTTGCATCCGCAATTCAAGTCAATGGTCCATTCGTCTATCGGTTAGGACGAGAGATTTTCATTCTCTAAAGAGCAGTTCGACTCTGCTATGGACTACAAAATCAATAAAAAAGTAGACAAAAAAGATGGCAAACCACAAATCATCAATCAAAAGAATCCGTCAGGACAAGAAGAAGCAACTTCACAACAAGTATTATGCAAAGACGATGCGTAATGCTGTTCGCAAATTGCGCGCCATGACGAACAAGGAGGAGGCTGTGAAGCTTTATCCCAGCGTAGAGAAAATGCTTGACAAACTGGCAAAGACCAACATCATCCACAAGAACAAGGCAGCCAACTTGAAATCAAGCCTCTCTCGCCAGATCAACAGCATGGCCTAACCACTCCACACCCCTTCGTCTGATGGGGTAAAAGGCTTTACCTGGGGATGACCTTTCTCATGAACATGGAAGTCCTAAAAGGGCGACAGAATATCAGCAGAGACTCATGTCTCTGCTTTTTATTTTGTAACTCAGCACTCCACTTTCCCTTCTTATGACCATCGGGATTTGTCGTTGTTCA
>CAMNIN010000041.1 GCA_946540735.1 uncultured Prevotellaceae bacterium | reverse complement strand
TAGGACTTCTTCGCGTTAATCTTCCAAAATTGCTTTGTAACGTCAGTGTTTTTTTATAACTTTGCAGGCTGGAAGCAGATCTCCGGCTTGTCGCTGGCGCTGATTCAGGTGCGAGAGGAAAGTCCGGGCAGCATAGGGCGTCCCACTTCTGAAAATGGAAGCTGTTGGTGACAGCAGGCTCAGGCAGAAGAAAACAACCGCCTGCTTCGGCAGGTAAGGGTGAGAAGGTGGTGTAAGAGACCACCAGCCGGTGGGTGATCACCGGGCTGTGCCCGCTGGGAGCTGCAAGTTCGCGTATACCATCGTCTGAGGGTTGCCCGCCCGACTCATTCCGATGGAGGGTAGAACGCTGGAGCCACGGGGTGACTTGTGGCGTAGATAAATGACAGGCACGCCATGCTATCATGGTTGACAGAACCCGGCTTACAGGAGGTCTGCTTCTTTCTTTGTTTTCAACGTATCATGTCATGACCTTCAAGGGCATTATCAGGTTCTTCAAATACGGCATTTGGCACATCAAACGGGAAGAACTCTCCCGTCCGATGTTCTTCCTCGTCAATGTGATGAGGACAATTCTTCTGGCTATCAGGGCTTTCACTGATACGAGAATCATGAGGTCATCGGCGGCATTGTCTTTCTCCACCATGATGGCCCTTGTGCCTATGGTGGCTGTGGTTTTTGCCATTGCCAGAGGATTCGGCTTCTCTATACATATTGAGACTTGGTTTCGCAACATACTGTCCAGCCAGCCCCAGGTGGCGGAAGTGATCATCGGTTTCGTCAATTCTTACCTTGTGAACGTGAAGAGCGGGATCATCCTCGGTTTCGGTCTTTTGGTGATGCTCTACACGGTTATCATGCTGATCAGCAATATCGAAAACACATTTAATGACATTTGGAATGTGAAGACATCAAGGGGCATCATGAGAACGGTGCTCGATTATGTTGCCTTTTTCTTCCTCCTGCCTATTGTGATTGTCCTGATTTCAGGTGTTTCTATCTTTGTGACCACCACATCCGGTCAATTGGGCGAATTGGTTGCTCCGGTCATCAGTTTGTTGATCAAAGTGGCGCCTTATGTTGTCATGTCGCTGATTTTCATCCTGGTCTATATGCTGATGCCCAACACCAAGGTTAAGTTCACCAGTGCTTTGTGGCCTGGAATCCTGGCCGGCGTTGCCATGCAGTTGCTGCAGCTCTTCTATATTCACTCCCAAGTCTGGGTGACCAGCTACAATGCCATCTACGGGTCGTTCGCCGCTCTCCCGTTGTTCATGCTCTGGCTGCAACTGTCATGGACAATCTGCCTCTTTGGGGTGCAACTTTGCTATACCAATCAAAATCTTGAACAATTATCACTCCTGCCTTACAACACCCATATCGGACAGAAGTACAACATCATGCTCTCAGCCTTGCTGTTGAGCGTGATATGCAAGAAGTTCGAGCAGGGGGATAAACCCTCTACGCCTCTTCAACTGAAGACAGCTACGGGAATACCCACTCACATCGTCTCCAGTTTACTTTACAAGCTTGAGAAAGCCCAACTCGTGATCGACGTAACGGGTGGCGACAAAGACAAGACTAAAGCCTACATGCCCGCAGAAGATACCGCCAACATCACATTGGGAGTGATGGTGGATCGGCTGGAGACGGTCGGTGGATGGACCGTTGATACAGTAGACCTCAAGCAGTTCAGGTCAGCGCATTGGGAGAAAGTGTTCAGGATCCGGCAAGATTATCTCAAACAATTGCGAGATGTGAAGGTGAGCGACCTCTATCCCTGTTGATATTTCATGACATCGGCGATGTATCGCTCGATAGACTCATTGTTGAGACGGCTCATCCGCACGCGGTTGATAATAATGGTGATGATGTAATAGATACCGCATAAAATGAATCCGCACCCCAGCGCAATGAGGACATTGGTCACCGTCGTCTTAAAGAAGGCAATGACCACAAAGGGTATAATGAAAATCGTAGAATAGATGGTGTATTTCTTGCGGAGAGAGTCCACGTCATCTATGATGGCCTGCTTGTAAAACATGTAGTCATCAAAATCTTCTTCTGTGACGCCATAATCATTGATGTTCGGGAATCCTGGGGTATCACGGTGCTCAGCGATCACTTTGCGCACCCGATGTTCCATGTCATCTAAAATCTGTTCCATATCTCATACATTTTTATGCGAAGTTACACCAAAAAGTTGTTAATTGCAAATTAAATTTGGTATAATTCAAAAAAAAGCGTAATTTTGTCGCGTTTTCAAAAAATCAGAAAGATGGAATTACCCGATTTCATGTCTTATTCGGATAAATTCTCTGCTAAAGGATTTGTGGAGAAAATATCAAGGATCGCCAAAAGAGCAGGAGCCAAGTTGGTCTATGCGGCTCTTGTGCTGTTCTATACATTGCAGAGCAAGGATGTTTCTGTAAAGGACAAGGCTATTATCGTTGGCGCATTGGGCTATCTGATCAGTCCTTTCGATGCTCTTCCTGATGCCATCCCCATAGTAGGGCTGACCGACGACCTCACGGTGCTTGTCTATGTCATCAATAAAATCTGGGTTGATGTGCCCGAGGAGGTAAAGGTGAAATCCAAGGAGAAGCTTGCGGAATGGTTTGATGAGGATGAATTGTCGGAAGTGGAGGATTTCATCAAAGGAAAATTTGACAATAACCCCAGTTGACAGTGATATCATTCTAATAAAAAAAGCGGTGTTTTTACACACCGCTTTTTTTATTAACCTCTCATCAATAGAATAGTAACGTAATCAAGTAGGCCACGATCGTAGAAACGGTCACACAGATCAATCCAGGCATCATAAACGAGTGGTTGAGCAAGTATTTGCCGATCACGGTCGTTCCCGAACGGTCGAAGTTCACGGTGGCGATATCACTGGGGTAATTGGGGATGAAGAAGTAGCCATACACCGAGGGGAGCACACCAAGAAGTATCGGACCAGGTATGCCAAGTTTGTAAGCCAGAGGCAGCATGGCCACGACAACCGCGCCCTGAGAATTGATAAGCACAGAAACCATGAAGAATACAAAGGCGATAGACCACGGATATTGCTCCACAACGCTTTCGAGCATTGTCTGCATCTCTGTCATGTGGTTAGAGAAATAGGTGTCTGCCAACCAGGCGATACCATAGATAGCGACCACAGCGACCATGCCAGACTGCCACACCGGTCCTGCGACGGCTTTCTTCGGCTGTGCTTTGCAGAAAATGATCATCAGAGCAGCAGCAGTGATCATGACAATCTGAATCACGAGATTCATCTTCAACAATGACGTACTCTTTTCCGTCACACCATCAAGCACGACACCAGCATCCGCCAATTTTGCAGCTGAGAGGCTGGCGCCTTCAGCCAACTGTACATCACCAGCTCCTTTGATCGCTTTCACCGTATCATAGCCAGGCAGCAAATCCTGGAAAATAGCAAAGAACACGATGACAGCCAAAGCACCGAGGAAAATAAACACGGCATTCTTGGCTGATTGGGGAATCTCCTTATCGAGAGTTGTGGCATTGCTGCCATAGATATATTTATATTGCTCGGGATCCTTGATCTTGGCCTGGAACTTGGGATCTTTGTCGAGATCGAGGCCTCGATGATAGGAAGCTGCTGCAGCAGCGATCAGACCGCACAGACATGCGGGGATGGAAACCATCAGCACTTTGGGAATGGTGATATCATAACCATTGGCATTGGAGATGGTGACGAATGCCACCACGGCAGCGGCGATAGGAGAGCAAGTGATACCGACCTGTGATGCGATAGAGGCCACACCACAAGGACGCTCCGGCCGGATGCCTTTCTTCAAGGCAATGTCGCAGATAATCGGCATGATGGTGTAGACCACATGGCCGGTGCCAACAAGGACTGTGAGGAAAAAGGTGGTGATCGGTGCAAGGAAAGTGATGTAATCTGGATGCTTACGCAGCATTTTCTCAGCTAACTGTATCAACCAGTCCATACCACCAGAGGCTTGCATGATGCCAGCACAGGTCACGGCAGCAATAATGATATAAATCACGTCGGTTGGCGGAGAGCCAGGCTTTAATCCGAATCCGAAGACCAGCAACGCCAATCCGATGCCTGAAATGGCACCAAGGGCAAGGCTTCCGTAACGTGAACCCACCCACAGAGCTCCCAATACAATGAGCAGCTCAATAATCATTGAAAAATCCATAGTATTGTATTCGTTTATGATTAAAAATGTTTTTCATTTCATCGGTTTGGTTGCAAAAATACAACGAATTTGCAAAACTAACAACAAAAGCCAAGATATTTTTCTAAAATCGGGAAAATTAACAATATGGTAAGAAGTTTCTCGTTATGATATATAAGGTAATAACGGGAAAAATAAATCATGGAAGAGAACCAATTTTGCAGGAGCCAGTTGCTTCTGGGTGAAGCAGCGATGAAACGACTCACAGAGGTCCGTGTGATCATCTTCGGTGTCGGTGGTGTAGGATCATGGTGCGCTGAATGCCTGATCCGCACAGGTCTGACCCATTTGACCATTGTCGACAATGATAAGGTCTGCGCATCGAATATCAACAGGCAACTGATGGCAACGAACAAGACCATCGGTTGCGTGAAAGTGGACACCCTCCGACAAAGACTGGCAGATATCAATCCCTCCGCAGAGATCACGGCTTTGTATCAGGTGTTCAATAGAGAAACAGCGGAGGACTTCGATTTAGGCAGCTATGATTATGTCATTGACGCCATTGATTCTTTGAAGGATAAAGCCGAGTTGATTCTCCGCACATGCCAGACCCATGCGCGCCTGTTTTCGTCGATGGGAGCAGCATTGAAACTCGATCCGACACGCATCCAAGTGGGCGAATTCTGGAAAGTTCACGGCGATCCCTTGGCACGTGCCCTGCGCAATCGATTCAAGCACGAAGGGTCGTTCCCAAAACGAAAATTCAAATGTGTCTTCTCCGACGAACTGCTCAAGAACAAGATGCCGTCGGCCGACAAGGCAAACGGATCATTGTCGCATATCACCGCAGTTTTTGGATTTACACTCGCAGGACTTGTCATCCAAGACGTGGTCCGTACTACGACTGATCTCACGCATCCCCGTGAAAGCGAAGATTTACCCCTAACCGATACAAGTGAATGTTGTCACTCCTCCTAATCATTATATTGCTGATGATACCTGCTATGACTCACGACAAAATCCACCCCGAAGCCATTGTCAGGCCTGCCACTCAAGCGGACAGATTCTATGAAAGCGATCCAGATCTCTTGAGTGAGGAGGTGGACAGCTTCCTCAACAATCACCCCGAGCCAGAAACCTATGGTGACTTAGCCGCTGTAATCGTGCCCCACGCAGGCTATTTCTTCTCGGGCAACGTAGCTGCCGCTTCCTATAAGCGTTTGAATCCCGCACGACACTACAAACGGATATTCCTCCTTGGTCCGAGCCATTATGAATGGCTTGACGGAGCCTCTGTCAATGTGGCGGTCGATTATTATCAGACACCGTTGGGAAAAGTGAGTGTCGACCGTGAGACCGGCCGGCAGTTGATCGCCTCCGACCATGTGTTCGCTTATGAAGAGAAAGCCCACGACAGGGAGCATAGCATAGAAGTGCAACTTCCATTCCTGCAACGCCGTCTGCAGGTCGTGCCACCTATCGTACCTATAGTGATCAGCACCAATAAATGGGATCAGCTCAAAAGAATAGCTGATGTCCTGAAACCCTATTACAACGACGACAACCTGTTTGTGATCAGCAGCGATTTCTCGCACTATCCATCCTATTCTGATGCCTGCAAGGTGGATGAGGCAACGAAAAAGGCCATTCTTTCAGGGGATGTGGAACAATTCATCAATGTGGTGGAACGCAATGCCAGGAGTGGGATGCGGAACTTGGAAACGAGTGCTTGCGGTGAATATGGCATCATCACACTCATGCTCATGCTGGATCAACAATCCAAAATCGAACATCTGCTGTATCAGAATTCTGGTGATGCCGATCGCCATGGTCATGACAGGGTAGTGGGGTACCACGCCTTTGCCGTGTATCGGAACACTGTCGCTAAGGGAATGAAACAAGCCTCTTTTTCCTTGTCGGAGGAAGAAAAGGCGACATTGAAGAATATTGCCCTCGAGAGCATCCGTTCGGCCTTAGGGGCATCTGCCAAACCAGCGCCCCAGGTTTCTCCTTCCCTGCGCCGGAAATGTGGCGTTTTTGTCACGCTCACCAAACGAGGCCAACTGAGAGGTTGTGTCGGTTATTTCGGCGAAGATGTTCCACTCGATGAATTGGTGAAAGAGATGGCTCAAGCCGCCGCATTCGAAGACCCAAGGTTTCCGCGTTTGAGAAGAGACGAACTTCGTGACATCCAGGTGGAGATCTCCGTGCTCACACCACGACGTCGTATCCATTCGCTGGATGAATTCCAGCTTCACCGTCATGGCATATACATCAAGAAAGGCAGTCGCAGCGGCACATTCCTGCCACAAGTGGCCGATGAAGTGAATTGGACAAAAGAACAATTCGTAGGCCATTGCTCACAAGACAAGGCGGGCTTAGGCTGGGACGGATGGCGAGATGCCGAGCTGTATGTTTATGAGGCTATTGTCTTTTGACAGGCTTTGTCTTACTGATTTACCCAACTTGTGCAAGTATGCGGAATCTTGGATATAACGACCGTTGGTGATGACACGAAGTGACACGCATTATCAGATATTGAGTACAAACTTGAATGATTAATTGATGGGAATATGGAAATCCATTTGAGAAAAGCGAGAATTGAGGATGCCGGACAGATGTTGGCCATCTATGCGCCCTATGTTGAGAAGACAGCCATCACTTTCGAATATGCCGTGCCCTCACTCGATGAGTTCCGCAGTCGAATCGTCCATATCCAGCAGACCTATCCCTGGATCGTCGCCGAAACCCACGGCAGCATCGTAGGCTATGCCTATGCCAGCGTGTTTAAACCGAGGGCGGCATACCAATGGGCGGTGGAAACCTCTATTTACGTCGATACCCAACAAAAACGTCATGGAATCGGAAGGTGTCTGCATGAGGTGTTGGAGCAATCTCTCCGAGATCAGGGCATCCTCAACATGAATGCCTGTATCTCATACATTGACCCCGAAGATGAATACCTCACGCTCGACAGCGTCCGTTTCCATGAACGTCTTGGTTATACCAAAGTGGCGCATTTCCATCAGTGCGGAAAGAAATTCGACAGATGGTATGACATGATCTGGATGGAGAAAATCATCGGTGAGCACCGATAAGTCCTCACAAGGTCTTTGCTATTTGATATATTTCACTTTCGAAGCATCCCTTGGTTTGGCTTCAGGACTTTCGTCAGGATAACCTATGGCAAGGATGTAGCACAGTTGGTAGCCCTCAGGAATATCAAGCCTGTCGAGGAAGAAACGGGCATCAGCGTTGGCGTTCAAAAACCTCACGGGACCACCAAGGCAACAGGTTCCAAGGCCCATCGACTGTGCAGCAAGCATCATGTTCTCGGCCAGCATACCCGCATCAAGCAATCCACCGTTGGCGGGGGTGCAGACACAAATCAGATTGGGAGCATTGCGGAACATGTTCTTGAAACCCTTATCACGCTCCACCTGTGCGGGATTGGCTTTCTTATACACCTCTGTCACATCGGAAATCAAATTCTGGTCTTCCACGATACGGATCTGCCAAGGCTGGCCATTCATGCCGCTTGGGGCGTTGATTCCACATTTGGCTATCAGTTCCAACTTCTCGTGCTCCACAGGTTTGTCAAGATATTTCCTGACCGACCGACGCGCCATGATACTGCTCAGAACAGGATTCAATTGCATCTGTACCGCAGACTCCACCTCACTCATTGGTGCCGTCGGTTCAAAACGACTGATCACACGACCGTCTCGTGATACGAGAAACTTCGTGAAATTCCACTTGATGTCGGATGACTCGGCGTATTTGGCATCTCTCTTCCGCATCATGTCGTCGAGCAGTTTGCCTGTCTTGTCATTCAAATCGAAACCGCCAAATCCTTTCTGGGATTTCAGATAGGTGAACAAAGGAGCGGCGTCCGCACCATTCACATCAATCTTGTCGAATTGCGGGAAGCGGATGTCGAAATTGGCCATGCAATATTCATGTATCTCCTGGATCGTGCCTGGTGCTTGCTGGCCAAACTGGTTGCAAGGGAAATCAAGAATCTCAAAACCATCCTTGGTGTATTTCTCATACAAGGCCTCCAGTTCCTTGTATTGAGGCGTGAAGCCACAGCGTGTGGCTGTATTGACGATGAGCAGCACTTTGCCGCGGTAATCCGACAATGAGACCTTCTGTCCGACATCATCTTTCACTTGAAAATCGTAGATGGGTTGAGCGGTTGTTGCCAACGCACTTACGAATGCCATAAATGCAAAAATAATCTTCTTCATAAGTAATCTGTCTTTTTGTAATCGTTTTGTTCTTCAAAAATACACAAATTTTATGAATTTCAAACAAAAACCCATTTTTTAATGTTTTTTTATCATGCCTGTCTAAATTTTTTGTTAAATTTGCAAGGAAAAAGGATTTAATGTCATTAAACCAAATACAAGAAATCACGTCAAATACAACAGAAAAGCGTGCTTGTCAGAACGCACGTTCCTATTTGATCTTTCTTGATTATATCAACTTAAACAAAAAAGAAATGAAAAAAACTCTGAAAAATGCGTTGATGACGCTTGCCCTGCTCGCAATGCCTTTTGCCATGCAGGCACAAACAAAGTTCCACGACGTGGAAGCTAATGATGCTAAAGGTGCTGTCAAGTCGCTGACCGTCTCGATGATGGGACAGGAGCAGAAGACTACTTTCACCCAGGATGGCAAGATGCAGCAGGACGGCTTGAAAGACGCCGTTTATGATGACAACGGCTATATCCAGTCGGCTAAGATGGAAGCTCAGGGAATGAGCGTGACGATCAACTTCAAATGGGAAGATGGCAAAGTGAAGACCCAGACGACCAATGTCATGGGACAGCAGATGGCAACGACCAATGTCTATAACGACAAGGGTGAGATCATCAAGCAAAGCATTGATATGGGTGGTCAGGCCATGTCAGTAGAGTATTCCGACTATAAATATGACGACAAAGGCAACTGGATCAGCCGCAAGGCCTCTGTGATGGGTCAAACCATGGAGGCACCCCGCAAAATCGAATATTACGAGTAATACCATATAGGTGCTCAAACCTTAAGGGGTGGAGGTGAAAGCCATCCACCCCTTATTCTTTCAAACAAACCAAGAGAAATCATGAAAAACGTGAGAAAACTACTTTTACTGATCTGCTTGATATCTGGGGCATTTCAAAACGTGACAGGCCAAACTTACACCAATCCTATCTTGGCTGGAGACTATCCTGATCCCACCATCATGCGGGAGGGAGCTGATTATTACATGACCCATTCGGCGTTTGACTATCAGCCCGGACTGACCGTTTTCCATAGTCGCGACCTGGTGCATTGGGAACCGATCAGCTATGCGCTTAAAACCTATCTCGGAAGTGTCTGGGCCCCCGACATCAGCAAATATAAAGACCGCTACTACATCTATTTTACCGTAGCAACCCAACCGCGGAGCAATTATGTCGTGTGGGCGGATAGTCCATACGGACCATGGAGCGACCCCATCGACCTGCATATCGGCAACATAGACCCATGCCATGTGGTGGGAGAAGATGGCAGCAGGTGGCTGTTTATGAGTGGAGGCAAGCGCGCCAGACTGGCAGACGATGGACTTTCCATCATACCAGGCACAGAAGAGGTGGTCTACCAAGGTTGGCCTATTCCCGAAGACTGGGTGACGGAGGGCATGGCTCTCGAGGGGCCGAAACTCAGGAGAATCGGCCGTTATTTCTACTATTTCAATGCAGAAGGAGGAACTGCCGGACCACCTACCAGTCACATGGTGGTTCAAGCACGGTCGGAGAGCATCAACGGGCCTTGGGAGAATGCGCCACATAACCCACTTATCCACACCTGGAGCAAAGATGAGAGATGGTGGAGCAAAGGGCATGGATCCGTCATCGACACCCCAGAGGGTGGCTGGGTCATCGTGTACCACAGCTATGAGAATGGATTTACCAATCTCGGAAGGCAGACTTTGATGGAGCCATTACGCCTCGGCGATGATGGATGGTTCCATCGTTTCGACAATGTGGAGGTGGACCAGCCCATAACTTGTCCGATAAGCAAGCCTTTTGAAGCCAATCGACATGACCGGCTGTCAGAGTTCCGTTTGGGTCTTGACTGGAAATTCTACAAGGCGTTCCGTCCGGAACGAGTGAAGGTGATGGATGGTGCCCTCTCTTTGCAGGCTCAAGGGAGTGATCCAGGTTCTTCAGCACCGCTGATGTTTGTGTCGGGTGCTCACCGTTACCAGATAGAGGCTGAAATCGAATTGCAAGGTGAGGTGACAGCCGGACTTGTTGTCTATTACAACAGCCAGTTCTACCAGGGCACGGGGTTCGATAAACAAAAACGTTATCGCTACCGCAAGGGAGGACAGTCACGCGCTGGAGTTCACAGTCAGGAGACCACACGTCTTTGGTTGCGGTTGCAGAACTATGACAATATTGTCACGGGATGGTACAGCCATGACGGCAAGCAATGGATTCGTGAGACATGGGGCATGGACTGCTCCGGCTATAACCACAATACACTCTATGAGTTTCAAAGTGTTTTGCCAGGCCTGTTCGCTTTTGGCGAAGGCAAAGCAATATTCCGGCATTTCAAATACACAGAGTTCTGAAGCAGGTTTTCCCTTTTGGGGTCAAGATTCCGTTCTGTTGTCAGATTTGCTGTCAAAGAAGTAACCCTCCCCCTGACGGTTGGCGATATGTGAGCCGTAGGGGGAGATTTTGTTGCGCAAACGGGATATCGCAGCATCCACTGCTTCTTCCGATTCGACGTCGTTATGCCAAACTGCCTCGATCAATTGCTCGTAAGAAAACACTTTTCCTTGATTGGATAACAACAGCTGGAGCATTGATAATTCTGTGCGGTTCAGATACGCAGGTTTTCCATCGACGATAACCTCTTTTTTCTCAGCATTCACCGACAATCCCCTGTAGCGGAGCGTCCTTTTTCCGATGCGGGCTTGAATGACATTCATCACATAGTCGCCGAGTTTCTCGCACTCGCTGATGACATCCACGAAGATTGTGCCCAGGGTATAAGAATAGAGATGAGCATTCACATCCTGTATGTTTCGCTGTTTCAGTTCGTCGCGCAGGGCATTGATGTCACGTTCGATCTCCAAAGAGAGTTCGATGGTCTGGTTTTCCCGTCTTCCTGTCACGATGACGATCATCTGCGACAGGCTCTCATTGACCAGCTGGAGCATATCGTGCAAGTGCCTATATTGCTCGGCTGTGAAATCTTCCCGGTTTTCTTGTTTACGGTGGAGTGAGCGCGAGATCTTGTAGCAGGCATCGCCCACGCTCTCCAACTCACTGACCTGCCTTAGCATCGAGCGGATCTTGCCTTTGGTGTCGTCAGACAAGTGGTCGTTGCTGACTTTCTCCAGGTATTTGGCGATTTCCATCTCCATGTTATCCGAGATGTCCTCATATTTCTCAATACGCTCCAACAATCGCTCACATTCTTTGCGGTCTTTCTCGTCGACAAGGTTACAAACCATGCCAAACATGCGTTGCATCCTCTCTGCAAAGACTGCGATTTCACGCTGCGCCTGGAGGACTGCGATTTCTGGTGTGGCCAGCAGACCACCTTCAATGAGTTGCAATCTGACGACTTCCTCTGATCCGCTCTCTTTTTTCGGGCGGATTACGAAGCATACGAGACGCTCGATTTGGGGAATGAACCACACCAGGATAAAGGTGTTGGTGATATTGAAGCAAGTGTGAAAGGCAGCAAGCACCACACTCAGTTTGGCAGCATTGGCCAGGAATACGGATTGGCTGACCGCATCCTTCGACATGGTCACATCATATCCCACAAGGCCACACACAAAATTGACGAAGGGGTGAAGCACAATCAACATCCATAGCACGCCAAAGAGATTGAAGAACATGTGGGCAAACGCGGCACGCCGGGCCTCGGTAGACGCCGTGAGGGCTGCGAGGTTGGACGTAACGGTGGTGCCGATGTTCTCGCCCATGACCAAGGCAATACCCTGATAAATCGGTAATGCACCGCTTGAACAGAGAATCATCGTGATGGCCATCACAGCTGCCGATGACTGTACGCACATGGTCAGGACGCCACCCATCAGCAGGAATAGGAGGGTAGTGGAGAAGCTGTTGGGGTCGAATGAGGCGAAGAAGCGCAGTACGGCCTCATTCTCACCCAGATTCATATCCACCCCCGTCTGTCTCAATGTTCCGAGTCCGAGGAAGAGGAATGCGATGCCAAAGATAAAATCTCCAACGATGCGGTGCTTCTTCCTGTAAATCAGGAACATGGCGATGATGAATGCGGGGAAGACCAGCTCTGTGATGCTGAATGCAGACCCTCCACTACCATCAGCCATCGCCAGAGTCATGATCCATGCAGTCAGGGTCGTGCCAATATTGGCTCCCATGATCACGGAGATGGCCTGTGCCAAGGTCAGAAGCGTGGCATTCACAAATGAGACGGTCATCACTGTCGTGGCCGTTGACGACTGAACGGCTGCTGTGACAATGACACCGGTCAGGATGCCGGTGAAACGGTTGGTGGTCATCGCACCAAGTACATGGCGCAGCTGAGGGCCTGCAAGTTTTTGCAATGCTTCGCTCATCATTTTCATTCCGTAGATGAGGAGTGCTAACGAACCCAGTAATTTGAAAGCAATAGCGATGGTCATGTCTCTTTTGTTTTTCCCCTACAAAGGTACGTTAAAAATCCCAAAATAGCGAAGAATTGTGGTTATAATTCCGTTACTCCGCAAAAATAATTGAGATAACCGCTCATTTATGACTTCAATGCTGCAAACAGACGGTCGAGAGCTTTGTCCGCGTCACCTTCCGCTTCTTCGAGCAAGGTGACGAATTTCGAACCGATTATGGCTCCGGCGGCATTGTCCTGAGCCGCACCCAGGGTCTGCGCATTGCTGATGCCAAAGCCGATCATGCGCGGATTATGCAGTCCCATCGTGTTGATCCTGCTGAAATACGCCTGTTTGGCTTCGTCGAAACTTTTTTGGGCACCTGTGATGGCCGCACTGCTGACCATGTAGATGAACCCCTCGGTATGCTCGTCGATGAAACGAATCCTTTCCTCGCTGGTCTCTGGTGTGATCAGCATGATGACGCGGAGGTCATAACGGTCGGCTAATGGCTTAACCGTCTCAAGATAGTCTTTGAAGGGAAGATCCGGGATAATCATTCCGCTGACGCCACTCCTTACGCAGGATTGGCAGAAGGCCTCTATGCCATAGTGGAGGATAGGATTCAAATACCCCATCAATATCAAAGGCATCGTCACTTGGTCTTTGATGGAAGCCAACTGATCGAAAAGCCGTTGCACAGACATTCCGTTCCTCAAGGCTTTCGTAGCTGCAGACTGAATCACGGGACCGTCGGCAAGAGGGTCGCTGAACGGGATGCCAACCTCAACAAAATCTATGCCCCGGCGTTGCATGGCCAGGATCACATCCGTTGTACAGTCGAGGGAGGGTGCTCCAGCGCAGAAATATAGACTGAGGAGTTTCTTGTCGCCTCTTTTGGCGAATACTTCGTTGATCTTATTCATATTCGTGTGGTTTTGGTTTTTGTTGCGTATGACAGAACATGTCGTCTATGGAATGATATGGCTATTGAATTCCGTCAATGCCGCACCAGGATCACTTTGTCTCATGAAATGCTCGCCTATCAGAAAGCCGCGGAATCCCGCTTCGCGAAGTTTGCTGACAGTGGTCGGGTCGGAAATGCCACTTTCGCTGACTTTCACGACATCATCGGGGAGACGTCCTGCCAGGGAGAACGACGTGTTCACATCAGTCACAAACGACCCGAGATGACGGTTGTTGATGCCACAGAGGTCCGGGCCGAGATCAGCATAGTCCAGTTCTTCCTCAGCGTGCATTTCCAACATGACTTCCAGGCCGAGGTCGTGAGCTTTCTTGATCAAGTCACGGCATTTCGTTTTCGGAAGGCATGCGGCAATGAGCAACACTGCAGAGGCACCACAGAAAAGCGCTTGGTAGAGTTGGGCTTCATCGATGACGAAATTCTTATAAAGGATGGGTATCGTGACTCCACTTTCCCTTGCCTGGAGGATAAACCTGTCGTTGCCTCCGAAATAATGCTCATCGGTGAGGATGCTGAGGGCGGCAGCACCATTTTGCTGGTAACTGAGGGGTATAATACCGGGATCACCCCCCTCCTTGATCCATCCCTTGGACGGAGACCTGCGTTTGAATTCCGCAATGATACCCGTCGGTGATGAAAGCAGCGCTTGCCGCAACGATGGCTTTCTCTGTTTCAGAGCCTCCAGCTCCAGTCGTTTGTGAGCAATGATGTCATGCAGAATATCCATATCCTATGAGTTGAGTTCCACGAATTTACGGAAGGTAGCGAGTGCTTTCCCGCTATCGATACTCTCACGGGCGATGTCAATACATTCCTCAATGGTTTTCTTGCCATGCTCCATCACCTGAATGCCGAACGCAGCATTAGCCAGCACGATGTTTTTCTGGGCGGGCAAGGCTCTGTTCTCAAGCACGGCATCGAAGATCTGGGCAGCCTCTTCTTCAGTTGCCCCTCCGACAAGTTCTTCTGGCTTAGCGATGGAGAAACCTAAATCCTGAGGCTTGAACACCCGTTCATAATCGTTGGTTGTCACCTTGAAATCACTGGTGAGCGAGATTTCGTCATAACCGTCGATGGAGTTGACAATGCCATAGTCGATGCCGATTTTCTGGTATACCTGATGATAAAGGCGCATTTGGTCGAGGTTGGCTACGCCGAGCAACTGGCATTTGGGCTGGCTTGGGTTGACCAGCGGCCCAAGAAGATTGAAGATGGTGGGAAATTCCAAAGCTTTCCTGATGGGACCCACAAATTTCATGGCTTTGGCAAAGAGCTGTGCATGGAGGTAGACGATACCGGCCTCATCGAGACTGCGGTTCAGGCGGTCGATGTCGTCAGTGAACTTGATGCCATGATGCTGGATCACGTTGGAGGCTCCGCTGACACTGGTAGCGGCATAGTTGCCATGCTTAGCCACTTTATAGCCAGCTCCGGCAATGACAAAGCAGGAAGTTGTGGAGATGTTAAACGTGTTCTTGCGGTCTCCGCCAGTTCCCACCACGTCAATGTAGCGATCGGCGCTGAGAATGGCAGGGACACCCGTCTCAAGAATGCCGTCTCGGAATCCGAGGAGTTCCTCTACGGTCACGCCACGCATCTGTAGGGCAGTCAACAGGGCCGTGATTTGTTCATTGGGGTATTCGCTCCGCGTGATTCCTATCAGGATCTGTTTCATCTCCTCACGTGTCAGAAACTCATGATTGAGGAGTTTTTGTAAGATTTCTTTCATAATTCTATAAAGTTTTTGATGATTGTTTTGCCTTGTGGTGTCAAAATGCTTTCGGGGTGGAATTGTATGCCATGGATCTCATAGTCACGATGCCGCAGCGCCATGATTTGTCCCTCATCACTTTCCGCAGTGATCTCAAGACATGACGGCATACCTTCTTTTGATACGACCCAGGAGTGATAGCGGCCTACAGTGATTGTGCTCTCCAATGATTGGAAGATCGGATCGTCGCTCAGGATGTGGCATGGAGTAGCCACACCATGAAACACATCTGATAAGTTTTCTAATCGGGCTCCAAAGACCTCGCCAATGGCTTGATGGCCAAGACATACGCCAAGGATGGGCTTCTGGCCAGCGTAAGTCGTGATCACACTGCAAAGCAGGCCTGCCTCTGAGGGGATGCCAGGGCCCGGACTCAGGATGATCTTGTCGAATGGGAGGAGTTCGGACAGATCGAACTGATCATTTCGCAAGACGGTCACTTCCACGCCCAACTCCTTGACCAAATGACTCAGGTTGTAAGTGAAAGAGTCGTAGTTGTCGATGATAGCTATTTTCATTGTAATTGCTTTTAATGTTTGGTGTTACAGTTCTCCTGCGATTTGTATGGCATGACGCAACGCACCGAGTTTGTTGTTCACTTCCTGCAGTTCATAATCCTCATTGCTTTTGGCCACGATGCCTCCTCCGGCTTGAAACCACAACTCGCCGTTGCGTGAGACGAAGGTGCGGATGGTGATGGCCTGGTTCATGCTGCCGTCCAGTCCGATGATGCCGATGCACCCACCGTATGCGCCACGGTTGTGAGGCTCATATTCAGAGATAAGTTGCATGGCGCGAACTTTGGGAGCCCCGCTCAGTGTTCCGGCAGGGAATGTGTCGATAAATGCACGTATGGGGTCAGCCTTCTCGTCGAGTTCACCCGATACCCTCGAAACAAGATGTATCACGTGGCTATAATATTGCAGGTCCTTATAGAAATCCACCTTCACGTCGTGGCAATTTCGGCTCAAGTCATTGCGTGCCAGGTCGACCAACATCACATGTTCGGCATTCTCCTTGGGATCACGGCGGAGGTATTCGGCCCCTTCACGATCCGACTGTTCATCTCCGGTGCGGCGAGTCGTACCTGCAATGGGATCGATATAAGCCCGGCGGCCTGTTATCCTGCAATGGGTCTCAGGAGAAGACCCGAAGATCCTGAATCCCCCGAAATCGAAATAGAACAGATAGGGAGAGGGGTTGATGCTGCGCAGAGCACGATAGAGTTTGAAATCATCGCCCTCATATTTCTGAACGAACCTCCGGCTAAGCACGATTTGGAAGACATCTCCCCGTTTGCAATGCCGGATGCCACGCCGGATATTGGTTTTGTGCTCCTCATCGGTGAGTGTGCTGCTAACATCCCCCACGGGACGGAACCCATAAGCCTGCACGTTGGCCATGTTCATGGCACGCAGCACATTGTCGATGACCGCTGTCGTTTGCTGTTGGGACAGGGTAGGGGCATTGAGCGTGACGACACGCAAGGTGTTGTTGTGATGGTCGAAGACAATGAGTACCTGATACAGGATATAGATCAGATCGGGAGCATCATTTTTCTCTTGTGTCTCATCTTTCACGGGGATGTCCTCAAAATAGCGCACTGCATTGAACGAGGTGTAACCGAAGAGACCGCACAGGTGTGCGTCGTCGCCGCTCACCTCAATATGATCTATCAGGTCATGGATAGCATGATCGGTCGGGTAGTTCCTGTTGACCTCATGACAGATCCTGCTGCCGTCAGGGTAGGTGATGTTGGCCATGTCGTGACCAATGGCAACACTGGCCATGGGATGGATGCCGATGAACGAACGGGCGTTGTTGGCTTCATGGTAGTCGGAACTCTCCATCAGTGCACTTTGGGGATAGAGATCCCTCAATCTCATATATACTCCGACGGGGGTATACAAGTCAGCCAGAATCGTGCGGCTTGTGGTGGTGAATTTAAAAGTTTCCATATTCTTTGGCCATTTCCTTGTTGTTCAAATAAGTTTCCACATCTTTGTCTCCTCTGCCACTGACGGTAAGAACGACCACATCATCGCTTTTGAAAGTCAACTTCGACAAAGCCGCAATGGCATGGGCACTCTCGATGGCGGGTATGATCCCCTCCATCCGGGTGAGTTCATATCCCGCATAGATTGCCTCATCATCATTGATGCTAAGGACTTCCGTACGCCCCTGGCGGGCCATGTTGCAATGCATCGGTCCCACACCAGGATAATCAAGGCCTGCACTGATGGTGAAAGCTTCCTCAATCTGGCCGTCGTCATCTTGCATCACCAACATTTTGGCACCATGGAGAATGCCCGTCGTGCCACGATGGATGGTAGCGGCAGTGTGATCCGTATTCCAGCCATGCCCACCAGCTTCAGCCAAGACGATTCTGACACGCTCATCATCCATGTAGTGGTAGATGGTACCAGCTGCGTTGCTGCCCCCACCGATGCAGGCTATGAGATAGTCGGGGTAGTCGCGGCCAGTCTTCTCTGCCAGTTGCCATTTGATTTCTTCAGAAATGACGCTCTGCATCCTTGCCACCAGGTCGGGGTAGGGGTGAGGTCCCATCGTAGAGCCGACAATATAAAAGGTATCGGCTGGATGACAGCACCAGTCGCGGATGGCCTCTGAACAAGCGTCGCTGAGCGTCATGTTTCCGGTTCTGACAGGATGCACTTCAGCACCAAGCATTCTCATGCGTTCCACATTGGTGTGCTGCCGTTCCACATCGGTTGCCCCCATGAAAACCTCGCATTTCATACCCATCAGGGCGCACACCGTGGCGGTGGCGACTCCATGCTGTCCGGCACCAGTTTCGGCGATGATTCTTGACTTCCCCATCTTCTGAGCCAAAAGGATCTGGCCGATGGTGTTGTTGATTTTGTGGGCTCCGGTATGATTCAGGTCCTCGCGTTTAAGATAAAGCTGACAGCCATATCTCTCACTCATTCGCCGGGCGAAGTAGAGAGGGCTTGGACGCCCCACATAATCCTTGAGGAGTGCGTGATACGACGCTTTGAAATCCGCCGACTCTATGATGGGCAAATAAGCCTCCTGCAACTGATGGACACATTTGTAGAGGATTTCCGGTACGTATGCTCCTCCAAATTCTCCATAAAAACCATTCTGGTCAACTTGATAATTATGCATATTCAATATAGATGATTGATGTAATTACTCCTTAAAAAGAGAGGCCTGTCGCAAGAACGACAGGCCTCTCAGTATCCACTCACAAATTTTGGCATACGGCTATCTTCTCACGATTGTTCGAATCTTGAGTTACGCCACCACCAGAAATTTGCTCTCATGTTCATATTGTTCTCCGTTTTAGTGTATTATCTTTTGCAAAAGTAGATTTTTACTTTCAATCTGCAAAATTTTTAGAAAGAAAAATTACAATTTTGTGCTCTATTTGCTTATTTTGTTATCTTATGGGTTACATCATACTGTATTTACATCCTCATGCAACCGCAAGAACCTCTCGGTTAGACCTAAAAAAAGCAACCTGTGATAGGCGAACTGCCACAGGTTGCTTTCCACGTATTTCTTTCACCTCACATATTTCTTTCCATTCCGGATCCGTATCCCCTTTGATGAGTCGCTGGATTTGATACCGTTGATGGAATAGGATTCCCCGTCGCCCGGTAAAGAGGTCCCTACAGGACGTATCCCCGCATCATCCACCGAAAGGGTGACATTGACCTTTCCTCCGCCTGCTTTCAGAAAAGATTTCAACTCCTCCAAGGAAATGCCCTCGATCTTTCCCAGACGGGTGTAGCTCCAGGAGTTGGTGCCATAGAAGATCACAATCTGGTTGCCATTATACAACATGATATCCCCTGGTTGGGTCGTGATCTGCTCATTGCTGGTGGGAAGGGACCGGCCCAATGGCCCAACTTTCTCGAAACCTCCATAGTCATCGGCGACATAGTTGATGGGATCCTGCTGAAGTGCTTCGATCAAGGCATGGGTCGCAGCGTTGTCGGCAAGAGTGACAGACCGTTTCTGTCCGTCTACGGAAAGATAGATTGTCTGTGTCATGGTGGTATTCTCCGATGTGCCCGTATTGATGGTCTCCGCATTCATTTCATTATCTGTCGAGCAGCCGATCATGAATGCTGCCAGCAATACGAGGGTTTGTTTAATCAACTTCATCATTAGTCAGTCACCTTGGTCGTATTCACTTTTACTTCAAATGATTGCGGAAGAAAGCATCAATCGTATCGTAAGGAATGACACCGGCGACATCATCATAGAGGTCAACATGAGAGGCACCCGGGATGATCAGCAACTCTTTGTTGCCTTCCTTGGCGCTGACGCCCTCAACTTTCTTTCCTGTCATTCTCTCAAACGCATATTCACTGAAATAGCGCGAATGTGCTTTCTCGCCGTGTATGAGCAGTACGGGATTCTCAATCTCATGTGCCCAGGCCAGCAACGGCTGGTTCATGAACGACTGGCAGCCGATGGTGTTCCACCCGTCCGTGGAATTACCACTTCTCTCATGGAATCCACGCTTTGTCTTATAATAATTATGGTAGTCCTTGACGAACCAGGGGGCGTCCTCAGGGAGGGGATCGACGACACCACCGGCGCGCTGGTAAGAACCGGCTTTGTAGTCAGCAGTGCGTTGAGCAGCCAAGGCACGGCGTTTCTCCATACGTTGTTTAGGAGAGTCCTCACTCTTGAAATAGCCTTCCACATTGACCTTGCTCATGTCATACATCGTCGAAGCGACGGTGGCCTTGATGCGGGGATCAATAGCAGCGGCATTCACTGCCATGCCACCAAATCCACAAATGCCAATGATGCCTATGCGCTCAGGATCCACGTTGTCGAGTGTGGAAAGGAAGTCCACAGCAGCCAGGAAATCCTCCGTATTGATGTCAGGCGAAGCCATTCTTCTGGGTTCACCGCCGCTCTCTCCTGTGTAAGAAGGATCGAAAGCGATGGTCAGGAATCCCCGTTCGGCCATGTGTTGTGCGTACAGTCCGCTCGACTGCTCCTTCACTGCACCGAAAGGACCGCTGACAGCGATAGCAGCCAATTTGCCTTGTGCATCCTTGGGTGTATACATGTCGGCGGCCAAGGTTATACCATAACGATTGTGGAATGTCACTTTTTGGTGGTCCACCTTGTCACTCTTTGGAAAGGTTTTGTCCCATTCTTGCGTCAGATTCAGATTCTGTTCCATGTTCTTCTCTATTTGTGTTGTAGTTTGCTGATGTTGGCAAGCTGTGAATATGGCACCCACAAGCATTGCGGCGTATATTGTCTTTTTCATGTCGCAAAATTACAAATTCCGCCGTATTGGAATACCACATAAAATGCCTGATGTTTTACCAATTTCGCAGATTCTGCGTTTTTTTCACTTGTTTTCTACCATTTTTATTGCATTTTAGGAAAAAATGGTTATCTTTACCACCGCTTATGAAGAAAATCCTGAATGTGGACAACCCCAATGTCTATGCACGCCAAGTGGGCGCAGTCGAGCTGCATCCGCAGATCTGCGTGATCAGCTATGATGAGGTGTCTCCCGTTCATACCAGTCTGAATAATTATGGGGTTTATGGCCTTTTCATTCAAAGAGAGTTTCCCAAGAACCTGTCTTATGGCGTTAGAGCACTGAAAGTCAGCGACGCATCGATCATCGCTGTGGCACCAGGACAGTTGGGAGGTGCGGAAGATGATGGTGAACAGCTATACTTGAGCGGATGGGCAGTGCTGTGGTCTCCAGACTTGATGCACAATACAGACCTTGAGGATAAAATGCGTAATTACCACTTTTTCTCCTATTTTTCCACGGAATCCTTGCAGATGACCCCATCAGAATGGCATTCGATCACCCAGCTGGTCAGTCTGATGCGGCAGGAACTCCAGGATTGTGCCCGGTCCCCCTCACTACGAGAAGTGCTGCTGGGCTATCTTCAGCTGATATTGGAATACTGCAACCGCATATACCTGCGACAAATAACCGAAGAGAAACACCGTGAAACGGATATTCTCAAACGATTTCATGCGTTGCTCGAGCACTATTATCTTGAGGGCAGACAATACCAGTTGGGATTGCCCACGGTGAGTTACTGCGCCTCAGAGATGGCCTATTCCCCGCATTACTTCGGCGACTTGTTTCGTCGTTCGACAGGTACAACAGCCATCAGTTATATCCACACCTATGTGATCAACCAAGGCAAAAGTCTGTTGATGCAAGGGCACAATATCAATGAGACCTCCCGATTGCTCGGATTCGAGTTCCCTCACCACTTCACACGCCTTTTCAAAAAACGGGTCGGTGTCACTCCTACGGAGTTTCTTGGAAAATGACCCCATCATCCAGAACCAAGTTTTTTATTCATCCATGACTATGAAATTCAGAGAAATGAGGCGGAAACGCCAGCAACTGCCAGACGAGGAATGTCGTCGCATCCTGGAAAACTCAACATCAGGAACCCTGGCACTCTTGGGAGACAACGAATACCCCTATGCCGTACCCATCAGCTATGTGTATTCGGGAACATGCCTGTATTTCCACAGTGCCGTGACCGGTCATAAGGTCGATGCGATCCGTTCGTGTGACAAAGCCTCTTTTTGTGTCATCGCCCAGGATCTGGTGCATCCTAAGGAATACACGACCTATTTCAGGAGCGTGATCGTTTTTGGCAGGATCCACATCATAGAAGACGAAGAAGAGAAAATGGCCGCAGCCCGGGCTCTTGGTGAGAAATACAACCCACACGACGATGAGGGGTTAAGTAAAGAGTTGGAAAAAGGTTTCTCACGAATGGTGGCCATCAGGCTTGATATAGAGCACATGACCGGAAAAGAAGCGATCGAACTGGTGAGGTCGCGAAAGACAGACATGGAGAGTTGACAATAGCAACCATGACAACAGAAAAAGCACCATTGCCACCATACAGCTATACGGTGAAAAGATACCAAGCCGATCTGTCGGCCACGGCATATCTCAAACACTATCGCAGAGCCGAGTATTTCATCCAGTTCTGTCGACAATGTGTCAATTACAACCGCCGTTATGGCTGTCCTCCGTTTGCCGAGGACCCGGTTTCCTCAATCGCCTCATTTCAGAACGTGCGCATCATCGGGGTCAAGATCATTCCCGACGAGGCAAAAATACCTCTGAAGGAAGCCCCTATACTGATGGAACCTGTCACCCGGGTTCTGAATGAGGAATTGCTGGAATTGGAACAATCTCTTGGAGGAGTTGCGTTCGGCTTTGTGGGGTTATGTCCATATTGCATGGGGAAGCCCTGTGCCAGGATAGATGGGAAGCCCTGCAGACATCCACAGAAAGTGCGCCCGTCGTTAGAAGCGATCGGTTTCGATATGGGTAAAACAGCCACCGAACTGTTGGGCCTGGAAATCAAGTGGAGCCATGGGGATTACATACCAGAATATCTCACATTGGTGTGTGGCGTTTTTTATGGATAACGTCATGACACAGGCCCCCCACTTAACCCGAAAAAAGGAGACTGTTTGCGCGAAAATATAGTAACTTTGCCCAAAGATTGGTGTGTTAGTATGATTTGTACAGATTCCGCAATCTTGCGAAAGATTTTTTGATTATCTTCCAAAACTATAATAATCGAAACGAGATGATAGACCAAATTATTGCCTTCAACAAGACCTTCGTAGCGGAGAAAGGCTACGAGAAATTTGTAACGAGCAAGTATCCCGACAAACGACTTGCAGTACTCTCATGTATGGACACGCGCCTTACGGAACTGCTCCCCGCAGCCCTCGGTTTGAAAAACGGAGACGCCAAGATCATCAAGAATGCCGGCGGATTGGTTATTTCGGCCTTCGATTCCGCGATGCGGAGCCTCATCGTCGCAGTCTATGAATTGGGAGTCGAGGAAATCATGGTGGTGGCACATTCCAACTGTGGTGCTTGCCACATGAGTTTTGACCATTTCCATCATGAAATGACAGCGCGTGGTGTGAAAGAAGAGACCCTGGACACAATCCGCAGGTGCGGCATCGACTTGGACCAGTGGCTGGAAGGTTTCAAAGACACACCCGAATCTGTCAGGAAGACCGTCGAGACAATCAAAACGCATCCACTCATGCCCAAAGACATCGTGGTACGTGGATTCATCATCGACTCGGTGACCGGGGAACTTGACGAAATCGGGTGAGGGTTAAGGCAACTGCAGTTGTTCCCACCGAGGAGGATTGACCCCAAGCAAATGTTTGACGAAGAAGTCGAAACGCTTGTGCTCACCATAACGCTCACCCATGGTGTGACGAACGCCGGGTAGGGTGACGAGCTCGAAGTCTTTGTTAGCAGCAATCAGGGCATTGACAAGTTGGTAGGTGCTCGACGGGTCAACATTGTCGTCCATCTCACCGACAACGAGCATCAAAGGCCGTGTGAGTTTGGACGCGTGATAGACATTGCTGCACTCCACATAAGAAGAATCGACGGGATAGCCCATCCATTGTTCATTCCACCAGATCTTGTCCATCCGGTTGTCGTGGCATCCACAGGAACTATAAGCAGCCTTGTAGAAGTCGCCATGAAGGAGAACGGCTGTGGTGCTCTCCTGTCCTCCTGCCGAGGCCCCGAAGATACCTACATTGTCCGCATCCATATAGGGATAACGGGCCGCAGCCGCCTTGATCCATAGCTTGCGGTCAGGAAAGCCGGCATCCTTCAGGTTCTTGTAGCATATCTCCTCAAATGCCTTGCCTCGCCAACTGGTTCCCATGGCATCAAGCTGGACGACAATGAAGCCAAGTTCGGCGAGAGGAGTCATATTCCAGTTGTAAGGATTGAAGCTCTTGGGCGTATAAGCACTGCCAGGTCCTGCGTAGATATATTCTATGACAGGATATTGACGCGTGGGGTCGAAATTCGTGGGCCGCTGAATAATGCCCCACATATCGGTCTTTCCGTCACGTCCCTTCGCCACGAACACTTCAGGGGCGCGCCAACCTTTAGCGACGATGCCAGCGATGTCGGCCTTCTCAATTGTAGCCAACAATCGGCCGTCGGTGGCACTACGCAGTGTGGTGACGGGAGCTTGGTCAACAAGGGAGTAAGTATCGACCAGATATTTGAAATCCCTGGAGTATTGAGCCTGATGCTCCCCCTTTTCCGGTGTGAGGCATATCATATTTTTCCCGTCTATGCCTATTCGGTAGTAATGCAAAAGATAGGGGTCTTCGTCAGGATTGACTCCGCAAGCAGAAAAATAGATAACCCCGGCTTCTTCATCCACGTGCTGCACATCCCTGACGCACCAAGATCCCTTGGTGATCTGCCGAATCACTTTACCGGTAGCCGTGTCATACAGATAGAGGTGATTCCAGTTGTCCCGTTCGCTCATCCAAATCAATTGATGCCCTTTATCGAGGTCATAACGGAAGTGCCTGTAGTAGTTGACGAAAGTTTGCGCTTTTTCCTCTACGACGGTGCGAATGGTCCCTGTCTGTGCGTTCATGGCAAGTATTCGATACGTCTTGTGCCCTCGTTCATTGTATTCCATGGTCACCTCTTTTCCATCGGGCGTCCAGGCGAAAGACCCCAACTCATATTGCTGTGCGCAGAGAGCCGTGCTGCCCACTTTCTGCTCACCAGTCTGGGTGTCGAAGATCACAGGAGTGCGGAAAGGCAAAGCATCGCCCGGTTTGGCATATTCCTGCCGATGAAGGATGGGCTGAAGCTGGTCGTCGGGTGAGGATTCGACATAATAAACGTATCTTTTCTCCACAGGCCGTCGTTTGCAGACAAAGATGTATCGGCTGTCGGGCGACCAGATTATCCGGTTCGAATAATATTCCCCAATTGTGCCATCCTGGCTCAATATCCTTTTCTCCCGATAAGGCTTCCCGGCCGGATGCAAAACCACATTATGACCTTCGATATATGCTTCTGTCTTGCCGTCAGGAGAGAGGACGGGCCACGGTGTGTTTTCCTCATCCACTTCCATCCAATGCCTTTCCTGATGCCGTCCGAAACGAGGTTTGGGCTGTGGCTTTGAAGGGGCAGGAATCACCTTACTGAGCAAAGAGTCAGCGTCGTAGGCATAGAATTTCGAACCATCAGGAGTGTCGATCCAATAGTGGAAGACATGGGTGGAGTCTTGCCATTTCACATCGTGTGCCCAATGATAAACGTTTGATGGCTTAAACTGTTCGTATAAAGAGTATGCCCGGCGGTAGTCCTCCAAGGAGCCTTGGGCTCCCATAGGAAGTGAGAAACAAAGGAAAAAAAATAGCGGATGGAATCGCATGTTGTGACAAGATATAGGTTTTCGCCGCAAAATTACACTTTTCTTCCATCCAACACAAATATTTGTAACAGCAAATGGCGTTTATTTTCAGAAATTTTTATTAATTTTGCACATTATTTGTTTTAGAGGACAATAATCATCAACTATTTATCAAATATGGCAAATGTAATCAAGTTGCGTAAAGGCTTGGACATTAATCTGAAGGGAAAAGCCGCCTTGACGAAGATTACTGTGAAAGAAGCCGGCGAGTTTGCGCTCGTTCCGGAAGATTTCGTAGGTCTTACGCCAAAAGTGGTTGTTCGCGAAGGAGACAAAGTCAAAGCCGGGGATGCTTTGTTTGTGAACAAAAAATTCCCAGATGTGAGATTCTCGTCTCCTGTCAGCGGAACGGTGACAGCCGTCGTGAGAGGTGACCGGAGGAAACTGCTTTGCGTGAAGGTGAAGCCTGATGCTAAGCAAGAATTTCGTGATTTTGGGGTGAAAGACCCCGCCAAACTCGATGGCAACGCTGTGGTTCAAGTTTTACTTGAAGCAGGCTTGTTTGGCTACATCAATCAGTTACCTTACGCCGTTTCCACCACGCCGGATGTCATGCCGAAGGCCATCTTTGTGAGTGCGTTCAGAGACATGCCTCTGGCTGCAGATTTCAGTGTGGAACTTGAAGGCAATGAAAAAGCTTTTCAAGCAGGATTGACCGCGCTGTCGAAAGTGGGGCAGACCTACCTTGGTATCTCTCCCTCTCAAGCCAGCGGTCCTTTGGCAAGTATGAAAGATGTAGAAGTCAACATCTTTGATGGTCCATGTCCTGCAGGTAATGTAGGCGTCCAGGTAAATCACCTTAATCCGGTCAACAAAGGCGAGGTGGTGTGGACAGTAGATCCTACATCGGTCATTTTCATGGGTCGTCTGTTCCTGGAAGGGAAAGTCAATCTCTGCCGTACGATAGCCCTTGCCGGTAGTGAGATCAGCGATCCCTGCTATGCGGAAATCAAGGTAGGTCAGCCGCTTCGTCCATTGTTGGAAGGTCGGCTGAAGAATCAGGAGCATGTGCGCCTCATCAACGGCAATCCGCTGACGGGCCGCCGCTGCAGTCTGGACGACTATGTCGGTGCGCACACTTCTGAAGTGACTGCGATTCCCGAAGGTGATGACCGCGACGAGATGTTCGGTTGGATCATGCCACGCCTGAAGGAGTTCTCAGCCAACCGAAGCTATTTCTCCTGGCTTTTCGGAAAGAACAAGGAATATGTACTCGACGCCCGCGTGAAAGGTGGAGAGCGTCACATGATTATGAGTGGCGAGTATGACAGTGTCCTCCCTATGGACATCTACGCAGAGTATCTGATCAAGGCCATCATTGTCGGCGACATCGACAAAATGGAGCAATTGGGTATTTACGAGGTGGCACCAGAGGACTTTGCCGTCGCTGAGTTTGTCGACTCTTCTAAGTTGGAATTGCAACGCATCGTGCGTGAAGGCCTTGACCTGCTAAGGAAAGAGAATGCGTAAACCACTAAAGTTCGAATGATTATGTCATTAAGAAGTTATCTCAATAAAGTGAAGCCCTCTTTTGAAGAGGGTGGAAAACTGCACGCATTCAGAAGCGTGTTTGACGGATTCGAGACATTCTTGTTTGTGCCCAATACCACGGCGAAGACAGGTGCGCACATTCATGATGCCATCGACTCCAAGCGTATCATGAGCATCGTAGTCATAGCCCTTATGCCGGCCATGCTCTTCGGCATGTATAATGTAGGATACCAGAATTATGCAGCTGCCGGCACCCTCGGTGAGGCAGGATTCTTCAGTATCTTCTTTTATGGGTTCTTCGCCGTGCTTCCCAAAATCCTTGTAAGCTATATCGTCGGTTTGGCGATAGAGTTCATGTGGGCGCAATGGAAAGGCGAGGAAATCCAGGAGGGCTATCTTGTTTCGGGTATTATCATCCCACTCATCGTACCCGTTAACTGTCCGCTTTGGATCCTTGCCATTGCCTGTGCTTTCGCCGTGATTTTCGCCAAGGAAATTTTCGGTGGCACCGGCATGAACATCTTCAACGTCGCATTGGTCACCCGTGCCTTCCTCTTTTTCTCCTACCCTCAGAAGATGAGCGGTGACACCGTGTGGATAGCCACAGACAAGATTTTCGGTCTCGGCAACACCTTACCAGACGGATTTACAGCCGCCACACCGTTGGCCCAGGTTGGTCAGGGTGGTGAGGTGACAGCCAGTCTCTGCGATATGATAACGGGATTCATTCCCGGATCCATCGGTGAGACAAGTGTCATTGCCATCGCATTGGGTGCCATCCTGCTTCTTTGGACAGGCATCGCCTCCTGGAAGATCATGCTGAGCGTATTTGTCGGAGGCGGTGTGATGGCAGCGATTTTCAGTGCCACCGGCATGACCACTATCCCATTCTATGAGCATCTCATCCTTGGCGGTTTCGCCTTCGGTGCTGTGTTCATGGCCACCGACCCGGTGACAAGTTCCCGAACAGAGTGTGGAAAATGGATTTACGGTCTGCTGATTGGTGTCATGGCTGTCGTCATCCGTGTGATGAACCCCGGCTACCCAGAGGGCATGATGCTTGCCATCCTCTTGATGAACATGTTTGCTCCGCTGATTGACTATTGCGTGGTACAGCGCAACATCAGCAAGCGGTTGAATCGTATAACCAATAAATCATAGGATTATGGCAAATGAGACAAAAAAAGGGTTGAACACGAATTCAAACACCTATACCATCATTTATTCGGCCGTCATGGTCATCATCGTTGCCTTCCTTCTGGCATTCGTCTATCAGACACTCAAGGAACGGCAAGATGCCAATGTGGCGCTCGACAAGAAGAAACAGATCCTTTACGCCCTGAATATCCGCGGGTTGAACGACGATGAGGCCGCTGCTAAATATAAAGAGGTGGTACTCAAAGACGACATTCTCGATGCCAAGATGGAAATCATTCCCTCGGAAACTACCGACAATGAGAGCAATGGTTTCAAATTAGGCAGTGCAGAGTACAAGAACGGCCAATTGGCCTTGTATACCTGCAAAGTCGACGGGCAGACAAAATATGTGGTGCCCGTCTATGGCATGGGACTCTGGGGACCGATCAGTGGATATATCGCACTGGATGAGGACTGCCAGACCGTCTTCGGCGCATACTTCAACCATGACAGCGAGACGGCCGGACTTGGTGCAGAGATCAAGGACAGCCAAGCTTGGCAGGAAAAATTCATCGGCAAGAAACTCTTTGCTGAAGGTGTGGACGGAATCGCCCTCTCTGTGGAGAAAAATGTGACCGACCCCGAAACTCAGGTGGATGCCGTCACAGGAGCGACACTGACATCCAATGGTGTAAGGGATATGCTCAAGGAAGGCTTGGGCAAATATTCTGTGTTTTTCAATGCTCAAAAAAAGTAAAGGAGAAATAAGATATGAGTAAACTCTTTTCAAAGGAGAACAAGGAGGCATTTGTCAAGCCTCTCAACCTCGACCATCCGATACTGGTACAAGTTCTGGGTATCTGTTCGGCCCTTGCCGTCACATCCCAACTCAAACCAGCCATCGTCATGGGGCTTGCCGTCACCATCATCACGGCGTTCTCGAACGTGATCATCTCCATGATCAGGAACACCATCCCCAATCGCATACGAATCATCGTGCAGTTGGTCGTTGTGGCCACATTGGTCACCATAGTCAGTCAGGTGCTCAAGGCTTTCGCTTATGATGTCAGTGTGCAACTGTCGGTCTATGTCGGACTCATCATCACCAACTGTATTCTGATGGGTCGTCTTGAGGCATTCGCTATGATGAACAAGCCCTGGCCAAGTTTCCTTGACGGTGTGGCCAACGGCCTGGGCTATGCGCTCATTCTTGTCATCGTAGGTGCTGTCCGCGAATTCTTCGGACGTGGATCGCTGCTTGGAATCCAGCTCATCCCACAGGGTGTTTACGATGCTGGATATCTCAACAATGGCATGATGACCATGCCAGCTATGGCACTCATCCTGTTGGGATGTGTGATTTGGATTCACAGGGCTTATTTTTATAAGGAGGAGAAATAACTATGGAACATCTGATCAGTTTGTTTTTCAGGTCGATTTTCGTCGACAACATGATATTCGCGTTCTTCCTCGGCATGTGTTCATTCCTCGCCGTCTCCAAGAACGTCAAGACATCACTCGGACTGGGTATGGCAGTGACATTCGTGCTGCTTGTCACGGTTCCAGTGGATTACTTGCTCCAGACCAAGGTGCTCGGCCCCGATTGCTTGATCGAGGGAGTCGACCTTTCTTACCTGAGTTTCATCCTTTTCATCGCAGTTATCGCAGGTATGGTGCAATTGGTGGAAATGACTGTCGAGAAATACTCCCCATCGCTCTATGCTGCATTAGGTATCTTCTTGCCGCTGATCGCCGTCAACTGCGCCATCATGGGTGCTTCGCTTTTCATGCAGCAGCGCATCAACCTTGATCCTTCCAACTCACAGTATATCGGCAGTGTCGTCGATGCCATAGTCTATGCCATAGGCAGCGGTATCGGTTGGACCATGGCTATAGTCGCCATGGGCGCCATCCGTGAGAAAATGGAGTATTGCGATGTGCCTGAGCCCCTCAAGGGATTGGGCATCACATTCATCACCGTAGGACTCATGGCCATGGCCATGATGTGCTTCTCAGGTCTAAACATCTAAAAAGGAGATAAAGGTTATGCAACAGTTTATTTTCGCAAGTATAGGAGTGTTCCTCGTGACAATTCTCCTTTTGGTGATCATCCTGCTGGTGGCAAAGAAATACCTGTCGCCCAGCGGCAATGTCAACATTTTGATCAATGGCGAGAAGACCATCTCGGTGGGACAGGGCAGCAGCCTGATGACCACACTCAACGAGAACGGGATATTCCTGCCCTCGGCATGTGGCGGAAAGGCCTCATGCGGTCAGTGCAAGGTGCAGGTGCTGGAAGGTGGAGGAGAGATCCTCGATTCTGAGCGTCCGCATTTCACACGTAAGGAAATCAAAGACCACTGGCGGTTGGGCTGCCAGTGCAAAGTGAAAGGTGACCTGAAGATCAAGGTGCCAGAAAGCGTGCTGGGAGTCAAGGAATGGGAATGCACCGTCATCTCCAACAAGAATGTCTCTTCGTTTATCAAGGAGTTCATTGTGGCCCTTCCTCCGGGAGAGCACATGGATTTCATCCCCGGTTCGTATGCCCAGATCAAAATCCCTGCCTACGATTGCATCGACTACGACAAGGATTTCGACAAGGAAGATATTGGTCCGGACTACCTGCCCTCATGGGAGAAGTTCAATATCTTCTCTCTCAAGGCACACAACCCCGAGGACACCATCCGTGCCTACTCCATGGCCAATTATCCTGCGGAAGGCGACCGTATCACCCTGACCGTGCGTATTGCCACGACACCGTTCAAGCCACGTCCTGAGGTGGGATTCCAGGATGTACCTACGGGTATCGCATCCTCCTATATCTTCTCACGTAAGCCAGGCGACAAGGTGATCATGAGTGGTCCTTATGGTGATTTCCATCCCATCTTCGACTCCAAGAAGGAGATGATCTGGGTAGGTGGTGGCGCCGGTATGGCTCCTCTTCGTGCTCAGATCATGCATATGACGAAGACATTGCAGACACGTGACCGCGAGATGCATTTCTTCTATGGTGCCCGTGCCTTGGTGGAAGCATTCTTCGTAGAAGATTTTCTGGAATTGGAGAAGGAGTTCCCCAACTTCCATTTCCACCTCGCGCTCGACCGCCCCGATCCTGCAGCAGATGCCGCAGGTGTGAAATACACTCCGGGCTTTGTCCATCAGGTCATGTACGAGACATACCTCAAAGACCATGAGGCACCTGAGGATATCGAATATTACATGTGTGGCCCAGGCCCTATGTCGAAGGCCGTACAAGGCATGCTCGACTCACTCGGTGTAGAGCCAGAGAGCATCATGTTTGATAATTTCGGATAATCCAGTCCTCCTATCAGAATAAGGGTCCGCAGCACAAAATGCACTGCGGATCCTTATTCTGATAGGAGGAGACTCATTCAAAAACAAAGTCCTCAAGGGTGCAGAGAGATTTTTCTTTCGTCTCAGAAGAGAATACGAAATAGATGGCGTGCTTGCCTGTCATCTCTGCTAAATCAGGAAGATCCGCCGACAATTCCGTGGAAGTTTTGGGCATGTCGGCTTTCAGTTGAATAGTCCCAAGCAGCTTGCCTTGCTGTGAAGTCCAGGGACGGTCGGCCATGATCTGAATGCTCCCGTCGATACCTTCGGGAATCAACCGCAGCAGGAGCTTGATGTCTTTCTTTCCGTTGGTGGCGGTGAAATTGAAATACTTATACCCCACGATAGAGCCATCCGTGTTGTTCACCACGGGATTGGTGTTGTTGCGAAGGTCATAAGGCGCATCGAATTTGTCGTCAGATCCGTAAGCAGAAGCGATGTATGACCCATAGAAAATATTGTCGGGCCACTGGTGCTCAGCTACTTTCGAACCTGTATACCAACATGCGATGCCAGCGGAATGACGTTCCAATGGATTGAGACCCTCGATAGAGAATCCCTCAGAATTATACTCACCTTCAGAGATGCTCACCTTGCCACCAGGACCTTTTTCCACATTGACGTCGATGGGAGCAACCATGGCCTGACGGGCAAACTCATTCTTACCGGTCTGGCGGTGGTAGAAGACATACCACTGTCCGTTGATTTCGCAGATGCTTCCATGCGTGTTGCCCGACACCGTGGCGGAAGCGATCGTCTCCCCTTGTTCATTTTTCTCCCGGCCACGACCGTCAATGATAGTCCCACCGTAAGTCCATGGACCTAAAGGATGGTCGCTGTATGCATAGGCCAAGGTATAGTTTGTGTCGGGAAGCCCAAACTCTCCGTTTTCTGTCCATCTGCTGTAGATGAACACATATTTATCCTCGATCTTACGTATCGAAGACGCTTCGAAGAAGCGGAATACGCCAGGCTGCTTGTTTGACGAGACCATGTTCTCGACAACCGCAGTACCAGGTTTGACAGTTGCCATCGTGGTAGGGTCAAGTTCTGCTCCATGAGATTTCTCAAATCCCCAGTAGCCATAGACACGTCCGTCATCATCGACGAAGACCGCAGGATCGAATCCCAGGACCCCATCACATTGATTGGGATCGTTCTTGCTCCAGTTGCACACCTCAAAGGGACCATTGGGCCGGTCACTTTTGGCGATAAGGCTGTTGCGTCCGCCATTCTGGTCGTTGGGATAGAGATAGTAAGTTTTCTTGCCGTTTGCATCGGTCGTCACGGCCACATCGGGAGCGAAAAGCACATCAGCTGTCTGAGCCGTATCGAAGGGTTCCCCGTCAGCGTTTTTGTCAACTTTCAGGATTTCCCCATCATAACGCCATTGGGTCAGGTCCTCGACGGGAGCCGACCATACCACGAGTTCACGTCCACAGTAATCAGTGATCCTGCTGTCGTGAGAGCCGTAGATATAAACTCGTTGCTTTCCGGGCTGGTCAGGATCATCAAATACGTATGGCTCACCATCAGGAATATGCTCCCACAGGGGCAGGTAGGGGTTGCCGACAGTGAGGTTCTGTGACTTTGACACCTCAGATGGTTGTGTGCATGATGTGACCATCATGGTGCAGCACAAAGCTGCCATAGTGATTTTCAAGGTTTTGCTTTTCATTTTTGATTATTATTGAGGGAGATAATTACTTCATGGAAGCCTCATGAGCAGCTATTCCAAAAGGATCACATCCAAATCATCAGGCACGATCACCCGTCCACTGTATGCCGATTGAGCTTCAGCGGTATAACGCTGCCGGCGTGTGGAGATGGTCTTGTCTTCAGTGTGATAGAGTATGAGGTTTCTCACGCCGAGCTGCTCAGCCAGACGAGCGGCATCGAGAGCCGTGCTGTGATGCTTCTCATAAGGTTTGAACCGCTCTCTGTCCTCAAACACACAGAAAGCCTCGCTCATCAACCAGTCAGCCCCACGTGCATAGCACTCGTTTTTATCGTTGTAAGGTTCATCACCAAGACAAGTGAGACGTTTTCCCCCAGGCATAGTCATGGTGAAGCCGAATTGCTTCTCTTTTGTGGAATGGATGTCGAACGCTTGAAGTTGCATGTCGCCGATCATCATCATATCGCCATCATGGATTTCCACCATTTCCACCACACTACCGATCCTGTCGGATTGTTTTCGAGGAAGAAGCTGCTGGCAATTGAATGTAAGCACATCCAGCACTTTACGGTGGCTATACACTTTAAGGGGATTTTGAAATTGCAGAGCCATACGCATCATCCATACCACACCGAGGATATGGTCGGTGTGGGCATGGGTGACATATAGGTGGTGGATTGTTTTCCAGTCGATGTCAGCCTTCTCCAGTTGCTGAAGGATGCCATTTCCACCACCGGCATCGACAAGCAACTGGTGTCCTCCTCTGCTATGTACCATGAAGCAGGTGTTGTAGCAATGGGTGACTTGTGCGTTACCAGTACCTAAGATGGTGATGCGGTTATCCATATAGACAAATTCGTTTACACAAAACTACGTTTGATCTTGTCGACATAAGCGTCGATCACGGCGACTGCGGTGATGCTCACGACGTCGCGCACCGAACTGCCATAGTCGGCGAAGTGTATCGGTTTGTTGAGTCCCATCTGGATCGGGCCAATGATTTCGATATCGGGTTCCAAGGCCTGGAGCATCTTATAGGACGAGCGTGCACTGGTGAGGTTGGGGAAAATCAGCGTGTTCACATCCATGCCGTGCAGACGGTTAAACGGATAAAGGGAGTCACGTAGTTCCCGATCGAGTGCAGTGCTGATCTGCATCTCGCCATCGATGGGCAGTTCAGGCATTTGCTCATGGATCCGGGCAACGGCCTCACGTACTTTCCGGCTACCTTCGGACTGGTCTGAGCCAAAATTGGAATGACTGATAAGTGCAATCTTGGGGTTCACATTGAAGAAATGAACGGCAGAGGAAGCCAACTTAGCGATATCCACCAGTTTGTCGGTGTCGGGGTCGTTGTTGATCAGTGTGTCGGCAACAAAGAAAGTGCCTCGCTTGGAGTTGAGGATGTGCATGGTGCCAAAAGTATTGAATTCAGGGCGGACACCAATGATTTCCTTCACCACCTTCAGTGTGTTGGAGTATTTGGTATACAGACCAGTGATAAAGGCATCCGCATCGCCGGTCTCCACCATCATCATGCCGAAATAGTTGCGCTCAAACATCTTATCGTTGGCCTCCTCAAAGGTGTAGCCATCGCGCTGCCGTTTTTCGGTGAGAATACGAGCGTAGCGTTCTCTGCGCTCAGCCTCACGGTCGTGGCGCAGGTTGACGATTTCAATGCCATCGAGATTGAGGTCGAGTTGGGCGGCCAGTTTCTCAATTCTCTCATCGTTGCCCAACAAGATGGGTTCGCATATCCCCTCAGCTTTAGCCTGCACAGCAGCCCGGAGCATGGTGGGGTGGATGCCTTCGGCGAAGACCACGCGCTGTGGATGGGCACGTGCCGTGTCATAGAGTTTTCGGGTAACCTTGGTTTGAAGGCCAAGCATCTGGCGGAGGTTGTTCTTATACTCTTCCCAGTCGGTGATGGTATGACGGGCCACGCCACTGTCGATGGCAGCTTTGGCCACAGCAGCCGAAACCTCGGTGATCAAGCGAGGATCGACGGGTTTGGGGATGAAGTATGACGGTCCGAAAGTGAGGTTATTGACTTTATAGACATCATTCACCACATCGGGAACAGGTTGCTTCGCGAGATCCGCAATGGCCAGTACGGCAGCCATTTTCATTTCCTCGTTGATCGCACGAGCATGCACATCGAGCGCGCCTCTGAAGATATAGGGGAATCCGATCACATTGTTGATCTGGTTGGGGTAGTCGGAGCGGCCAGTCGACATCAGGACATCAGGGCGAGAGTCCATGGCATCCTCATAAGAGATTTCCGGCACCGGATTGGCCAATGCGAAGACAATAGGATCCTTGGCCATCGACCGTACCATGTCTTTTGTGAGCACATTGCCTTTGGAAAGTCCTACAAAGACATCCGCATCACGCACGGCTTCCTCGAGTGTATGTAAATCTGTGCGGTCGGTGGCAAAGAAGCGCTTCTGCTCGTTCAGGTCTTTTCTATCGCTGGTAATCACCCCTTTGGAGTCGAGCATCAGGATATTCTCTTTCTTCGCCCCCAGAGCCATATAGAGTTTGGTACAAGAGATAGCGGCAGCGCCGGCTCCATTGACCACGATCCTCACCTTACTGATCTCTTTCCCATTCACTTCCAAGGCGTTTTTCAGACCAGCCGCAGAGATAATGGCCGTGCCATGCTGGTCATCGTGCATCACAGGAATATCGAGCGTGCGTTTCAGCCTGTCCTCAATATAGAAACATTCCGGAGCCTTGATATCCTCCAGGTTGATACCTCCGAAAGTGGGTGCTATTTTCTCAACGGCCTCGCAGAACTTCTCCGGGTCTTTCTCAGCCACCTCAATATCGAAGACGTCGATGCCCCCATAGATTTTGAACAAGAGTCCCTTGCCCTCCATGACAGGTTTGCCGCTCAGAGCACCGATATCGCCAAGTCCCAAAACAGCTGTGCCATTGCTGATCACAGCCACCAGGTTGCCTTTGTCGGTATACTTATAGGCATCATCAGGATTTTGCTGGATCTCCTGGCAAGGGTAAGCCACGCCAGGCGAATAAGCAAGGCTGAGATCGGTTTGAGTGCGGTAGGGTTTGGTCGGATTGACCTCGATTTTTCCCGGACGGCCGCTCTTGTGATAAGCAAGGGCCGCTTCTTTAGTGATTTTTACCATAAAAAATACCTTATTGATTATTGACTTTATCCGAAATGTATCTCCACGCCAATGAAATGCGGGTTTATGCAGTTCAGCTGCAAAATTAGGCAAAAAAAATCATTTTTTACACACTTGAAAGAAGTTTTTCGAAGAGGTCTAAAGAAAAACAAGAGTAAAAACTGTGCCTTTATTCAACCAAAGCATCGCCCCCAAGTTCTGGGCAATTACTCAGTACCTTGGAAAGGAGGGTTGTTCATGGGATTTAGCGATTAGGACCCTGCAAAGTGAGTCATGACTTTTATTAGAGCGGTACAAGGTAAGTTTTTCTGGGGGAAAACCGTTGCTGGGCTAAAAAAAGACAGACCCACTGTAATTACTCAGCACTCCACTTTCCCTTCTTATGACCATCGGGATTTGTCGTTGT
>CAMNIN010000040.1 GCA_946540735.1 uncultured Prevotellaceae bacterium | reverse complement strand
AATCACTGATAATCAAGTGATATTGCGGAGAGAGAGGGATTCGAACCCCCGGTACGTCTCCGTACGACGGTTTTCAAGACCGTTGCAATCGACCACTCTGCCATCTCTCCTTGGTTTTAACGACTGTTAGTCAAAAGCGAGTGCAAAATTAATGCTTTTATTTCTTTCTGCCAAATTTTGCCTAGACTTTTTTTATTATAACGCCTTTTTCGCTCTTCACGCCTTCATGATGACTTTATATGTTGATACTTATGCTCTCACTGAGCATGCGGATGAATTCCTTGGTCGATTTCTTCTCGTATGCATTCTTCAGTAAATGAATACATCCTATCATCCTCTTGTCTTCTGTGTCGGTATCTGTTATGGGGATGGCTTTCAGGCCATTTTCGTAGACGACGGTGCTTTCACTTAATACGGTCACGTAATTGGATTCTCTGACAAGACGGAAAAGCAGATATACGGTGTTCATCTCTACTTTTATGCGATAATGATAGTCTGCATCGGCAATTGCGTGATCGAATGCATTCCGGGCTTGTGTTCCTCTGCGTGTCAGGGCAAGGTCATATCGCTGTAGTTCTTCCAATGTGATGGTGTCGCGGTTGGCTATAGCATGCCTCTCATTCACGATGGCAGCCAGACGATGATGAAACAGCGTGCGGCTTTCGATTTTGGGGTTGCTCACCGACGGCTTGAAGGCCAGCACGAAATCAAATTCGTGGTTTTCCAATTGGGTGATGAGTTCCGCCATTGTCGATTGCGTGACATTCATTTTCACTCTGGGATATTTTCTCAGAAATTGCGTCACGGTCTCTGCCATAATACTTGCAAATGAGAACGTGACACCAATGTTCAGTTCTCCACCTGTCAAGTTCTTGAGCTCCTCCAGGCGCAGAAGACAGTTGTCTGCTGAGCGCAAGGTCTCTTTGGCATGTGGCAAAAGTATCTGTCCGGCCTCGGTAAGTGTGACCTCATGGCTGTTGCGCAGGAAAAGGGGTTGCTGAAGTTCGTTCTCCAATTGCAATATCTGGTGGGAAAGGGTGCTTTGAGTGATGAAAAGTCCCTTGGCTGCCGTCGAAAAATTGAGCGTCTCGGCTAATCGTACGAAATATTTGAGTTGCCTTAATTCCATGACTTTATTGTTTTGCGGAATGCAAATGTAAGGATTTCTCTTTGATTATCAAAACATTTGATTGCAAAACTTTTTGGCTATCGATTTCTTCGATAGCTGCGATTGCGATTTGTTTGTGTGCAGCGTATGTGTTTATTCATAACCATCGGTTGGCAAAAACGTGATATAGGCATAACTTTGCACCGTGAAATAAATATTAACCATTTATAATAAAGGAGACAAAGTTATGATAACAACAATTTCTCTCGCTGCAATGCTTATCGTGGGTGTCGTTTTTAGTATCTGGATGGCAAGACACGACAATCTTGAGGTTTTCTAGTGCGTATCAGAATAGGTGACCAACCTATAGAAACAATAAGATCCGGGTATCTTCGATGATTTTGAGGATACCCGGATTCATTTGTGGGGTCAAATCAGAAATTCACTTTCCGTTCTGGTGAGGTGAAGGAACAGAAACGGGCTGTGGCATTGGTGATATAAAGCACGGCCATATTGTCGTCGTCGGCTTTGTACATGGATTTCAGACTCTCGTTCCGGTTCAGGAACTCTTCTTTCACCGTGAGCGTCTCGTCGTTGACGAGTGTGCCGCTCAGTCGCATCCACTCGCTGCCTGATGATTTCAATGCGCAGATCTCAAACTTGCCGTTTTGAGCCATTTGCTTGAAAACATCTTTCACTTTTCCTGTCATGATATACAACCGGCCATCTATGATCTCTGATACGCCAAACGGTCGCACGCGGGGCTGGTCGCCATCTGCTGTGGCAATGAAAAAAGTGCCACATTCCTTCAGGAATGCTTGGACTTCATTCATGTTCGCTTGCTTGGTTTCTTCGCTGAGGGTGTCAGCTGCGGCTTCTGTGGCGGGTTCCGGAGTCTCTACGGGTTGAGCGGGCTTGTTGGAGTTACATGCTGCTAATGAAAGCATCACTGCGAAAGCGAATAATGATTTTCTCATGGGTCTTTGGGTTTAGGGTTGATAGTATTTTTTTAATATATGTTTGCAAAAATACGGAGAAATGTTTAAAATGCCAAATTATTTGGTTCTTAGATGACAAATTCTTACCTTTGCGGCGAATGTAAAAAAACAAACTACAAAATGAAACGAATTGTCTTGCAAATCATTTGCCTGATGCTCTCTTCTGGATGCATCTGGGCTCAGAACTACGACCAGTATTATAAAAACCTTCCCACCAAGGTGACTCCTGTCACTCCGTTCACCATTCCGGCCAATGAAGTGAGTCTTGTGGATTGCGGCGGGGTCGGTGATGGCGTGACGCTCAATACGGAGGCTTTCAGCAAGGCCATCTCACTTTTGAACAAACAGGGTGGGGGACGGCTCGTCGTGCCCGCCGGCGTATGGCTTACAGGACCTATCTCGCTGAAAGACAATATCGAGCTCCATCTGCAGCGCAATGCGATCGTGTATTTCTCTCCCGACAAAAGCCTTTATGTGGATCCGAAAGGCAGTTCTAGCAGAGTTCTTGCTTGCATCCGTGCATCGAAGCGCACTAATATAGCCATCACGGGCGAGGGCATCATTGATGGCAATGGTGGTCAGTGGCGCCCGGTGAAAAAGAGCAAACAGAGCGATGTGGAATGGAAACAATACTTGGAGATGGGGGGACAAGTCTCCGAGGATGGATCCCTCTGGTATCCGTGGCAAATGAAAAACGGTTATCCTGATATCGCAGACTCACCCAAAGAGCAGGAGGGCTTGCGAAACGACCTGATCCGCCTGACGGATTGTGTGAATGTGAGGATCGAGGGGGTCACGGTGCAAAATGCTCCTCGTTTCCACGTGCATCCTTGCAACTGCCGCAACGTGGTCGTCGATGGCGTAACGGTGCGCTGTCCCTGGAATGCACAGAACGGTGATGCCATAGATTTCTCGGATGTCAATATCGGCCTGATCGTGAATTGTGTGGTCGATGCTGGCGATGACGGGATCTGTATGAAGAGTAATGCGGCGAAGCCAAACTCTCCTGCCAATGGTTGCGAGGATATCGTGATCGAGAACAATACCGTGTTCCATGCTCATGGGGGATTCGTGCTGGGAAGCAATACCACGAGTGGCATACGGCGCATCGTAGTGCGGCACAACCGCTTTTCCGGTACGGATACAGGCCTGCGTTTCAAAAGTTCGATAGGTAGAGGCGGAAAGACTGAGCAGCTTTTCATCTCTGATATTGTCATGAATGATATCAAGGACGAGGCCATCGTGTTCCAGTGTGACTACCTCGATAAACCCGCAGGCCGGGAAAACGGCAAATCGGCACAGGTGAATGATCAGGTGCTGAAGGATGTGCCTGAATTCCAGGATATCCATATACAAAATGTCATCTGCCGGGGCTGCAAGACGGGTATCCGGGCCAGTGGAATTGAGCAGCTGGATTGTGTACACGATATCCACATCAGCAACAGCACGATTGTGTATACCAAAACAAAATGGCAGGTCGACGAGCAAACCGCTCGACTGACCTGCACAAATGTGAATCTGGTTCAGGACAGAAAAGAATAGCCACCGACTATTTCACCACTCTTTTCTTGCCATTCTGAATCAATATGCCACGTGAGTCTGCCGTGGTGAGACGACCGTCGATCGTATAGGTCCCGGAGGTGGGGGTGATGGCTCTTACTCCGTATTCCACCGTAGGGATGCCCACGACCTTCATATACTCTGCACGGGCATTCTCGACCAGCTGGCGGAATGATTGGTCGGCATGAAGCCGGGCTACGAGGGCACTTGACAACTGGCGTGTGGCCTCGATGTCGGTAAACCAGTGATAACCCACGATGAGGCGGTTGTAGCCATATTGGTATCCTCTTCTCAATATCTCGTCCTGATGCTCTGGCGCTACTTCTGCCATCGTCAGGGCCATTGTCCAGCCCAGATTGGTGTGACCGGAGGGGAAACTGCTCTTCCCTCGCTCTTTGGCTTCATCACCAGGGACGGAGGAAGGCTCTCCCAGTTGCACGAAAGGACGTTTCCTGAAGCGCAGGGGCTTCAACCTGTCGGCGGTCTGGCTGCTGCGTTCAAAGACGAGGCCGATCAACTCGCAAATCGCAGGGGTGGCTTCAGGACTGATGGCGATCTCCATGGCTTGACCGAAAACTTGGTACATCATTGGCAAACTGTATTCCGCTTCATCCTTAGCTTGCTGGCCACGTGGAGTTTCGCGCAATTTCTTGGCATCCCAGTGGCGGGTCAGGTCTGTGATGTAGCGGTAACTGGTGGTGTCGACGGGGGCATTCAGGATGTCTTCGCCATGGGGCAGATCCACTCCTGTCACAGGGTCGAATTCAGCAGGAAATCCTTTCAGACGGGCATACTCTGCACGGGCTGCGAGTATGTCGCGCTCCAGTTGTGGATTGGTGTGGGCACGGGCGACGACTGCTGCAGCACAGAGATAGCCTGCCGTCACATCACTCTGGTAATGGGCTCCCACGATGACCCTGCTCTCACCAAACTGGAAACCACGGCGTAGGATCGCATCTTGCAGAGGGGGCCACATCTCTGCGAAGACCAGGGCGGTCGCCCAGCCGAAAGCGGTGTGCCCCGATGGATAAGATCCATTGGTGAGAAGTAAATCTGTATCATACTCAGCCCATAACGGATCGTTCATCTGCATGAAGGGCCGCTTGCGCCCATATTCATTCTTGGCATCCGTTGTGCTAAGAAATCCTGTGTAGTAGGTCCTTGTAATAAGACGCCATAGGGCTGGGGTTTCTGCTTCGCTGATAGTGTTAAGCCCTAATACTTCTGACATGATGGAGCACATAATCTCGGGTGTCCAGAGGGATTCACGGCTGGCTTGTTGGCCTCGTGCGGTGTTGCGCTGTGTCTTGCCCCACTGAAACTGCACCATGTCATCCATGTATTCCAGACTCGAACTGTCGGGGGGTAAGGGGAGGAACACACGGGCATCTGGCATGTCTTTCAGGGCGACGTAGGCAGTGTCTTCGGCTGTCTGGGCCGTCATCGGTTTGCCACATACAAGTAGAAGTGTGGCAAGCATCCATACGAATTTTGATTTCATTGTCATGATATTTGATTGAAACGATTATTGCTCGAATTTCTTGATGGCAAGCATCGATTTACGGCGGCCAATGGCGATGATTTTCTCTGATTTGTCGTAATCGAATCCACCATAGCGGCTCATCTGGATGTCAATGAGGATCTCCGGTTTCATCAGCTTGGTCATGAGAATGGAGTTTTGCCTGATCATCAGCGAACTGGTGCGTGAGAGCATCGTGTAGTAATTGAATTTGATGTCATCCGGTATCAATTTGTTGATGACTTGGGCTGCCAGCGATTTGTCTTGTTTGCGACGTCTTTCCAACTCTTTTTCCATTTTCCATTGTGCCAAGTAGTCATGGCCGCTGACATCCACACCCACCAGAATATCGTTGTGTGTGCGCTCCACCCGGTTCAGGGGGATGGGATTGATCACTCCTCCGTCTATCAAGATCATGCCGTCACGGCGCACCGGCTCATAGAATGTCGGGAGGGAGATGGAGGCACGGATGGCTTCAAACAGACTGCCTTTACGGAATACGACTTCACGGCCTGCCTTCCAGTCTGTGGCCACGGCACAGTAAGGGATTGGGAGATCTTCGATAAGAATGTCTGGCACAAATTCCATGATGGCTTCTATGATCTTCGTACCTTTCACAAGATGATTCAGACTGAATGAGAAGTCGGTCAGCTCGAGCATCTTCTTCCGGTCGATGGTCTTCATCCATTCGCGGAATTCCTCCAACTTGCCTGCTGCATAGACTCCACCGATAAGGGCGCCCATCGAGCATCCTGCGATGGAGGTGATGCGGTAGCCGTTTGCTTCCAACTCCTCGATCGCTCCGATGTGGGCAAGACCCCTTGCACCTCCGCTCGACAGCACCAATGCGACATCCATTGCCATACCCTGCAGTCTTTTAAAGTGAAAGGATCGGGGTCAGTCAAAATGGAAATGAAAGTCCAGCTTCGCTCCCTTCACGCTGGTGAAGATTCCGTCGTATGTTTGGTAGGTATAAGTACCGCCGTCATCGGTCTCCCTGACGGCTTCTTCAAAATCTCCCTCAAACTGCCCGATATATTTTCCTTTGAGATATGCATTGACAATGCACTTTCCACTTTCGGGATTGTAGGAGACGAGCTCGAGTTGACGGCGCTCACCGTATGTCTTTGCCTCGGCTATGTCGTAGGGGATGTAACTGCCTTTGGTGCCGTCCATGTCGAAGAGGAAGCCTGTTCCTCCGACATTGCCCCAGACACTCATGTACAGGGGTGTCTGTGCTCCTTTGAGGGCTGGTTTGGGAGCTCCTGGTTCTTGGGTGGTCGTGTCTGCCTTCTCGTCCGCAGTTGTCGCTTCCGCCAATGTGGAGTCTGGCTCCTGCTGCGCAGCCGCTGTCTCGATAGGGGAGCGTGACACTGTATTCGACTCTTTTTCTTCTTGTTGCGGTTTACTTCCGCAGTTGGTCATCGCGGCAAGTGAAAACAATAGCACAAAGGCGTAAACAATAGGGTTAGTGCGTTTGGGAATGTATGTCATATAGGGTAGTATTAATGTGATTAAGTTAAATATAAGGTGGTTGATACAAATCCGACAACAAATATAGCTATTTTCTCCATAATTAACAACCTTTTTCGTATAAAAACATTTTGCAAGTATCTTTTTTGATGAGAAATCGGTGATTTCGAAACATGTCGCAAGCATTGTGATACATAAATAAAAGGGGCTTCTGAGTTAAATTCGTAATTTTGCAGCAAAAAAGATGAGACACATCCTTGCTACAATTTTCCTTTCGCTATGTGTGCTGACGATGTCGGCGGAAAGTCTGAAAGTGGGAAATCTGACCCGCAATTACATCTCTTATGTTCCGGCGAATCTTGGTGCGCACCGTCCTTTGCTAATTTCATGCCATGGCATGAACCAGGATGCCAATTACCAGAAAAACATGTTGAAGATAGAGTCGGTGGCCGATACGGCCAAATTCGTTACCGTTTTCCCCGAGGGCATCGACAAGGGATGGGACCTGTCGGGAAATCGTGATATCAACTTTGTGCTTGCCCTTATCGACGAGATGGTCAGCAAGTATGATATTGACCCTTGCCGTGTCTATCTCTCTGGTTTTTCAATGGGTGGGATGTTTACTTATCACGCCATGAACAAGATCGCCGACAGGATAGCTGCATTCGCACCCATTAGTGGATATCCGATGGGAGGGGCCACGGCCAATCCCAATGTGCGTCCTGTCCCTATCATTCATACGCATGGCACAAGCGACGATGTCGTTCCTTTTGCCAATGTCCAGAGCAATCTTAATGTATGGATTCAGCATAACGGCTGTCCTGCTACAGCCTCTGTCACGCCCAGATACCGCAACACGCCCAACATCACACGGCATGTGTGGGGGCCTGGCAATGACGGTGTTGAAGTCGTGCTGATGGAGATGGCTGGCAAAGGCCATTGGATTTCAAATGACTATGGCGTGCTTACCGGCGACGAGATATGGAAGTTTTGCAGCCGGTATTCGGTGGATGTGACTTATCCCATCGAAAAACCCCAGATCCAAATCGGGCAGCGTTTCACAAGTATAGAGGAAGCGAAAGGAAAAGTTTTTGCCATCGTCAACGAAAACGACGGTAAGGCTCTGTTTGGCTCTGATAACCAGAACTTGGTCTATGGGGATTATACAGATGCTTTTGATGATGGTAATTCCGGATATCATTTCAAACTGGTGGAGAGTTCTGTGGCCGACGACTGGCTGTTGAGGCTTATCACTCCCGATGGCGGTGAATACTCTATCTGGGGCAGTCCGGGCTATCTGAATTCGCAACCGGCCGATGGATGGTGCTGTTTTATCCTTGGACTGAACAATCAGAATGGTCAGGACATCAGGAATGGCGCGGTCTGGGATATTCAATATGAGGAGGGTAGGGGCTTTTCTCTGAGGAATGTCGGGACGGGCTTGTATCTCAAGGATGCGTCTCCGGCCAAATACGACATGCCCACCTATTTCACGTTCTGCACGACTGAGGTGATTTCCGAAGTGGTTCAAATACCGTATGAGCGTCAGCATGATGGCTTTGTGTACGATTTGCAGGGGCGTAGGATGAAAACCACATGTCTCACTCCAGGCATCTATATCAGGAATGGCAAAAAACTATTGATCCGTTAAACCATGCGCAAATTCTTACTGATTCTCTCTCTTGTTATCTGCCAGCTGTCAGCCCTTGCCGAAGAGCGTACGATTGATATCAGCGGCGACAACACGTCGTCTAGCTATGTGAAATACAGCCAATATATTTACATCCCACAGTCTGATGTCGTCAATGTGAAAATGGCTCGGTATGTCTATTTCAGCTCCACCATCTCCGGCAGCGGACTTCTCAACCTCTATGCCGGAGGAGAGCGCTGCTATCTTGGCACAGAGAAAGGAAAGGCGTGGCCTGACTGGTCGATCTATACGGGTGATGTGCATATCTGGCCATTCCCGGAAAACTCTTCATCCGCTGGCTTTTATGGGGTGGTGCTCGCACATGGGGGGAAATCTTTCTCGCCTGAGAATATTGATGAATGTATCAGAACCGGAAAAGTCAATTCTTCCATGTACAACAACCGTGTCTTCCTCCATGAGGGGGCTACGATTTGCTGTGAGGCGAATACTGCCGGTGCGGGATTCCGTATCGGTGAATTGCAGACTGATGCTGGCTCCACGCTCCAGGGGTATATGAAAAACTCGAGAGCGGCATACTATCTGTTGGGGGGCATGAACACCGATGCCACATTGGCGGGGAAAATCGCTCCTTCAGGTTATAGGGATGATACCCCGTTGGGCATCATCAAGGAGGGGACTGGGACATACCTGATCACGGGTAATGATAATTACTTGAGTGGGGCTCTCCGCATCATCGAGGGACGGGTGTTCGTGATGAACGACCGCCAAGAGACTGAGGCTAAGAAGCTGAGGGGGGCTTTGGGTGCCAAACCAAACAATGAGGAGGCCATTGCCTATGTCTTCAGCGACGGCGTGCTCGGTGGAACGGGTTCCATCGGAGGCTCGGTGGATAATTATGGGACAATCGCTCCGGGCGCAGACGAAATCGGCACTTTGACTCTGAAAAACTATACTGCTGCGAAGGACGCTCATCTCATCGTACGGCCTGCTTCGTCACTGCGGTTTCGGGTCGCCTCGAAGGATACCCACGACCGGTTGATGGTTGACGGACAGGTGAGATATATCAACACCTTGCAGGATTTCACCTCAAGCGATAAGATGCCGGTCATCCAGGTCGAGGTGGGCGCAGGCGACGGCCTCAAGGTCGGTGATGAGTTTTGTGTGATGGAGTGCAAGCAGAAGTCAAGCCTGGCCGGAGATTGGCACTTCGATGTGACCGCCGACAAGTTTACATGGGAGGTCGTAGAACGTGAAGGCGGGCAGGGCGTTACTTTTGTCCTTCGGCTCCTGTCTTTGGAAGACATGACGGATCCCAGTGGCCCCGACGACCCCGGTCAGCCGGATAGCACCATGGGACCGTTCTATGACGATGGCATTGAGGATTCCAGTGATACTCACACACTTAGGTATTATGCAGAGAAGGACGGTAAACACATCGGGACTGCCATCTCGATGTGGAAAAATGACTTGAATAATGAAAGCCTGAGTGAAACCAAAGAGGTCGGCAATCAATTCAACATGCTGGTGGCTGAGAACGAGATGAAATTCGATGCCTTGCAGCCGTCATGTGGAAACTTCAATTTCGGTAGTGCAGACAACTTGGTCAGTTTCGCTCAGCGACACCAGATGACAGTTCGTGGGCACTGCCTCGTCTGGCATTCCCAATTGCCGGCATGGGTAAGTAGCGACGGAAAGAAGAACGACATGCACTGGAGCAGGGAGGAGGCGCTGCAGATCCTCAAAAGCCATATCGAGAATGTGGTGAAGCATTATAAAGGCAAGGTGGCGGAGTGGGATGTCGTCAATGAGTGCCTTGACGACGACCAGTCTATCGTTCGCACCAATCCCGAAGGATATAAGCTTCGCCCGACGGTCTGGTCTCTGGCCATCGGCGAGGATTTCATCGATTCAGCCTTTGTCTATGCGCATCGTGCGGATCCCGCGGCAGAACTTTACCTTAACGACTATGACGTGGAAATGCAAGGCAAGGCAAAGACCATTGCATTCCACAACCTGGCCATGAGATTGAAGAATGACGGCATCCCCATTCATGGTGTCGGTCTGCAATGCCATTTCTCGTTAGGCGATGTGGACAGCTTACGGCTGGATAACAACATCCGGCAGTTTGCAGAAGCAGGCTTGAAATGTGTCATTACCGAGCTGGACATGGGCATACCGTCCTCTTCGGATGAGCATCTCGAAGAACAGGCTCGGTGCTATCGGGTCATCACCGACATCATGCTGAATCATGACAACTGTCCGCACATGGTCATTTGGGGATTGAAAGACAATAACAGTTGGCGTGAGGGTTCGATGCCTCTGCTTTATACGGCTCAGCTCAATCGTAAGCCGGCATGGTATGCGGTGAGGTCTGCCTTGCGGCACCGCTTGCTCACATCTGTCCATCCGGTTCTTAGTCCTGCTAAGACGGACGCTTCGGTGGACATGCCTATCTACGATCTCATGGGAAGGCGTGTCTCTTCCCATTCGCTGAAGCCTGGCATATATATCAAGGGTGGAAAGAAATTTTTGGTGAGATGATCACGCCAGTCGTATTCCGACGCATAGGGGATGGCTCTTCGGGGCCATCCTTTTTTCATGGATGCCATTGATGAATGCCTGATGTTACATTTGAAATAGAAATAGATACATTACGGGGTGAAGGATTCGATATTTCTTCTTATATTTGCATGCAAACTTAATTTCGACTATTTATGACGACTTCTTTTGTTCATCTCTTCAGGATGAATGCAACAGCATGTATGATGACCATGCTGTTTGCCTCGGCTGGGAACGTATATGCCCAGATTCCCCCTTCCACCGTTTGCAATGCCGACGGTACAGTGACTTTTTCGTATAAGAACGACAATGCGCAAAAGGTGCAGGTCGATGTGCAGTTCGCCGGTCGGCACGATATGGTGAAGGATGCCGCGACGGGACTTTGGACTGTCACGCTCGGACCGGCAGCTCCCGATATGTATCCTTACCATTTCGAGGTTGACGGTGTGAGCGTCATGGATCCGCAGTGTGATCAATATTTCCCCAATGAAGGTTTCAAAAACAGCCTTCTCGAGATTCCCGATCCCAAAGCCTCTTTGCCACATGATGTCAAGAATGTGCCTCATGGCGTGGTAGAGTATATTCACTACTACTCCAAGAGTTTGGGCGCGACTAACAACGCCATTGTTTACTTGCCTCCCTCATATTCTAAGAATGCACAGAAGAAGTATCCTGTGTTCTACTTGATCAGCGGTACGACCGATACCGAAGAGGTATACTACAAAGTGGGGCGCATGAATTATATTCTTGACAATCTCCTGGCAGAAGGTGCTGCCAAGGAGATGATCATTGTCTTGCCCTATGGCAATCCCTACAAATTGCTTCCGCCAATGAGAAGCGGCCAGATGCCGCAGATGGGCTTTGGCAATGATGTCTTCAGCAATGATCTGGTCGATGATTTGATGCCTTACATTGAGTCACACTACCGCACGGTCAACGACCGCGACCACCGGGCAATCGGTGGCTTCTCACGGGGTGGCAATCAAGGCTTGTCGAATGGCTTGCGCAACCTCGACAAGTTCTCCTATCTTTGCTCTTATAGTTCGTTTACGTCTACTGATATTCCTGGCGTTTACGATGATGCCGCGGCTACCAATGCCAAAATCCATCTTTTCTGGTTGGGTATCGGCACGGATGATTTCTTGTATGGCACGGGGCGTGACTATATGGAGTTTCTCGACAAAAAAGGGATCCGCACGGTGAAGGAGTTCACCAACGATAAGTTCGGACACACCTGGATGAATGCTAAATTCTTCCTCGACAAGACGTTGCGCCTGCTCTTCAATCCTGAGGCTTCTGAAAAAGCCATGAGGCAGGGCGTACCCGCTCCCGCGGCTACAGGAAAAGAGGAACCGTTTACTCCTGGTGTGATGGCGCGTCTTTTCCCCAAGCCGATCGTCTCACCCGATTTCCTTGATGGTAAAGTCACATTCAGATGCAAGGCTCCTGAAGCGAAAAAAGTGGTGATGGAGCATGAGGGAATCGCTAAACCGCTCGCCATGACTAAAGATGCCGACGGCGTGTGGAGTGTGACACTTGACGATGCCAATGCGGAGGTTTTCAAATATTGTTTTGTGGTGGACGGTACGAAAGTGGCTGATGCTTACAACATGTATCTCTCACCGGATAAAGGATTCAAATACAGCGTCTGCAACAATCCCTATAACCGATACAGTTTCACCACGATGAAGGAGATGGAGCATGGCCGCATAGCATACGATCTCAACAACCACTGTGCGACTTATTTCCCCTCAGATATGAAGCAGGTGAAGTGCTTGGTCAGGTTGATTCCAGGTGCTGACGATACCATGGAGAGTTGGTTCAAAGTGGGTGGTGCGGATGCCATCGCCGACAAGCTCATCGCCAGTGGCCAGGCTGTTTCTTGCATCCTGGTGACAGGCAACACGGAAGTGGAACAGCCTTGGCCGGATGCCAAGTTGCAGGTGCGCACACTCCGCGCCGAGGATTATCCCACTTGGCAGGCTCGACGTGATGCTTTGGAGAAATTATTGAAAACCATCAAATAATATTGTAGACCCATGAGAAAACTGTTTCTTTCCTTTGCCATTTGTCTATTCGCGACAATGTCGTTGTTCGCTCAGCAGAAGAGCGCGGCGCGTTTCGACCGCTATGAGTGGGACTTCGGCCGTACCGAAGCGTGTGATGGAGCCGTCTGCCACACGTTTTTCATGCAAAATATATCCAAGACGCCCATTTGCATCGCTAAAAGCATACCTTCATGTGAATGTGTGCAGGCGGTGTTCTCTTCTGATGTGATTCAGCCTGGAGCAAAAACCAAGGTAATGGTGGTTTTAGACACAAAGTCTCAATACGGGAAGGTCAACCGTAGCGTGGAGTTGCTGGATAATTTCGGCAAGACGCTGGGGGCTCTGTCGGTGATCGCCGATGTGAGCCATGAGGCCAAGGCTGGTGCCGGGCACCGCTACCCGTATCTCAATACCAACTTGTCGTATGAGGAGAGGGTGGAGAATCTGATTTCTCTGCTGACCCCAGAGGAGAAGGTGGGATTGATGATGAACAAATCAGTGTCTATCGACCGTCTGGGTATTCCTTCTTACAACTGGTGGAGCGAGGCTTGTCATGGGGTGCGACAGGGTGGATACACGGTCTATCCACAGCCCATCGGCATGGCGGCGTCCTTCGACTCAAAACTGTTCTACGATGTGTTTTCCACGGTCTCCGACGAAGCCCGTGCCAACTGGAACCGCTCCGACCACAATGTCTTCAATGTGAAAATGGGTGAGGTCTATTATCCTGGAAACCCCGAACTCACTTTTTGGTGCCCCAACGTGAATATCTTCAGGGATCCCAGGTGGGGACGCGGACAAGAGACTTGCGGCGAGGATCCCTATATGAATGCTGTGCTCGGTGTGCAGACGGTTCTGGGCATGCAGGGCAACGATGACAAATATTTCAAGACTCATGCCTGTGCAAAGCACTATGCCGTCCATAGTGGTCCGGAACCGCTTCGGCATACCTATAATGCCTCCGTGTCGATGCGCGACCTCTGGGAGACTTACTTGCCGGCTTTCAAGGCTTTGGTGAAAAAAGGAAACGTGCGTGAGGTCATGTGCGCTTACAACCGATATGAAGGAAAACCTTGTTGCACGAGCGACAGACTGCTGGTGGATATCTTGCGCAGGAAATGGGGTTATGATGCCATCGTCCTGACTGATTGCGATGCCATCAACAATTTCTACAACAAAGGACAGCACGAGACGCATCCCGACCCGCTTTCTGCCTCTGTGGATGCTGTACTTAACGGCACTGACTTGGAATGTGGAAAAGTGTTCATGGTGCTCACCGAGGCTCTTGACAAAGGACTTATCCAGGAATCCACTCTCGATTTCCATTTGAGAAAGACGTTGCTCGGACGGTTCGAACTCGGCATGTTCGACCCTGCAGAGAATCTGCCTTGGGCAGGACTCAAACCTGAGGTCATCAGCAGTGAGGAGAATGATGCCTTGGCTACCCAGGCTGCCAGGGAGTCGATGGTACTGCTTAAGAACAATGGCGCATTGCCTCTTTCCAAACAATTGAGGACCATTGCCGTGGTGGGACCGAATGCCGATGATGCGCAGTTGCTTAACGGTAATTATGGAGGCACTCCTACCGAGCAGCATACACATACATTGCTTGATGGTATCAAGGCGGCTGTACCTGGCGCAAAGATTGTCTATCACAAAGCATGCGAATTGACCGATGAATACAACACCATTCATCACCTGCAAGACTTCAACGACGGTAAAGGTGTTTTCGTCGAGTTCTACAATAACAAGCAACTTGAAGGGGATCCCGTCGTTTCCAACTATTATAACGAACTGAATTTCTCCACGTTTGGGGCATGGGGATTCGCTCAGGGGGTTGACAAAGACAATCTGTCGGTGAGGATCACTGGCAAATACAAGGCTACTTTCACCGGTGAGATGAAGTACACGCTGATGACCGACAATGGCTATGTGCTCAAGATCAACGGCGAGACTATCGAGGAAGCTCAGGCCGGGGGGCGCAGAGGTGGGTTCTTCCGGCGTGAGGTTGAGTACAAGTCCTTCCCCGTAAAACAGGGGGAAACCTATGATGTCGTCATCGAATATAAACGGGGAAATGGCAATTTCGCGCTCCTCAGAGGTGATATATGTGAGCGTAAACTGGTGGATTTCACCGATTTGGCAGATGGCATGAAAAACGTGGATGCCATTATCGTCATCGGTGGTATCTCTGCCCAGATGGAGGGCGAGGGTGGCGACAAAGCCGACATCGAACTTCCGAAGGTACAGCAAAGACTCATCCATGCTATGCACGCTACAGGTAAACCTGTGGTTTATGTCAACTGTTCGGGATCGGCCATTGCTTTTGCTACTATCGAGAAACAATGCGACGCCATCTTGCAGGCTTGGTATGGTGGCCAGGGTGGGGCAAAGGCTTTGGCAGAGGTGATTTTCGGTGATTGCAATCCCAGTGGTAAATTGCCGGTCACCTTCTATGCCTCAAATGATGATCTCCCTGATTTCCTCGATTATAGCATGAAAAACCGCACATACCGCTATTTCCAGGGAAAACCGCTCTATGCCTTCGGCTATGGCTTGTCTTACACCACTTTCGCTTATGGCAAGGCAAAGCTTTCCAGAAAATCCATGAAGGCTGACGGATCGGTGACGATCACCGTTCCAGTAACCAACACAGGAAAAAAGGAAGGCACCGAAATCGTGGAGGTCTATGTGAAAGCCCTTGACTATCCCGATGCTCCTATCAAATCATTAAAGGGGTTCCAAAGGTTGAGCCTTGCTCCTGGGGAGACCGGAAAGGCCACCATCACTCTCGATGGTGAGTCGTTTGAATATTACGACCCTTCTATCGATGAACTGTCAACCCGTCCTGGGCGTTATCAGATTCTTTATGGCTCTTCTTCTCTTGATGAAGATTTGCAGTCTCTTGATTTCATTGTAAAATAATTCGATGCTTTATCCGTTAATGATGTGGAATCTCAATCAAATCATATCATGAAAAAAATTCTCGTTATCCTCACCGGGGTCTTCTGTTCGATCCTGGTATGTGGTCAAAACGTGTCGCCGTTCGAACAGATCAAGGCTAACCCGAAAAAAGCGTATGGCATGGATTGCCCATACCCGGCAGAAAACCATAAGCTCACGAAATCGCCCAAAGGCTACAAGGCGTTTTATATTAGTCATTACGGCCGTCACGGCTCTCGCTACTACTGGACCGACCAGCTGTATAAAGATCTGGACTCACTGCTGACCACGGCACAAAGAAAAAATCTTCTCACTCCGGAGGGAAAGGCTTTTTATACGAAGTTCATGGCTGCCAAAGAAGAACTGCAGACCGGTGTGAGTGAACTGACGCAGTTGGGATGGGAGCAACATCAGCGCATCGCACGCACCATGTACAACAATTTCCCAACTGTATTTAAAAAAGGTGGAAATGTGCTTGCCATCTCATCTCTCACGGGTAGGTGCGTGATCAGCATGGCTTCTTTTTGCCAGGAACTCGCGCAGTGCAACCCGAAAATAGAGATCCGTGAACAGTCGTCACGTTTCACTCTCGATGGCGTCGTGCCGACCGACCGGCAGAATCCCGTCAAGCACAGGTTCCCCAGGGCAAAGGCTAAATACGAGAAAAACCGCGACCAGTTTAAGAGGGATGACTCTCTCCGTCCTAAAATTGTCTCAAGGGTCTTCACTTCCACTGAAGGTTTGCCTGGCAATCCCAACCGGATTGCAAGTGATCTTCTCAATCTTTATACCTCGCTGCCAAACATCGGGCATGAGGGCATGATGGGAAATATTGTCACCGATGAAGAACTTGCCGGACAATGGGAGGATTCAAATCTCGGTTCTTATTCATGGGTTTTCACCCCTCAATATGACATGATACCGATCCTTCAGGATATTCTCAAAAAAGCTGATGCCGTGATTCGCGGTGAAAGTGATCATATCAGCGACTTGCGCTTCGGTCACGACACATGCCTGGGACCTCTCACGGTTCTGATGGGCATCAATGGGGCTGACAAAGACCCGGAAGATCCTTACGAGGTGAAGAATTGTTATCAGAACTGGGAGACATGCAAGGCCTCAAACATCCAGTTGGTTTTTTATCGAAGCAAGAAAAAACCGGAAGATGTTCTTGTGAAATGTCTACTCAACGGTGCTGAAGCCACGCTTCCTGTTCCCACAGATTGCGCTCCTTACTATAAGTGGAAGGATTTCCGTGAATACTATACCGCGAAATGTAATCAGGTGAAATAATATGCAAAAACAGGCTGTCGGATATCTGTTCCAACAGCCTGTTTTTGCTTTCCATTCCTCCTTTTATGTACTTTCAAAAGGAAAAACACGAATATATTTGGCTTTTTTCTCGTTTATTTGTAACTTTGCACGCAATCAGCAGGTTGGCAAATGATTGCCACAAATTCTTTTTATTATTATGGCTCAAAATATTTTCAAAGGACTTGGAATAGCCCTCGTCACGCCCTTTAAAGCAGATGGTAGTGTGGATGATGACGCCCTTGAGCGACTCGTTGAATACCAACTCCAGAATGGTGCTGATTTTCTTTGTATCCTTGCGACAACCGGTGAAACTCCTTGTTTGACTGACGAGGAGAAAAGCCATATCAAGAATATGATTGTGAATCAAGTCAGGGGTAGGGTGCCCATCCTGATGGGATGTGGAGGAAACAATACCGCTGCGGTTGTCGAGCAACTCAAAACTGGTGACTTTCAAGGAATCGACGGCGTGCTGAGTGTTTGCCCTTATTATAACAAGCCTTCTCAAGAAGGCCTTTACCGGCATTTCAAAGCCATATCCGAGGCCACCAAACTCCCCGTGGTGCTGTATAATGTGCCAGGACGTACGGGTATTCTCATGAAAGCTGAGACCACATGCCGTTTGGCGCATGACTGCGACAATATCGTGGCAATCAAGGAGGCCAGCGGCAGTCTTGAACTGGTGGATGAGATCATCAAGCACAAACCCGCGGATTTTGATATCATCAGCGGCGATGACGCATTGACCTATCCTATGGTTGCCAGTGGGGCCGTGGGGGTGATCTCTGTTATCGGGAACGCTCTTCCCAAGGAGTTTTCCAGGATGATCCGCTTGGAATTCAACAATGAGTACGAGGCTGCCCGGAAAATACACCATAAGTTTACAGATCTTTACAGTCTTCTTTTTGTCGATGGCAATCCGGCAGGTGTCAAGGCTTTGCTTCATGAGATGGGGTTCATCGAGAATGTATTACGATTGCCGCTTGTACCGACAAGAGTCACTACATTGCAGAAAATGAGCGAGATATTGAAGGGATTGAAACTGTAGCCAACCCATGGACGAGAGAAGGATCATACATGAAATCACTCCTTTGAACGGAAAGGATGTCCTTTATATCGCCGATAGACGGAAGAAGGAATTTACTTATCCCATTCATAACCACGAAGTGTTTGAACTCAATTTCGTGGAGCATGCGCCTGGAGTGAGACGTATCGTGGGAGATAGCAACGAGGTGATTGGCGAGTATGACCTGGTATTGATTACAAGTCCTGATCTCGAACATGTTTGGGAGCAGAACACGTGTGAAAGCGAGGATATTAGGGAAATCACGGTTCAGTTTGACTTCAACATGGGCGAGGATTCTCTTTTCGGGCGTACGCCCTTCCTCTCTGTGCGCAAGATGATGAATGAAGCCAGAAAGGGTTTGAGTTTCCCGGTGAGTGCCATCATGAAGGTTTATGGCATGCTCGACTCCCTGAGTTCCATCAAGGAGGGTTTCTATGCTGTCATGCAGTTCTTGACGATTCTTTACGAGTTGTCAAAATGCCAGGGTGCTAAACCGCTTGCGTCGTCGAGCTTTGCCAAGATCGCGGTTGAGGATGACAGCCGTAGAATCCTGAAAGTGAAAAATTATATCAGCAAGAACTTCATGGAGGAGGTGAGGTTGGCGACTTTGGCCGATATCGCGGGCATGAGTCCAAGTGCTTTCAGCAGGTTCTTCAAATTGCATACAGGGCGCAATCTCACTGATTATATTATCGACATTCGCCTTGGTGCTGCTTCACGGATGCTTGTCGATACCTCAAGAAGTATCTCAGAAATCAGTTTTGATTGCGGGTTCAACAACCTCAGCAATTTCAACCGCATTTTCAAAAAGAAAAAGGCTTGCAGCCCCACCGAGTTCCGGGAGAACTATCGGAAGACCCGCATTATCATTTAAGAGTCAGTCAATATTCCCCCCCTAAGAATCCTTTTTAAAAAGTGAGCCCACTGTTTAAAAAGGGTGATGAATCCATCCGCATATCAAAAACTCCCCTCCCTTTTTAGGGGAGGGGGGAAGGGTCATTGCTCGTAAACTAATAACGAGATGGTGTTACGAAAATGCGATAATTGAGGTAGAGAAACTCTCGCTTAGTAATTCTGTGCGACCAGTTCGAAATAGCTTTGGGGATGGTCGCAAACAGGGCATACCTCAGGGGCTTCCTTGCCTATGACGATGTGACCGCAATTGCGGCACTGCCAGATGCAGTCGCCGTCGCGTGAGAACACCACCTTGTCCTCGATGTTCTTGAGAAGTTTGCGGTAGCGCTCCTCATGATGCTTCTCAATGGCTGCCACACCACGGAATTTGGCTGCGATTTCCACAAATCCCTCTTCTTCTGCTTCACGGGCCATGCGCTCATACATGTCGGTCCATTCGAAATTCTCTCCGTCGGCAGCTGCTTTCAGATTCTCGGGAGTTGAGCGGATACTTCCTCCTTCTAATAGCTTGAACCACATTTTGGCATGTTCTTTCTCGTTGTTGGCTGTTTCCTCAAAGATGGCTGCGATCTGCTGGAAACCGTCTTTCTTTGCTTTGGATGCCCAATAAGAATACTTGTTGCGCGCTTGGCTCTCACCAGCGAAAGCCTCTTGCAGGTTGCGCTCCGTTTTTGTTCCTTTCAGTTCTTTCATTGTGTATAGTTTTAGATGGATAAAAAAATTAGATGCTTATTTCACCGCTGATGGAGCGGTTCATGTACTCGCGGATGGTCTGGTGGTCATCAAAGCGGGCTTGGAGGCACATCAGTTTGGTGACAGCACTTTCCACCGTGCTGTCGTAGCCGCTGACAACACCGGCATCCTTCAGCTGTAATCCGGTGTCATATCGGTTCATCTCCACCGCCCCGGAGACGCATTGGCTGATGTTCACAATGGTGACTCCTCGGTTACTCGCTTCACGGAGCAGCCGGATGAGCCATGGGCTCTGCGGTGCATTGCCGCTTCCAAAGGTCCGCATCACGACGGCCCGTAACTCCGGTGCTTCGAACACGTGGCGTAAGAAGCATTCTTGGATGCCAGGAAATAATGACAGCACGATGACATTGGGATCCATTGCTGTGTGAGGTTTTAATCCCATCGTGTAGTCGGGGGTGAGTATGTGATGCTCGTGGTAGACGAAATTCACTCCGGCATGACAGAGAACCGGATAGTTGAATGATGCGAATGCGTTGAATCCGTCAGCTGATTGCTTGGTCGACCGGTTGCCACGCAGCAACTGGCCGCCAAAGTAAATACAGACTTCGGGCACCATCGCCCGACCATCGGGATGATGGGCGGATGCCAGTTCGATGCTGGTCACAAGATTCTCCTTGCCGTCTGTACGAAGTTGGTTGATGGGCAGCTGACTTCCTGTAAGTATGACGGGCTTGGTGAGATTCTCCAGCATGAATGACAGAGCTGAGGCCGTGAAGGCCATGGTGTCTGTGCCATGCAGGATCACAAAACCATCATACATATAATAATTACGGGTGATGATCCTCACCAGTTCTGCCCACATCTGTGGCGTCATGTCACTGGAGTCCACAGGAGGGTCGAAATGATAGGTGTCGATGGTGGTCTGAAGATACTGAAACTCAGGCATACTTTCCACCAAATACTTAAAATCCAAAGGCTCAAGGGCTTTGGTCCTTGGATTGCAACCCATGCCGATTGTGCCTCCTGTATAGATCAGGAGCACCTTGCCTGTATGGCTGATCGACTCAGGGGTGGGTGTATTTTTCATATACGACATCGTTTGCGTAATTTTTACTGCAAATATAGACCTTTTTTGCTCATTTTCAAAATAAAATCTGTATATTTGCAAAACTTTCGTTGAGACAGACCTTAAAAAATAATCACAAATCTATTAATAACATATTCTTATGAAAAAGTTCATGGATGAAAATTTCCTGTTGGAGACCAAAACTGCACAGGATCTTTATCACAATCATGCCTCACGCATGCCTATTATCGACTATCACTGTCATCTTATTCCCGAAATGGTGGCTTCCGATCACAAATTCAGTTCAATCACTGAACTCTGGTTGGGTGGCGATCACTATAAGTGGCGCGCCATGCGTACCAATGGTGTGGATGAGCGGTTCTGCACTGGCAAGGACACCACCGACTGGGAAAAATTTGAGAAGTGGGCTGAGACTGTGCCATATACCTTCCGTAATCCGCTTTACCACTGGACTCATCTGGAGCTGAAGACTGCTTTCGGTATTGAGAAGTTGTTAAGCCCGAAGACTGCTCGTGAGATTTTCGATGAGTGCAATGAGAAACTCAAGTTGCCTGAGTATACGGCAAGGGGATTCATGAGGCGTTATCACGTGGAGTGCGTTTGCACGACTGATGATCCCGTGGATGATCTCAGGTTCCATAAGCAGACCCGTGAGAGTGGTTTCGAGGTCAAGATGATTCCTGCTTGGAGACCTGACAAGGCCATGAACATTGAAAAACCGGAATTTCCCGCTTACGTCAAGCAACTCGCTGAAGTGGCTGACATGGAAATCAACTCTTTCCGGGATATGGTGGACGCATTGCAGAAGCGTCACGACTTCTTCCATGAGAATGGATGCCGCCTGAGCGATCATGGCATAGAGGAATTCTATGATGAGCCTTATACCGACAGCCAGATCGAGATCATCTTTGAGAAGGCGATGAGGGGACAGACATTACTTGAGGCTGAGGTACGTCAGTTTAAGCACTGCTTCCTGACGGTCATGGCTGAGATGGATCACGCAAGCAATTGGACACAGCAATTCCACTATGGTGCTATTCGTGACAACAACACCTTGATGTACAATCAATTAGGACCTGATACCGGATTTGATTCCATCGGCGAATTTAATACGGCTCGTGCCATGAGTCATTTCCTTAATCATCTCAACGCAGAAGGCAAACTCACCCGGACGATTCTCTATACACTGAATCCATGTGCCAATGAGGTGATTGCTACGATGCTTGGCAACTTCCAGGATGGATCATGCCCCGGTAAAATCCAGTTTGGCTCTGGATGGTGGTTCAATGATCAGCTCGATGGCATGACCCGGCAGATGAATGCTCTTTCTGTACTTGGCCTGCTGAGTCGTTTTGTCGGTATGCTCACCGATTCTCGTTCCTTCCTGTCTTATCCAAGGCATGAGTATTTCAGAAGATTGCTCTGCAACCTCTTGGGCAATGATGTGGAGAAGGGATTGCTTCCCGACGACATGGAGTCTCTCTCCAGAATGGTTGAGGACATCAGCTATAATAACGCACGCAACTACTTCAAGTTCTATTAATAGGACTTTCGGGTCGGTTCAACGGCCTTTTTCTCGGGTCTCCCTTGTCTCTACTTTCTTTGAGACAGGGGAGGCTCTTTTTCGATAACTGCTACAAACCTCTTCCATACCTATCTTTTTAGGCAAAAATATTTGTCAGTTTGAAAAAAAGCATTAATTTTGCAGAAATTTTAAAATACTTTTCCGATAAAATGAAGAAATTTCTTTTACCATTGTTTGCCATCGTGGCAATTATGTTCATGGACAGTTGCACCACCAGCAAGCAGGTGCCTTACATGCAGAATATCGACAGTATCAGTCTGGCAGCGTCACAATACCTTTATGATGCCCGCATCAAGCCGAAAGACGCCTTGCAGATCACGGTACATACCACCGACCCGGCTGTTGCCAGTCCGTTCAACCTTACTGTGCAGCGTCACATCGGTACGGATGGTAGCCTTGCATCAAGTGGTAGCGGTATGCTCCAAAGCTATCTGGTTGACAACGATGGTACGATCAATTTCCCTGTTATCGGACGTATTCCCGTTGTGGGTCTCACCAAGAAAGAGTGCGAGACGCTGATTGAAGCGAAAATTGCTCCCTATCTCGCTAAAACCGAAAAGCCTGTCGTGACCGTGCGTATGTCCAGTTACCGCGTAACGCTGATCGGTGATTTCTCCTCACCGAGAGTGGTGCCCGTCACAACAGAGAAGATGAGCTTGCTTGAGGCTCTTGCCAGCGGCGGTGACCTCACCCTTTATGGTAAGCGTCAGAATGTGCTCCTCATCCGTGAGGATGCTACCGGTAAGAAGTCCATTCACCGTATTGACTTGACCGACGCAAACTTCATCAACTCACCTTATTATTATGTGCAGCAGAATGATGTGATCTATGTGGAGCCCAATGCCACCAAGGCTAAGAACTCTGCTCTCGGACAGTCGACCACCATCTGGTTCTCATTCATCAGTATTTCGACGTCTGTCGCTTCTCTGCTCGTCAATATCCTTAGAGACTAAAAAGACATTGACCTGAATATCATCAGGATTGCCTTTTCAACGTAGTTTCCTTCTCTCCTTTGCCTGCTTTTGCAGGGTTGGATTGGCACAACGTTGAAAAGGCATTTTTTGTTATCAACGACTTGGTTTCATCTGATTCATTCTAAAGCGTATGGTAAAACAATTTTTGATCGTGTGCATGCTGGCCATGGCTCCTTTATGTATGGCCCAACAGGCGTCTGATGCCGTGGTGGTAAAGCAAACCATTGAAGATTCTTTGGCATGGGGGAATATCACCCCTCAGCAGGTGGAGCATTTCATGGCTATGGCACAAATGGGACATTCTACCTCGCAATATTATCTGGGCAGATGCTATTTCAATGGTTATGGTGGCTTGCCGAATGATAAGTATAAGGCTCTCGAGTATTTTGGCCAGGCTGCGGAGAAAGACCAGACCGAGGCGTTGTATTATCTGGGGTTCTGCTATCGCTTCGGTTTTGGGGTGACCAAAAACGAGGATCGGGCTCAGCAGCTGTTCGAGAAAGCTGTGAAATGGTTGGAGGAGGAATCTGATAAAGACGCCTATGCGCCCTATTATCTGGCCATGTGCTACAATTATGGCTTTGGCGTGAATACAGATATTCCCAAAAGTTTCTCTTTATATGAGAAAGCGGCTGAGATGGGGAATACGCAAGCCTTGGTGACGATGGCCATGGACTACCAGCACGGTAGCAATGTGGCGGCGGATATAGCCAAGGCTATCGAACTCTATACCAAGGCCGCGGAGATGGGAAATCCGCAGGCCCAGCTGAGCTTGGGATATTGCTATCTTGATGGAGAAGGGGTGACAGCCAATCATACAAAGGCTATGGAACTTTTTCAGAAAGCGGCTGACCAAGGACTTCCTGCCGCTCAGAAAGCGCTGATGCAATAAACGAGAAATCCCCAGGCCTAATCCAAGGCTTGGGGATTTTTCTGAGACGCATGGGATGGCGTCTCTGCATTTTGCAGACAAAGGCTTATCGGCTATCTTATGACGATTTTCCTTTGCTTTTTTGTGCCATTGGCAAAATCTGTCTGCTCGATATAGATACCTCTTCTCAAGTGACTCTTCTCGACTGATGTGCCATCGATGGAATAATAGGTGGTCTTGACAGGTGTTGCTCCTTTGGAGTCATCGGCATACACTCCCTTGATGGCATTCACCGATACTCCCTGGAAAGATTCGATGTAATCGGGCAGGTAATAGCCAAGGTGAGGGGGCTGATTGTAGGCGACGTTCTCCCAGGCCACTCCCATGCGATATAGATGATCGTGCATGAGTGTGGGAACACGATAGTCGGTGGCATAGTTCGGGCGGATTTGCAATCCGCCCGCATTGAGTATAAGCATTTGCAATGCGCTTTTAGCGGATTACAAATCCTAATACTCATTGCATCGGGATTACAAATCCCGATGAACGATTGCAACTCCCGATGAACGATTGCAAATCCCGTTGAACGATAGCAAATCCCGATGACAAAGTAATTACACATATGATATTTTTTTGTTAAAAATCATCAAATATGTATTGTTTTTTATAAAATAGTCATAACTTTGCAGAAAAGGTCATTTTAACACTTTAAACCTGTCATTTCGCATATCAGATTTCATTTGTTTGCATGGGGGAAAAGTGTGCCATGTTGTATTTGATTGATAGGACGATGAAAAGATTATTTTCTTGGGTATGCTGCTTTTTAGTGGCTGTGGGATTATCCGCACAGGTGAAGTGGAACGCAGAATACCAGGCTTATATAGACCAATATAAGGACATCGCGATAGAGGAGATGGCGGAATATCGTATTCCGGCAAGCATCACCCTTGCACAAGGGTTGCTGGAAAGCGCTGCCGGCAAGAGTTATCTCTCCCGATGTGGCAACAACCACTTCGGTATCAAGAGTCATGGTTGGAGTGGCCGCACCATCCGTCATGATGATGACAAGAAGCAAGAGAGTTTCCGTGCCTATGACTCGCCTCGTGAGAGTTATCAGGATCACAGTCGATTCCTGGCCAACCGCGAGCGTTACCAGAGGTTGTTCGCCTTGAAAATCACCGATTATGTAGGTTGGGCTCATGGATTGAAAGCTTGCGGGTATGCCACTAATCCACATTATGCCAAAAGGCTTATCAGCATCATCGAGACTTACAAGTTATACGAGTATGATCGCATGAAGCCTTCCAAGAAAAAGGAAGAGGTGAGGCCTGCCGTTGTTGAGACCGCCAGCAGGCGTTCCGTCTACCAGGTGCATGAGATCAAGGCATACAATCAGAACTATTACGTCTATGCCCGTCGGGGTGACTCCTTCCAGAGCATCGGCCAGGAGGTAGGTGTGTCTGCTTCCAGCTTGGCGAAATACAACGAGCGGAATGTCAGAGAAGAACTCAGGGAGGGAGATGTCATTTATCTGCGGAAGAAGCAGAAGAAAGCCGACCGTAGATTCAAGCATCACATGCACACGGTGAAACAGGGTGAGAGCATGTATTCTATTGCTCAAACCTACGGTATCAGACTGGCTTCTCTTTACAAGATCAATCATCTGCCCGCCGACTACCAGATTCAGTTGGGCGACCAGTTGAAAGTTTATTGATTCTGTATCTTTTTCAAGAACAGCTCTGCACGCTCCAGATCCTCGGGCGTGTCGATGCCCACGGTTTCCACGTCAGTGATGCCTACGCGGATTCGGAAACCATTCTCCAGCCATCTTAACTGTTCCAGGCTTTCCGCTTTCTCCAAAGAAGATTGCGGGAGCTTTGTGATGGTTTGAAGCACCTCCTTACGATAGGCATAAAGCCCTAAATGCTTCAGATATGGAAAGTGCTGAAGCCATTCTTCATGTGCTTTTCCTCTGACAAACGGGATCACGCTTCGACTGAAATAGAGGGCGAATCCACGTTTGTCGACAATGATTTTGGGTGAATTGGGATTATCTACGGAAACCATGTCTTCAAAGGGTTTGCCAAGGGTGGCGATTTGTGTCTCCTCATCCTCAAAGCAGCGGCATAGTGACTCGATCTGAGATGGGTGTATGAACGGTTCGTCACCTTGGACGTTGACGATGACATCATGGTCGCGGCCGACTTTGTCGAATGCCTCGGAGATGCGGTCTGTGCCACTTTGATGATCGGGCGAGGTCATGACGGCCCGCCCCCCAAAGGATGTCACACAATCATAGATGCGGGTGTCGTCGGTGGCTACATAAGTGTCGGGGATGACTTGGGCGACTTTCTCATACACCCTTTGAATAACGGGTTTTCCACCGAGGATGGCGAGTGGTTTGCCAGGGAAGCGGGTGGAGGCGTAGCGGGCTGGGATGATAGCTATGAATTTCATTGTCTCGTGTTGTTTTAAAAATGAATATCAACGATTGCTGATGGGTTTCCCTTGTCGGGAAATCCCCATTGCACTGACTTTGATACGTGTGGTTTTGCTGTTGTTGTAGAAACGTACTTTATACTGGCCGTTTTCGTCAAGTTTGGCATTGGGATTCCAGTAAAGTGTGCGCCGGTAGTCTGCGTGGTCTGGTGATGGCATCGACGCAGAATAGTCAGGATGATAGAATTCGTCTGGCTCATAGATACCGGGGATGATGATCCATCGGTCGCGGAATGTCGGTCGGACGGCATCGTCAAGCATCGTTACATAATCGATGGTGACATCGGCGAATCCGTAGATGCTTTTGTTTTGGGCGGCTACCATCGCTTGATCGTCATTTCGCAATTCAAAGTCAGAGAACACATTGATTTTGTTCAGTCGTCGCAATCTGAGTTCATCATGCCCTTTCTGGCTGTCGTATCCCCTGATTTTCAGGATTTCAATGCTGTCACGTACTTCTTGCGTACTCTTCCTGTTGGTGTAGTCAAGATAGGTCATGTAGTAGTTGATCTTGGTATCAATCTCCGGAGAGTTCGGCGTATTGAGGTTGCCTAAGAGCAGCATACTGATCTGCATTGGAAACAGTTTGCTGGAAAACATGCCGTACGAGAGACCGTAATCCGTGGCAAGGTTATAGAGATCCACGGCATCATAAGTGCACAGGGGACGAGTGTAGTCGATCGAGCGGAGTCCACGCCTGCGTTTGCCTTTGACCACAATCCCCGAAAGCGTCTTATCCATTTTGGATATGCGCAACGTGTCGGTCAATCCCGGATCATCATTGTTCTCCAGCAATAGGTTTTCCATGGGATAATGGCATTGGTAATAAGAGTATTTCTTGGCGAAGACAGGGTAGAACAGGTCACGCTTTACATAATATTCGGGAGGAGTCTCCTCATCCAGGCGTCCCTTGGTTTTCAGCTGCAATTCTTTTTTCTCGCTGATATCAGTTTTATGGGCAGAGAGTGTGAGGATGCCTTTGTCATAGAATGCAGGCATGTTGAATGAGAACCGTCCGCCGTCGTGGGTTTCAACGTTGACGGAATAAACATTCTTACCAAGTATGAGCTCACTCTCCACTGTCACTTCATGCTTCAGTGTGCCATGATCCATGAAATACAAGTCTTCGTCTTTGACTATCTCAACTGCATTTTCCTTATTGGTGGTTGCCGAACCTCCATTGGATGAAATGATGTCGTTAGAGGTGTTGACGTCAGTGTTGTCATCCCGATAGCCTTCATTTTCTTGCTCACTGTAATTGAAAAACTCATTGGCCCATGCCTCATCCGCTTCATAATTCCTTGTGTCGAAGATAATGGGCTTGTAGACTCTGCCTTCCACGGTCAGATTTCTCTCTGGTGTGTAGCGGAGGGTGTCAGGGCTCAGGAGGTCTTTGATGTCATAGCGGCGCCATCCCTGCACAAGCATCAGATGATCAAGAGCCATGGCATGTGATTCGTCATCTTTCTCAAAATAATAATCAGGATGGGGGATGAAACCTCGAAGTTCGCTTGAAAGAAGCAAGTCGGTTAGTATGTCACCTGTATCGTAGGTTGGAATGTCACTCTGGCCGTCTCTCACGGAGATGGAAATGTGGCCAGCATCAGCTGGAGCTTGGAAATCAAGGTCTACAAGCTGGTGAGGGGCATACTCGAGAGCAGATTGCTCGACTTGGATCTCTCCCAGCTCATAATCATGGTTGTTGACGAAAAACAGGCGGTCGGCCAACGGGATCCCATCTTGGTCCATGATGATGAGGTCATTGACTCCTGTGGAGAGATCCTTTTTCTTCCATTTGATTTCCGCCTTTCCCTGGGCATCTGTGCTCAACAGGGAGGCTTGCTGCAACATCCCTCTGCAGAGGACAAAGGCCATGTATTCTCTGTCGGTAGGAAGGCCTCGTAATTGTATCTTTGCTATGACCTCGTCGTCCGGCTGGGATAGTCGAAGCGCACAACCTGCTTTGACAATGTCGGGGAGGTCAAATTGTTTCTTCTTGCCACGGTAATCAAACACAGCACGCAAAGACTTTCCGTTTTCGGGCACGTCAATATCCGCAACGCCCCGGCCTTCATGGATGGTCTGTATGTCCATATCGTCGATCTTGCCAGTAAGTTGTACTTGTTCGCCCTGCTCGTTATGGGCTTCAAAGGCGACGCGGCATTTGGTGCCGGCGACAAGGTTTCCTCCTTCGGGGTAGAAGGTGACGGTCAATTTCTCGTCCATGGGGCGGTCTACATTGGTCTTGGGACGATTGACAACCACTTTCTCACTGAAATCACCGGGAATCTCGGGTCTTTCATAAACAGGGAAGACTCGGGAATAGATGGTGCCGTACAATCGAAAGAAATCCTTAGCCATCATGGAGGAATAAAACATCTGCTTGTCCTTCCTCCAATACGGGTGTTCGGTGACGTCGAAATTGAGCATCCATCGGGTGTAGGCCCGGATTTCAAAGAACCCGGAGTAAAGACTGTCTTTCAACTCAAAGTCTCCGCAACTAAATCCGTCGGGGCTGACAACAACGGATTGGCGTTCCACCACCAATCCATCGGGTGAGACAAGCTCCACGTAGAGGATACGGCTCATGTCGGTGTAGGTGAGGTCACCGGCTTTCACCACATAGGCTTTATACCAGATCGTGTCGCCTTTGAAATAGCAGTTGTTGTCAAGGTGTAAATAGACTTTTTCCTGTATGGGCGCCTGTTTCAGCACGTGGCAGATGCTATCGAAACGGGTTTGCGAAGAAGCAAGTCCGAAATTGGATATGAGGAAAGAAAGTATCACCAGGATTCTTTTTCCGATAGGGTGTGGTAAGAGTCCAACGTTCATCATCTTATCCTTTGTTTTTTTCGAAGCAAAGTTAATCGTTTTTTTGGCATATCCCAAATATTCGCTCTCATTTTTATGTTCCAGGCTTAGGGTGCCCTTTGTCGTTCCTTTTTTCGTTTGGACGGCACATCCCGATGAAAGAATTGTCGGTAAAGGCTTTTTGCGCATCTATCTCGGGTGTCTGTTTGCTTACGCGCGCGCGTTTGTGTGAGTTTTTTCTTTTTATTTTCTTCTTTAGGGGGTGCAGGGGGATTTTCTTCTTTGTTTTTCTTTTGCTCCTCAGCGGCGTAACAATTTGTCATATCGGTGCTTTCTGCATGCTCCGGATACGTGCTTCGGGGATCGAAACCTGCTGCAAAGGGCACCAAAAAGCCGCTTTCTCCGTTTTTCCCGTATAATCTCCGTATCATTCTCAAACAGAAGCGTAACATTGCGGTATGGTTTATAATGACAGGACAAAGATAATACCGTCACTCCTCAAGCAGCATGGCATTTTAATACTGTCGCTATGCGGAAAAGAAACATTTTACGGAATGTTCTGCCGTCTCTGCGAGTTAACAATGCGAACTCGGGTTGTTATTCTTTGATATTTGGCAGGAAATATGTGACGATACCCAACAAGGGGAGATAAGCGGTTACTTGAAATACATATTGTATGCTGGTGATGTCGGCCAACCAACCGAACAAGGCGGATCCAATACCACCCAAACCAAATGACAAACCGAAAAATGCCCCCGAAATCATACCCACATTGCCTGGAAGCAGTTCGGTGCCATACACCAAAATGGCGGACATGGCAGATGACATGATCATTCCCACGAGAATCGCCAGGACTGTGGTCCAGAAGAGGTCGCAGTAGGGGAGGGCAAGGGCAAAAGGAGCCGAACCGAGAATGGAAATCCAGATGACATATTTCCTTCCATAGCGGTCGCCAAGCTCTCCTCCGATAAGCAAACCGACGGCGGTCGCAAGTAGGAATGCGAACAGGAAATACTGGGATGATTCTACAGATATGCCAAATTTATCCATCATGTAGAATGTCAAATAACTCTGTATGTTGGCTGTATAGAAGTCTTTTGAGAACATCAGTATCAGCAGAACCAAAAGCGCCCCTATCACCTGTCGGTGCGACAGGTGTGTCTCGTTGGTCAGGTCGAATTTCGATTTTCCCTTGCCTATGATCGCTAACTGTCGCTTATACCAATGTCCGATTTGAGACAAGAGATAGATTGTGAGCACCGCTGGAATGGCAAACCAGATGACTGCGCGTTGTCCATTGGGGACAACAAAAAGCGCAACCACCAAAGGTCCTACAGCGCGTCCGGCATTTCCTCCGAGTTGAAACACCGACTGCGCCATGCCTTTAGCACCTCCAGAAGCCATTCTTGCCACTTTAGATGACTCCGGATGAAGCACAGAAGACCCGCAGCCCACCAGTGCAACGGCTATGAGGATGAATTCAAACATGGAGGCGAGTGAAAGCAACACAATGCCGGTCAGCGTGAAACACATTCCCACGGCCAAACCGTATGGGCGTGGATGTTTATCGCTGAGATAGCCCACGAAGGGCTGCAAGAGTGATGAGGTCAGTTGGTTGACCAGGGTGATGGCTCCCACCTGAAGGAAAGACAATCCATAGTTTTCCTTGAGCATCGGATAGATGGAAGGAATCACCGACTGGAACATGTCGTTGAGAAAATGCCCAAGACTCACCATCAGCAGCACCGAAAGCACTGCTTTGTCTGATGTCTTTGCCTTCATGATGGAATGGCTATGCCCATACCGAGAGATCTTTCTCGGCAATGAATTTCAGGTCATTGAGAATGATGGTTTCACGGGCTTTCTCTGCGTTGTCGGTACGGAATACGAGGATGCCCTTGCCTCGAAGCAGGAAGCTATAGAGGTAAGTAAGGCCTATGCCGGCATTGCTCAGTATTTCCACAGCGTCAGCTGCACGGCCAGGCTGGTCGTCCAGTTCCAATGCGAACACGTCGGAGAGGGCAACAGGGATGCCGGATTTGCGCAGACCCTCATAGGCACGTAAGGGCTCGCTGCAGATCACACGGTATATCCCATTCTCTGCTGTATCGGGGATGGTCGAAGCAATGATCTGGATTCCGAAGCGACGAAAGAGATCGAGTACTTTCACCAGTGAGCCGGCTTTGTTCTCAATGAAGATAGATAGTTGGTGGATTGTCATGGTCTTGATGATGATGTGATTAGAAAAGTTTGCGGAGGTCTTTCACCCTGACGGCTTTTCCCTCGTCGGAGGTCTTGATGCCACCTTTGGCCACAAGCCTGACTTTCGGCGTCACAAGGATTTCGTCCTTCAGCAGACGGGTGATGTCCTTGGTGAGCTTCTGCAGACGCTGGTAGTCGTCGGTGAAAAGGTCTCGGAGTTCGACATCAATGGTCATGACGTCGTTTCCGTCTATTGTCTGTATGGTAATCAGATAGTCCGTGCTCAACTCCTTGAATTTCAGCAGGATCTTTTCGATCTGGATGGGGAAGATGTTGACACCCTTGAGGATGATCATGTCATCACTGCGTCCTTGCAGACGGGCAAGCCGCTTGTGCGTGCGTCCACATGGGCAGCTCCCCGGCAGGATACTGGTCAGGTCGCGTGTGCGGTAACGAAGGAGAGGCATGGCCTCCCTGTTGATGGTGGTGATTACGAGTTCTCCGAGTTGGCCGTCCTCTACGGGTTGCAATGTCACAGGGTCGATGATCTCCACGATGAAATAGTCTTCCCAGATATGGATGCCATTTTGCTCGGGGCACTCAAAAGCCACGCCAGGTCCCATCATTTCGGAAATGCCATACGAATTATAAGCTTTCACACCAAGATTGCTCTCAATGCGCTTGCGCTGCTCCTCACTATGTGGTTCGGCACCAATGCAGAGCACTCGGAGCTTGGTGTCACGGCGAGGATCGACACCCTCTTCCCGCATCACCTCATAGATGCGTGAGGCATAACTGGGAATGGCATGTAATACCGTGGTGCCGAAATCCTTGATAAACTTGATTTGCCGAGTGGTGTTTCCCGCAGCGGCAGGGACGGTGAGCATACCCACTTTCTCGGCGCCATATTGGAAACCAAGCCCTGCTGTGAACATGCCGTACCCCGCAGAATTCTGGAAGACATCCTCCGGCCGGCTGCCTACCATCCACAGACAACGTGCGACAGCCTTCGCCCATTCGTCAATGTCTTTCTGGGTGTGGAGCACCACTGTGGGATTACCCGTTGTACCACTGGAAGAGTGCAGACGAGTGCAATCGCGGAGTGGTACACAAGCCAAGCCAAACGGATAATGCTCGCGCAGGTCATCTTTTGTGGTGAAAGGTAATTTCTTGAGATCATCAAGCGACTGGATGTCATCGGGAGTGATGCCAAGTTCGGCGAATTTCTCTTGATAGAAGGGTGAGTTCATACAGTGGCGCACTGTCTGCTGAAGGCGCTCCAGTTGCAAGCGACGAAGGTCCTCGACGGGCATCGTCTCCAATTCCGGGTGTAAATATGCTGAATATTCCATAGTCGTTGTTGCAAATTATCGGATTTTGCACGATTTCGATGGCAAAATTACACAATTATTCCCGTATTGCCTAATAAATGCTCGGATATTGTGAAAAAAATCACCTCTTCCGACTCATGCAGAAGAGGTGATGTGAGTTCATTCAGCACATGTGAGGTGCTAGATGAATAGCCTTTTTTATTTAGAAGTTGTAGTAGAGACCGATCACAATGTTATTGCCGTCGAAGTCTACACCCCATTCGTCAATCTTTTGGTCGCTCTTGTTGTTCTTGATATGATTATAGCCAATGAATCCGATATGGGTCACGGCACTCAGCCGGTTGTTCAGTCTGACAGCAATTCCAGGTTTGATACCCACAGAGAGGGCATCGCTGTCTATACCGGCATTGTAGGAATGTGCGTAACCGATGCTGCCATCAAGGAAAGCGTCCACAATCTTACCTTTCAAAAAGGTGTAACGTGCGTATGGATTGAAAGACCAAGTTTTCTTGCCACCTTTATTGACACCTTCCCATCCGAGTACCACACCGGCTGCCCATTCATCATTGAAGGAATAACCAACCTCAGGCAGGAATTTGAACGAAGAGTAGTCATTGTCGCCATTATCTACGGTTGAGAATCCGACGCCACCACCCACATACACTTGTGCGTTCACACCAACTGCCACGATGGCAGCAAACATAGTCATTAAAATCTTTTTCATCTTTTTACCTATTAAATATTAAACATTGACTGCTTTGTATAATCTATATCTGCAGTCGTTATCCTTAAATCGTCGGCAAAGGTAAGATTTTTTAGGATAACTCAATCATTTTGTAGCGAAAATTTACGAGAAATTGCAAAAATATGTTAATTCGCTCGATGCGGAGACGCCTCTCTGCGACGTCTCTACATCTTGTATCTGCTTCTCTGGCTTGTGGATGTGCAAAAAAATAGCGAAAAAGGCTTTTTATCGTGCACTCATTAATACTTTTTTCCTTAACTTTGCCTCTGCGAATAAAATCCCTACACCTCGATCATAACACATGCAGTTCAGAACCATTGTCAGTATTCCTCAAGTAAATTTCAAGATATCCCCTTTTGAAACCATGCTTTTTGTGGGGTCATGCTTTGCTGATCGGATTGGGAGACATTTCCGTGAAGAAAGATTCCGGACTGTCATCAATCCGTCAGGTGTGATGTATAATCCCATCAGTATTTTTCATACGGTCGACCGGGTTTTGCAAGATGAAGCGCAGTCTTTCAAGTGTGCTTTCCTTACCCTTGGCACCAACCATGTTTATGTACTCAAGGAGACAGGTGAGGTTGTGGATAACTGTCAGAAAAGACCTCAGCGGCTTTTTGAGGAAAGAGAACTCGATATAGACGATTGCTTGAAACATTTGCGGTCGGCAGTGGAACTGCTACGCACACGATGTGCTGACGTGAGAGTGGTAGTCACTGTGAGCCCCATCCGCTATGCCAAATATGGTTTCCATGAGAGCGCACTCTCCAAAGCCGTGCTATTGTTAGCGGCTGAGAAGTTGTGCAGGGAATACCCAGAGTGTGTCAACTACTTCCCCGCATACGAAATTATCAACGACGAACTGCGTGACTATCGCTTTTATCAGCCAGATATGCTCCATCCCTCCGATCAGGCTGTAGAGTATATCTGGCAACGCTTCACCGAGGTTTATCTCAGTCAGGAGGCAAAGGCATTTCTTGGAGAGTGGAAACCTATCAAAGAAGCGTTGGCGCATCGCCCCCTCCATCCCGAATCAGATGAGTATGCCCGTTTTCGTAGGCAAACGATGGAGAAACTGAAAGAACTGGTGAGCAGATATCCTGGAATGCCTATTGAGGAAGAGTGGGGGCTGCCTGGAACAGACAGGCAGGAAGTGCATCAGTAGGCACCCACCTCATTGATGCAAATCGCGCCTCGTGAGTCAAGGATGCGTATGCGCAGCTGTTTTGTCTCAACAGGTGGGAAACGCAGCAAGCGCTTATAGCCGATCGTTGTCGTCTCCTCACCGCAATTGATGGGTTGCCAACGTTTGCCATCATGGTATTCCACAGCGAAAAGCCGAATACGTTGCCCCAAGGGGATGTATTCCTGTAGCGACAATCTGCTGATGCGCCTTTTGCCTTTCAGAAGGAACGTGACTGTGGCTGTTTTTATATCATCAGAAGTTGCCCAATATGTGTCGTATTTTCCGTCAACTACGTTCTCTGCGCTGAAAAACTTTCCTCGGCTGTTGCTGGTGGTGATTTTTGCTCCCCGCAGGAGATTGACACCCAACTCTTTTTGGATCTGCTGAAAAGCCTGCACGGCATGTGCAGAGTCTGTCTGGTGGATTCTGCCTTCCGGTGTGACGGGAAAGTTAAGCAGAAATGTGCTGTTATGTCCTACACTCCGGTAGTAGAGGTCCACCAGGTGATCTACACTTTTCACGGAGTCATCCTCATTTTTGTGATAAAACCAACCGGGACGGATGGACACGTCGCACTCGGCGGCTACCCAGCTGTCGCCGTCGGCATGTCCTTCTTGCAGTTCCTCATGCTTGTCATAACCAGGGTATACCTCGTTGAGGCGCAGAAATGACCAGTTGGTGGCATTGGCGAAACCAAGTTCGTTGCCCACCCATCTGCAGCCAGGACCAGCATCAGAGAAAATGATGGCATGTGGCTGGTAGCGGCGGATTGTCTCATGGATACGGGGGAAATCATAATAGCAGCGGCGGTCGATTTTCCTCTTTTCTTTGGCTCCGCCATACCAACCGTCACCGCCATTGGCTCCGTCGAGCCATACCTCGAATATCTCTCCGTATTGAGTCAGCAATTCTTTCATTTGCGCCAAATAGTAGTCCAAATAAAACGGAGTACCATAAAAAGCTTGATGACGGTCCCAAGGTGAGAGGTATATCCCCATTTTCAATCCTTCTTCACGACATGCCGCGGCAAGTTCGGCTATGACATCACCCTGACCGTCGCGGAAAGGAGAGTTGCGTACACAATAATCGGTGTATCGTGTAGGCCACAAGCAGAAACCATCATGATGATTCGCAGTAATGATAATCCCTTTGAGTCCTGCAGCCTTGCACGTTTTCGCCCATTGGCGTGTATCCAGATGTGTGGGATTGAAACTTGCGGCCGGAGCATCTCCATAGCCCCATTCACGGTCACCAAAGGTATTAGGGCCGAAATGAATGAACGCATAAGCTTCCATTTTCTGCCAGGCAACCTGATCCTCAGAGGGTAGTGGGGGGACAGGTTGAGGCGTTTGTGCTATCAAAAAGGGTATAAAAAAGAGTCCTGAGATCGAGCACAGGATGAGGCGAAACAAAAAGTGCATGGTGATGGCAGTCAATAATTATTGTTCAATGGTGATCACATGGTCAGCAGGTTCCCAATAGGATTTGCTGCCGAGCACTTTGTTGGTCTCACGATTGAAAGCAATCTCAAATCCGCCGTTGTTGGGTAAGTCCTTGACTACAGCCTTGAATTTTTCTCCTGAATATTGAAGTCCAGATGGAAGGATGTAGGAATGGGTGCCCACGATCTCGGCCTCCTCGTTGGAGACGTATTCCACTTGTATAATGGTCATGCTGTTTTCAACATACGAATATCCTTTGTAGCACTCATCATAATAATTGTTGCAGAAATCATCAAGAATGGTGGCATAGAAAGCCTTGGGCTTCTTGGTGCTTGGGATGTCAAAATCCTCCTCTTCTTCAGTCATTTCCACATTTTGGCTGGAGTCTTTCTTTGAGTCCTTGTCATCACTGAAGAAGTTACATGCCACCAGACATGCCGACAAAGGAAGGACAAATAGCAGATGTTTGATTCTCATGATAATTCAAATGCTGATAAATAGGGTATTCTTTCAATGGCATCGAGCGTATTCCGGTATTCGGGTGTGCCTGATGCAATTCACGACGACAAAAGTAATAAAAAAAACAATACGCTGCAAATTTTTCAAGATAACTTTGTCGCTCATGGCGAAGTTACTCTGTCTCGGGATAAAAAAAAGGATTCTTTTTGTTCTCCGCTCGTCTTTCCGTAACTTTGCCTTTGCGAGGCGAAGTTACTTGTACTCGGAAATGGAATTAAAAGCAAGCTTTTCTTTTTCATTTCACTCGTTTTTTCGTAACTTTGGAAGAATTTTCAGGATTTCTTTGTATAAAGGCA
>CAMNIN010000039.1 GCA_946540735.1 uncultured Prevotellaceae bacterium | reverse complement strand
TGACTCCGATTTCGGTCAGCTGACTTTATGGGAAAATTTCTTTGGACAGTAGTGAATATGGGTAATAAAAAAGGAGAATGGGCTACCTACGACTTCAGCGACGATATGCGCTCTTTCCAAACTGATATCGCCGTGGGAGCCGACTGGCAGGTGCATCAGCACTTCGGACTCTCGGCCGACTTCAGCTGGGGCCTTAACGGCATCTTCCACAGCGACTTCAAGACCGTCGAGCAGACGCTCTACCCGATCTACCTGACTATCGGGGCTTTCTGGAAATTCTGATGGACGGCTTGCCGCGGCATCAGGCCTGACCCTGCGGGATAAGAATCCGCTACGACTTGACCAACGAGATCAGATAGCCTCCGAAGTTGACCAGCGCCCACGCCATGAGCACGATGAGCAACAGCAAGACGACAAGGACGACGGCCGACTGCAGGGCACGACGGTTCACCTGACGGATCACGGCCTCGTCGCCATCCACGAAACCCTGTATCATGGCCATATTCTTCGTGTTGGCACGGTGGAAGACATCGATGATATCGCCGACGAAGAATGGGATCATCCCGAGCAGCACGTCACGCAGGGCATTGTTGAGCACCGCCAATGTCAGCGGGATGCTTCGGATGACAGAGAAAGAGAAATAGACAAATGGCACAACGCTGAGCAATGCGATCGCATCGCCCCAACCGGGAATGATGCCAATGAGTGCGTCCAGATAATACCGGTCCATATACCGGGTCAGGTTTCCCATCGCCTGATAGGCGCGGTTCTCCATCAGCCGCCTGCGCCGTTGCTGCCTCTTTTCTTCTTTATCCATGTCCTTGTTCTCTCCGTCTGAAAAAACATGGTGCAAAGATAATCTATTATCACGATACAGCAAATCATTTCGGTTTTTTTCAGCAAAAGCAAAAAAAACGCTCTTGATTTGGAGAAAAGCAGAAAAAGAATTATCTTCGCAGAAAATATCATTTTTCCTGCACAACCATGAAGATAGCCAATCCCGTTTACGACACCGTGTTCAAATACCTCATGGAGGATGAGCGTATCGCACGCACCATCTTGTCTGCCCTGCTCAAGAAAGATGTTGTGGCCGTGGAAATGAGGCCCCATGAGTATACCAACGACAATTACGACAGCCTCGCGGTTTTCCGCATCGACTTCGGCGCCACCATCCGCGACGCAAATGGGAAGGACAGCCTCTTGCTGATAGAACTGCAGAAGACATGGCTCGAGACAGAGACCCTGCGCTTCCGCCAATACCTCGGAGTGCACTACTCCAACCCCAAGAACATCCGCAAAGACGGCAATGCCCTTCCGATGGTGGCCGTCTATCTGCTCGGGCACAAGGTGGGCGATATTGAGGAGCCTGTCATTTACGTCAACAAGCAAATATGCAGCTACGACAGCCAGTTGGTGACAAAAGGCCTGCCCAATCCCTTCGTGGAGAGTCTCACCCATGAGAGCATCATCGTTCAGATACCGCGTCTTCATGGGCAGATCAACAACCGGCTCGACAAGGTGCTGAGCATTTTCGACCAGTCGCGGATGGACAAAGACGACAGCCATGTGCTGAGGTTTGAAGATGAGGCTTTCGATGGCGATGCCGACATGACCCGCATTCTGCACCGTTTGACGATGGCAGCCGCCGATGCCGATATGCGCCATAAGATGAACGTGGAGGATGAGTATTTCTCAGCCATCGAGAAACGCGACACTGAACTTTTGCTGAAGGATCGCAAACTGGCAGAGCAAAACGTGAAGCTCTCTGAGCAGAAGGCACAACTCACAGAGCAGAAGGCACAGCTCACCGAGCAGAAGGCACAACTCACAGAGCAGAAGGCACAGCTCACAGAGCAGAAGGCACAACTCACAGAGCAGAAGGCACAACTCACCGAGCAGAAGGCACAGCTCACCGAGCAGAAGGCACAGCTCACCGAGCAGAAGGCACAACTCTCTGAGCAGAAAGCACAGCTCGCTCAGAAAGACGAGATGCTCCGCATGAGCGTTAAGATGCTTTTGCAATCAGGGAAAACTATCGAGGATATTGCTGAAAGCATGCAAATGGATCCTGAAGTCATTAGAAGGCTGGCAAAATAACGCTTTTGCAAAGACGCCGCAATGTGATGTCTTTACTGAGGTACATGACCTTTTTCGGGCGGATTTGAGATGATTCAAATCCGCCCGAAACGCATAGGAGATGTACTACTACTCTTCGTAATCATAAGTCTCACCTTGTTCTTCTGTTTCATCATCATCTAATAGTATGTATTCTACTGATTCCAATGTTAATGTATAATCATCAAATCCTGAACTATTACTATAACCACTACCCTGGATATATTTAGAGAAATCTATTTGCTGATTCCATTGTGAGAAAAATTTTGCCTTATCTTTATTGTTTACATCTTGACCACGTGGAATAATATAGGGTGTGAGACACATATCAGTAATTATTTTCGAACTTTTCAGAGAAAAGGTCATCATAAATGTTCCTTGACCTGCATTTAAAGCTTGTCCATCAGCTTCAGACACACCAACAGCATCCTTGTTCGTGTGGTATTTTGTTGAGGAGTTGTCATCGTAATCATCTCTTATTCCCCATCCTGCAATATTTTGCATGCCCTTAATACTCACATAAACGATAATATTGCATGAGAACTCGTTTGCATCATTTTTTACTTCATATTTTGCATTAGCAACTTTGAACTTAGTTATTGACATTGCCGGAGTGGAAGGAGAGAATGCCAACCCCGACTCAAAGGTCAATTTGTCTGTTCTTTTATCCTCATCATATCTCCTGAAATATGGCTCGCATACAAATGTTTCTTCAGCATCGAGCCATGACATACCCTGAAGTTTTGTAGAGTATTTCACACCTGCCATCGTTGATTCTGTTATAAAATGGTTATCATCCAACTCTACATCATGTATAACCTCAGAACCTAACAATATCCTAAAGCCAGGTTTCCATTTTTTATTAGAAAATTTTGTGTCCAATCCGATATCTTTTATTCTGTATTCAGGAACGAACACAAGTTGTTTATCGCCGCCTACATATTCCCATTTTGCTCCAACTTTAAACGTGTTGTCCATTATTTTCGGCTCACAATATCTTTTAGGAAGTAGTGTCCACTCCGTTAGTTTTGGCCACCAAGGTCCTATTCTCCATTCAAAATCTTTATTACCATTTTCTGGATTTGCCATAGATTTCTCGTTTGACTTTGCCTTTTTTTGTCTATGCTTTTTTTGCTCTTCAGATCTTGCATTTTGAATCGTTTTTATCTCCTTAACCTTTGCCATATTTTGTTTCCTGTCAAAAGAATCCAAGTCTTTCCACTCCTCAATAGTGAGAAATTTTTCTTTTGCCCAGGCCTCCATTGCTTTTAATCTATCAGGATTGATTGAGCTGTAATCTCCTATTTCATATTTAGCCCATTCTTCTAACGTCCCAGAAGCAAGGTATTCTTCCACATAGTTTGCTGCTTCCATTTCCATAAAAGATAGTAAATTAGGGAATTTTTTATAAATCTTCTCCCTGATTTTATTCAATAATTTAGACAGTATAGATCCTTTACCTCGTAATACTACAGCAAGACCTAGATTTAATTTGTCTTCAATATATGATCTATCTATAAAATCCACATGTCCAGTGAATCTATTACGCAAAATTATTTCGACGTTTAGGGTTACATCATCAGTTCCTATACCAGCACCAATATTCAGCAATAGCATGGGGAAATCGACATCTCCACTCATGCCGAGTTCATCAAACCAAAAGGAAGATTCTTTCAATAATCCTCCCAAATCAGAAACTTTTGCATCGAGCACCTTTATTCTCTTCCCACCGAATGGATATCTAAAACGCGGTTTCACTGAAAGATTACAATCCAGCTGAAACCCCCAATTAAGGAATATATCCCAAACAATAGCTCCTGTTCGGAATGCAGACTTTATTTTTTCAAATTTTTTGGGGATAAAACTATACCACCTGGGACTTTTCATTCCAACACCAAACCGCATATCCAAGAAGAAATCAACAAATCCTTCACCAACCGACGCATCAACGTATAGATTATCGTCACTAAAAAGACTCAAATTAACATCCATGTCTATTTTGGGCAATACGACACCTCCGGAAATAGAAATGTCCGTGTTAAGCCCAGGTTTGGGATCTTCCTTCAAAACAGGACCTTTTACAAGAGGTAGAATCGTGGTTTTAACAATATCATTCAAGAGTTTAAAACTAATGTCGTAATCAACCTCTTCGCCATCGTCATCTGTTGATAATTGAGAGATTCCTTTTGCTCGTTTGGCAGACGCCTTTAATTGCCTTAGTTCCTCCTGATTAACTTCTCCAAGATAATTGCCGTCCTCATCATAAACTTCAAATGATGTCATGATTTCCCGAATGTTTGGATGAGCACTGATTTTCAGTTCTTTATAGGCATTGGTATAATCCGTGAGCACGGTACTGACGACGATTTCTCCCTCCTTTTCATCCACGCCATAAACAAAATCGCACATTCCGTATTCGAATAAGTCGGTATTTCCACTTACCACAATCTGTCCGATTTGTGGTAGTAGTTCCCTGGGAACGGACTTATTAAAATAAATCATCTTCATGTTGGCCAAGGTATCGGTTCTGATGATATACTTTGACAGCTCATCATCAGCATTCAACGTCATGGTGTTTTCTTGGAGCTGGTAAGTAATATCGGCAAATTCCGTTACCTCTGTCACTGGTTTGTCATATCCTTCACCTTCATATTTAGGCAGGGTTGAGGTTTTCCCCTCAAACAAATTGTCATCATCGATAAAAAGTGTACAGGAATTGAAGACCAGAAAGAGGGTGGTCATAATTGTACTGATGAAGAAAGATTTCCGTTTCATGGTTTATGTTGTTGAAATTGTGGTCTTTGTTATTTGAAGTAATTATCTTAGAATTATCATTCGCCATAGTCCTGTTACTCCGAAGTGAAGATAGGCCTGGTCTCCTCATTTTCTTCAAAATTCATCAAGTCATATCCGAAATGATATTCCTGCGCATTCTCATCGATGATGAGCGGGATGAGGTTGGAGAGGGTGCCGTGGGCCTCGCCGTCAAACTGCAACTGAACGGGAAAGAGTTCGATGAGTGCCTTTCCGCGGTAGATGCACATCAGGTCAATCCAGTCACCGTATTCGAAGGGGCTCCAGATGCGTATCTCCATGTAGGGCCGGCCGTGGGCTGAGCGCATCTTTCCAATGCCGCGAAGCTCGTAGTCGTTATATGCAGCGATGATGAGCGAATCCTCATCCTCAACAGTGTATTGGTGGCCATGGATGGTCACGTCGGCGTATATCACCATGTCATAGGGATATTCGTTAGGATTGAGATAACTGCCAGGGAAGACATTCACAAGACAGGAGTCCTGCAGTCGGTCGCTGACACTCAAGGCGTAGGCCTTAGTCAGACCCTCGCTCACCCCCACCACATAGTCGTCATCCATGGTCGCCACCTCCTCATTGCCCGTTTGCCACCACACCTCTTCGTTGGTGATGTCTTCGGGTGCAAACTCCACCGGTATCTGGTATCTGTCACCTACCATGATGTTGATCACCTTCCTGGGCAATCTCATTTCCCGTGCCTGGACGGGGTCGCCTCCGTCCCAGAAGTCACCGCATGACGTGGTGAGCGCCATGATTGCGAGGCATAGAATGCAGTTTCTTATGTTTATCTTCATAGGAATAGTATTACTCAGTTTTATTCATTTTGCCCATTTTCCCCTCACCTGACCTCTCCCTGAGGGAGAAGGATGGGGTGTTGATTTACCCTTGCCTGACCACTCCCCCTCGGGGGCGAGAGACTAGTCTTTAGGGCGAGTAACGGTGATGGTGTTCGACGGGGTACTTTGACGGCCGTCGCGCCACTGGATCATCACGTAGTAGTCAGCACTTTCTCCTTTTTGGAGTATCCGGTCGGTATATTCCTGGGAGTTCTTAGGCACACTCAGCACGAAGTGGAACGTGTTCTCCCCTGGTCCTTTCCGGTAGATGCAGTAGTAGTAGTCACCTTCGAAAGGCAGCTTGCCAATCTCCCACACCAGGCGTGTATGTCCGTCCTTCTTGAAGTAGTCGCCAGCAAGGGTGATGGGCACCTCCCACACCTTCGGTCCACGGTGCAGCCAGCTCACGGCGAGGCTGCGCGCGGTGAACGGCGATGAGTTGTGTGACTCCACACAGTAATAGTATCGCTGCTCGCGGTCAAACGGAGGATTATCATCGAGGATGATGCGGTAGTTTTGTGTCACCAGAGAGTCGTGATCATAACGACCTATTACCTGCCAGTCGCCTTTCTCTCCCACACGGCGGTAGGCCACATGGTATTTCATGTCTGCGTCCGTACCCACAATCCACTCCATGTGCATGCCGTCCTTGTCGTTGTGGCTCGAGGTGTCAAGGTGCGGCACTGTCGGTGGTGAGAGATGCGGTCGCTCCACCTCTATCCAATGGCTCCATGGACCGATGTTTGTCGAGTAATCCACAGCCCTCACCTTGTAGTAAATGTATTTTTGGTTGACATTGAGCGCCATGGAGTCGATGAACTCCGTGCCACGGATACCGCCTTGGTTACGGATGATGAACGTGTGCGTCGTATCGTTGGCCACCGAAATATCGTAGTAGTCGATGTCGTCGTCAGGGCACGGATTCCAGTTCAGAATGGCGTACGCCCATTTGTCATTTTTCGTAACAAGCGAATCCATTTCCGGCAACAGAATGGTCACCCGCAGCGAGTCGGGTGCGTCGGGAGCCTTATAGTCACGCAATTCTATCAACTGCACAAACGAACGGCTCTCGTTACCAGAGTCGTCGTACGCCGAGATACACACCATGCCCGTCGTCAGTCCTGTCACATCAGCAGCGTATGTCGTGGCCGTGGGCGCTATCATGTCATCATTGAGCAGTTTCCATTCTTTGCCTGTGATGCGTGTGCTGCTGTAGTTGATGCAGTAGCCCACAAAGTCAGGCTCTATCTCTTCCTTTTCCCATACGAAGTGTGCAATCACCTTTGCCATCGGGTCGTTGTTGTCTGGCCTTTCAATTATGATGTTCTTCAAATTGGGGGCCGACGGCGGTTGGATGTCCCTCACCACCACACGATGCGGCTTGGTGGGCGCGCAGAGGTCGGCAAAGGCATCATATCCCATGATGCGGTACTCATAGACGCCGTTCTCCGCCACCGAGTCACCCAGCAGGCAATAGTCCTCACCTTCGGGTTGTTCCACCATCGAGATGTAGGGCTTTTCGGTTACCCGCTGCCATGGTCCGTTCACCGCCACCCCTTTGGAGTTGCTCAGCATGCGCCGTTCTATCTCGTAGCTCGAATGCTCATGGTCCCACCATCCGATGCTGACATGATAGGGCGAGGTTAGCGAGTCAATCACCACAGGGTCGAAGGTCACTGGCGTATATGGCATATTCACCACTTTCTCTGCCACACCTGGCTCGAAGATCAGTTTTCCGCCATTGTCCCAGCGCGTGGGCTGGATATAGTAATCATAGGTTGCCCCGGGCGTCACATTTCGGTCTGTAAACCTCACCGCCATAGCCTCCGCCAGGTCTTTGCGCCATTCTGCCACCACCATAGCGAAACCATAGGCTATGTCCTGTTCCGAGTTGTCTTCCAACGAACGCTCCATGGTACCCGGCTTTGCGAATTTGTAGTTCGTAGCCCTACCGTAGAGCACTCCTTGCGGCACGAGTGCCAACGAGTCGGAGTCGGGATATTTCTTTCGGAACTGCTCCAACGAGAGTGGTTTCAAACCGTATGCCAACGTGTCGATATTCAGTCCGGGTCGACCGTCGCGCTGCACACGCAGCACGTTGACGCCATATACGCAGAGGTATTTCCACGACACGAAATCCTCCGCAGCCCAGCGCAGCACAATGCTGTCACCGTAGGTGCGTGTGAGCAGTTTGATCTTTGTGGTGATAAGGGGTTCTGTCCTATGCCTTACCACTGCTTCCTGAGGTGCTGACGCGACGCCCGTGGTGCCGGGTGTCTGCGCGCCTGCTGTTAAGCAGGCGGCAGATATCGCCAGGATTGCTATGATTGACTTGTATTTCATGTGCTAATTATAATACTATTCTTTAAAATCTGGGGTTAAATGGACGAAGCTCAACTTTTTTAAATTCTATAGTTCCTGTGGTACTGGTGAAACCTAATTTACTGAGAGTGGATTTCAAATTGGTACATTCTTCCTCTCTTAAATCCACTTTCACGGTCAGGCCTGTAACATTTCTGAATACGTTGATACCGTTGACATTTGAACCGACATTGAAGTATAGCATCTTCATGTTCTTAAGTCCTGTACAATTTTCGAACATATAGTCAACATTTGTAACATTTGTCATGTCGAAACTCGTGATGTCAAGGTTATTAATTTTATTACAACCACTAAACAGCCCTGACATACTTGTTACCTTTTGTGTCTTAAATTTATCACTGAACGTCAGCGTTTGAAGCTCAGCACAATTTGCAAACATATTCGACATATCTGTCACATTACTCGTGCCGAAATTGCTGAGGTCGAGGTTTGTCAAGGAAGAATTAGAAAACATCAAACGCATCGATTTCACCTTGGAGGTGTTCAGATTCGAAACATTCAAAGACGCGCCACCATATCCACTAAACATGTAATCCATCGTCTCCACATTTTCTGTGTTCAAGTTTTCTAACCCACTGATTGTCGTCAACTGATTATTAAGGTCGAACCAACTTCTTGTGCTATTTGGCTTCACCAAACTAAACGATTCGTCGATAACGACCTTGGTCACTGCGCCCCAAACGGATCCTTCTGCCGGCACAATAATAGTTTTACGGGCAATTTTTTGGGATACTGTCATGGCCCAGTCTGGTTTGCCTGTCTGTGAAGAATTGGTCACTTGAGCGTCACTCCACACATTTGTCACAGTGTATCCATTGAACGTATCACCTACATAAACTTTTCCGCCATAGAAGAAAGTAAGCGTCTTGTTGCTTTCTGTCCAAATCACCTGAGGCTTATCGCTTAAGTCGAGTCTCAATTGACCATTGGTGCCGTCGATGAAACCAAGCTTGTTGACCATAGCATTTTCGACATTTATGGCTACGGAATTGTCTGTGGTTGACTTCGGGTCATAGCTCACCTTCATGTTTTTCACATTCAAGAAAGCATCTTGGGCCTTAGTCGTCATGTTCTTGAACTGGAAGTCGGGGCCAACTTTGAGGTTGGAGATAGAAGAACTACTGAACATCCTGTCGGCATTGGTCACCTTGTTGGTGTTAAAGTCAGAGATGTCAAGTGTATTAGCACTTAATTCGTAGAACATACCTTGCATGTTGGTGACATTGGAGGTGTTGAAACTTGCAAAATTCAGCGGGTTCAGGCTTAAACATCCAGCAAACATTTCATTCATAGAGGTTACTTTCTCCGTATTGAAATGACTCAAGTCAAGGCCGGAACGGACTCTGCAATAGTTGAACATTCTTGTCATGTCTGTCACCTCTGAAGTATTTAAGTACTCCAGCCCTGTGAAAGCTTCATAATTGTTTGTTAATACATTATTACCCTCATAAGCTTTATTCGGATCAAAACCTGACCCACCATCGCTGCTCTCACTTATCCTTGGCATGGCGAACCAATAAGCCGTGCTCTTGGGTCTCACGTCACTGAACGATTGGTCAATAACCACCTTTGTTAGCTTGTTTTTCACTGTATCCGTCCAAGGCGCTTTGCCATCATTCACCGGCGTATTGGTGATGTCGGAGCCACTCCATACAGCCGTCACAGTCTGTCCATTGTAGTTTTCTCCCGGTGTGTATATAACACCGCTTAGAGAACTGACGAATGTCAGAGTATGGCTGTCCTCTGTCCAAATGACCTGTGGAGCAAAGAATGCTATCTCTCCCGTCTCGCTGCTAAAGCCCATTCTCGAGAAGTCATACCTCAAATTTGGACACTCTTCCTCAGTCTTATGGACATAGACTCTGCATTCACTAAGACCGTTGAACACATACATAGAATTCTTGACTGCATTTGAAGTCAAATCGAAGTCCTTTATATGCATCGTCTTCAGTATCGTACATCCATTAAACATATAGCTGATTTCTCTGACGTTCGACAGGTCAAAGCTCAAGAGGTCAAGCTCCTTCACAAAGTTGCAATTTCTGAACATACCTGTCATGTCCGTTACATGTTGGGTTTTGAAGTTACTGAGGTCCAAAGACTGGAGATTATTACACCCATTGAACATGTTGGCCATATTCGTCACATTGTCTGTGTTAAAGCTTGTGATGTCATTGAGATATGATACCCTGCAATCGGCAAACATGCCTTCCATTGACTTCACCTTCGAGGTATTGAAGTTCATGTCTCTCAGAAGAGTCGTGCCACAAGTGGCGAACATCCTGTTCATCGACTCCACTTCTGACGTGTTAAGGTATTGAAGTCCTTCTATTGTCTTCATCTGCGAACCCAACTGGAACCAATAGCTTGTGGAGTGAGGCTGCACACTGCTGAACGACTCGTCGATGACAACCTTGACCGCCTTCCCGTATGCAGAACCTCCTACGGCTTCCATTTTGTTGTCACGGGTAATGGTCTTGGTCCATCCTGGAGCTTCATTCTCTGGTGAATTGGTCACTTCCTCACTGCTCCAGACACCCGTCACGGTATGACCATTGAAGTCATCACCCACTTTCTTTCCACCACCTTTGGTAAAGGTCAATGTATTATCGTCGGCAGTCCAAATGACCTGTGCCACACCTAATTTTGAAGTAAAATCGTGTGTATGCTCACGTAAAGGCTTACGTGACGTGCAATTGCTCACTTCAAGATAAGGATAATTAGTCTTGTCCAACTGAGCAGTATAAATCTTGCTGCCGATTGAGTTGCAGATTCTTATATAGCACGTCTTAGGCACTTGATAGAACATTGAGCCACATGACTTAAGGGCAGTCGTATTCCATCTCTCAAGATTCAACTCCCGCAGCGAGCGACACTGGCTGAACATATTTGACATGTCTTCTACCTTCCATGTGAGCCATGAACTCAAATCAAGCGTAGTGAGACTTTGACAATCTTTGAACATACCCTCCATGTCGGTGACATTGCTGGTATATTCGAAGATGGTGAAATCCTGGAGATTCTTGCATCCTGCAAACATTTCCTTCATATCCTGTACATACTCAGTGATAAGGTATTCCAAGCCTGAGATAGACACAAGGTTGCTGCATCCAGAGAACCACTTTCGCGTTGACATAAACCTATCCAACTTGCATTGGGAAGACTCGCTTGCAAAGGATTCTTCAAAGACGACACGCTTGATCGTTGCCTTCACGTTCTCCCATGGAATGCTGTTATTCGTACTGGAAACTTGACTGGTCATGAAGAAATCACCTTCAAACTTGTTCTTATTGGGATCCCAGTGTCTCTCTCCATGTCGTGTCGAGATAACTCTTGTGTCTTTAAAGTCATCAAAGCGCCATGCCTCCTCTACTGTCAAATTCTGGTTTTCTATCACTGGTAGTCCATGAGATAGATAAGAATGACTATAACGATAGGTGTCTCCCTTCTCGTATTGGATTCTGTCCTTGATGAAATGAAGTTCATACTCACCGCTATTATTCTTGCAATAGAGCGCCTGCATCGGATGATTCTTCACCTTCACATTGGAAGAAACATCAATGGCTTGAGTCGTATATTTCATATAGGAGCCAATAGATGGGATTTGTGCCTGAATATCACAGGGGAGATAATAAGAGATATGAATCTGCAAATCAGATGTGACATCAGTGAACATACTCGTGCAATCATCAACTTGCTCCGGAGCGAAATCCTCTATATCCAAGTAAACAAGATTGGGACAGCCAGCGAACATCTGCGAACAATCCTTTATCGATTTGCCTTCAAAGTATATGTATACTTTTTTCAGATTCTTGCAACCAGCAAACATCTCTTTGGTGTTGAGAAGATTCTCAGATGTGAAGTTACTAAGTGGAAGATCTTCCACTTTTTCACACCCCTTGAACATCCTTGACATGTCCACCACCTTCTGTGTATTGAAGAACCATACACTGAGGTCTTTCAAGGATTTGCAGTTTTCAAACATGCTCGACATATCAGTGATATTCCACGATGTTTCCTTCATGGTGCTGAGATTTAACTTAGTGAGCAACTCACAATTTTCAAACATGTGAGACACATTGGTCACATATTCCCAATTGAGATACTCAAAGCCCCAGATCTCTTTTACTTTTTTGAAATCTTTAAACCAGTAGCTCAAATCCGTGAATGTCGCATCACGCATCGACCAATCAATGACAACCGTCTCTGCGGCTTCCCGGATGTTCTTATGCCTGTCCGCACGCATGAAATTGTCACCACGCCATACATCTGTGATAGTCTTGCCTCCATACATACCATCTCTTTCATAAATCTGGTCGGAATAGAGCAGCGTCAGCGTCTTGTCGCTCTCAGTCCAAATGGCATAGGTGTATTTCTCTTCAAGGTTTGGATTCATCTCTTCTCCAACCATTCCAAGAGCATCAGTCCATTCATCGGGAATGCCATCTTTACCCATATTGAATTGATCTTCATGAGGATATGCACCACGATTGAGCATCACGTATTCACCAGTGCTCATGTTGTAGGAATCCACTCTGTAAGCATGTGCGTAGAATCGGAACACACTACTCCTTGCTTTTTGGATGTTAAACTCGTCATATTCCACCTGCAAGCGCTTTTCCTTATCAGAATCGGGATATGGATAGGACTGGTAGTTCGACAGCCAGTTGTTTCGGCGGAAACTCTTGATAGGTTGATTGTCGTACTTCGGTTGTGCCTCGTTTCCAATCAAGCGGAAGAACAAAAGACTGGAATTGGCGCTGTTCCAGCGACCAAATTCCTTGACATCATCTGACAATCCTATGGATTTGTAGAATGTCCTATTGCCCGCCGCAGAAACCTCTGTATCTAAAATGCCCTCATTGGAGAAGCATCCACCGAATATGAGCGGCAGCTGATAATAAGGCACCTTGGCGGTCACGCCACGATAGGTATATTCCAGATAGTGACCCCGATGCAGATTGTTGAACGCCTGCACCTTTTGATCAAATAATAAAGCCATAGTAGGACCCCATCCAAGAGACCAGCTCTCTGCGAAATAATCGTATAATGTCCGGGCCTGTTCCTTCAAATCTGCGCTCATATGCGAAGCAACCACATACGGTGCATCGAAATTCCACAACAAGTCGGAGTAAGCCAAAGCTCTGGGTTGGTTGAGCCTCAAGTTGAGTGGTTTGAATGTTGACACCCTTCCATTCTGGTTGGCCGCAGTTATGCCACCAATGGTTTTCAGCGTAGAGGGCAAAGGCCACTCGGGCTGCTTTGCATTATTATAATGCCAATCATTCCATGTGTTGAACATGTCATTGCGCAATTCCCACAGCGATTTGGAATAATCGCCCTTGATGAAGTCGCTGTTGATGACCGAGCTGTTGTAGTCGTAAATGAGCGACTCCGAAGCAAATAGAGTGGGAACATTATCAAAGGCATAGCTGTTGATGACATGGTCGCCCACGAAAGTCCACTTTGAAAGGTAGGCAAGATAGAGCCACGGGTCAAGGAGGCGCATGGGAGTACTGTTGTATTTCAAGTTATTGAACACAATGGCATCATCTGTCAGACCGTTCATTCCATCATAATCCAAAACGGTATAGTTTGAAGGACTTACTCCCACAAATGGCTCGACATAATCCAATAGATCACCCGTAAGTTCAGGAGAGGTGGATTCGAGCCATGAGTCTGTTTTCGTTGACCCGTTGATATTCACACGATGCGGAGCAGCTGTCATCCATAGATCGACCAAATACACTGTAGTGTCTCTATCTGTTTCAAGTACGGCTGCCCAAGATTGCCCATTGTGTCTTTTCAACGAACCATCAGCGTTTCTCTGAGGCGCTTTGTAGGTATAGCCAAGTTGCAGATGATAGAGTTCATTGCTGAAATCATAATTCTTTCCTTGCTGGTCGATGAGATTGTTGAATTCCTTAATATCATCAAACCAACTTTCTGGCACGATATTTACATAGTCGGCTGGCTTATTTAGGTCGGAATTCGAACTTGCGGGATTGGTGAGATATTTGACATTCCTCGTCTGCACTCTTATAGGCTTATGCTCCGGGTTTGTCTCAAAATCCTCTGTTTGATATGCCGTGAGCGTCCACTTCAGTTCATTCTGACGTATGTCATTGGTCAGGTCACGGTTGAGTGCGATATTCGGATATTTGATATCGTTGTAGTAAGCAGTGAATGCAGTTGTGCTGTCATTCTGCACCTTGACACCATCAACCGACGGATAGGCCAAGGCGACATATGGCTCGAGAGTACTGAGTTCATATTTGTTGATCATGTCCTCATCATCATCTTTCACACGGAAGAACCATATTTTCTCCTGATTCCATTTCATGGGAATCGTCTCCATTTTATCGTTCTTCGAGCGAACATATTCACACCACATCCTCTCGCCATTGTTGATCTCATAGGCAGTACCAGTTAAAATCAAAGCATAGCTGTGTCCCTTCTCCACATCCATGTCGCAGAGATGGAAGTTCTGTCCTTTGTCCTCACGGAAGTTCACCGTCTTCTCAATGATGGAATTTCCATCACTAATGGCGCTGACATAAACATAGTCAACAAAAGTACCAATGCCATTGGCTGGAATGGTATTTCCTGTTGCTCCATTAACAACTTCACGAACCAACAAATGTGTCATCCTGCTGACGGTATTCTCTTTGATGATTTCACCCTCAATAATGTCGTTGATATTATAGCTGCTCATCTTGCAACTCCCGTCATAGATGGTGTTCTCCCTCTTATAGTATCTTGAGGCAACAGCGGCAAGCATGTTATCGTATGGAGGTTTATTCTTTCGCCAATCAGGATTCAAATTTTGAGAACATTCCTTATAGAACTGTTCCTCCGTAACGTTTGGGTTTCTTTTCAATATATTGGTAGGTTCTTTTCCCAGATCAACAAGTCGCACGCCCAGTTTTCCATAATCATTGGTTCTCTTTTCAAGGTCAAACACATAGGTGCGTGAGGCCTGGAGACTGAGAGAGTCACGTATCTCGTCTGTGATTTCAGACTCTTCCAATCCGAAATGATTCTTGGCCATTTCCACCACATAAGTTGGGTCGATGAGGCGGTAGTGGCTACCAAGAGAGGCATTGGTTGAGACAATCATCTTGCTCACATCACCCTTGGAGATGGCAAACTCCGGACGGCAGAGAGCCTGATAGAGGCTGTCGCTGCCCATATTTACACCTGAGAATAGTGAGAAACCGTCGAGAGCATTGCCACGGAAAGGAATGCAGTGGCCGCCGGCTGAGAAGTGGAATTTCTTGTTGACTTTAAACAATCCGCCAAGGAATTCCATCTTGATACGGGCCTGTCCTTCCACCCATGAGGGATGGGGAAGACCCACTTCGAGCACACCTCCGATGCCAGCATCGAAGAACCAGATATCTCCTTCATAGAGTGCACCGAGATCGATATGCACACCAAGGTTAGCCCAGAGATAGGCATAAAGCTGACCGGTGGCGTACCACCCCTTGTAACCCATAGTTGAACCGTTGTTCATACAGAAGGCCGAATTACCATAGTTTACAAGTGCAGCGTCGAAACCTGCGGTAGCGCCCAGGCTACCCTTCAGAAGTCCGAGGTCGATGGAGATGTCACCCCATGCCGAGGCACCCACCATCACGCCGCCATTGATATTGCCAGGATTGAGCATGCCCTTTACTACAGACATTCGTGAGCGAGCCACTTTGGCTTCATCAGCACCCATGTCCGCGTTGGAATACTTGTGCCCAGACAGGAACTCCGATATTTTGTCAGGTATAGGAGGCAATTCTCCGTTGTTGGGTAGTTCGTTGCCCACACAGATGTAACCGTCGGCGCCAATGTGCGCGCTGCATATCTTGGAGTCAAAGTCGATGTAGGTGAAGGTGCATCGCTTGTCAGGAGTGGGTTCACCAAGATAAAGGTGCCACTTGGGAGTGGTGTTCATTGTTTTGTTCTTCACCCATGTCACCATGAATTCAAGCTGAACCTTGGTACGCATGGCTGTCAAGCCGAGGTCTTCGCGCTCTTTATCTGTTTTAGAATCAGATTTCACTGTTTCGCCAGAGTCTTCTTCAGAAAGATTATCGAGTGCATTATAATCGGGTGGATTATCACTATCCTTGCCCGAGAGTCGTTTAAGACCTTGCATAGCGGTCTTTGGATCAGTGCTCAAACCTTTGATATCGCTCGAGAACTTGTCAAACTCACCCTTGAGTTCTTTTAGTTTATCATTGACTTCTCCAACAAAATTCTCCAGTTCTTTGGTCGTCCATCCGGCCTCCATAGTCATGTTAAGGCTGAGGTAACGGTCGAGTGTTACTCCCGAACTATTCTTGTCATTCACATAGACCAGGGTGACATCAGCCTTGATGAGGCTGCCCACAGCTTCCACGCCACCATAGAACTTAAAGGCGGACAGGCATTTGTTCTGCCGGTCATAAACTACGAGCATGTCAGCGTCCAACTTAAGCACTTTCTCACCCGCAGAGGTTGACATGCCCAAACCAAAAGCGACACCTATCATACCATACTGTCCCTTGGGTGTGCCTACAAATTCATGACTTTTCTTGCCTTCAGCCGCCGCTGCCGCCAACGGCTTGCAATTGAAGTAGAAGCCGCCGCTGATGCGATTGATGACAACGGGATCGAAGCGCAGTCCGGCTTCACTCGCCACACTGATGGTGAAATATCCCCAAGAATAGTTGACATCAGTAATATTGCTTACTGCGACATCTTTGAAATCCGGGTCATCAGCCTTTAGCATTTCCTTCTCTTCAGAAGAGAGGTTACTGGCTTTATGGTTGTAATAGCCGCCAGTGCATTTGAGTTCGAAGAGTTCCTTGATTGTAATGTCAAGTTCGCCAGCATAACCATTCTCTCCTTCATCGTTACTACCAATGTTGAGTTTGCCAAAGAAATGGAGCATAGTGAAGTCAAGGTCGAGACTGAGTTCTTTCAACTCGAAATCACCGTCGGAGAGGTACCAGTTCTTAATATTCTTGAAACCTCCTTCCTTGTGGAGATCAGCCGAAATGGCAATATCCCCGCCCACACAGATTTTATCCTCTACAAGTCCGATGTCACCATTGATATTGAGGGAGAACCTGTCACCATCCATTTTGGGTTTGAACTCCTTGAGATTGAATGAGAAAGGTCCGATTTTCTTGCGTTCAGAGGCTAGAGACCACTCGCCGTAGTTGAAGTAACACTCATCTTTGCTCAGTTCGACTTCTTCACCAGAAGTGATATCCCACATCTTATAGGTGTTCTTGAGCCAGTTTTCCTGGGCTTTCAGGCGATTCTGGTGAAGATTGTTGCTGTCGAGGCCGAGATCTGTTCTCCAGTCGGCTTCTTTCTTGTTCGACAGGCGCATCTTGGCAAAATGGATGCCTGGCATGTGGATAGGCAGTTTGGTATCCTCCAGAATCTTTGCCAACCCTGAGAAGCGGCTCTTCAGGCCGTCGAGCTTTTCGTTGATGGTGGTGGATCCGATAATGGAGATATCGCCCGCCATGCACAGTTCCACCTGGGTGTAGGCCTGATCACCTTCTTTGTCAGGATCATCATCTATCGACTCCACGAGGAAGTAGGTCTGTTCGTTTTTCAACGTCAGATTGCCAAGCACAAAGTTAAGCGTGAGATCCACGCCAACGGAATTGTCGGTTGAGAAGACGTAGGCAAGACGGTTGTTCTTGTACCCTCGGCGCGTGGTTGTCTCCTTTTGTGTGCCGGCAGCATTCCATTTCTCGATGTTTACATCCTCCATCGCTGTGAGATGCCGTATTTCGCAATGATAGTCGATGTCCTTATAGTCATCTTTGCCGCTGTTGTCGCTGCAGTCGATGCCCTTTGTCTTTTTGGTCTCCTCTGCAGCTTTCTTCTGAGCGGCCTTGCCCAACAAAGGTACACCGAAACTGCCATCAATCTGACAGTTATCGAAATTGTTCTGCACGATATCAACGGTGGCATTACTGACACTGAATGCCCAGCCGCCACAAGAACCTGTCTCGGCATTGAGAATGTCTTTGGAGAATGCCTTGCAGGTGATGCCAGAAGCATCGATAAGCATGTGCTGGGCACCAATCTTCAAGCCCTCATCTCCATTACCAAAGACGGCGAACTTGGGGAATTCCACATTAAGGTTGTTGATATAGACACCCACCCAATGATTCCATCCTGTATCAGAATCGCTCACACCACTACCGCAAAGTCTGGGATCAAATGCCTTGTTGGGATAGAGTTCATCCATCTTGCTGATGGAGGGCATGTGGTCTCCATTACGCTCAGTGTTGTGGTCGAAAATCACCGTCAGACCACTACCTTGCTCATCGTTGGCGAATTTCCAACCGGGCAGATCGGTCACTTCAAACGGGGTCAGCGTGCCCTCGGCAAGGAAGTTGACAGCCGACTGTCCCTTCTCGATAGTTGCATAGAGATCAAGGAGGGCGGGAATGTCATCCTGCGTCTGGCCGTTGATGATCCGCTTGGTGTTGGGCAGCAACATGGCGATCTCCAGTCCAAGTGCATCGAACTCATCATTCTCCCAGCGGATGAAGCAACCGTCATGGCTGACTGGGTCAAGGGGGTTGGTAGGAGCCTTGAAGGTGAGCACGAACTCGCTCGTCGGGTCTTTGATGGGGAAATTGCTTAGAAGCGCAATCACGCCGTCCTCGGGCAGGATGCGGTCGGGCTGCACACAGAGGCGCGGTGCGCCGAAGACGAGCACCTGCTGGCCTTCGAACACATCGGAATTGGGCATGACAATCTCGGCGATGACATTCATGATGGCTGCCGTGGGCGTGAACGTCATGTCGGCAATCTGGATATCGAAATCCTTGGGCAGCTGGTCTTTGATGGACTTGGGCAAGGAGAGTGGGAAATAGAGGTCGGCGAGGGTGCCGGAGGTCCAAAGGTTCTCAGCCTTCTTATACATCGAGTAATATTTGCCGATGTTATAGCTTTGGGCGAGGCTGGCTCCCTCGTTCTGCACTTTCTCCTGAAGTTCGGCAGGCAGGCCAGAAAGGCCAAAGATGTCGTTGAGGGCATCTTCCTCGAAGAGCGATTTGGCTATTTCATCGGGTGAATAGGACTTGCCGTTTATAGTCACGTTTTCCTTTTCGGTGGTGGGATTGCCACGGGTCTTGCACGTGCCTTCGAAGACTTGGCCTGCAGCATTGACCTTGAGGTCTTCGAATTCCACGGCGATGCGGGCATTTAGCCCTGCTATCGGCCAACTAATCCAGCCTGTGCCCTTGAGCAGTCCATCCTCCAGTTTCACGTTGGCGTAATTGGCATCAAAGGTAAGATCCCAGGCGCCAATATGGAGCGTGGCATTGGAAGCCGGCTTTGTGGTGATAGGAGTGGTGTCGTCGACATCGGCTGTGCTCTCGCCGCACTCGAAAGTCTCCTCATAGCCATTAGTCAATACAAAATCCACATAATTTTTCTCATCGGGCAACATGCGGACAGATTCCTCATTGGTAGGAGTAGCTGTGACACGGAGTATGATATACGTGCCATCTCCAAAATCATAGTCCACATCTGTCCAGTCGAGAGTATAATTACACTCCTTTATTTTATCCTTCGTATAAATTGGTGTGGTATTGAAAATGGTCTTTGCATCATCTGCCGTATTGCCAGTATAAAGATTTATCGTATACTCAAATTCAACCTTCTCCTGCTCCAAACCGCGCCCTCCTTCAAACCATGCTTTCCGCCATTCGACATCGATATTCTCTCCGAGATAAACCGTACGGTACGTTCTTCCTGAGAATGAAGGGCTAATGAGTTTGGGCTGACTAAAGACATACAAATCATCGATGTCATCATACTTCCCACTGACATCGTCAAGTGAGAGGCTATAACCTCCTCCATCATCATTAGGATTAACATCTCCGCCGCCACCTTGGCCGCCTCCGTTGTCGTTGCCACCGCCGCCATCGCCACCTTGTGGCACATCTGCCAACTCAGGCACTTTGGAATCGGGGTCATAGAGTTGGAAGAGGAGAATGGGGCTTTTGCCTTCATTCTTGATGAGCGAGAAGTAGATGCTGTTGTCGTTCATATAGGGTGTGGTGGCTGTCACCTGCAGGGCATAAATTTTTCCCTCGGCCTGTCCCTCCTCAATCATCTGCCGGGTATAGGCCTGATTGACCGTGAATGTGGTGGAAATGAGGTTTTTTCTCTCAAGGAAGGTCTGCGTGTTGGTGTGCATGGCCTCGTCGGGCATGAGTGAACCCAATTCCACGATGCGCACTGCATACTCGAAATTGACAAGCGGTGCGTTGCAGTTGAGCGTTGGAGCTATCCATGTGAATGAAATCGGCAGGTTCTTATTAAGCTTCACGACCTTCAACTCACCCAGTCCACCGTCCATATCGGTGACTACAGGAGAGAGAAACTTCGGTGCTTCTGCTTCATAGCAAATATTAAATAAGGTGTTACCACCAGAAGGATCACTCAACACCACCGGAGAGGTGAGTTCGGGGTCCCATTTGTAGGCGGTGAGGAATGCTTCATACTCGCCCTCAGGCAAAAGACCGTAGTCGCCGTTGGTGACATTCAAATGACGGCCGTCCTTGATAAACACGTCCGACTTGGTGAAATGGTCGAAGAGATGGCGCATCTCGATGGCATTGAGCAGTTTCTGCTGGTTGGGAGCAAGCACAATGGGGCGCTGCGGGATATGCCCGCTCTCCATGTGGGTGCTCACCCAAAGTTCCTGGTTGGGGAAGCGCTGCTCTATCTGCAAGCCGAGATGGACAAGCTGCTGCTCATCGGTGTTGTTGACCAGCCACACCTTGAAAAACTTGCCCGGATCGCTGATATACCGGCCAGCCTGCGGCGGCAGCACCTGCTGCACGGGGTTGAGCATGACAGTGACTTTCTCCTGTGCCTGAGCAGTCAGAGAGAGCCAGCAAACCATCAAGGTGAGCAACCTTGTCATTGTTCTGAAACCATATCGTGTCGAATCGTTCATAATCGGTCGTGTTTGTTAGACGGTATATCTTGGGGTGTGGGAGTCCTTACAGGGTTGGGAGTCATTCCGGGGTGCTGCTCTTCTCCTTGGCTTTCCGCTTCAGGTGGAGGAGCGAGAAGGTGTATGCGTAGTTGAGCGACACGGTGATCTCTGTGGTGCCGCGGCTTTCATCGAAAGAGGTGATGTTGGTATCGCTGTATTTGTTAACTCCAGCATTGAGCGAGAAAACATGCACCTTGGCGAGTGTGTAACCAGCCGAGACATAGCCACCAAGCGAGAGCATGCGCTGACGGTCCTGCACGTCGTTGTAGCAGAGCGATACCGTTGCAGAAGTGCTGAGGTTCTTCTCTTTGAGGAAGGAGCGGCCGGTGGACAAGGATAACACATCGGTTGTGTATCGGGTGTTGTAGCCGTCACTCTGCTGGTGGCTCAATGAAGTGGTGAAATCCATCTCCCAGGGTTTGACGCCAAGGCTATAGGTGATGCCGGCGGCCAGGGTCTTCACGTCGCTCTGCCCAGAGGCGAAGCGGTTGAGGTCCTTGTTCTGGTTGTAACTGGCCGAGAGCGAGATGGCATGGTCGAGGATCTCGCCGCCGATGGTATAAGATGGGGTGATATAGAGCGAGTGCATGATGCGGTTGACGCGCGTGGTGTCGTTGACAGGTGCCTTGCAGCCGCTCTGCACCTGTCGGTAGCCGTTGTAGCCTACCGACAAGTTGAGGTTCTGGGAGAGATTGGTCGAGGCGTTGGCCGAATAGACGAAGCCCCGTGTGGTGTAGAGTTGTTTGCGGGTGATGTTGTCTTCCTGGCCGGAGAAAGTGGCCGAGAGGGCGATTTTCTTCAGGAGGGTGGTCGAGACGTTGACACCCAGCGACTGGTAGTTGTTGCTCGTGTAATACATACCGAGCGTGGTGTAGTCGGGCTGCACCATGCGGTAGAAGACCGACGTATTGAAATTGGGCAAGGTGATGTTGGCACTGATGTCACCGGCAATGCGCATGAGCGAGGTATATTTGGCATCGAAGGCGGCAGCCCAGGGATCGTGGACGGTATCCTCAAGTTTCGGCGACTGTGTGTCGCTGGTGAAGGCAGAGAAGGCAAGGTTGCCACGAAGTGATAGCCATTTGGTGACGCCGAGACCTGCCTTGACGGCTATGGCGATGTTCTCCTGTGGGCGGATGCGCTCCTGCCAGTACTCATCGACGGAGTTGAGGCGGTCGTATGCCCGGAGGAAGCTGACATCGATGTAGTCGCGTGATGACCCGTAGCCCACTTTGAGTCCCCAACCCATCCGGCGGTACTGAGGTGAGCGGGCAGAAGGATCGGTGGGATCGTCGTTGATGGCATTGCGGAGTTGGCCGTAGAAAGCACCGAAGCGCCATTTCTGTGAGTTATATTCCAGTCCGACGCCGCTGAACGACATGTTCATGATGTAGGGCGAGAGGGCCATGTTGGAGCGTCCGAAATGGCCGCGCCAGTTCTTGTAGGTGGGGTCGATGTGGAAGGAGATGTGGGGGAAACTCCAGGAAGTGTTGTTGTTGCCGTAATAGAAAGCGAAGGGCATGGAGATGCCATAGACCGAGATGTTGAGGTTGGCGTAGAAGGAGTTGCTCCAGGGTGAGCGGTATCCTGCGCCTATACTGGAGTGATAGTAAGTATTCTGCGTGCCTATGGCACCTGAGATGATGAGCGGGTCGCTCTTCGCTATGTTGGATATGGTGTTGAGGCCGATGGTCTGCGCGCCGGCGGCCGCAGGCCAGAGGGCCAGCGCCAGGAGCGCGGTCAGCGTTTGTCGGTGTGTGTGGCTCATCATCTTCATGGTGTTGGGGTTAATGGAAAAAGTCCCCCACCCTCGCCTCACGCGACAGAGGGTGGGAGATTGTGGTTAAAATAGTTACTTCTTGATCACCTTGCGGACGGTGCCGTCTGACTGGCGGATGATGTTGATGCCGCGCTGCAGACCGTTGAGGTGACGTCCGTTGGCGTCGTAGGTCTCACCAGAGATGCCGTTGTCGACATGGACAGTGCTGATGCCGTCGGTGAAGCCCTGGCTGGAGAGACGCACGGGAGCGTCGAGCGAGCCGAGGCGGGTCTTCGAGGTCACCTTCTGGTCGATATCGAAGAATTCACCCATGTAGCTGTCGTGGAGGCGGAAGGTGACCTGCTCACCCACATTGCCATGCACGGTGATGAAGGCCAGGCCGTCGATGAACTCTCCCTCACCGCGGCACTCATCGCCCACAAAGGCACCGATGGTGTAGCGGTCGGTGTCGACGATGCCCTCGACTGTGGCCACCATGGTCATGTTGTCGGCAAACTGCGTGTGGTCGTACTGCCATGGAGAGCTGAATGCCGTATGGTGCGGTGCGCCTACTATCGGAGAGTCATTGCCGGGATCGTATTCGAACTCATCTTCGAATGCGAGCGTCCTACTGCCTGAGGGCAGATATACGAGGTAGCCCTGCCCTTTCTTGATGGCCGTGAGGTCGCCGACCCACTTCGTGCCGTCCCACTCAGCCGATCCGTCGCTCTTGGATGCGATGACCATGTTCTTGACCAGTGAGCCGGTGGAGATGGCTCTTATGAGTATGCGGTCGAAGAAGAAGGGCGAGCCGATCCAGTTCCAGCCTTCTGACAGGGGTTGCTCTAACAGTATATCGTCCAAATCTCCTCCGTAGATGAAGCCAGTGTGTGCCCCATTCATCTTCAGCTTGTACATCTCGTCCTGAAGGATACCTCCATTGAGCATCGTGCCGAAGAGTCCCCACGAGGGGTCGTTGATGAGCAGGTCGTTGAAGGTGCGCGCCTCTGCAAAATCGTCGCCGAAGACTTTAGAGAAAAGGTTTCCCTCATTATCAATCCTTCCGTAGGGATTGCTGCACCACTGCCAGCCGCTGGCCTGCACGGATTTGTAGGGAACCTCGAAGTATTTGGGGTCTGCACCGCCAACTGGCGCTACGGAGTAGAGGCCAGGCATCTCTGCAGAATAGCTTGTCTTTCCATTGCCATTGTCAGTCAACTTGATGGTGTTCCATCTATTATCCCGATCGAAGTCAACCTTGACGGGGAAATCGGCCCAGTTGATGTCGGCATCTGCAGGGTCGGGAGTGAGAGTAATGACACCCTTGGTGGGGTCATTCGTATCAGGTGTTACGGTAATGGTCATACCATTCAGACTCACGCCGATGTTGACGATGAAACTCTTCGGGGTGCCCCAAACAAGTGTACCTCCATTGTCAGTGGTGTAGTCATACCAACCGCATGTAACGGTGACAGTGGCAGAGCCTTTCTCCAACCCGTTGCTGGTGAGGTTGACCACCCACCACATATCTGGGTCAAAATCACCTATGCCGGTGATCACACCCGAAACGTCAATCTTTCCTACCTGAACACGCTCAGGATCACCTATAATATTATTTCCGATTATCGCTTCGGCTTCATCTATCGTGGTCTCTCTATCGATGCTGAGCGGATTCTGTGAGAATGTCACCTCCTTGAGGGGATCGTAGAAGTAGAATTGAAGATTAGCTGTCTTGCCTCCATCGGCCGTTGTGACCTTAATAGTTCCGGAGCCTTTTGCCTTGACCACTGCCGACGTACCGTTGATGGTGAGTTTGTCGGTGGAGGTGGTGGAGAAGGTGACGTTCTGGTTGGTGGCATCCGACGGGTTGAATACCAGATGGTCTATAAGCCGTTGGTAAATGTCGTCACCCACGTTTGCATTGATATAGCCTTCAGTGAAGTTGAAAGAAATGCTTTCCACAGGAACATTTACCTTAATGGTGATCCACTTGTTGTTGGCGGGATAGACCTTTGTTCCACTCTTGTTGATAAAGTAAGGACGGACTTGGGTGGTTCCGCCCTTGACGGGGTTATAGGTGATTTCCGTTGTCACTCCACCTGGAATTTCCACTTCTTGTTCTGATGTCTCGATGACGCCATCATTTTTCAGTTCCCAATATACCTCGTCTGTGGCATCGGAAGGTGTAAGTTCGTATGCTTGTGCAGCATCCCAAGTGTTGCCCAAGAAACGCGTAAGCTTGTCAGACTGACCTTTATTCACTTGGAATTCCTCAGTTAGAATGTTGATGGCAGTGGCACGCTTAACAACTTGATACTCACAAGTGTAAAAATCTTGGGTTCCAATATAGAGATATAATTGACCTCGATCAGGTGCCAAACCTTTCATAATATTACCTTCAATAGTGACATTGCCACCAGAACTATACGACGCATAATTCCATGTTGCATTGAGCGGGAAGGTGGCATCGGATGGTGTCATGGTGAGGTAATCGAGCAGATTGACCTCCTCGCCAACCTCCAATTCAATATCAGCGAGCTCATAGTTGGTCGGTGCCTTGAGGGTGAGGGTCACCAGCTGCGAGGGATAGCCGTAGGTGCCTGTGAGCTGGAAGGTGATGTTCTGGCTTGGCGTGAGAGAGTACTCCGTTCCCTTGGACGGGTTGTAGGCACGGAACTCGATGGTCTTGCCCACGATGTCCTCATTGCCGCGCGCGCGGATGACATAGATGGGCTTGTCTTCCATCGGCTTGGCATTGCCGATACACACGCCATCGACGAAGGCGCCCACCTCATAGGAGAAGGCATCGGCTCCCGGCTCGTTGGTGGCCACGGTGGCGTAAATGACGGCATCGCCCTGTGTGTAGGCCGACGATGGGGTGTAATAGTCGGCCCACGCTCCTGCCGCTATGAGCAGGAAAGACAGTAGTGAAAACAGTTTTTTCATAAGTGTAGGATTTATTTATTATTGAATATTGAAAATTGAATATTGAAAATGATATGATTGGGGTTATTGCTTGATGATGACTTTTTTAGAGGCACTGGCGGAACGGATGATGGTGAGACCGCGGTGGGAATCGCCGACGCGGCGGCCCATGAGGTCGTAGGACTCGATGGCCTGCCGCCCGCCGCTCTCTGTGGATGAGATGCCCGTGGTGTACTCCGAGGAGTGGAGTGCTACGGGATGATTCACGGAGCCGAGATGAGGTTGAACGTCAAACGACTCATCGATGTCGTATTCATAGCCGGTGGGCAAATGGCAGAGACGCAGACTGACTTGCTCAAAACCAGCCACATGGGCGGTGATGAAGAAACGGCCGGCGGCCCAATGGCCCTCTCCACGGCACTCATTGCCCACAAAAGCACCGATGACATAGTCACCGGGATTGTCGAGCCCTGCAACAGTGGCCACAAGGGTCATGTTGTCGCTGAATCCACTGGCATCAAATTCCCATGGACCGACGGGTGCTGGCACTGTGGCCTCATGACCCTGCGCCATGACAAACTCATCGGCATAGGTGAGGGTGAAGGCCTGGTCGGAGGGATTGTAGCAGTGGAAACTCTGGCCGGCCATCAATGCGGGGAGGTCACCTATCCATGCCGTGCCGTCCCATTCTATTTGACCTCCTTCCTTGGAGATGATGGTAAACCCTGGAGGCAACGCCTCGTTCTCGGGGAAGGCGGTGGTGAACAACCTATTATAATAATAAGGTGAAGGAATCCACGACCACCCGCTTTCCACCAAGAAGGTCGTGCCCCGCTGATAATGTCCATTCCACAGGCGACCCAGATAGGGTCCCTTGGCCATACGCACCTTGTAGGCTGTGCCCTGAGGAAGTCCCACGTCGAGGAGCGTGCCGAAATAGCCCCACTCGTAATCATTGTAAAGCAGGTTCTCATGGGTGCGGATCTCGATGAGGTCATCACCTCCATAGACTTGACGGAAGCCTTCCTCTGTGGTAACATCGCCGTAGGCATTGGTCAACCATTGCCATCCAGCGGCAAGGCGGACGGGAGCGGCCACAGGCAAGGTGGCGACAGCATTGCCCGACGCATCGTAGAGGGGAATCAGGCCGTCATTGAGCTTGACGGTCAACGCTCCGGGTACGTGGGGCGTGATACTGAAAACAAGGGGATCGGCGGAGGATAGCGAACAATCGGCTGCCGTCCAATGCGAGGGGAAGCAAGAGAATTGCAGCGACAACAACTGCGGACGGAACGTGGCATCTGACGGGATAGGAGTCAGCTGCAGCTGACTCGTCTCACCGGCGCAGAGGGTGGCGGCGCTGACCGTGAATCCCTGCAGTGGGACAAATCGGCCGACAAAACGGAGCACGATGCAGTCTGACGGCTCTCCCTCGCTCTCACCCGTGAACGAAACCGGCCGGGAAGGTGTGGCTTCGAAATCGTAGTTGACCTGACGGTCGTAAACCATGAAGACGATGGACTTGCCCCGGTCATCGTCACGGTCGCCATGCACACGCACCACGTAGAGATATGTGCCGTCATCACCCAAAGTGGCATCGGCTGTGCCACGGCACTCGCCATCGATGAAAGCGCCTACGCAGTAGCGGGCAGGGGCGTTGTCGGCACTGGTGTCGCCGGTAGACAGGCGGACATAGACAATGGTCTCGTCATTGTATTTGTGCTCATCAAGGGGCGGCCAGGGCTGGGCCACAGCCGAAAGGGCTGAGATGAGAATGGTCAGGAGAAGGGTGTATGTCCGCATGGTTTTTCTTGTAAGGTTGGGGTTCAATGATTAGGTTCACGTCCAAGGCCAGGCAACTTTTCCCGGCGGATAACATATCTCAATATGCAAAATTAAGATTAATTTACAAAAGTACTTTGTCTAACTAAAGCACATTGTTGTCTATCAGATGCATACATGTTAAAAAGAAAGCGACAAGTCACTCTTCCAGGGTGGTGTCGTGGCTCTGGAGACGGTATATGTACTCCGATGGGGATAGTCCCTCCTTGCGCTTGAAGGCATGGCTGAAATGGGCAGTGTCGGCAAAACCGCAGTGCTGGGCTGTCTCGAAAATGGTGATTTCAGGAAACTCTGCCAACAATTGCTTGGCCTCAGCGAGACGCACGCCCATGACATAGTCCGACGTGGTCTGGCCGGTTGCCTCCTTCACACGACGGTTGAGCTGACATGTGCTCATGGCCATCTGGGTGGCCAGAGTCTTGATGTCAACTTTACCTCGTTGCATGCTTGCATGGAGGGCTTCTGACAGCATTTCGAGCAGTCGTCTGTCACTGTAGGTTCTTACACTCATGACTGTTGTTCTTATTCAACCACAAAATTACGAAACCTGTGGCTCGCGTGTTTGTATATTTGCGTCATTCATTTGACACCATGACGCAAAATGATGGGCTGGGACGGTATTTCCTGATCAAGTGGGAGATAAACTACCGGTTTCGTCCTGACGTATATACTGGGTGGGGGACACGCCAAACTTGCGGCGGAAGGCATGAGAGAGATGGGAATGGTCGCTAAAACCAGTGCGCAATGCGATCTCAAGCAGCGGCAACGGGGGCTGGGAATGCAGCAGACGCTTCACCTCGTTCAACCGCACATCGTTGATATAGTCAGAAGGCGACATATCCATCACGGCACGCAACTTACGGCCGAATTGCGAACGGCTCAGGAATACGGCGGCGGCCACATCCTGAACGTCGAGCTTGCCTTCTGGCATCAGGCGATAGATCGCCTCGTCGACCTTGCGAAGGAAACCGCTGTTGGCCTCGGAAAGGTTGCGCTCATAGATGGTGGCCGACGGAGCGACAGGCTCGGGGGCGGACGGCGGGTCTTGCGCTTTCTCTGTGCTTACGGCCAATGACCGCTGGAACTTCTGCTGGAGAAGGCGGCGCTGCTCCAGGAGCTTTGAGATGCGGAGCAGGAGCTCCTCTGCAAGGAAGGGTTTGCTGAGGTAGGCCTCGGCGCCTGCCTCAAAACCGCTCAGGCGGTCGCTGTCGGCGGTGCGGGCGGTGATGATGATGATGGGGATGTGATTGGTCTTCTCCGAAGAACGGAGACGACGGCACAGTTGCAGGCCGTCTACTTCGGGCATCATCACGTCGGTGACAATGAGGTCGGGCATCCACTCGGTGGCTTTCCGCTCGCCCTCCGCACCGTCCGAGGCATAGGCCACTGCATAGTTCTCACGGAGTACACTGCCGATGAAGGCCGACACGTCGGCATTGTCCTCCACCACGAGTATCCGTGTCCGACCTTCGTCGGCCGAAGAATCCAATGCGACTTGCTCTGATTGCTTGTCGGCCTGAACCGGAACCTGACTGAAGGGGAGCTGCACGTCAGGACGGCCGGGGGCGGTGATAAGACGGTCGCCGGCAGACAAATGCTCCTTGAGGGGCAGATGGATGGTGAACACGGTCTTCTCGCCGGGCGTGCTGCTCACTTCCACTTCGCCGTCCAGGGCCTTGGCCAGCTGGCTGACGAGTGATAAGCCCACGCCGGTGCCGGTGCGGTTGTGGTGGGCTCCCTGGTAAAAGGGCTCAAACAGGTGGGCAATGTCCTCGGGCGGGATGCCGACACCGGTATCACTGACGCTCACAAGGTATTTCTTCGCTTCAGGACTGACGCTTACAGTGACCCTGCCGCCTTGAGGAGTGAACTTGATGGCGTTGGAGAGGAGGTTGCCCACCATCTTCTGCATGGCGTCGGCGACGAAAAAGGTGTGGACGGGGCAAGACGGACCTTGGTAGACCAGATCGACGCCGCTCATCGCAGCCAAAGGACGGTAACGCTCACCGACCATCTCCACGTAAGCAGCCACATCGCCTTCCTGCCAGGAGAACTGGCTGTTGTCGGAAGCCAACTTGGAGATGTCGAGCAACTGGTTGACAAGGGTGAGCAGCGACTGACCGTTGCGCTCGATGATGGCGATGGTGTCTCGCTTAGCGGCATCCTTCTCGGCGGCTCGCAACTGCTGCACCAATCCAAGGATGACGGTGAGAGGAGTGCGAACCTCGTGGGTGACATTGGTGTAAAAGGCCTCGCGGTCGGCCTGAAGCTGCGCGGTGGCTTGCTGGGTGAACTTGCGCTGCCGGCCGATGTAGGCCAGGACGGCAATGACTCCCGACAGAAGCAGAACACCGGCCACGGCGATGATGATCATCACACGTTCGCGGCGCAGGTTCTCCTCATTGGCCTCCTGCAGTTCGTCGTTGTGGAGAGCGGCGTTGGCATTGCTGAGGGCCTCGTGCATCTCAGCATGATGGAGCGAGTCGAGCATCACGGCATAGCGGTGCATGGCCTTGTTTGACTCATGTGGCGATTCCGCTTCCAGGGCCTCGGCCAGCGACAGGTGGTCGTAGCATACCGAACGGTAGTTGCCCAGCTCCTCCTGCAGGGCTATGGCGCGCCGGATGTAGGGCACGGCCTCACTGCCGCGCTTCATGTCGAGCAGGTTGAATGCCACATATTCCAGACTGATGGCCAGTAGGTTGCGGTCCACCACCTCCATCTTCTCCACGGTGCGCACGGCCTCCTGCGACATGGCCAGCGCCTGCTGGAGATTTCCTTTGCGGTTGTAGGCATAGCTCAGCTGGGAAAGGTGATTGACCACGCCGGCATCATAGCCGATGGCACGGGCGGATTCCACGGCCTGATGACCGTAGCGGATGGCGATGTCGGGCTGCTTCGCCACGTTATACACCTCGCAGGCGATGCCGAGGTAGTTGTGCGTGTTCTGGTTCGACCCGGTCTGGCGGTCGGTGTCGATCGCTTTCTGCACAAAGTGCTTCGCCTCGTCGAGGCATCCCAGCGAGAGGTTGATGATGGCCAGGTAGTTGTAGGAGCGGGCAAGGGGCAGCAGCAGACCATGACGCTTGCTGAAACGCTCGGCTTCCAGTTCGGTGTCGGAGGCCTCCTTGTTGCGGCTGGTCTTGAAGAGGCAGTAACCACGGTCGCAGAGCAGGGTGGCACGGTATTCGGGATTGTTGCCTGACGACAAGGGCAGTGCCTTGTCGATCAGCGAAAGGCTCTCCTTGAAATAGCTGTTGTTGTAGTAGTAGCGTTCAGCGGCCATCCACACAAGGAGATTGAGTGTGTCGGGCGGCATGTCCCTGTCGGGCTGGCGGTCGAGATGAAATAGCTGGTCGTCGGCCAGGCATAACGACAGAATTTCCCGGGCTAATGCTGCCTTGCCGGCTTTCCGGGCTTTATCGTATTCCGACAGCAGCGAATCGACACGGCCGACAGGGGTGGAAAGGTCCGTGGCTGCCAGGGTGCCTGGCCGCAGCGTCGCGAGAACTATGAGGATGATCGTGGCTAATCGTATTATCATGTGCAAGAATGTGCTTTCCGACTGGATATTCGACAAAAGAGGGGGTATGAATCAGATGACTCTCTCTGATTTTCCAATATCGGGTGGATCATTGTCGACACAAGTACCAACGGTCGATAGATAGACATAGACAATAGAAAATGGTAGCGACTTCATTTTTTCGCTCCTCAACGAGCAGCCAACATTATACTTCAAATGTAATATTTTTTCTGTAATGCAAAGTTAGTTGTATTTCACAACATCATCTTGTCTAACAGATGCACATGGTTGTCTGATTAATGCATATCGTTGTCTGATTGATGCACATTCAAAAAATCAAAGGTTTTGACATCAAGGGAGGAAGGGGATCAAGCGGACAGGTCAGTACACAGGTTTGATCTGACTGGATATAGGGCACAGAAAGAAGGCTATTCAAAATCTGACGAGTATCCGTCAAGGCGAACCAGAGAAGCAAGCTGTGACGACCAAAATTGATAAAATCACAATCAAAAAGGTGAATTAATAGAAAAACAGGGTGAAAATCTCATTGTTTTTGCGAACAATTGACTATCTTTACAAGCAAAATACAACTTTAAGAATAATGGAGAATAGACGATTAAACAGAATCAAAGTCGTTTTGGTTGACAAGCAGAAGAGCAACAAGTGGCTCGCAGAACAAGTGGGCAAGGATCCTGCGACTATTTCCAAATGGGTCACAAATACGACGCAACCTAATTTAGAGATGTTGTTGCTAATAGCAAAAGTGCTTGAAGTAAATGTGAACGACTTGGTGAGACCCTTGGAATAAATCATCTACTTACTCCTGCCATCAATGGTGGCAGGGATGGCAGGGCGGTTTTCAGAAGAAAGGATATTAAGCAAAAAAAGGAGTATGATAGTCTTCATTGATACAGAGGTTAATCCGCAGACGAAAAGGGTGAAGGATTACGGAGCGGTGAGGGAGGACGACGCAGTGATGCACACCCACTCCAAGGCCGACTTCGAAGCCTTTATATCGGGATGCGACACCGTATGCGGGCACAATATCATCCAGCATGACTTAAAATATACTGCACTACGTGGGAATCCCACCATTGTTGACACGTTGTACCTATCGCCTCTACTATTCCCCAAGCGGCCTTATCATCATCTGGTAAAGGACGACAAGCTGCAGGTGGACGAACTGAACAACCCTGTAAACGACTCCATGAAAGCGCGCAATCTCCTGAATGATGAAATTGCGGCTTGGAATGAGCTGACACCAGATAGGAAGGAAATCTATTACCAGCTGCTTCATCATACGATGGAGTTTGGAGGATTCTTCAAATTCATCCGATACGAACCTGCCACACCACAATCTTTTACTGGAAGTTTACTGAAAGCGCCATCAGATTGGGTAAAACTTATACCAAAGGAATTTGAAGGAAAGCTATGCGACCATGCTGACTTCGAGATGCTTGTCAAGCAACACCCCATAGAACTGGCTTATTGCCTGGCTGTGATTGGTGCCGACGATGTCTTTTCTATCACTCCTGCATGGGTTATACGCAACTACCCGCAGGTGGTCAACGTGATGGACCTGCTGTGCAACACGTCATGTGACGATTGTGAATACTGCCATCAGCGATTGGATGCCAATTCCGGGTTGAAGGAGTTTTTTGGTTATGACGAATTTCGCACGTTTGATGGCGTTCCCATGCAGCAACAGGCCGTGGAGTCTGCCATTCGTGGCGAATCGCTGCTGACGATATTCCCTACTGGTGGCGGCAAATCATTGACCTTCCAATTGCCGGCATTGATGGCCGGACGGAATACTCACGGGCTGACTGTGGTTATCTCGCCCCTCCAGTCGCTGATGAAAGACCAAGTGGACAACCTCGCTGCCCGTGGCATCAGCGAAGCCGCGACCATCAACGGATTACTCGACCCTATAGAGCGAGCCAATGCCATCGGACAAGTGGCTGATGGCGAGGCAAATCTATTGTATATCGCTCCTGAAATGCTGCGCTCGAAAACCATCGAGCGACTGCTCTTAGGCAGGGATGTGGTCCGCTTCGTGATTGACGAGGCACATTGCTTTTCTGCTTGGGGCCACGATTTCCGTGTGGATTATCTCTATATCGGAGATTTTATCCGGCAGTTGCAAGAAAAGAAACAGCAACAGAGACCCATCGCCGTCTCCTGCTTTACAGCAACCGCCAAACAGAAGGTGATTAGCGACATCTGCGACTACTTCCGTGCGAAGTTAGGCCTGGAGTTGAAAGTCTTCGCGGCAAATGCCGAGCGAAAGAATCTTCGCTATTCGGTTCTCCATGCCGATACCGCTGACGAGAAATACAATCTGCTGCGCTCGCTGATACTCGGCCACAACTGTCCGACTATTGTCTATGTATCTCGAATCAGGCGTACCTTTCAGCTGGCTGAGCACTTGGTCAGCGACGGCATACGGGCACTACCCTTCAACGGCAGGATGGAAGCTTCTGAGAAGGTGAAGAACCAAAATGCCTTTATGAGCGGTGAGGCACAGGTCATCGTGGCGACCTCAGCATTCGGAATGGGCGTTGACAAGAAAGACGTAGGGCTGGTGGTTCACTATAATATCAGCGACTCGCTGGAGAACTATGTCCAGGAGGCAGGGCGTGCCGGTCGCGACCCTCAGATGCAAGCAGAATGTTTTGTACTTTATGCCGACAGCGACCTTGACAAACACTTTATCCGGCTTAACCAGTCCAAGCTTAGCATCAGCGAGATTCAACAAGTGTGGAAAGCCATCAAAGATCTGACTTCCAAGCGCGACAAGGTGAGTTGTTCGCCGTTAGACATAGCCCGACAAGCTGGATGGGGTGATGACATAGACAATTTGGAAACCCGCGTGAAAGCTGCCATTGCCGCCTTGGAGGATGCTGGATTCATCCACCGAGGCAGCAACTCGCCGCACGTTTTTGCCACAAGCATAGCGGTGAAGACTATGGATGAGGCTCGACGGAAACTGACCGTTTCGCCACTCTTTGACGAACAATCGCGTGAAGAGGCTGCTCGCATCATCAAGTCACTCATCAGCGCGCGGGCAACAGCAGAAGGCCGTGGGGCAGAAGCAGAAAGTCGTGTGGACTATCTGGCAGACATTCTGGGCATGAGTAAAGCGACCGTCATCAGAAATATCAACCTGATGCGGCAGGAGGGTCTGCTGGCCGACAGTCGTGATATGCAAGCCTGGGTCAGCAAAAGCACATCTCAGCGCAATCTTGACATCATACTGAAACTGGAGCAATACCTCTTGCAGCGAATCGGTGGGGAGGCCCATAGATTCAGTTATAAGGAATTGAACGAAGAAGCACAGAAGGCAGGCCTGACCTATTCGAATGTCAAATACTTGCGTATGTTGCTCCATTTTCTATCACTGAAGGGCTATATCCACAAACAGGAGCACAGCTCTACAGGCAGTGTAAGCGTCCGGCTGCAAGCCTCTGTTGATGCGACAAATGACCGCTTTGAAAGACGCATTAATATCTGCCGGTATATCGTAGAGACATTGAGCGCCAGACGAGACAGCAAAGAGATGACTCTCGTCAACTTCTCGGAAGTGGAACTGCTTCAGCAGTATATAGCCAACAAGCAGTCAACTCTTTTCGATAATAAAGAACAAGAGATGCTAACGATTGCCGACATCGAAGAAGCCCTGCTTTATCTGACAAAGACGGAGCTCATGAAGATAGAAGGTGGCTTTATTGTCATCTATAACACCATGCAGATAGGCCGTTTGGCCGACCGACGTACACGCTATGGCAAAGAACAATACCGACTGCTGGATGAGTTCTACAAACAACGCATCCGTCAGATTCATATCGTGGGCGAATATGCCAATCTGATGGTGAGCGACTACATTGCCGCACTGCGATTTGTCAACGACTACTTCACCTTGGACTTCCGCAAGTTCATCAACCATTACTTCAAAGAGGAGCGACGGGTGCAGATTGACTTGAACATCACGCCAGCCAAATACAACCAACTCTTTGGAAAACTCTCCCGCCGTCAACTTGAAATCATCAATGACAAACAGTCGAAATATATCGTGGTGGCAGCAGGACCGGGCAGCGGCAAAACGCGAGTGCTGGTGCACAAGCTGGCCTCACTGTTGCTTTTGGAGGATGTGAAGCAAGAACAACTGTTGATGCTCACCTTCTCAAGGGCTGCGGCTACAGAATTCAAGAAAAAGCTCATTGACTTGGTGGGCAATGCCGCACATTATGTGGACATCAAAACCTTCCACTCCTATAGCTTCGACCTCATTGGCAAACAAGGCAGCTTGGATGAAGCAAAAGACGTGGTGGATCGTGCTGCCGGAATGATTGAAAGGGGCGAGGTAGAACCGTCGAAGATAGCCAAAAGCGTGCTGGTCATTGACGAGGCACAGGACATGGGTGCCGATGACTACCGGCTGGTGCAGGCGCTGATGCAGAAAAACGAGGAGATGCGCGTCATCGCTGTGGGCGATGACGACCAGAACATCTATGCTTTCCGTGGGTCTGACTCACGCTATATGCAGTCTCTCGTCAGCGAGGAGGGTGCCAAACTATACGAAATGACCGATAACTATCGTTCTGCTCGTGCCATTGTGAACTGTGCCAATCGTTTCGTACAACGCATTCCCGGTCGTCTGAAGAATGCGACTATCCAATCTGCTACTGGTAAGGAAGGCAAGGTTATCACGTTAAAAACACGCTTTGGCGCAGAGATAAATGCACAAGGTACCACTGCCGTTTTGACCCGCACCAACGAAGAGACAATGCAGGTGGCCTACGAACTGGAACGTCGCGGGCTACGCGCTACAATAGCTCAGTCGATGGGGGGCTTCCGTTTCGGCAATCTGGCAGAAGTCAGATACTTCCTCAAGCAGCTTGGAAGTAAAGAGGAAGCCATCATTCCAGCAGACCGATGGCAAGAGGCTAAACTACGCACCCTTAAAACATATGACACAAGCACCTGCCTCAACATGATGAAGCATTTCTTTTCCAACTTCGAAGAGACTCATCTCACTTATTATCGCAGTGACCTGCAAGAATACATCTTTGAGTCGAACATAGAGGACTTCATAGCTGCTGATGATCGGTCGGTGTTTGTAAGTACCATCCACAAGGCAAAGGGCCGTGAGTTTGACACGGTCTATCTGCTGTCACCTGTACCCGATAGCCGGGATGTCAGTGATATGCGAGCCTATTACGTAGGGCTCACGCGTGCCAAGCAAAATCTCTTCCTCATTATCAATCCGGCTGCCGACGATTCCGCCATCTCGATAGCATTGAACATGCATGATGTCATTCTCGATTTCTTCAAAGGTCGTAAGGAGTTGGTGCTAAGGCTCCGTAGCGGCGACTGTCTTCATTATCAAAACGGCTATTTACTCAATACACAGGGTGTTATTATTGCAGCCCTATCAGCGGCAGGCAAGGAAAAGCTGAGGCCGTGGATAGACAAAGGCTACGAGGTTACGGAAGCAAGGGTTAGTTTTACGTTAGCATGGAAACCCATGAACTCTCAAATGGAGTATGCTGTCTGTCTGGCGAATGTGGTTTTGTCAAAGTAGGAGGTAAAATCCGATTCCGTAACAATAGTAAGTTGCTTAACATCGAAAAAGAAGAAGAACCTATCGACATAGATAGCCTGACTCCTGAACAGATGAAGCAAATGCTAAAGAAAATGATGGGAAAGCAAAAAAAATCGCAATACGTTGTGATTTTTGCGGATTATTGTGACAATTCATAGCAAATCACACTAAAAATCGCAATTTATTGAGAATTTGCATTTCTGTTAGAAAAGAATTGCATATCTTTGCACCGAAATCGCAATATATTGAGATTATGACACAGCAGGAAATAGGGAATGCCATCAAGGAAAGGCGGAAAAAATTGGGTGTCAACCAACAAACATTGGCTGACTTGGCAAGTGTGGCTGTAAACACCGTCGTTGCCATTGAACGCGGAGAGGGTAATCCTCAGCTCGCCACATTGTTCACGATACTCGATACTTTGGGGCTGCAAATAGACATTAACATCAAGCAACTTGACTATGAGACAATGTAAGGTTTATGTTCACGACATGGAGGCTGGCATATTGCAAGAGACGGATGCCAGGGAATATGTGTTCACTTATGGTAAGGACTACCACGGCGAGCCAGTTTGCTTGGCAATGCCCGTAAGAAAAGAGCCTTACCGTTCCAACCATCTCTTTCCTTATTTCTTTAATATGTTGTCTGAAGGTTCAAACCGTCAAGTACAATCCATGTTGCATCATATCGATGAAAACGATGATTTCGGTATCATGTTAGCCACAGCGCAGCATGATACCATAGGAGCCGTAACCGTAAAACCGATTT
>CAMNIN010000038.1 GCA_946540735.1 uncultured Prevotellaceae bacterium | reverse complement strand
CAAATGCAAATCCACCCGAATGGCTATGCTTACTTAGGTGCTGAGTAATTACAATCCTCGGCTGATATGTAAACAAATGTTAAATCTTGGTGTCTCCTGAAAAATAATTGCTCAAAAATTTGGAGGGTATCGATATTTGCTATACTTTTGCAGTGTACTATTAAGGTAGTACACTATGATACTCGAATTAATAACCATTCTAAACCGCATCGATATGGAAACGATCATCACCATTTTCACTGTACTGAGCATGTACATGAACGTCATTACGAACGCCGAGAGCAAGTATTTTTACAATGCCGACATCAACGATGGTGTCGTGGAGACCATCTACGTCTTCAACCAAAATGGTGCAGGTCTTCAGGAGAAGTTGGCTTGCCACTATGACTACGACGAGCAAGGTCGCCTGACCGAGAAAACCGTTTGCCGCTGGGAGCCCTACACCAGACAATATGTTCCCGACTACAAACTGAGGCTGACCTACAATGATGATTGCTATGAGCTGGCCCGCTGCGAGTGGAGCACCAGGAACGAAAACTGGAAGCCCTTTGATGAGAAAGTCATTTACCAAAGTATCAACGGCAAACTCCAGTCTGTCAACTTCCTCCGTCTGGACAAGGATGGCGCCTACCATTCGGTTGACCACCTGCGCGTGCTGGATCCTTACGAGGGACTGCTGTTGGCCGACGCCCTGAAATAAGCCGGCTTACCACAACGAATAAATAAAAACAGATGCAAATCCATAAATACATACGACAATGATAGACATCAAAAACATCAGTTTCAGATACGCAGGTTCAAAAAACCAGATCTTCTCTGACTTCAGCCTGCAGTTGAAAGAGAACAACATCTACGGTTTGTTGGGTAAGAACGGCACGGGCAAGAGCACACTGCTCTATCTCATCTCCGGTCTGCTGCGCCCCAGCAAAGGTACAGTGATGGTCGATGGCATGAAGTCCATTGACCGCCGCCCCGAGATGTATGAGGAATTGTTCATCGTGCCCGAGGAGTTTGACCTTCCCTCGATGACTCTCGACAAATATGTCAGCATCAACCAGCCTTTCTATCCCCATTTCAACCGCGAGGTACTGGAGAGCTGCCTCAGCGACTTCGAATTGCCTTCCTCCATCTCCCTGCAGGAACTCTCCATGGGACAGAAAAAGAAGGTGTTCATGAGTTTCGCCCTGGCCGCCGGCACACGTCTGCTGCTGATGGACGAGCCGACCAACGGCCTAGACATCCCCTCGAAGGTGCAGTTCCGCCGCGTGGTGGCCAACAACATGACCGACGACCGCACGCTCATCATCTCCACCCATCAGGTGCACGATGTGGAGTCGCTGCTCGACCATATCCTCATCCTCAACCAGAAGCGGCTCCTGCTCGATGCCTCGGTAGGTGACATCTGCGAGCGTTACAGCTTCGAATACCGCACTCCCGGCACCGCCACCGATGATGTGCTCTACAGCGAGCCCTCCGTGCAAGGCAATGCCGTCATCTCTCCGCGCACACCCGACATGCCCGAGACACCGCTCAACCTGGAACTGCTCTTCAATGCCGTGATTCTGGACAAGGTGAAAATTGATGCCCACAAATCCTCCAACCGTTAAATGACAACAATCATGAGTCAGTCTTTCAATCTACACCGAATAGGACAACTGGTGCGCTGGTCAATGGCCACCGACCGTCCCTACAACGTCAAAGCCTTCGGTATGGTTGTGATAATGGAGTGCATTTTCTTCCAGATCATCAACCTCGATTATTTTCTCGGTCATGGCCAAAATGGGGTTCAGATGGCGCGTGTATGCGTTCTTGCCTGGCTTTTCTCGCTTCCTGCCGCCGGAGGGTCCTATTTCTTCTATTCCTACTACATGTGGAAAGATGGCATCCGGGAACTGATTCTGCTGCCGGCCTCCAGACTTGAGAAATTCGTCGTCCGCTTTCTCCTCCCGATTTTTGTCCAACTGGTGATCTTCGCTGTCGGTGCGCTCGTGGCTGATTTCCTGCAGCACTTCGTGGGATTCATCATCAACCGTGAACCGCTCAGATGGGTGCTCCCCGACGTTTTCAACTCTGTGTCATCGTTCTTTGGCAGCCTCAGTGGCTTGGAACTCTTCGTGCTGATCATTTTGGCCTTCTGGGTAAACTCCATGTACCTGCTCGGTGCCAATCTGGTTCGCAATATCAAGTTCAACTTCGTGTTCACCACTGTGGTGCTCCTGGCCATCTACATTGCCGCCATGATGTTGATATCCAACGGCTGGCAGTTTGTCCATCATCAGGGCATCCTCCTGAGCATCGTGCTGATCGCACTCACCATACTCAACTTCTGGCTCGCTTTCCGCCTGTTCAGTCTCAGACCATTGATTGGCAAGTTCATCAACAAACTCTAAATCCAGCAAAAAATGGAAAAATTCAATATCAAGAGATTCTGCAACACCTTCAAATGGTTTTTCTGCGAGAACCGCGGTTATTGCCTGAAATGGTTATTGGGCATCATGCTGGCAACCACCCTGATTCAGATGGGACTGATCATTATGGCCATGCACAACGTTGCGACCGTTGAAAACCAGCAACCGGTCAGTCCATACACGATAGCGGTCGCACTTGCCAACTCCATGTGCATCCTTCTGGTGTTCATCTCCCTCCTCGTGGTCTGCACCAACGTGTTTGCCATGCTGAAGAACAAGCAGAAGCGCATCGCCTTCCTTACCCTCCCGACCACCAACCTGGAGCGCTGGACCACCGCCATCCTCTTCGCCGTTATCCTCATGCCGGTATGTGTCGTCCTGGCTTATGTGTTGGGCGACGTGCTGCGCAACATCGTCTTCTGTGTCCAAGGCAAGGAGTGGCTGTTTGGCGTAGACACCTTCATGGAGAGAATAGCAACGGTATCAAAGCGCAGCCTCTTTGGCTACCTGTTCAAGGGTGCCATCTGGCTATGGGTCCTCTCTCTCTACGTCCTCGGTGGTACATGGTTCAGAAAAGGAGCGTTTGTCTACGTTTCCACCTTCCTGATCGCCTTAACCACGCTGCTGGGCTATCTTGCCAACGTTTTCAAGAGCGAGATCCTTACTTTTCTCGTCGATGGCGTGTCCAAAGGACAGGAAGATTATATCGCCTATAGCCTGTTGGTGGTCGTGACTGCCCTCGCTATCTTCCACTTCTGGCTCAGCTACCGCATTTTCACCCGTTTCCAGCTTATCACCTCTAAATGGACCAACGTATGACATTCAGCAACGACAAAGCCATATACATCCAGATGGCCGACCGCCTCTGCGATGAGATCATCTCCGGTCAATACCAGGAGGATGGTCGTATCCCCAGCGTGCGTGAATACGCCGTATTGCTGCAGGTGAATACCAACACGGCCATGAAAGCCTATGACCAACTGGCCCGCGACGAGATCATCTACAACAAACGCGGACTTGGCTACTTCGTCATGGCCGGGGCCAAGCAGAAAATCATGGATGCCCGCCGTAGGGAGTTCATGGAGCAGAAACTCCCGGAACTCTTCCGCAACATGCGTCTGTTGGGCATTGACATCGAAGATGTGATGAAGGCTTGGAAAAACACCTGATAACTTTACATAAACTCTCTGTTATCCCGGAGTGATGGCATTGTTGCTGTCCTCCGGGATTTGGTATGGCTGTGACAGAGATATAAAAAACATTAAAAATGTTAATGTTTTATAATTTGTGGTTTTGAGCATCTCGTAATCCTTATAAAATTAGTACCTTTGCAGTCCGATTATTACGGGGATACACTTAGAACCCCAGGAAAGGCGTGTTAATAGCGGTGCTTTTGGCCAGGCACAGCGGTTAGTGAATCGTCATTCCACGAGAAACGTAAAAATTGTTTTTTAGTAGTAAATTTAAAATTTGAAATGAACACTTTAAGTTACAAGACCATTTCCATGAACAAGGAGACGGTCAAGAAAGAGTGGGTGGTCATCGATGCAAGCGGACAGGTCGTTGGACGCCTCTGCTCCAAGGTCGCTAAATTGCTCCGCGGTAAATACAAACCCACCTTCACTCCCCATGTCGACTGTGGAGACAACGTGATCATCATCAACGCCGACAAGGTGGTCTTCACAGGAAAGAAAGAGACCGACAAGCTCTACACTCGTTATACTGGCTATCCCGGTGGACAGCGCTTCGAGACTCCCGCCAAGCTTCGTCTGAAGAAAGACGGCGCTGAGCGCATCATCCGCCATGCCGTAAAGGGTATGCTCCCCAAAGGTCCTCTCGGAAGGAGCCTTCTCTACAACCTTTATATTTATGAGGGCACAGAGCACAAGCATGAGGCTCAGAAGCCCAAAGCAATCGACATTAACCAGTATAAATAATCACGAGAATGGAATATATCAATGCAATTGGCCGCCGCAAGAGCGCCGTGGCACGCGTTTACCTCAAAGAGGGTACTGGAAAAATCACCATCAATAAAAAAGACCTCAATGAGTATTTCCCATCAGCTATCCTGCAGTATGTGGTCAAACAGCCGCTCAACCTGCTCAATGTGGCTGAAAAATATGACGTGAAAGTCAACCTCGACGGTGGTGGTTTCACCGGACAGAGCCAGGCACTGCGCCTCGCTATCGCCCGCGCACTGGTGAAAATCAATGCCGAGGACAAGAAAGCCCTCAAGGACCAGGGATTCCTCACACGCGACTCACGTGCCGTGGAGCGCAAAAAGCCGGGACGTCCAAAAGCTCGCGCACGCTTCCAGTTCAGCAAGCGTTAATACGCAGACATACCACATGTTTAGCATCCAAACCGGCGAGACTCCTCGCATGGCCGCATAGCCGTGGCGATGATTACCCGCTGGCTGGTTAGAGACAACTAAAAGGAAAGTAAACAAATTAATAACACACAAAATGTCAAGAACAAATTTTGATATGTTGCTGGAGGCTGGCTGCCACTTCGGTCACCTCCGCCGCAAATGGAATCCGGCCATGGCTCCCTATATCTTCATGGAGCGTAATGGCATCCACATCATCGACCTCCACAAAACCGTGGCTAAGATCGACGAGGCTGCTGAAGCTCTCAAGCAAATCGCAAAGTCTGGAAAGAAAGTACTCTTCGTAGCTACTAAAAAACAAGCTAAGAGCATTGTGGCCGAGAAGGCTGCAAGCGTGAATATGCCTTACGTGATCGAGCGTTGGCCGGGCGGTATGCTCACCAACTTCCCCACCATCCGCAAGGCCGTGAAGAAAATGGCCACCATCGACAAGCTGATCAGCGATGGTACTTTCTCCAACCTCTCCAAGCGTGAGCTCCTGCAGGTGACTCGCCAGCGCGCCAAACTTGAGAAAAACCTCGGCTCCATCGTCGACCTCACCCGTCTGCCCTCCGCTCTCTTCGTGGTCGACGTGATGAAAGAGAATATCGCCGTGAAAGAGGCTATCCGCCTGGGTATCCCTGTCTTCGGTATCGTCGACACCAACTCAAATCCCGATGACATCGACTTCGTCATCCCCGCCAACGATGATGCTAAGGACAGCATCGACGTGATCCTCACCGCTTGCTGCGCCGCTATCGCAGAGGGCCTGGAGGAGCGCAAGGCTGAGAAGGCTGATGAGAAAGCTGCCGCCGAGCAGAGCGAAGAGGCTGCTGACGCCAAACCCAAGCGCCAGCGCAGGGCTCGCAAGGACGCTCCCGCTGAGGACGCTCCCGCCGCTGAGGCTCCCGAAGCTGCTCCCGCTGAAGCCACAGAGGCTCCCGAGGCTGAGTAATAACCATTTGTCAAACCATTTATTTGAAGGAAATATATCATGGCTTACAAACCAAACATGGAAGATATCAAGAAGCTCCGCACCATGACTGGTGCTGGTCTGGCTGACGTCAAAAAGGCGCTCACCGAGGCCGAGGGAGACTTCGACAAGGCCAAGGACCTGCTCCGTGAGCGTGGACTGGCTATCGCCGCCAAGCGCAGCGACCGCGAGACATCCAACGGTTGCGTGCTCGTCAAGGTGGAGAATGGCTTCGCCGCCATCATCGCACTGAAGTGTGAGACCGACTTCGTTGCCAACGGTGCCGATTTCATCGCTCTCACCCAGAGCATCCTCGACGCTGCCGTCGCCAACAAGTGCAAGACCATTGAGGAGGTCAGCGCTCTCACTCTGGCCGACGGTCAGAAAGTTGCTGACGCTGTCACACAGCGCTCTGGTATCACTGGTGAGAAAATGGAGCTCGATGGCTATAACTACCTCGAGGGAGAAAACATCTACAGCTACAACCATCAGGGCAAGAACATGCTTTGCACACTCGTGCAGCTCAACAAGGACTACGAGGAGCAGGGCCACAATATCACTCTCCAGGTGGCTTCCATGAACCCCGTCGCTCTCGACGAGGACAGCGTGCCTCAGGCTGTGAAGGACAATGAACTCCAGGTGGCTATCCAGAAGACCAAGGAAGAGCAGATCGAGAAGGCTGTGGAGGCCGCTCTCAAGAAGGCTGGCATCAACCCCAACCTCGTGGACAGCGAAGACCACATCAACTCCAATATCGCTAAGAACTGGCTCACAGAGGAGGATGCTGCCAAGGCTCGCGAGATCAAAGTGACCGCCGCTGCTGAGAAAGCTGCCAACCTGCCCGAGCAGATGATCCAGAATATCGCTAAGGGTCGTATGGCTAAGTTCTTCAAGGAGAACTGCCTGGTCAACCAGGAGTATATCAAGGCTGAGAACAAAGAGAACGTGGCTGCATACCTGAAGGCTGCCGACAAGGAGCTGAAGGTGGTGGCATTCAAACGCTTCACTCTCCGCGCCGACTAATCCAAGACGACCATTTATCATGGCATAATGGCCAGGGCTGTGGGCATCTGCCCGTGGCCTTGGCTTTTTCTTTCATGTGGGTGAAGGATACCCTTTTTTGATCATCATGAAGATCTTCGCTGTAGCATACAATTACGAGGAGTACAATAAAAAGGCTACTTCTCCGTTATTTCTTGGGGATGAGCCTGTCATCTTCACCAAGGCCGACTCGTCGCTGCTCAAAGGGGGGCGGCCGATGTTCCTGCCCGACCAGCTTGGGCGGGTGGATTACGAGGCAGAGCTGGTGGTGAGAATCTGCCGGCTCGGCAAGAGCATACCAGAGCGGTTCGCCCACCGTTATTACGATGCAGTGACGTGTGGCGTCGATTTCACTGCCCGAGACTTGCAACAGCGGCTCCGGAGCCAGGGCTTGCCTTGGGATGCCTGCAAGGGCTTCGACGGGGCTGCGGCTATCGGGGAATGGGTGCCGGTGGATGCTTTGAGGAGCATACAGGATGTCAACTTCCACTTGGAGATTAATGGGAGGACTGTGCAGCAGGGCTGCTCTGGCGATATGCGGTGGTCGGTCGATGCCATCATCGCATCGGTAAGCAAGCTGTTCACCTTGCGCACGGGCGACATCATCTTCACGGGCACTCCTTCTGCGACGGCTCCTGTACAGGTGGATGACCATATCACAGGCTATGTCGACGACAGGAAAGTAATGGAATTCAATGTCAAGTAAACGATTCATAAGGACATGCGCACTGGTGCTGATGCTGACCGTCAACTGCCTGACAGCAGTGGCGCAGCGGTTTTACAACCTCACCGCCGACGAGGTGAGGGTAGACTCTGTGCTGCCACGGTTCTCTTGTAGCATACCGCTTCAGGGAATGGTGAGCGACTCTGTCTACTCGGTGCGGATCCTCTATCCGGAATATGAGGAGATGACTCCCTACAGCAGGCGAAAGCTCCGGGCTATCACTGAGGAACCTCTGCCCGAGACCCCGGTGGTGGAGACGCATGTCGTGATGGATCGCAAAAAAGCATCGCTGGAGGTGCTGTTCATGCCTCTTGTCAGGCATGAGGGCAAGGACCAGATGCTGGTGAGCTTCATGCTCCAGGTGGAGGCGAAACCGGCTCTTGCCGCACAGAAGCTCAGGGCTCCACGAACCAAGGCCGACCGCTATGCCGAGCACTCGGTGCTGGCTTCGGGTAGTTGGGCGAAGATACGGGTGCCGTCTTCCGGCGTTTACCAGCTCTCTGAGGCCTTGATCCGCGAGGCGGGGTTCTCCGACCTGAGCAAGGTGAGGATCTTCGGGTATGGTGGCGCATTGCAGAATGAGAAACTCGTGCCTAAGGAACTCGTGGCCACTGATGACCTGAAGGAGGTGCCCACTTGTGATGTGGGCGGGCGAAGGCTCTTCTATGCGCAGGGACCGGTCTCATGGGCACAACCGACATCCATGCGGCGCATACGCAACTATTATTCCGATTACGGCTATTATTTCATCACACAGTCCGACGACACTCCGTTGAGTATCGACAGCGCGTCCTTTGTCAGTTCTTCTTATCCTCGGCCAGAACATTACCACTCGCTCCATGAGGTCGATAACTTCTCGTGGTTCATGGGTGGGCGCAACTTGTTTGAGAACACCCCTGTCAATGCAGGTGCCTCTCAGACTTACACGCTCAACAGTCCCAGTGCAGACAGTCACGGGAAGGTGGCCGTCAATGTGACGGCCGGCTCTAACACCAAAGTACAAGTGGCACTCAACGACTCTGTCCTGGGTACCCTGACAATTTCTCTCGGCAGTTATGACAAGGGAAAGGAATCCTCGCAGGTCTTCGAGGTCGATAACCTCAGTGCTACCAACACCTTGACGATCAGTACCCTTTCCGGTGGACCGGCACGGCTCGATTTCATCGATATCTATACCGCCACACCAAGAAACATGACCGCCCTCACCTATTCGGGCATACCTGCTCCTGAATATGTGCACCGCATCACCAATCAAGACCTCCACGGACATGGACCGGCCGACTTGGTGATCATTATCCCTACCTCGCAGAAATTGTTGGAGCAGGCCAGGCGGATCGCTGCCCTTCACGAGGAGCGTGACTCGATGAGAGTGCGCATCGTCCCGGCTGATGAACTCTTCAACGAGTTCTCCAGCGGCACACCCGATATCAATGCCTATCGGCGTTACCTCAAAATGCTTTACGACAGGGCGGAGAACGAGGCCGATATGCCTAAGCACGTGCTGCTCTTCGGCGATGGCTTCTGGGATAACCGCATGCTCACCAGCGACTGCCGCAAGTTCTCTCCCGACGATTTCCTGCTCTGTCATGAGAGCGAGGAGTCATTCAACGAGATCTATTGCCTGGTCGACGACGGCTTCATCGCCTTGCTCGACGACGGCGAGGGCACCGACCGCGAAAGTTCCGACAAACTCGACGTTGCGGTGGGTCGCTTCCCGGTGCATACGGTCGAGGATGCCAAGACGCTCACCGACAAGACCATCAACTATATCCTCAATGCCGACGCTGGAGCCTGGCAGAACCTCGTGGCGGTGCTGGGTGATGACGGCAATGGAAACTCTCACCTCAGGGATGCCGACGACCTGGCTGCCACAGTCACTTCTCTCTATCCGGGATTCCAGATCAAGAAGGTGATGTGGGATGCTTACAAACGGGTCACTTCCGCTACGGGAAACACCTATCCCGACTGTACGAAAGACATCCGGCAACTCCAGGAGAACGGTGCCCTGGTCATCGATTACTCAGGACATGGATCGGCCATCAGCATCTCGCATGAGAGGGTGCTCACCTTACAGGACTTCCAGAACTTCAACAACACGCACATGCCGCTCTGGGTGACTGCTTCCTGCGACATCATGCCGTTTGACATGGCGGAGGAGAATATCGGTGTGGCTTGCCTGCTCAACAAAAAGGGTGGCTCGATGGCGTTCTTCGGTACGACTCGTACGGTCTATCAGAGTTATAACGCCTACATCAACCGGGCTTTCGTCACCCACGTGCTGAGTGCCGAGAACGGGAAACCGCTGACTATCGGCGAGGCTCAGCGGAGGGCAAAAAACGAAATGATCACCTCGAAGAGGGACCTCTCGAGCAACAAACTGCGCTTCTCGCTTCTCGGCGACCCTGCCTTGAGGCTGCATGTGCCGATGCTCAGGACGGTGGTCGACAGTATCAATGGCATGGCGGTCGACAAGCAGGATGACATCGCCATACACGCCGGGAGCATCGTGAATGTGAAAGGACACATCGAACGGCAAGGACAGCGCGACGAGACGTTCTCCGGACTGGTGACGGCGACGGTGCGCGACTCGCAGGAGAAAGTCATCTGCCGTGGACAGGCTGAGGACGCTAAGACCAAGTTTGAGTATTACGACCGGCCTAATGTGCTCTTCAATGGCTCCGACAGCGTGCACAACGGACAGTTCGCCTTCTCTTTCGCTGTGCCGATGGACATCAACTACTCCGACGGGGAGGGCATGATCAATCTATACGCCGTCAGCAACGACCACCGCTCACTGGCCAACGGACAGTGTGACGGGTTCTCCGTGGGTGGTACTGACGTGGCGGGCAATGACTCCATCGGACCGTCGATCTATTGCTATCTCAACTCACCCAACTTCACCAACGGCGGAACGGTGAACACCACTCCCTATTTCGTGGCGCAAGTCACCGACAAGGATGGCATCAATGCCGCGGGAACGGGCATCGGACATGACCTCGAACTGATCATCGATGACGAGATGTCGATGACTTATGTGCTCAACGACCATTTCACCTTCGATTTCGGCAGCTATACCAGTGGCTCCACCTACTACAGCATTCCAGAACTCAAACCGGGCATGCATAACCTGAAATTCAGGGCGTGGGATATCCTTAACAACGCGTCGACGGCCCAGTTGTCTTTCAACGTCGCCAGCGGACTCAAACCGACGCTGCACAGCATCAGCTGTACCAATAATCCAGCCTCGACGTCGACTACCTTCATCATCAACCACGACCGCACAGGAAGTGTGATGGATGTCATTCTGGACGTGTTTGATGTCTCGGGCAGGCATTTGTGGACGTACAGCGAGAACGGCGTGTCCACCGACGGGGCTTTCACCGTCGACTGGGATCTGACCATCGATGGCGGGAGAAAACTCCAGACGGGGGTATACCTCTACCGTGTGAGCGTAGCCTGTGATGGTAGCAAGACGGTGTCGAAATCCAAGAAACTCATCGTGATAGACAATAATTGAGCGCTCATCACGTTTTAAATAAGTGTTTGAATGTAGTAATCCGTTTTAACTCCTGAAATAGATCAGCGATGCATATCAAAAAACAATTCACGAGAACTGCCTCCTTGATGACTCTCTTGCTGTTGCCGCTCTCCTCGATGGCGCAAAAGGAGGATATGTTCAACCCCGTCAACGCTTCGGTCACCTCGCAGACCATAGCTCCTGATGCCCGTTCCGCAGGTATGGGTGATGTGGGCGCGGCCACCGATCCCGACGTGGTGTCGCAATACTGGAACCCGGCCAAATATCCTTTCACCATCTCCAGGGCTGGAGTGGCCCTCAACTACACACCGTGGCTCAGACAACTCGTCAACGACATGGACCTGGCTTATCTCGTGGGTTACTATCGCATCGGCGACTATAGCGCGGTGTCGGGATCGCTGAGGTATTTCTCGCTCGGCGAGGTCATCACCAACAGTTCGCTCGATGGCTCCAATGACATGACCATCAATCCCTATGAGATGTCGCTCGACGTGGGCTACTCACTGATGTTGAGCGAGCAGTTCTCCATCGCTGCCGCAGTGAGATGGATCTACTCCGACCTCACCTACGACTACAGCGAGGATACAAGTCCAGGATCGGCTTTCGCTGCTGATGTGGCTCTCTACTATCAGAACTACCTTAATATCGGGGCGCGTGAGTGCCAGGTGGGCTTAGGATTCAACGTCAGCAACATCGGTAGCAAGATCTCTTTCGGCGGCGACGAGCATAGCGAGTTCATCCCCACCAACATGCGACTGGGCGCCTCGCTGATGATTCCCATTGATGAGTACAACCGCTTTACCATCGCTGCTGATGCCAACAAACTGCTCGTGCCTACCTATCCCAAACAGAAGGAGGAGGAAACGTCGCAGGAGTATATGGACAGACTGGAGAAGGAGTATTTCGATGTCTCCAGCATCAGCGGTATGTTCAAGAGTTTCAACGACGCTCCAAACGGATTCTCTGAGGAATTGCAGGAGATTCAGTGGAGCGTGGGCGCGGAGTACAACTACAACGATAAGTTCCTGCTCAGGGCTGGTTATCACCATGAGAGCGAGAACAAAGGTAACAGGAAGTATTTCACCGTGGGCGCGGGTTTCAAGATGAATGTCTTCTCGCTCGATGCGGGCTATGTCATCGCCACGGCCAAGAGCAACCCGCTTGATCAGACGCTGCGCTTCACGCTGTCGTTCGACATGGATGGCATCAAGGACTTGTTCAAGAGAAAATAGAGGAGGGGGTAGTATGAGAATCAGAGTAGGATTCGGATACGATGTCCATCAACTGACAGAGGGACGTGACCTTTGGATGGGGGGAATCAAGATAGAGCATCACCTCGGACTCCTGGGCCATAGCGATGCCGATGTGCTGATACATGCCATCGCCGACGCCATCCTCGGTGCGGCCAATATGCGTGACATCGGTTTCCATTTCCCCGACAACTCCAATGATACGTTGGATATGGACAGCAAGGTGATTCTGCGCGAGGTGGTGGCATTGATCGCTACCAAGGGCTACCGGGTGGGCAACATCGATGCCACGGTGTGTGCAGAGCACCCTAAGCTCAATCCGCATATCCCGGCCATGCAACGGTGCATGGCGGAGATTATCGGATGCGACACCGACGATATCTCCATCAAGGCGACCACGACGGAGCACCTCGGATTCACAGGACGGGAAGAGGGCATCTCTGCCTATGCCACTGTGCTGATCGAGAAAACAGAATAAAACACGCAGGCCCGGCATTCGCCGGGCCTGTGACGTAATTTGCTTCCCGCAGATGTAGGCAGCACAAAAAAATACGCTGCAACCCTCAACGAGCCACAGCGTACAAGCCTATGTTTAACTAAAAATCCTTTTCAAAACCAAAGGGAGCCTCACGGCGACCTTTGTTGTCCAATTAAACAATCTACTTTAATACCTTAAACCTAATAACTAAAAACCTAAATCTATTACTACTAACCTAAACAATCTATTAACCTTTATGATTGACTTCTCAATCATTGACGATGCAAAGGTACTGCCTATTTCTGCATTCTGCAACTTTTTCTGTTGCAGAATCTTGAAAATTGCCGTTTTTTTGATGTATATCAATAGTTGTGTGCGATAACAATGAATAAAATCTCACTTTTCTGCGTTTTTTCACGCAACTGGCATGAAAATCGGTTTTTTTTCCTAATTTTGCATGACTTTATAACATTCTATCATGAGGGTACTGATTGTCAATACGAATGAACGGACGGGTGGGGCTGCCATGGCTGCCAACAGACTGATGGAGGCTCTCAACAACAATGGCGTGAAGGCCAAAATGCTGGTGCGCGACAAGGAGACTGACTCGCTCACCGTGGTCGGACTCAATAAATACTGGCGCTCGCAATGGCATTTCCTGAGAGAGCGCCTCTCCATCTTCTCCCGCCTGCATTTCTCCAAGAACCACTTGTTCGAAATTGATATCGCCAATTCGGGATTCGATATCACTGGACTCAGGGAGTTTCGTGAGGCGGATGTCATCCATCTCAGTTGGATCAATCAGGGCATGCTCTCGCTCTCAGGCATCAGGAAAATCCTTGAAAGCGGAAAACCTGTGGTCTGGACGATGCACGACGCTTGGCCGGCTACTGCCATTTGTCACTATACGCACGGATGCCAGGCGTTCAAGGCGGAGTGCCGGAATTGCAGGCTGCTGCCAGGACGTGGTTCCGACAACGACCTCTCCAACAAGGTGTGGAAGCGCAAAAAACAGATTCTCGATCGTCATCATGTCTCATTTGTGGCTTGCAGCCGGTGGCTGGAACTGCAGGCGAGGAGCAGTGCGCTCCTCTCGCAGCACACCATCACGAGCATCCCTAATCCGATCGATACCCACATCTTCCGACCGATGGATAAAAAGGAGGCAAGGAAAAGGGTAGGACTGCCTGCTGATAAAAAACTCATCCTCTTCGTGTCGCAACGTGTCACCGATGGCCGCAAGGGCATGGACTACCTCATCGAGGCTATCGAGAAGATGGTGAAGGCGCATCCCGAGGTGCTGCAGAGCACGGCGGTGGCCATCCTCGGAGGCCATGCCGAGGAGTTTGCCGATAAACTGGCTCTGCCTGTTTTCCCCTTGGGCTATGTGAGTGATGAGCACAGGATCGTAGACGTCTATAATGCCGTAGACGTTTTTGTCCTGCCTTCGCTTGAGGATAACCTGCCCAATACCATCATGGAGGCCATGGCGTGTGGCGTGCCGTGCGTGGGATTCAAGACAGGGGGCATACCAGAGGAGATCGATCACCGTAAAAACGGCTATGTGGCGGAATACCGCAATGCCGACGACTTGATGGCAGGACTACACTGGGTGCTGGAAGAGGCCGATTATGCGTCGCTGGCATCCTTCGCCGTGAAAAAGGTGATGACTGCCTACTCCCAGAACAGCGTCTCGCTGCGCTATATCGAGGTGTATAACCAAGCACTGGCCTACAAGCACTATAGCTTATGATCACTTTCTCCATCGTCACGATCACCTATCATGCTGCCCGTGTGGTGCAACCCACGTTGGACAGTGTGCTCATGCAGCGTCATCCGGATGTGGAGCACCTCATCATCGACGGTGCCTCGCAGGATGACACCCTACGACTGGTGGAGGACTATGCCCGGCGATCGGAGGAAATGCACAATGGCCATCAGGTGATGATCTGCTCGGAGCCCGACAAAGGGATCTATGATGCGATGAACAAGGGACTTGCCAGGGCCACGGGCGATTATGTCTGCTTTCTGAATGCTGGTGACCGCTTGCCGGAGGCCGGCACACTTGAACGCATCGCTGCTGAGGCGGAAAGCCTGGGCGACGGTCGCCGGCCTGCGGTACTCTACGGTGATACGGATGTGGTCGACGAAGAGGGACGGTTCCTTTTCCACCGCCGCTTGTCGCCGCCCGACAAACTGACGTGGCGCTCGTTCCGCAGGGGTATGCTGGTGTGTCATCAGGCGTTCTATGCCAGGATCGACATGGCAAGAGCGACTCCATATGACTTGCGTTACCGCTTCTCGGCCGACGTGGACTGGTGCATACGGGTGATGAAAAAGGCGGAGGCTGATAGGGCTGCTTTGCACCGGGTCCCGGGGGTCGTCGCTCTTTATTTGAGGGAGGGACAGACCACGGAGCACCACCGGGAGTCGCTGCAAGAGCGCTTCGATGTCATGCGTCGGCATTATGGTCTGGCCACAACGCTGCTCATGCACGGATGGTTCGTGGTGAGGGCGCTGATCAGGAAAATCAAGTCATAAGAACAACTGGATAAACTCAAATCATAAAAACAATATGATAATGAATCGAATCATGAGAAAATGGATGATTAGCGCAGTGATGGCCGTGGCGGTAGGCATGGCTACTGATGTCGCTGCGCAGCAAACGAAAGTAATGAAGAATCTCAACGGGAAGGTGGTCCAACCGACTCAAAAGGCTGTAGCCAACCAGGCGACTGAGGCGAAAACAGTCAAGGTGATATCGTCTGCACCTAAGAGCAAGGTGAAACAAACCTCCTCGAAGACGTCGACGATGAAACAGACACCGGTGAAACAGACGACAGTGAAGCAGTCGACCGTGAAGAGAAAGGGCAAGGCGGAGATGAAGAAAAACTCCTCCAAGACCGTGAAAACGACGGTTCAACCGTCTCTGAAAACCCGGAAACTGCCCAAGGCTCAGGCCACTTCCACCCATGTAGGCGTGAAGAAAGGCAGTGCCTTCAACGGCAGATTGAAACCCGCCAAAAATGAGTAGAGACGTCACATCGGGGCGTCTCCCGGAAAACAAAGTAGAGACGTCACATCGGGGCGTCTCCCGGAAAACAAAGTAGAGACGTCACATCGGGGCGTCTCCCCAGAAAACAAAGTAGAGACGTCACATCGGGGCGTCTCTACTCTTGATGGTATCTGAATGATTGGGTTATTGCAATACAATCATCTGCCCTGTTCTCAGACGGGTGCTGGATCCCAGACCATTGATCTGCTGCAGCCGCTCCACGGTGATGTCATATTTCCTGGCGATGGAGTAAATGGTCTCGCCTGCTTCCACCTGGTGATGCTTGATGCCTGACGGACGGGCGGCAGGACGTGGGGTCGCCTCGGTGAGTGTGGTGGCTACGGGTTGCATCGTCAGGGTGTTGCGCTTGCCGCCGTAAACTTCCTCCTTGGTGTAGCTCGACACCTTCTGCCCGCGGGCTGCGGTGGCCTTGGCCGACTCACGCTCCATCGTGCTGCGACGGAAAGTGTAGGAGTCGCCGGTGACATCCTGATTGCGGAAGTCGAAGAAAAGGGCGGGGTTGAGGGCCACACCGCAAAGGCGGGTCTCAAAATGCAGGTGAGAACCTGTGCTTCGGCCGGTGTTGCCGCCAAGTCCGATGGGATCTCCGGCGCGCACTGTCTGGTTCTCTCTCACCAGATGTTTCGAGAGGTGGCCGTAGATGGTCTCAAGACCGTTGTTGTGGCGGATCACCACATAGTTGCCATAACCTTTGGCCTCATATCTCACGACGCGTATTTTGCCGGAGAAGGCGGCGCGGATAGTGTCGCCAATATATACCTTGATGTCGAGGCCCTTGTGCTGACGGCCCCATCGGGGACCAAACTGTGACGTGATCACTCGGCTCGGCGTGGGCATGCAGAAATTCTTCAGACTGATTTTATAGGTCTCAGGGAGCTCGGTGGCCTTGTGGGCGTAGCGGTTGTCCCAGTCTTGATAAAGGTCGGATGATGGTGATTCTAAGTTCTCTCTTTCTATGGTGCTTTGCAATGCCAGTGTATCGAGCTGCCTGACTTTACGGTCTACTGGAGCCATGCGGGCGATAAGGTCTTGCCCGAGGACAGGTACGGTGGCGGTGGTCAATAATGCTGTAATTGCGAGCGTTTTGATGGTTTTCTTTAAATTCATAATCCTCCTGTTTGTTTTTAAGAACTGATGCCTAGATTGCGGCGATCAAGTCTTTCTCTCTTGTTTGTATTTGAAATAATCGGTGCAAATAACAGAATACGCCAATTATTTCATTGCGATGCAAAGGTAAGCAGAAAATGGCGGAAAAAAGAAGCATTAACAGTTTTTAGTGAACTTTTAACACTTAAAAGGAGCTCTGAAATCTTGTTAAATTGTCGTCTCCAAGTGGATTTATGAGATGACACCCCAGTTGATGTTGGTCTTGCGCAGGGCGGCGAGCCGCGACCAGAGCAGGGCGTGCTCGGACTTCTCGCAGGTGGGGTCGTCGTCGATGATTTTCTGCGCCTCGTCACGGGCCAGTTGCACGATCTGTCCGTCGCGGGCGATGTCGGCGATCTTCAGGTCAAAGGCTATCCCGCTTTGCTGGGTGCCTTCGAGGTCGCCGGGACCACGGAGCTTGAGGTCGGCCTCGGCTATTTGGAAACCGTCGTTGGTGGCGCACATGATGTCGATGCGTCGGGCGGTCTCCTTGCTGAGTTTGTGGGTGGTGACGAGGATGCAGAACGACTGCTCGGCACCGCGCCCCACACGGCCGCGCAACTGATGGAGCTGTGACAGACCGAAGCGCTGGGCATCGAGGATGACCATCACCGAGGCATTGGGCACGTTGACACCTACCTCGATCACCGTGGTGGCTACAAGGATTTGGGTCTCGCCACTGACGAATTTCTGCATCTCCGCCTCTTTCTCTTGTGATTTCATTTGCCCGTGGACCTTGCTCAAGCGGAACTCGGCAAACACTTCCTTCATCGTCTGGTATCCTTCTTCAAGATTACGCAAGTCGCTCTTCGCACTTTCCTTGATCAGAGGGTAGACGATGTAGACTTGTCGGCCGGCTTTGATCTGTTGGCGGATGCCTTGATAGAGGCTGGTGAGCTGGTTGTCGTATTTATGCTGGGTGTAGACGGGTTTGCGGCCTGGTGGGAGCTCGTCGATCACGCTGACGTCGAGGTCGCCGTAGATGGTCATGGCCAGGGTGCGGGGGATGGGCGTGGCGGTCATCACCAACACATGGGGCGGGTTGGCGCTTTTGTTCCAGAGCTTGGCGCGCTGGGCCACGCCAAACCGGTGCTGCTCGTCGATCACGGCGATGCCGAGACGGTGAAACTGCACGGGATCCTCGATGATGGCATGGGTGCCCACGAGGATGTGAATGCTGCCGTCGGCGAGTCCGCTGAGCACTTCCTGGCGGTGTTTGCCCTTCACGATGCCGGTGAGCATCTCTACGTGGATGCCGGTCATGCCGTGGAGAAACGACCGCAGGGTGGCGAGGTGCTGTTCGGCGAGGATCTCGGTCGGGGCCATGATGCAGGCCTGATAGCCGTTGTCGAGGGCGATGAGCATGGTCATCAGAGCCACAAGGGTCTTGCCCGACCCCACGTCGCCTTGCAGCAGGCGGTTCATCTGACGACCGCTCTTCATGTCGGCGTGTATCTCGCGGATGACGCGTTTCTGGGCCTCGGTCAGGGGGAAGGGCAGATAGTCGTTGTAAAAGGTGTTGAAGTATGTACCCACGCGGGCGAACACGTAGCCGCGGTATTTTCGCCGCTGGTCGCTGGCATAGCGCAGGATGTTGAGCTGCACGTAGAAGAGTTCCTCGAATTTCAGTCTGAACTTGGCTCTGTCGAGCGCAGGGGCGTCGGTGGGGTGATGGATGAGCCGCATGGCTTCGTCACGGGAGATGAGGTGCAGCGGTCCGGTGATGTAGGGGGGCAGGGTCTCGGGAAAAGGGGATGCCATCCTGCTGAGGATGCCTTGGGCGATACGCTCGATGGTGCGCGAGGTGAAGCCGGCCTTCTTCATCCTGTCAGTGGTGTGGTAATGGGGCTGCATGCCCATCGTGGAGAGTTGTGCGCTCGCTGCCGGCTCTATCTCGGGATGGGAGATCTGGAACCGTCCTCCATAGACCGAGGGACGACCGAAGACGATGTATTCTACGCCCACTTGATAGTTCTTCACGATATACTGGGCTTTGGAGAACCACACCAGGTCGAGGATGCCCTGACCGTCGGTGAAATGGGCTACCAGGCGCTTGTTGCGCCGACCGTTGTCGAAGGTCTCGAAACTGAGGATGCGTCCTTTCACTTGGATGAACGACATGCTCTCAAGCAGTTCGGAGATCTTGTAGATGTGACGGCGGTCGATGTATTTGTAGGGGTAGTGCTCGAGCAACTGGCCGAAGGTCTGGATGCCGAGCTCTTTGCTCAGCATCTCCTTGCGCTTGGGACCTACTCCAGGCGCATACATGATATCTTGGTGCAGCAAATCCGTCATGGCCGGCCGGGATGCGGATGGTCAGTCTTCGACGCCCATCAGGTGCAGGTATTGCATCTTGCGCTGCAGGGTGTGCACGGTCGCTGAGTCGGTGAGTGTCTCCAGAATACGGTAGGCGTAAGGGAGGGTGGCGGCTGGTCCTTCGCCAGTGATGATGGTGCCGTCGACCGTGAAGAGCTCATGGGTGTAGTCAGCACCGTCGAGGTAGACTTCGAAACCCGGTGAGCAGGTGGCACGGCGGCCACGGAGCAGGCCAAGGCCACCCAGTACCATCGGGGCGGCGCAGATGGCACCGATCAGGCGGCCAGCGGCATGGTGGTCGAGCAGTGCCTGTTTCACACCGGCGTGGGCGTTGAGGTTGGTGCTGCCAGGCATGCCACCAGGCAGCAGGAGCATATCGGCGTCGCTCAGGTCGGTGTCCTCAAACAGTTGGTCGGCTTTCACGGTGATGCCGTGTGAGGATTGCACATACTGGGAACCTGTCACGCTGACGGTGACGACTTCTTGGTTGCCTCTACGGAGGATATCGACGGGAGCCAGGGCCTCGATTTCCTCGAAACCATTGGCCAGAAATTCATAAATCTTTGCCATATTGCTTTTTTCTTATTTATTTCTCAAGTTTATAAGTTTGCTGCAAAAATAGGGAAAAAAACACATTTTAACGAACTTCATTTCTTAAATCTCGTTGAAATCCGTTAATTTTGCATTTTCATATCGGATTGTCAACCCTTATCGTCGAATGTCCATGTCAATAAAAAAACTTAGATTTGCCATCTTCGGCAATATTTACCAGGCCAAGAAATCGGCATCCATCCAGAAGGTGCTGTCGTTTCTCTCGGAGCGTAAGGCGGAGATCCTCATCGACCGGGAGTTTTATACCTTCCTCACCGATGACCTTCATCTGGATGTGAGGGCCGACAAGGTGTTCGATGACGGCGACTTCACTGCCGACTACGTCATCTCGATGGGTGGCGACGGCACGTTCCTCAAGGCTGCCGCAAGGGTGGGGGAGAAAGGCTACCCCATCATGGGCATCAATATGGGGCGCCTCGGATTCCTGGCCGACGTGGGACCGGCGGAGATCGAACAGTCGCTCATGGCGATTTACCGCAATGACTACAAACTCGAGGAGCATACCGTGATCATGGTCGAGACTGAAGGGGGAAGCAGTATCCTGGGTTGTCCCTACGCGCTCAACGACATCGCTGTGCTCAAGCGCGACAATGCCTCGATGATCAGCATCCGCACCAGTATCGGCGACGAGCACCTGGTCACTTATCAGGCCGACGGACTGATCGTGAGCACGCCGACGGGCAGCACGGCCTATTCCCTGTCGAACGGCGGACCGATCATCGCTCCGCAGTCGAATGTGCTCTGCCTCTCTCCTGTAGCTCCACATAGCCTCAATATCCGGCCTATCGTGGTGACCGATGATGCAGTGATCCGCATGACGATAGAGAGCCGGAGCCATAACTTCCTCGTGGCCATCGACGGCAGGTCGGAGAAATGCGGCGAGGACACCTCGCTGGTCATCCGCAAGGCTCCCTACAAAGTGAGAATCATCAAGCGCCATAGCCAGAAATACTTCCACACCCTGCGTGAGAAGATGATGTGGGGCGCTGACACAAGATAGCAGCAAGATGTTCAAAAAGATAAAAGATTACCTGACGCCTCCCGAGAGCCAGTACTCGGTCATGCAGATCTTGCGATGGCTGTGGAATGCCTGGCGGGGCAACCGTTTCCAAGCCGTTCTCAATGCGGCGATCGGTCTCTTCTCCGTGGTGGTGAGCCTTTGCTCGGTGTGGGCCATACAGAACGCCATCGATATCGCCTCGCATGTGAAACCTGGCTCCATCTACTGGGCCGTGGGACTTATGGGATTGCTCGTGCTCTGCAACTTCGCACTGAGTATCTCAAGCACCTGGATCCGCAATATCCTGGGCGTGCGTGCACAGAACCGTATGCAGCAGCGGCTGCTCGACCGTATCCTGCGGTCGGAGTGGCATAGCAAGGAGAAGCGGCATACGGGTGATGTCATCAACCGTTTGGAGATGGATGTCAACAGTGTCATCAAGTTCCTCACCGAGGTGATGCCGAGCTCGGTGTCTACTCTGGCGATGTTCCTGGGTGCTTTCTTCTATCTTTATTCGCTCGACAAGACGCTTTCGCTCATTATCGTGGTGATGATACCTGTCGTGGCGATCCTGAGCAGGGTCTATGTGCACAAGATGCGGCAACTCTCGCGCGAGGTGAGGAAATCGGACTCCAAAGTGCAGAGCGTGCTCACCGAGACGATACAAAACCGAATGCTCATCAAGATCATGGAGAGCGATGACGCCATGGTCGACAAATTGGAGGATACGCAGAGTGAGCTGCGTCAGAACGTGGTGAAACGCACCTGGTTCTCGGTGATCGCCAATTTCATTCTCAACATCGGCTTCTCTCTGGGCTATCTGATCGCCTTCCTGTGGAGTGCCATCCGACTGTCAAACCACACACTCACCTTTGGTGGCATGACAGCTTTCCTCCAATTGGTCAACAGGGTTCAGGGTCCAGCGAAGAACCTCACCATGCTCGTGCCGCAGTTTGTCTCTGTGTTCACGGCGGCCGAACGACTGATGGAATTGGAGGAGAACCCTCTTGAGGAACAAGGCAAACCGGTCTATATGAAGGCTCCGTGTGGCGTGAGGCTCAACGATATCTCCTACGCTTATGAGGAGGGTGGTAATGTGATCGAAAATCTGTCTTTTGACTTCAAACCGGGCAGTTGCACCGCCATCCTGGGTGAGACAGGTGCCGGAAAAACCACGTTGGTGAGAATGATCCTGGCATTGATGCGTCCGCAGCAGGGTGAGGTGCAGATTTACGACGAGCATGAGGCGAAAAAACTTACACCGCGCATGAGGTGCAATTTCGTGTATGTGCCACAGGGCAATACCTTGCTCAGCGGCACCATACGTGATAACCTGCGCCTGGGTAAGTTGGATGCCACTGACGAGGAGATGAAGGAGGCACTTCACGTGAGTTGTGCCGACTTCGTGCTCGACTTGCCCGAGGGGCTCGACACGGAATGCTCGGAGTCGGGTGGAGGACTTAGCGAGGGTCAGGCGCAGCGTATTTCCATCGCCCGCGCACTGCTCCGCGACCGCTCCATCATGTTGTTCGATGAGGCTACCAGTGCTCTGGATCCTGACACGGAGCGCAATCTGCTCCAGAACATCCTCTCGAAGCACGACAAGACGGTCATCTTCATCACCCATCGCCCGGCTGTCATCGACTACTGCGACCAGACCTTGCGCATCGAGAAGATATAAAAAAGGCGCCACATCATGTGGCGCCTTCACGTTTTATCAAATCTATTGTCCGAGGAAATTCCTCATGTTCTTGGTCTTCGTCTCCTTGAAGTCAATTCTCTCACCGTTGATGTTCAGCGTAAGGCTTGTCAAGGCCGAGTGCTCTACCTTGTAGTTGATGGAACGTCCTTTGAGGTCGCCGTTCTTCACGGTCAGCACGATGACGCTGTATTTCCCTGTTGTCTTCCAAGTGCCGGTGTTGACGAATTTCTGGTCTCCCAATACTTCCACGAGAGTGAATTCGTTCTTGCCTTCTTCCTGGTCTAATTTAAGGAATCTTATGGTGCGTACGTCTGTGGGTATCGTGCCCTTCCTGTCCCATGTGCCTTTGATTTTGAGGGTGGCGGCCATTCCGTCGAAAGTGTTTTCTACTGCATCATCGAAATCCTTGGAAGTGCAGGATTGCATACTCATACCACAAACTAACACTGTGATGATCATCATCATTGAACTGAAAAACTTTTTCATGACTGTAATTTTTTTTTTGTTTTTATTATTTTTTTTCTTTTGATTTTTGCTTTTTGTCTTTTGACATTGCAAAGTTAGCACGGATATTGGCAGGAATAAAATAAATGCCGGTTTTTTCATTCCGTTTATTGCGACTGCTGGTTTTCTTTGCGACAAACATGCTTTTGGGTGTCGGAATCTGTCGCAAGGCTGTGTTTTTTAGGGCTTTGGGACTGAATTCGGCTTCCTTTTCCTGCAAGTGAGATACATCTCAAGTGTAATCTGAATAAAAGGAGCAGGGCACAAAAAAAGAGGTGAACACCTCTGGATTGGTGTTCACCTCTATATTTATAAATAGAATAAGACCTTTTATGCGGCTTCTTCCTTGGCGGGCTCTTCCTCAGCGGGAGCGAGGAAGGTCTTGATCTCGTCGTTGGTGATCTCAAGGTAAGTCTCGCTGCCCGACTTGGTGGCGAAACGCCACATGGCGCCGTAGTTGAGTTCCTGAAGAATCGGGAGAAGCAGGGAGAGGTTCATCTTCGAGAGTTTCACTTTCTCCTCGATGTCGGCCTTGCTGGCTCCGGCATCGCCGGCTTTCTCAATCTTCCTGGCAACGTTGACGATGTTGTCTCTCAGTTCGTTGAACTTCACCTTGTCCTCATCGACATTGACGAAGAAAGTCTCGATGCCGTCGACCACCTTCACCTTGTGGAGGGAGAGTCCCTCGGCGATGTCCATCGGCATCTTGGCACTGATCTGCTGGTTGTAGAGCGGGAGAAGGATCGGGGCGACCTTGCCACCAGCGGCGATGAACTCACTGCTGAATTTCTTCAGTTCGTCAGCTGCCACGAGAATGTCTCCTTCCTCGCCGTCAAGGTTGCATTTGATGCCAAACTCACAGTCTACCATCTGCTTCACCAGTTCGGGGTTTTTGCGCTGAAGTTCGAGAGCCAGGTAACGAGCCACCAGCGACTTGTCGATCTTGTCGTTCTCCAGCAAAGCGGCGATGGGCTTGATGGTGAAGTCAACCTCGTTGTCGCCCATGGCAATGGCTGTGGCTTCGCCTAAGTTGTCGAGCGTGAGCGGACAGGCTTTGCTTGCCTCATCGACAGCGGCTTTCAGGGCTCCTGTGTCTTTGCAACTGGTCATGACCATCGTGGCCATTCCGACCATTACGAAACATACTAACTGTGCAAATTTTTTCATAATTCTTACGGTTTGATTTGTGGCTTATTTAACGTTTTTGCAAAAATACGACTTTTTTCGAGGAGTACAAATTTTTTTGTTTTTCTTAACGTTATCTTACCACAAGTTTCTTCTTCCCGATGATGTAAAGACCTGATGGGAGTCCTTGGGCCTGTTGCTCAAGGTCCTGCCCTGGTGTGCCCTTGCGGATGAGGCGGCCGTCGATGCTGTAGATGTCTACAGTGGCGGTGGCGGGTGCTGCGGTGGCTTGGGCAATGCTGGCGGGGATGATGTTGACCTGGTGCTTTCCGCCTTCGGTCTGGCTGCTGATCTCAAAGAAGGTGTCGCCGTTGATGTTGTTCACGTCGACGGTCTGCGGAGAACCACTACCGGTGCTGAAGACGAAATTCACACAGTCGGTCTCGCTGTTGATGCGGTAGGTCTTGGCATACCAGTTCTTTCCGTCGATGACGGTGGTGGTGGTCTCCTTGTCGCCGGGCCATGAGGTGTTGGCGGGCGCATGTGTGCCGTCGCCGCCCCAGGTCCAGAAATTCACGTTGCTCCATCCCACTTGATCGGTGTTGACATAGATGTGGATGTCGTAGGGCTCAAACTTGTTGAATGTGTAATGGCGGGTGATGACTTTGCCCACAGTGCCTCCGACAAGCAGGGCGGCTTTCAACGTGCAGTCGTCGGTGATGGTGACCGAAGCACCGCTGGTCACAACGGGGCTGCTGGCGGTGGGGGTGGTGCCGTCGAGGGTATAGACGATCGAGGCATCGTCGGTGGCGGAGAGGGCGGTGAGTCTCAAGCCGAATGCTTGGTTATACTCTCCCGAGGGTTTGTCGGCCCAGACAGTTTCCGCATTGCGTGAGAGGTAGTATTTGTATTTCGTGCCTGAAAGTATCTCTTTGTAGTCGGCGGAAGCGGGGATGTAGCCCATGACATTGCCGACAACCACCACCAACTGTCCGTCGGAGCCTGTGATGACATTGGCGTAGCAGCCTTTCTCTGATTTCAGGTTGATGTAGTCGCTGGTATTGGTGATGCCAGCTGTCTTGCGGGCGTCGATCATGGATTTGATCTCATTGGGGCGGGCCAGGTAGTGCTTGTAGAAGACGCAGGGCGTGCCTGGCATGGCTAACATGAAGGCGTTGGCGGCCAGGGTGTCGGTGGTGATGGGGTCTTGGGCGGCATTGCTGCGGCGCTCTGTGTCATGGTTCTCGACGAAAGTGACAGCATAGCGGCGGTAGGAACTGTTGCTCATGACACTGCTGTTGCCCAGACGGCTCCAGTCGCTGTTGTTGATGGCGTCGCGCACGGTGTAGCGGAAGGGGAAGTCAAAAGCGGCGCTCTGGATGGCACCGTCGGCCTTCGTCCCGTCGAGCCAGGAGATGACGGTGGCGGGGTTGCCGTCCCAATATTCACCGACAGAGAAAGTGGGTTGCGCCGACTGGTTGTAAAGACCTGTGAAATAGGCGGAGTAGCCTTTCACCATGTCATAGCGGAAACCGGCATAGCCGAAATCATGGAGGAGCATGGAGAGATAGGCTTTCACGTTGGTCTGTACGTTGGCACTCAGGTGGTCGAGGTCGCGCATGCCGTCCCATCCCTCACCGCTGTCATTGTTCTCACTCAGACTGTAGCCGTTGGCATCGGCCCAGTTCTTGGTGGCGCCGTTGTCATCATTGCGCACGATGTCGGTCGACTGCAACTGGTAAGTCACTCCGTTGTAGGTCTCTGCGGGGAAGTCCACCCAGCTGGTGGCGTTGCCGCGATGATTGATGACGACATCTGCGATGGTGCCAATGCCTTTGTCGCGGAATGTCTTGATCATCGAACGGAGTTGCTGCTCATTGCCAAACGAACTGTTGTAGTTGCTGAACCAATAGAGGGGGTCGTAGCCCATGGAGGTGCTGGCTGCCGCGCGCGCACTCTGGGGAATCCATACCAGGTCGAAATATCCTGACAACTGGTCGGCCTTCGACTCCAGGTAGGACCATCGTGTGGCGTCGTAGGAGTCCCAGTAGAATCCTTGGAGCATCACGCCGCCATAATTGCTGGGCCATCCTTGTGCCAGCAGGTTGCTGCAGACAAGGAGGGCAAGAAAAGTGGTGTAGATCTTTTTCATAACTGATGGTTGGTGTTTGATGGCTCAAAATTAAACTTTTTTCTCTGACTGCCAATGTCTTGGAGGGCCATAGACGGCGCTTTTATTGCGCAAACGTTTGCATTTGCTTTACAATGTGCGTCCAAAGGTATCAAAAAATGCGGGGCAGACTCTTGTGGGTCTGCCCCGCCATGGGGTTTGCTCCGAATGGGAGATGGACTTATTTCACGGCTACGATGCTCCAGCGGCCGGTGATGTCGTTGAGATAGAAGTCATAGGTGCCGGCGGGCACAGTGATGTTCTTCTCGCCGATGCCGAGGAAGTAGACTTCGCCGACGGGTTTGCCTTCGTCGTCAGCGGAGGTGCCCCAGCTGGTGGCCCAGTCGTGGTTGGCACGGAATTTCAATCCGCCGTCAGAGGGGATTGTGGCACGGCCATACCAGTTGTGGGGGGCGTTGGCTTCCTGAGCAAGGTCGATGTCGCCTCCCCATCCATTGAAGTCACCGATGAGCGACACGGCGGTGTATTCTGTGGGTGACTGGTTGTCGAGTTTCGTCCACTCATAGGTCTCGTCATTCATGTTGATGGTCAGCGTGTAATACTCGTTCGAGGGAGCTTGGAAGGCTCCTGCGCTGGTGTTGATGAGCTTTCCTGTGTAGGAACCATCACCGTCGCCGGCACCCCAGGCGACATCCCAGTTGCCCACATCCTTGGCCGACCAGAACTTGAGGTCCCATGCGCCGGGCCACTTGGTGGTGTAGCAGTAGTTGTTGCCTCCCAGGGCATAGAACATGGTGTGGAGGCAGGCGTCAGCACTCCAAGTGGGGTTGTTGATTCCACCCACGATGTAATACTGGGCTTCGGCACGCCTCACGGTGTAGGTGAGGTTGTTCATGTCGAGTGTGATCTCGAAAGAGCCTTGGCCGGAGATCACTGGGGTCTGCACACCGCCGGTGTACTCGGGGTCGCCGGTGTAGACCAGGAAATTGGTCAGGCTGTTGTCACCGTTGTTCTCGCAGCCCATCTGGCCTTGGTTGACGGTGTCCCAGTCGCTGTCGCTGTAGTAAGAGCCCATGTAGAACTTATACCAGTTGTCACCCTCGCTGGTGGTCGTGACAGATGCTGTGAAGGTGCCGTCGCCATTGGCTTTCATCCAGATGGGGGTGGCAAGGCTCCAGTCGTTGCCTGCGAAATTGCCAAGGAGGTAATAGCCTTTGGGGTCGATTCCTGGCGTGCTGTAAGGAGTCAGTGAGGCTGTTGTAGTGCCCTTCGAACCGGTGACGGCGTCACCATTGTCGAGGTTGATGGAGACTTCGCTGTTCACCTCGATGGGACGGGCCACGGATGCACGGGAACCATACAGCTTTTCGATCATTTTGAGTAGGTCGTTGGCTTCGACTGTGATGTTGTTGCCGTCGACGGTACCGTTGATGGACTCGCCTCCTATGGTGAGCGATTTCAAAGTGTAGCCTTTCACCGCTTCGCTTGACGAGTTGAGACCGACAAGACGGACGGTGCTGCTCGCCAAAGCTCCCATGTTGATGGTGGCGTCAGGTCCGGCGGAGAAGGTCACGCCATAGGTGCTGTTTGACGGATCCTGGGGATAGGACTGCGGACTTGCCCAGTCGTCGTAGTCGCCGTTGCAGCCGGCGAGCGCAAGTCCCGCCGTTGCAACGATGCTATATAATAAATGTCTTTTCATCATTGTGGATTTTTATAGGTTATTTTACTTCACCAGTGTTGTAGTCGAAGTTCACGTAAAGTTTCTGACCGGGACTGACGGTGACAGAATAGTCTGCGCCCATCGACTCTGCCCAGTTGTTGGGGATGTCGACCAAGCGCCAGATCAGGTTGCCTCCGAAGAGGGTGAACTCGGTGCGCCACCAGTCGATGCCTGGGATCTTGATATAGGCTCGCATCTCACCTGATGCGGTGAAGGCGGGGGATACCCACTGACCGGTTGCGTCGGAAGGAGCTGTCATGGCCCATGCGTCGTCGCCGTCGATCCAGCTGCCGCCAGCACCGGCACCAATCACATAGGCTGCACCGGGATAAATGTTGAGCTCGTAGCGGATGCTGCTTCCCACAATCGTGGCTTTGAAGAGCAAACCATACCATCCGCCGTTGGCGAAGACGATGTTGCTGTTGCCGTCATTGCTCTCGCTGATGCCGGCGTTGGCATTGTCGTTGACAGCGTCAAGCCTGTCGTAGCCGCGCCAGTCGTTGTTGAAGGTGCCCCACTTGAGCATGCCGCCGGCTGGTACGTAAACCATGGTGTAGTAGTTGCCTTCCAGACCATAGACTTGAGGCACGACTTTCCAACTGCTCCAGGCTTCCTGGATGGAGGAGCCTACGACGTACACCTGGTCGAGAAGTTCTGCCTGTGGTGCCTGGTAGGAGGCCAGCACATTGGGCAGGGTGATGATATTGGAGAAACACTCACCCAAAGTGGTACCGTCGAGCATGGCACGCAGACGGAGGTATACCGGACGGGCCTCTGCGGGGTAGTCGGTGTCGGGATTGGCTTCTTGGAACATTTTCACAATGGAGTCGTTGAGCTCACGGGCATCGACACCCATCTTGCAAGCCGTGAAAGAAGTGGTGAGTTCCTTGAACGAGGCGAAATCCTGACTGAGGGCGGCCTGTACATAGTAGCGCACGGCATAAGGTACGCCTCCGTAGTTGGGCTGTGAACAGGTGAGGGTGAGGGTCTCGGCACTCGCCAGGTCGTAAGTGTTGTTGGCGGCGTTGGCAGGCACGTTGAGGGTGAAGAGCTCACCTACATGACTCAGGTCCAGCGTGGGGTTGCTGTCGCGGTCCTCTTCACACGAGGTGAGGAGCAGGGGCAGCGCCAGAACTGGCAGCAGCATCAGTTTCCATATATATTTCATGATTCAATCTGTTTTAAGTTGTTCTGTCTTCTGTGTGGATTAATAACCGGCGTTTTGCGACATGTTGGGGTTGCCTGCGATGTCGTTGTCGGGAATCGGGTAGACATTGTATTTGGGGTCAACACCGGTACCGGTGGCTACACCTCCCTTGAAATCCCAGAGATAACGGCTGGAGGTGAGCAGGCCGAAACGGACGAGGTCGGAACGGCGGCGGCCTTCCATGTAGAACTCACGGCACCACTCGTCGATCAGGATCTGTGAGTCGATCGAGGTGAATGGCGTGGCGTGTGCGCGGTTGCGGAGCACGTTGAGGTCGTTGAGGGCTGCGTCGGTCTGTCCGAGGCGGTACTCTGCCTCAGCACGGGTGAGGTAGGCTTCTGCCAGACGGAAGAGTGGAATGTCGGTGTCAGAGAACTTATGGTCGTTGATCGCACTGTTGTCGGAACGGCGGTTCTGCCATTTCACGATCGAGAAACCATTGAGGAACCCGGTGATCTGGGATGTGGTCAGTGTGCGGGTGCCGCCTCCCACTCCTGCGTAGAACAGGGCACGGTCGTCGCCGGCTGCTGCGAGGATGTCCTCTGTGGCTCCGCCAAGCTGCTTGTCTGCGGCGATGATGTCTGCCTCAGTTTTCGTCGACAGACCGGCGTTTTTGAGCTCCTCATCTGTGGCCCAAGGACAATCTTTCTCGGGGTCGTTGAAGAATTTCAGAACCAGGGCCTTGCGGGCATAGTTGCAACTCCAGTAGTTGTCGGTGAAGGCATAGGGCATGCCGGAGATTCGCATGCTGCTCACCAAGTAGGTCGAACCGGAATGCTCCTCGGTCTTCGTACCGTCCTGACGGATGGGGAAGATGATCTCCTTCATGGCCTGGGCGTTCTTGTCGTTGTCGCCCATGAACACTTGCTGATAACCGCTGAAACCATTCTTCTCGGTAGTGGACAGGGCATAGGCGCTGTTGCTGATCAGTTTGTTGCAGTAGTCGATGGCCTTTTGGTAGTCTTTCACCTGACCGTCGGTGTAGACCTCGGAGTTGAGGGCGAGACGGGCGTGCAGCGCATAGGCGGCTCCGGCATCGGCTCGGCCGAAATTGGAGGAGTTGTTGTAGCTGCCGGCGGCAGGAAGTATGTTCTCTATCTCATTGAGCTCGTTGTCGAGCCAAGCATACAGGTCGGCTCCGGCTTTCTCCACGGGAAGCTCGCTCATCGAGAAGTTGGTCTTGAACGGTGCTTTATGGAAGAGGTCGAGGTAATACCAGAAATGCAGGGCGCGCAGGAAGCGGACTTCTGCCAGGGTGCTGGCTTCCATCTTGCCTTCTTGCTCACTGAGGAAGGAGTTGTAGAGGGAGATGTCATAGCTCAGACGCTGATATGCCCAGTAGCAGCGGGTGGAGGCGGAGGTCCACCTCATGCTGGTGATCTGGGGAATGTCGGTGTCGGTCTGCCAGGCCCAGATGCACTCGTCGGTGCAGAGTTCCTGGAGATTGAATGTCGTACGGTAGAAACCGATCTCGCCTTCATCACCACTGATGTCGCTGTTGCCTGAAGGACCTACCTGTCCGGTAAGACCGAGGGTGGCATATTGCTTGGCGAGCAGTTCGGTGGGGTCGTATGTGGAAGAGCTCTTCGGGTCAATGGATGAGATGTTGAGCTCATCGGAGCAGGATGCCATGCCTAAGAGCAGGATTCCGGCGGCTGCTGACTTTAAGATGATCTTTTTCATGTTGATTGTCCTTGTTTAGAAGTTAAGATTGACACCAAGTTGCAGGCTCATAGGACGTGGATAGGGATCCCTGTCGATGCCAGAGGTGACCTCCGGGTCGAGACCGTCGTATTTGGTGATGATAAACGGATTCTGAGCTGTGACGTAGACACGTCCTGAGAAGTAATCGCGGTCGGCATATCTCATGATCGACTTGAAGGTGTAGCCGAGGGTGATGTTGGTGCACTTCACATAGGAGGCGTTGCGGACGAAGTAGTCGCTCAGCCAGTAGCCGTCGCCCGAACCAGTGGTGCCGGTGAAACCGAGTGCCAGGGCTGCGGGTGTGGTGTTGGAGAATGAACTGTTGGAGTACAGGCCCGAGGGACTGAGGGCTGCCTTGCTCGACAGGAAGTCGTAGTAGACGTAGTTGCCGAGGCTGGCGTGGAAGGCGGCGCTGAGGTCCCAGTTCTTCCACAAGAACTTGGTGGTCAGACCCATGGTGATGTCGGGAGCCGGTGACTTGTAGTAGTAACGGTCACCGTCGTCAATGCGGCCGTTGCCGTCGCGGTCGACATATACTCCCTCAATGGGCTTGCCGTTGTTGTCGTATACTTGCTGGTAGACGAAGAAGGAGTTGATGGGCTCGCCCACCTTGTTCTTCTGGATCTTGGTGTTGTTGCCTCGTGAGATATTGCCGCCGGCCCATACCCAGTCCTGGGCACCGTTGTCGAGCTTGGTGATCTCATTGTGGTTCCAACCCACGTTGTAGCTGATGTCCCAGGTGAAGTCTGGGGTGACGATGGGCTTCACGTTGAAGGCGAACTCCACACCGTAGTTCTCAAGCGAACCGACATTCTTGAGCATCGTGTCGCCGAAGTTCATGCCTGCAGGGATGTTGACCGTGGCCAGGAGGTCGGTGGTCTTGCGGTAGTAGGCGTCGGCGTTGAAGGAGAAGCGGCCGTTGAGCGCCGTGAAGTCAAGTCCTACGTTTGAGGTGGTGGTCTTCTCCCAGGTCAGTTCCGTGTTGTAGGCGTTCGGACGGGTGGTGTAGTTGTAGGTGTCGCCGAAGGGGTACATGGCGTAGGAGTTGCCGCGCACGAAAAGCGGACCATAGTAGAAGTCGGCGATGCCGTTCTGCTGACCGGTCTTACCCCAGCCCAGACGGAGCTTCAACTCGTCGAGCCAGTTGACGTTGCGCAGGAAAGGCTCCTGGTTGATCTTCCAGGCGAAGGCTGCTGAGGGGAAGTAGCCCCATTTCTTGCCTTCGGCGAAGCGTGATGAACCATCGGCGCGGAAGGTGGCGGTGATCAGGTAGCGGTCGAGGAGGGTGTAGTTCAGACGGCCGAAGTAGGACACGAGGGAGTTGTGGGTGGCCCATTCTTGCTCATTGCGCACAGAGGGGTTGTGCGACGCACCTGTGTAGGGGTCGGTACCTTGCCCGTAGTTGTAGCCGGTGCGGTGGTAGTGGCTCTGCTCGGCACCTGCCATGATGTCGATGTTGTGTGCGCCAAAATCGTGCATGTACTGAGCGTAGGCGTTGCCCACGATGTTGTATTTCCAATAATAGGTCATGCCGTCCCAACCATAGTAGTTGTTGGAATACGACACGTTGTTGATGATGTCGCTCTGGTTGGTGGCGGTGTATTGCGAACCGAGACTGCCGTGGATGTGAAGATCCTCGAAACCGTGGATTTTGTAGTCTACTTCCACATTGCCGCTGAAGTCGTTGGCCTGTGCCTTAGTGTATTGGTTGCGCAGAAGGGCCAAGGGGTTCTGGGCTGCGTTGGAGTTGGTGGTCTTCTTCCAGTTGGGGTCGCTGAAAGTGGCGTTGATGAGGTTCTGCCAGTAGCCACCGACATAGTCGTAGTCGCTGCCTTCACCATAGACGGGACGGGTGGGGTCGATGCTCACGGCTGCACCCACAGCACCGCCGGCAGGTGCATAGCGGTCCTTCTCATACATGTACTTGGCGGTGATGTTGAAGTTGAGGTGCTTGTCGAGGAACTGAGGGGCGAGGTTGAGGGATACGTTGGAACGGCGCATCCAGGAGGTCTTGACAATTCCGTTCTCGCTGTCGAAACCGACGCCTACACGGTAGGGCATGTTCTTCAGACCACCAGAGACGCTGATGCTGTGTTTCGTTGAGACTGAGGTGCGGAAGATCTCGTCCTGCCAGTCGGTGTCGTCGTTGCCAAGCAATGAGGCGTCTATGCCGTCAATCTTGCTGACCAGGTCCTTGTACTCGGCTGCATTGAGCAGGTCATACTTCTTCTGGATCGTGGAGATGGTGACATCACCGTTGTACGACACAGTGGGCGCTGTGCCGGCACGGCCTTTCTTGGTCGTGATGATGATCACACCGTTTGAGGCGCGTGAACCGTAAATAGCGGCTGCGGAGGCGTCTTTCAAGACTGTGAATGACTCGATGTCCTGGGGATTGATCATGGCGAGTATGTTACTCATACCCGTAGCGGTGTTGTTGTCAATTGCTAGACCGTCAATCACATACAAAGGGTCGTTGCTGGCGGAGAGAGAGGCTCCACCACGAATGCGGATCTGGGCTCCGGCACCAGGAGTACCACCGGCTGTCTGAACGTCGACACCTGCCACCTTGCCCACGAGCATGTCGCTGGCATTGTTGGTGATACCTTTCGACAGGTCATCGGGTTTCATGGCGGTCACCGATCCGGTGAGGTCGTCTTTCTTGGCGCGGCCATAACCGATCACCACGACTTGGTCGAGGGTCTTCGAGTCATCCTGCATCGTGATGACGACATTGGGTGCGGCAGTGGCGGTCACGTTCTGGAATCCGATGTAGGATACCGTCATCTCTGCTCCACTGGGCGCTTTGATGGTGAAGTTACCGTCGAAGTCTGTCACTGCCATGGCTTTTCCATTCATGGAGATGGTCGCGCCAATGACGGGTTCGCCGGTAGCATCTTTCACGAAGCCGTTCACAGTGATGTCCTGTGAATAGGCGGTTGCCGTGAGGAAGAAGCCGAATAGGACGGCCAGCATTCTCAGTGGCAATTTGATTTTTACCTGCTTCATCATGTTAATTGTTAAGTTATTAGTTTGAATTATTATGGATTTGATCTTGGGCGGTTGTTGTCAGGCCTTCGGTCTTGCTGGTGACTCCTGATATGAGTTTCTGCAACTCTTTTCGCATGACGCATGGTTTTTCAGCATGCAAAATTAATGGCGTTTTCACAAGATTGTTCTTTTTTTTGAAAAAATATTATAAATAAGGCGTGCAAACGTTTGCATTCTGTTTTTCAATAATATAAAAAGGTGAGCGAACAACATTTGCGTTTTTTGCATAACTTTGCATCCGAAATCCTGACAATGATGAACGATCGTGCTCCTATCACCATGAAAGACATCGCCAACGCACTCGGTGTGTCGGTGGCGACGGTCTCCAGGGCTCTCAAAGATAGCCCGCGCATCAGCGTGGAGCGGCGCGAGGCCATCAAGGCCTATGCCAAGGAGCATAATTTCTTCCCCAACCTGCTGGCGGAGTCGCTGCGCCACAGCCGGGTGCACCCGCAGCGCGTGATCGGCGTGATCATGCCTCAACTCAATCATTTCTATTTCTCTTCCATACTGAGTGGCATCGAGGAGGAGGCGTCGTCCAGGGGCTACCAGATCATGGTGGCACAGAGCGATGAGCGCTACGACCGCGAGGTGAGGATCTGCCAGTCGTTTTTCGAGAACAAGGTGTGCGGGGTGATCGTTTCTCAGGCCAAGGACACCGTGAGGTATGAGCATTTCCAGCGGTTGATCGACAATGGCATGCCGCTGGTGTTCTTCGACCGCATTTGCACGGGACTCAATTCCAGCCGCGTGGTGGTCGATGATTATATGGGGGCTTTCAACGCTGTCTCGCATCTGGTCGAGACGGGATGCCGGAGGGTGGCTTTCTATGGATCGCCGATGATCCTCGAGATATCGAAAAACCGCTATAATGGCTATCACGACGCATTGTCCAAGCATGGTCTGCCCATCGATGAGTCGATCATCAAAGTGTGCGACAACAGGACCGATGCCGAGATCATCACTCCCGAACTGCTGCGGATGGACAATCCACCCGACGCTTTTTTCGCTGTCAACGACGACACGGCCATCGGCATTCTCTACACGGCCAAGCGCATGGGAAAGAGCATACCGAAAGATATCTCCATCTGCGGTTTCACTAATGGGGAGAGGGCCATTGCCTGTGACCCGATGCTCACCACTGTGGAACAGCGGGGAATGGTGGTGGGCGAGGAGGCTGCCAATATCCTGATCAGTAAGGTCGAGGGCATCATTCCTTTGGACAAGGTGGAGAAACGTGTGGTCCGCACACGACTCATTGTCAGGGGTACCACTCGCTGATCTGCTTTGGATCCTGCCCGACGGCCTGTGGCCGCCGCACCCCGCTTGCTCGAAAATTATCAATAACTACATAGTCATGAAAACAAAACCCGATCTAAGTTTTTGGAAATTATGGAATCTGAGTTTCGGATTCTTCGGCGTGCAGATCGCCTACGCTCTGCAAAGCGGCAATGTTTCGCGTATCTTCTCCACCATGGGGGCCGACCCGAAAAGTCTTGGCTTCTTCTGGATATTGCCACCCTTGATGGGAATGATCGTACAACCCATCGTCGGTGTCGCCAGCGACAAGACGTGGACAAGGTTCGGACGACGAATCCCGTATCTGATTGTTGGCGCTGTCCTGGCAGTTCTGGTGATGTTCCTGCTGCCCAACGCAGGTAGCCTGAGCGATGTCTTCTGGGTGGCCATGACCTTGGGCGCCTTTATCCTGATGCTGCTCGATACCAGCCTCAATATGGCCATGCAGCCTTTCAAGATGATGGTGGGCGATATTGTCAACGAGAAACAGAAGGGCTTGGCCTATGCGCTGCAGAGCTTCTTGTGCAACGCAGGACAGGTGGTGGGCTTCGCATTGCCGTTCCTGATGACCTACATCGGCTTCAGCAACGACGCTACCAATGGTGTGCCCTCTTCTCTGAAGATGGCTTTCTACGTGGGAGCCATCATCCTTATCGCCTGCGTGATCTATACGTCGGTCAAGGTGAAAGAGATGCCTCCGAGGGAATACGCTGAGTATCATGGCATCACCGAGGAACAGGCCAGCGAGAAGGTGAGTCTCGTGAAACTGCTGAAACTTGCTCCCACCAACTATTGGAGGGTGGCCATTGTGCAGTTCTTCTGCTGGGCGGCCTTCCAGTACATGTGGATCCATTCCACAGGGGCAATCGCCGACACTTGCTGGCATACGACAGACAGCCATTCCGACGCTTACCAGACGGCGGGCGACTGGGTGGGCATCGTCCTGGCGGTTCAGGCTCTGGCGAGTGTGGTGTGGGCATCCTTGCTTCCATCGATCGAGCGGAGGTTTGGTTTGAAGGCCAGTTATGCGGTAAGCTTGCTCATCGGTGCCATCGGTTTCGTCATGGTGCCTTTCATCCACGATCAGTGGCAGGTCTTTATCCCTTATGCCCTGACGGGATGCACATGGGCTGCGATGCTGGCATTGCCGTTCACCATCGTCACCAACGCTCTTGAAGGACGCCCTCACATGGGCACTTATCTGGGCTTGTTCAATTGCGCGATTTGTCTTCCGCAGATCGTGGCAGGTCTCATCAACGTGTTTGTCGTGGCTTTGATGGGCTCTCAGGCCAATATGTTGTTTGTTTGCTGTGCTTGTCTGGTCATGGGTGCTGTCAGTGTCTATGCCATCAAGGACAAGCAGGGATAATCTGATTCTTCATCAATTCATAATCTTATGGAACAAAGTCTTTTCTATCAGTTATTGGGCTGGACGGCAAGCATAACCATGGTTCTCGGTTATTTGCCGCAGGCCATCCGTACCATCCGCACCAGGAATACGGATGGCATCGCTTTGCCCACCTTTCTGATGATGGGCATAGGCGGTGCATGCTTCATGCTCCAGGGCATTTTCCACAAGCCCGAGATATTATGGGCACTTTTCGTGACGAATCTCATCACCACGGTCTGTTGCATCATCATCTTCTGCATAAAAGTCTATAATGATTTCTTCAAAAAGAAATAGTCTCTCGGCACCGAAAGCCTCGTGAAGGGGACTAAGCTAAGGATATCCGGGGCGGGTTCCCGCAGCATTAATCATATCTGTGCCGCCCCGTTCTCCTAGTCCCCTCACATCCTTTTGCCAAAGCATCATCAGGCGTCACATCATCTGCCGATGGCCTAGCCCTCTAGCCCCCTAGAGCTCTCTAGTGCTCCCTAGTGCTCCTAGTCTCCCTAGTGCTCCTAGCCTCCCTAGTGCTCCTAGCCTCCCTAGTGCTCCTAGCCTCCCTAGTGCTCCTAGCCTCCCTAGTGCCCCTAGTGCTCCCTAGTGCTCCTAGTGCTCCCTAGTGCTCCCTAGTGCTCCCTAGTGCTCCCTAGTGCTCCTAGTGCTCCTAGTGCCCCTATCCCCCATTCTCTGTAAAATCTTCTCTATTATTCTCTTCAGATACCAAGTACCAATAACCCGCAAAAATAATCATCACCATGCCCCACAGCTCAAACGACACCCCTAAAGTCCTCCGCCAAGAAGTGAAATGGGAAGACTTGTATTTCTATAAGAAAGCAAGAGCTCTTTATCACATCACTTTCGTTTTTGTGAGGAGGTTTCTCAAACCAGGCGACCGGACCATCGATCAGATGGTGCAGGCTGCACGATCAGGCAAGCAGAATATCGCAGAGGGTTTGGCGGATGGTGTTACTTCCATGGAAATGGAAATCAAACTTCTCAATGTGGCACGGTCGAGCATCAAGGAACTTCGAGAGGATTATGAGGACTATATTACCTCTCGCCGTCTGACCAAATGGGAATGCGATCACCAGCGTTATGATGGGATGCTGCAATATTGTCGTATCCACAATGACTGGGAAGACTATGAGCCTTTTGTCAAGAAGTGGAGTGACGAGGAAATCGCCAACATCGCATTGACTTTGTGCCACATGGTCGATAAGATGATGACTACTTATCAGGCCAGTTTAGAGGAGCAGTTTGTCACAGAGGGCGGCATTCGTGAGCGGATGACTGCAGCTCGTTTGGGCTATCGCAACAACCAAAAGCAGGAAATCGAGCACCTCCAGGCAGAACTTTCCGCCGCCTATAAGAGAATCGCAGAGTTGGAAGGCATTATCCAGGCGATGAAGCCTCAAAAGCCACCTCAGTGAGAGGGGCTTTCTAGTATCCCTAGAGCCCCTAGTCTCCCTAGTCTCCCTAGAGCCCCTAATTACCAACCCTCCCTAGTATTTTGTAACATCTAAAAGTTGTATAAAATAAAAAATATTCGTACCTTTGTTGCGTCATACACAACACGATACGATTATGCCTACA
>CAMNIN010000037.1 GCA_946540735.1 uncultured Prevotellaceae bacterium | reverse complement strand
GAATGAGCCCGGCAAAATACCGAGCTCAATACTTAGAGAGTAAATAACGTGTTTAACGTCTAACTTTTTGGGGGCACTTCAAAATAGACATCTACTCTTTTTGGGGGAGACACCACAATGTGACGTCTCTACAGGCGAACAAGCCCTGAAATCCATCATAAAAGTCAGGTTATTTGTCTTTTGATGAGGGTCTCAGGGCTTTTCTTGCAGCCCTCTCACCCCGCTCGATCATGGTATCGATGCTTTCGGCTCCGAAACTTGACACGCCGTATTCCGCCAACTGGGGATTGATGTAGATGTCGGCGTCCTCACGGTTCTCCTTCCCTTTCTTCCAGTCGGGACGTGAGACGGCCCAGTCGAGGATGCCACCGATGCCGAAGGTCTCTTTCAGAGAGAAGTTGCGCTCCTCGTGCTGCGACTGCTCGAGGTCCACGGCTATCACGATGTCGGCTCCCATCTTGCGCACCACGTCGACAGGCAGGTTGTTGAGCATCCCGCCGTCCACCAGCGTGTGCCCCTTCCATCTCACAGGTTTGAATGCACCGGGTATGGCCATGCTGGCCCGCATCGCCAGTTCCAGTTCGCAACTGTCCATGATCACTTCCTCTTGCGTCTTGATGTCGACGGCCACGCAACGGAAGGGGATGGGCAGGTGGTCGAAACTCTTGATGCCGTTGTACGGACTCGTCAGACTGTCGAGAAGAAGTTCGATGCTGTTGCCGCTCAGCGCACCGACAACGGAGTGGTCTACCTCGGTCTTGCCTTTCTTCCCACCGATGGGAAAACCGAAGATGTAGGTCACCCCGTCGCGCTCGTCGATGATACTGCGCTTGAGGTCATTGTTGCGGTCGCCGAGCAGCGACAGCCATTCCTGACTGCGAAACAGCTGTTCCAGATCGCTCGCCTTATACCCACAGGCATACAGGCCGCCCACGATGGCGCCGATACTCGTCCCCGCGATGTAATCGATGTGGATGCCCTCTTCTTCGAGCACCTTGAGTACGCCTATCTCAGCGGCACCTTTGGCTCCTCCACCTCCGAGGGCCAGACCGATTTTCTGACGGGGGATGGAGTCATTGGCTGCCAATGTGCTGCAGAGACTCACCAGGAACAGGAGTAGAAATGATCTCGTTATCAATGTTCTCATCATGGGATTGTCGCTTCTTGGTTGTCGGGAATGTCTTCGTCGAAGGTGAGAGGGTTCTCACGCCAGTATTGTTCTTCATCGAAGGTGGTCTGAGGGGCGATGGCCTCATGGTCCTGTCTGAAATAGATCTCCGGGTCGGAATTGAGCATCTCGTCGCGCGCAGGCGCAATATAATAATAGTATCTGTTGAAATCTTCTTCCACGCGGCTGCGGTTGGCTCCTGGGCTGTATCCTTCGTAGTCATGATACACGGCAGGCTTTTCCTTCCGCCATCTTCCCCATTGGTTGATGAGGCGCCGGAGCATCACCTTGTCGCTGCTGACCCATGCCACACCGCCTATCAGCAACACCAGCAAGGCCAGCACCACCATCAGTCGTTTTGCCGTTTTCGATCCACTGTCTTTCATGACCGCGGCAAAAATACCATTTTTTTGTCAATCTGCCAAATTCATGGTTGATTGCCATATACAAAAAAAGTTAAGTAAGCAAAAACATTTGTGGATTCGCTTTTAATTTCTAATTTTGCAAACAACAATTCATTTGCGCTTATGAAAAAATCAGTTTTGTCTATTCTTTTGGTATTCATGGCAAATTGCCTTATGGCATTCGCTATGCACGAACCTATTTATTTTGTCGCTGCAGCCAAGGCTTCGACTACCTGTACTCCCGCCAAGTGCGAAACTCCTTCTTTGTCCAGTCGTGTAAATGCCGATCCTCAGAAAAATATGGAACTGTGGTACGGCGGACGTCATGTGGGCGATATCCGGCCTGATGGAGATATCTTTATCAACGGTAGGAATGTCGGCAGGGCGAAATCCAATGGTGAGGTGGTGGTCAGCGGACGTACTTCCGGCGAGATGCGTTCCAATGGTGATGTGTTCCAGAACGGACGAAAAGTGGGTGAGGTGCGCTCCAACGGCGATGTGTTCAAGGACGGGCGCAACGTCGGACAGATACGTTCCAACGGCGACATCTTCAAGGATGGCCGCTGTATAGGCATGGTCCGTAACATGGTGAACCAGAAATGGGCCGCGATGATCTATTTCTTCGATTTCTTCAGTTTCTGACGCTGTCTTTCTCGGTTCTTGATCTTCCCATGATCTCAATGTATTTTCCGTCGAGACGAATGACCCCCTCCTTCTGCATCTCACTGAGGCAGCGCTGGAGGGAATACTTTTGAATGCCGAAGGTATCGGCCATTTCTTGACGCGACATGGTGATACGGATACGCGTAGACTGCTGCTTGTGCGCCTCGGTTTTGATAAACTGTTCGATTTTCTCCCTGATACTCAAAGTGATGAAACTCACCTTGTGGGTAAGATAGGCAATATTGTTGCTGAGCAAGCGGACAAAATTCATTCCCACCAAGTCGCTTTGGTGAAGCATAGCTTCTACATCCAAAGGTTGCATGCGGAGTATCGTGACATTCGTCGTCGCCTCTATCGTCACAGGGTAGAGGTTGTCGTTGGCAAACAAGAATGCAGGGGCAAGCATACTGCCAACAGCGTGGGTATGCATACGGACAATGCGGTTGGACTTTCCTTCTATCCTCGCCGACATCACACCACTGATGACAATATCGGCATGCATGCACTCATCACCAGCGAATGCGAAAATCTCACCTTTCTTGTAGCGGAGTAGACGGTAGCGCACACTGTGCATGAGCGAAATGATGTCATTTTCACCCAAGCCCTTGAAGAGTGGACAGGCCTGAAGTCCTTTTAGCGTGTCAATATCCATAGCGTATTTCTTATATTTTAGGCAAAATTACGCTTTACGGGGCGTTTTTTAGGTATTTTAACAACTTTTAATTAGCTGTGGGCACAAATGTGGCCATTATGTATCCTCATTAATGAGTATTTTTGACCAAAATTATGAGAATACGATGAAAATCATTCGGAATATCAAGGATTTGCTCTCCTACAGACAAAAGATCGGGCTGCTTGTGGTAGCGGGAGTGATCGTCGGATTGGGTGGACTGTTCATCTATCTTCTCCGCGCACACACTTATTTAGGTGATGATCCGGCTGCCTGCGTCAACTGCCATATCATGACTCCGTATTATGCTTCATGGAGTCATTCAAGTCACGGAAGAGTTGATGCGAAGTCTAATGGCGCTACTTGCAACGATTGTCATGTGCCTCATCAGAATCTGGCTATGAAATATGGGTTCAAGGCGATGGATGGATTGAAACATGTGGCCTATTTCGTCACGCATACCGAACGGCAGGCCATTATGGCAGAAGATTTGTCGGCTGAGGTGATCATGGACAATTGTATTAGGTGTCATTCACAACTCAATCAGGAGTTTGTCAAAACAGGTAAAATTGATTTCATGATGTCCAAGAGAGGGGAGGGCAAGGCATGTTGGGATTGCCACCGCAGCGTTCCTCATGGTGGGATGAATTCTCTTTCATCCACGCCGAATGCAGAAAGTCAGGTTCCGTTGCCACCCAGTCCGGTTCCTGAATGGTTGCAAAAGATGATGGGGAGGTGATACCCGTTTCCTGTCTATGAGTAAAAAAACAAAAAATATATCGTATTATGGCAAAGCAATTGAAAAAATGGCAAGGCTGGGCTCTCTTCGGAGGTTCAATGGTGGTGGTCTTCTTGTTGGGACTGCTCGTCTCGTCCCTTATGGAGCGTCGGGCCGAGGTAGCAAGCGTTTTCAACAACAAGCGGACGGAGTTCACCGACTCCATCATTGCCCAGAATGAGAAATTCAAGGCGGATTACCCCCGTGAGTATGAGACCTGGGCGATGACCGAGGACACATCATTCGTATCGAAGTATAATTCGTCGCAGGAAGTGGATGTGCTTGAGGCACGTCCGGAAATGGTCGTGCTGTGGGCTGGATACGCTTTCTCACGACATTACAACACCCCACGAGGACACAAGCACTGCCTTGACGATCTGCGCAAGATCCTGCGCACGGGAAATCCGGGCATCGACGGTGATGATGACATGCAACCGGCTACTTGCTGGACTTGCAAGGGACCGGATGTGCCGCGCATGATGCGTGAATTGAGCGGCTCTAAATCGGTCTTCGACCCCACAAATTATTATGCTGCCAAATGGAGCGAACTGGGCAGCGAGATTGTCAACACGATAGGATGCTCCGACTGTCACGACGCCCGCACAATGGATCTGCGTCCTGCCCGTCCGGCTCTATACGAGGCATGGGCCCGGGCCGGTAAGGATGTGCGCAAGGCCTCTCATCAGGAGATGCGCTCACTTGTCTGTGCCCAGTGCCACACGGAGTATTATTTCATCAAGAAGGATGATTCCAAGAACCCCGGAAAGGCCAATTACCTGATGTTCCCGCAGGACAAGGGTATGACTTGCGAGGCTGCTGAGGAATATTTCGACAGCATTGGATTCTATGACTACATCCATCCGCTCTCCAAGACTCCTATTCTCAAGGCTCAGCATCCAGGATACGAGATTGCACTGCAAGGCATCCATGCTCAGCGTGGCGTGAGTTGCGCCGACTGCCACATGCCTTACAAGAGCGAGGGCGGTGTGAAGTTCAGCGACCATCACATCATGTCGCCGTTGGCCAATATCGACCGTACCTGCCAGACTTGTCACCGTCAGGACGCAGAGGTGCTTCGCCAGAATGTGTATGACCGTCAGGAGAAATGCACAGAGGTGCGCGACCGCGCCGAACAGGAACTGGCAAGGGCGCATTTCGAGGCTAAATTCATCATCGAGAAGGGCGCTACTGATGCAGAGATGAAACCAATCCAGGATCTGCTCCGCAAGAGTCAGTGGCGGTGGGACTATGCCATCGCATCCCATGGTGCCACATTCCATGCCCCGCAGGAGGTCACACGACTCCTCTCACACAGCGTGGACTTCGCACAACAGGCGCGCCTGCTCATCGCCAAGGTAGCTGCCAAACATGGACATATAGGCGACATCCCCGTACCTGACTACTCCACCAAGGCAAAAGCCCAGGCAGCTATCGGTCTCGATATGCCCAAACTGAAGGAGAAGAAAAAGAAGTTCCTCGATACTGTCGTTCCGAAATGGATCGAAGAGGCCAAGAAAAACGGGAAACTGATTGAAATTTAATCAAAAAAGAGGCAGGAAAACCTGCCTCTTTGCATACTCTCCCACATTCTTTCACATTCACTCACGCTCATCGGGTTCCTTGATCCGAAATAATACCGCTTGAAATTCTTGTTGGATTAATCAGAATTGTTTACCTTTGCTCTGCTTTCATTTAGCATGACCATACAATCTTCTTATGTGGAAAAAACCTTGGAAATTGCCTGAAGGCTTCCTGATTGGAGGAGGCTTGATTATCGCAGGACTGATGCTCGAAATCAGTGCCGGACCTGTGGACTGGGATGCCTTCCACTGGCCCGTGAATGGTGTTGTGCTTGTCTGTTTCCTGTTGATGATCATAGCTATGGCCCTCACGGCAGGAAAAGTTTATGCCTTCCGTTTCCTCACATCGCATGCCGCTGCTGTGCCGGCCATGATATATGGAGTGATCTTGACAGTGGTTATGGGACTGACACGGCAGACCGTTGATGGTTCCTGGGTAAACAACATGCTGACGTTCTGGCCTTTTGTTCTCATCTACGTTTATCTCATGGTCATCGTGGGGATGGTGGTCATCAAACGCTTCCGTCATCTGACCAGTTGGCGTCGCGACCTTCCCTTCATGCTCAACCACCTCGGCCTCTTCATCGCCCTGGTCTGCGGGACACTGGGCAATGCCGATATGCAAAGGCTTAAAATGATTACCACCATAGACCAACCAGAATGGAGGGCTCTTGACACGCAACAAAAAGTGGTGGAACTGCCTCTCGCCATCCAACTGGAGAAATTCATCATGGAGGAATATGACGATGGGTCGCCCAAGCGCTTCGCCTCTGAGATTCAGGTCCTTACCCAATCTGGAAAAAATATCCATACGACAGTGGATGTCAACAAACCTGTCGTGGTGGAGGGATGGAAAATCTATCAGTATGGTTATGACACGGCGATGGGAAAAAACAGTCAGGTCAGCATTCTTGAACTGGTGAGCGACCCGTGGTTGAACGTGGTCTATACGGGTATCGGAATGATGCTGCTGGGGGCGGTGTCGATGTTTTTGCTGGGCGTAAGGAGGGAACAAGCATGAGTTGGGATTATTTCATCTATTTTGCGGTCATTGCCGTCTTGTCGTGGGCTGCCGGTGCATTCGCAGCGTGGAAAGACAAACCACGCATGGCATACGGGATGACCATCGCCGGACTGCTCGTTTTCTTCGCCTTCATCATTGGGATGTGGATTTCGCTGGAACGGCCACCGCTCCGCACCATGGGTGAGACGCGGTTGTGGTATTCCTTCTTCCTGCCGCTCTCGGGCATCATCGTTTATTCCCGGTGGAGATACAAGTGGATCCTTACTTTTTCCGCTGTCCTGGCATTGGTCTTCATCTGCGTCAATCTGTTCAAACCGGAGATTCATTCCAAGACGCTCATGCCCGCCCTTCAGAGTCCGTGGTTCGCTCCGCATGTCATCGTCTACATGTTTGCCTATGCCATGATGGGCGCTGCGGCCGTGATGGCTGTCTATCTGCTCTTCGTGAGGAGACATAAGACATCGGTCGAGGAGATGGAAATCTGCGACAACCTGGTCTGCGTGGGTCTTGTCTTCCTCACCTTAGGCATGCTTTTCGGTGCGTTGTGGGCCAAGGAGGCCTGGGGGCATTATTGGTCATGGGATCCCAAGGAGACCTGGGCCGCCATCACGTGGATGGCTTACCTTGTCTATGTGCACTATCGCCGCATCCCGTCGCACAACCGACGATGGGCGCTCGTTGCCATCCTCATCGCGTTCGTCTTACTCCAGATGTGCTGGTGGGGCATCAATTACCTGCCGTCAGCGCAAGGCACCTCTGTCCATACCTACAGCACCTGAAGTAGAGACGTCACATTGTGGCGTCTCCCTCCCAATTCATTATCAAGCACGTCAATTAAAGAAGATATAGAGCGAGATCATCACCAGGGCGAGGACTGCCCACAGGGTGATGACCCATCCCGACCGTTTGCCCTGTATGGGGCGGGGAATGTCGTGCACCTCACCCTTCTTGTCGCATAGGGAAACAATGACCATCATCAGTGTCAGGATGACAAACAACCAGAATGACAGCATCATGAAGTGCGGCCACAGGTCGCTCGATGGCCCCCACAGATAGAGAATGCCGATGATCAGACAGAAGGCCGTGCCGGCTGTCAAAGCCAGGTTGGCGGCCAGGGTGGTGGTGCGCCGCCAGAACACGCCCAGCAAGAAGACCGCGGTCATGGGCGGGGCGATGAACCCCAGCACCGACTGGAACACGTTGAAGAGGTTGAGCCCTTTGATGCTGTCGATCGCTACGGTGAGGATGATGGCGATGGCGGCACCGGCGAGGGTCACTATCCGCCCCACATGGTTGATGTGCCGCTGAGTGGCGTCGGGCTTGAATCGCTTCACGTAGATATCCATGGTGAAGACGGTGCTCAGTGCATTGAGGGCCGATCCGATGGTGGAGACAAGGCATGCTGTCAGTACGGCGAACACCAGTCCTACCATTCCGACAGGGAATAGGTTCTCTACCATGGTGAGATAGGCTTCGTCGGGATTGTCAAGTGTGGGATAGAGGGCGAAGCAGATGACACCCGGCAGGATATACAGAGGCACGTCGAGGATCTTGAGCCATCCCGTGAAATTCGTGCCCAACTGTCCTTCCTTAAGGTTTTTGGCAGCCAGAACGGGTTGTACCATCGATTGGTCGGTACACCAGAACCACACACCCATGACCGGATAGCCCAGGAGGATGGGCAACCAGGGGAAGGCTTCATCGCTGTTGGGCTTGAAGAGGATCCAATAGTCTTCGGGTACTTTGTCCACCAGTGCGCCGATGCCTCCTACATGACTGATGCCGACGATGGTGAGCGTGGCGGAGACGACGATGAGGAGGATCATCTGGTAGACGTTGGTGTAGGCCACGGCTTTCAGCCCCCCCATCATCGTGAAGAATGCCGAGATGAGAAGTAGGATGAGGGCCGACAGCCACATCGGAATCTCAAAAACCTGCCGGATGAGGATGCCTCCGGCGAAGAGAGTCAGTGCCAGCCATGAGATGATGATGGTGACGATGGTATACCATGCGAGGATGTTGCGGGTCGACTGCCCGAAACGCAGTCCCATGAACTCAGGCAGCGTACTGATGTTGGCTCCCAAATAGCGTGGCGCGAAGACAAAGGCCAGCAACGCGATGAAGACAAAGGCATACCAGGCGTAGTTGCCTGAGACAATGCCTGTGGTGAATCCCGCACTGGCACTGGCGATGAGCATCGACGGACCGACATTGGTGCCCCACATCGAGAATCCGATATGGTGCCAACGGAGCGAGCGCTCAGCTAAAAAGAGACTGCTCTCTTTCTTGCGCCGCATACTGGCCCAGATGCCTATGCAAAGGAGGATGATGAAATAGACGGCCAGGATCAGCCAGTCGAGACGTTGCATGTAATGGGTGTTCATGGTTCGTGGTTTTTAGATGGTAGTCATAGCTTGAAGCCTTGGTAGCTTTCGGTGATTTCGATCTCTGTGGTTCGGCTCATGTCCATGTCGTCGGTGCTTTGCACTTCGTCGGGATAAATCGGAATGGTCGTGCCGGGCCTGACGTAGACGGGCATCTGGTCGAGGGGAGTCTCAACGCCGTAATACCACCGGCCGCCCTCCAGGCGCTCGCCTGTGAAGAAATTCACCCAGGAGCCTTCGGGCAAGTAGATGTCTCTTTTGTCGTCGTCGCTCATGACCGGACAGACGAGGAAGTCATGGCCGAAATAGTATTCTGAGTCGATGTGCCAGCACTGACGGTCGTGGGGATGACGGATGAGCAATGCCTGGAGCAGGGGTAGTCCGCTCTCGCAGGCTTGCTCGCTCTGCTGCAGGATATAAGGCAACAGCCGGTAGCGGAGTTGCCACCAGCGCTTGACGATGGGGGCAATAGCGGGGTAATGCCAGGGCTCTCGCTTGTGGGTGCCGTGATAACGGATATGGGAGGTGAAAACGCCGAATTGGGTCCACCTGACATATACCCGTTCGTCCACGGGACTGTTCATGAAATCTGGCAGGGAGTGGAAACCAGGCACGTCGTGGCTCCAGAATGCGAAACCGCTCAGACCGAGGTGCAGACCGCCTTTCAAAGATCCTGCCATGCCGTCCCATGAACTGGCACTGTCGCCTCCCCAGTGCAGGGGATAGCGCTGGCATCCTGCCCAGGCAGCGCGGGCCCAGACGATGCCGTCGCCGGTCACTTCCTTGGTCACTTCATAGGCTGCGCGTTGGTAGAGCAATGCATAGAGGTTATTGAGTTGCTTGGCGCTCATGCCATGGTAGATGGCATCGAGGTGGATGTTCTCGCCGAAATCGGTCTTGATGCATTTCACTCCCATTTCCAGAAGCTGGCGAAGCAGCGACTGATACCAAGCCGTGGCTTCGGGATAAGTGAAGTCTATCGTTCCTGCATAGTCGAGTGCGGAGAAGTTGCTGCCCTCGCCGGCTTGTTCTTTCAGCAACTGACTGATGTAATGATGCTCCCGTGCCTCATCCAACTGTTCGGCACCTTTGGCCACGTAGGGCAGTTGCCACAATGAGACTTTGAAACCCTGTTGCGACAGGCGGCGGATAAAACCTTCTGGATCGGGGAAACGCTCGGGGTTGAATTTCCATTCGCACAACCAGTCCTGACGAAACCATCCCGTGTCGAGGTGGATCACATCACACGGATAGTGCTCTGCACGGAGCCTGTCGCAGATACCTTCCACTTCTTCGGCTGAGAAGTAGGTCATCCGGCTCATCCAGATGCCGAAAGACCAGCGTGGCGGCATTGAGGGGAAACCGGTCAACATGCGGTAGCCTCGGAGAATTTCCTCAGGAGTGCTGCCGCCGATGAGAAAGAGATCGAGTGTGGCGCGGTCGCATAGCCATTGTACGGATCGGGTGGAATGATCGGCCAATGACAGTTTGCAGTAGTCGCTGGTGTGCAGGAAGGCACCATACATGCGGCTCGACAGATAGAAGGGGATGTTCTTGTAACAGCGGCGGTTGTTTACGCCTTGCCCGTCTTGGTTCTTGAGCTGGAAGGTCTGTCCGCTCAGGTCCATCTTCCTGAACCGTTCTCCTGTTCCCACGAAACACTCCTCGGGGGTGCAACACAGGCTGACAGTCGCTCTCTCCGCATCTCCTTGCTGGTCATCGGTGGTGACAAAACCGACGGGCAGGGCATCGTAACGAGGTGGTGAGAAATGGTCGTCACTCAGCATGATGGGTTTGTGGGGATCGCCGTCGGGATAGAAGGTGATCGCTGGTGCGGGTTGGGGTGGGGGAAGGAGGTCACTCCATGAGTCGAGCACAGGTGCCGTCAGGTTGATCCTCGCCCGGAGCTTCCCGTCCGCATCGAGGATATCCGTGCCTTCGAGGTGCAAGGGGATGCGGTGGACTTTCATCTGCAGCATGTCATCGCTCTCGGTCATCACATCACCGGTCATGGTGATGAAGAGGCGTAGGATGTCCGGGGTGTAGGCTCGGAGGATCAGCACATGGGTCTGTTGCGGGCATGACATGTCGGGCGACATGTCCTCTGCTCTCTTCTGTCTTTGGAAGGGGAGGTGGATGAGGATATCGCCCTCGTGTTCTTCGATGCGTGAGGGCGCATAGGCCTTCCAAAGCCATTCCTCTTTTCCGAGGGATGGGTCGAAGTCCATGAAGTCGAAAAGGTGGTAGTTGGTCTGTTTCATGACGTGTCGTTTTTTTCAAAGGATGATGACGTGCGGCCCCGGATGATTGTCGCCGATCTGTGATTTGTCGATCAGTTGTCCGTCGCATCGGTTGTTGGCGATGGTGTAGCCGTCGGTCTCTGCATCGAGGTAGATAACAAATCCACGCTCGTTGGTGGCATAGGGCGCTGGTGAGGGGGGACTCAGCAGGTTGTCTCGGATCGAAGACCCGGGTTGGTTGGAGAGGGTGTAGATGCCGCCGGCATCGTAGAGTTGGCGGGCGTAATTCCTGAGGCGGTTGCCGAAGATATGGTTGTTCTCCATGCCTGTGTATAGGGGAGTCCATCCCCATCCCACGCAGATGCCCGAATAGTTGACACCGTCAATCTCGTTGCCGGAGATCTGGATGTCGCTGACATAGCCGCATCCGATGCCTACGGCACCCCAGTCTTCTGTGGTGGCTTCATGGATGATGTTGGAGCGGATGATGAGCCGACGGCATTGGCGGGCCAGATGGTTGTATGGACGGTGTACCTCCCTCGGACTCTCGGCGAAACTGCCTGCGAGGATCGCACTGCCGCCGATCTGCTCAAAGCGGTTGCCGCTGATGGTGCAGTCTTCCACCATGCCTACATAGTCGAGGGCAGTGCAGCCTAATTGACGGAACTGGCAGTCTGTGACATCGACGTGTGAGGCATGGTCGACGCTCACGGCTGCCACCGGACGCTCCACCCATGCCTGGTTTTCGAGGGTGGCGGCCCAGGGCAGTCCTTCTGTCTCCAACGAATAGGCGTCGACAATGGGGAAGCCGCCTTGCAGGGTGACATGTCCTTGATGGAGTGGCCGGTTCCAGCAGGTGTTCTCAAAAGAAAGACCTTCGATGCGTATATGACTGACGGGGTCTTCTTCCGTCCCGCTGATGACGACGAGCCGCTCGATCCCGTCACGCTGTTCGGTCGTGCGGAGCAGGAAACTGCTGTTGCCTTTCTCGCCTCCGATGACGGGTTGTGGCCATGGGTGCTCAAACTCCAAACGGCTTTCCGGCTCCTGGAATGTGACGGTGGTGCGGTCGCCGTTGACTGCCATTGATTTCACGCGGAGAATGGCGATGGCCCAGCGTTGGTGTACGACCATCTCCAGGTTTTGCTGTTTCAGCACGCTCTTGGGAGGCGTGGGGATGATGATGGCGCGGTTGGCTTTGTCAAAATCTATCATGCGGGCCATGCCTTCTTGGGGATATAGCTGTGTATGGCGTTGCATGGGATCGCCGCATAGAATAGCTCCCTCTTCACCGCGGATGATGGTGGGTGAGGTGGCTGTGCCACTGTCCTCTGGACGGATCAGGAGAGGTTGCCGCATGTAGTGCCTCCCTGCTTTGACGCGGATGAGGATACCTCCTTCGCAGCGGGCGTCGTGCAACCGGCGCCACTCACGGGCCTTGCGAAGGGCGTCGTGCAGGCTTTCACCTTCATTGACGATGATTTCACCCCCGGATGCGCCGAGCGTGACAAAAAGGGTGCAGAGGAGAAAGAGAAACCTATTCATAAGCATTGATTTGTTGTTGGATACGTGTAAGCAGGTCTTCATGGTCACGATGCACGGCCACACGGATGCTGGTATCGCCCAACAGCCCTTTGAGCATGTAGTGGTGACTCTCGATCTTGAAGAAGGGCTGTCGCAGTTTGTCAAGCAACAGCAGTGCCCCCAATGGTTGGAGTGAGCAGACGAATTCTCGTGTCACCTCATGGTCGAGGTGGTATTGCGAGGCATACCAACCAGCTTCTACGCATGGTTCGGGCGATGGCGTGATGGCGGTGATTCTCATAGGCTTTCGCAGATTTCTTGTAGGGCGCTCACGAGAGCATGCAGTTCGTCATAGGTGGTGTGGCACGACAGACTGGCACGTATGGTGCCACTCGTGCCTGTGCCCAATTCCCGATGGATGAGGGGCGAGCAGTGCAACCCCGTGCGGAGGATGATGCCGTAGCTGTTGAGAAGGATATATCCTGCGTCAGAGGGTGAAAGACCATTGATGGTAAAACTCACCACCGGTCCTTGGTCTGCGCCGCCTTGGCTGTAAACCCTCACGCGGGGCAGGGCGTTCAATTGTTCAATCAGCCAGTTGGCTTGCTGCTGCTCTTGTCTGAAAATCTCATCGATCCCTCGGTCCAGCACGTATTCCACACCTGCTCTGAGTCCGGCCATGCCGGGCAGGTTGGGAGTGCCGGGTTCATATTCCCAGTCACCCTCTTCGTAGAGGATGATACTGCTGTCGCGGCCGGTGCCTCCGAAGGTGATGGGGCGGAGCGAGTGTGGGTCGGCCGCATAATACCCTCCTGTGCCTTGTGGTCCATAGAGCGATTTATGTCCGGTGAAGACCAGGAGGTCGACTCCCCAACCATCCACGTCGATGGGGATGCAACCTGCGCTTTGCGACGCATCAACCATCACCAAGAATCCTTTCTCATGGGCAAGACGGCAAATGCTCGCCACGTCGTGTATCTTGCCAGTCACGTTGGAGCAGTGGGGCAGGACGAGCAGTTGGCATGTGTCTGCTTGCGTCGGGGCAGTCATGGTGCTGAGTGCCTCGTGAAGAGAGTCCGCCTGGACGTGTGTGATGTCGCATCGCTTGCGTTGGTTGTGGATGGGGCGCAGCACGCTGTTATGGTTGTCGGTGGTGGCCACGATCCGTTCGGGAGACAGTCCGCCGATGATGCGGTTGACGGCGTCGGTTGCTCCGCTGGTCAGGATGATGTGCTCCGGGGTGGCGATGTGCAACAACCGGCCCAACTGTTTCTTGACACCATGTAAAGGGTTTTCTTGGGAGGTGAATGAGCTACGCAGGCTGCTGGCGGGCATGTCACGCAAGGCCTCAGTTACGGCGGAAATCACCGGCTGAGGCTTGGGATAGCTGGTGGCTGCGTTGTTCAGATAGATCATTTGTGCTCCATCACCTTGAAGCCCATGACTTCTCCAATCTGGTGCAGCATCTTGGTGTAGTCGCCGAAAATGAGCACTTGATGGTGACCGAAGCCAGCCAACTGGTGCATGAAACCACGGGCGTCGTTCATCTGGATATAATAGTAGGGTGAGCAGTACACCATGTCGAACTCCGACTTCAGCACCTCGCCGCGCTTGATGCTGATGGTGTCCGCCATCGGGTTGAACCGTCCCAGTGTGATATACTTATCGGCATTCTCAGTGAAGTCGACCTGCAGCTTTCCGCCAAATCCCTGTCCCGTGAAGGCCCAGAGTTTGTATTGCAGGGGTTTTGTGCCGTAGCCGTTCATGCAAAGGGCGGGCACGGCATGATGGATGCGGAGCAGGTCGTCGGTCTCCATGTTGGGGTTGCCCATGAAGGCGGGACGCATGGCGGCCGCCTGCATGATGGTCATCGCCAACAGAGCATTGAGGTCTTCCTCGCAACCGCTGGGATAGCCTTCGTCCTTGAGCAGCGAGTGACAGGTGCAGGGTGTGAATTTCCTGTTCTGTGGTATCTCGCTGGTGCAAAGTTCATGGCAAGCGGTGGAGAAGGCATTGCAGTCGTAGACGTCCATCATCTTCTTGGCTGCCAGGTAGTATTTGATGTCGTTGATGAACCAGTCGGGCCTGACCTTGACTTCCATTGCTCCGCCGATGAGGCGCTCTGCAATGGGACGGGCTTCTTCGTCGGTCACCTCATCCATGTACTTGAAGATGTCGCGGAAGGGGAGCTTCACAATCTCCATGCCATACCGCTGCCGGATGAGTTCGGGGTCGCGGATCACACTCTGCAGACCGAATGTGGGCATGCTGCCGTGGGTGAGTACCAGTGCACGGGTGTGGCTGACCACTTTGCGCACCCACAGTGCATGGGCTATCTCATTGAGGTCGCGCAAGTCCATGCAGACATAGGCTTCCACGCCGATCGACCTGCAGTAGGCTGCGAAGTCGATGCCTTCGTTGCCATTCTGAAGGATAACCACCGGCTTGCGGTAGCGCTCCAGTTTGGGAATGCGCCAGTTCATGCAGAGGAAGAAGTCTACTTCGTCGATCCGCTCTTCAATCTGGGCATAGATGTCGCGGCTGACGACAAAACTTTCATCGTAGCGTGCGTCGATGGCCGGCAAAAGTTCCATCTCGGGTGTGGCTTGGCTCAGGGTCTTCTTTGCGGCCTCAAAGGCTGCTGTGGCTGCGGCGGCTTCTGCCTCAGGGGTCATGTCCTTGGCATAACCGGCTCGGCAGGGTCCTTCCCAGAAATGGGTATGGGTCAGGCATCCCACGATGGGCCTGACGATGAGTTTTTGGTTCATGGCTTTCTCTTTCATGTCTATACGGGTTTATTTGATGATGATTTTCTTGTGGTTGTGGATAAAGACACCGTGACGGGGTGTGTCGATGCGACGGCCGGTGAGGTCGTGGTAAGGCTGGTCAGAAGTCTCGGTCGGGATGACCTGATGGATATGGTCTGTGCCTTTGGCGTAACCGAAATGAAATTCCCTGGTCAGGCTGATGCCTTGTTCCTCTGCTTTTACCTTGATGGTGAACAGGCGGGGAGCTGTGGCATCGGGCGAGATGGTCAATTTCCCGTCATTGAGCGTGGCGTTGGCTCCGGAGACCGTGCCGACGAGGGTGTATACAGGTGAGCGGTAGCCTGCGAAATAATCGCTGAGCACAATGTCCTGCTGTTGCGTTATCTGGAAGTTGGGCACGGCGATCCAGTTGAGGTAGTCCTCGAGGTCTGTATACCCGTCGCCATCGTTATCGGCATTGTTGTTGGGGGTGCTTGCATCTGTACCGGTGAGAGCCTCATACCAGTTGGGGATGCCGTCTTGGTCGGTGTCCCAGTCGGCCTCGCGGCTGACCGTCACGATATTCAGGCCGTCGAATCCTTCGGCATCTTTTTCCCGGTCGATCAATCCTCGTTTCTTGGTGTAGTAGCCGGTAGTAGAGGTTGTTCCGGCGAGGGCCTCACTCACCATGCGCTGGTCGTGGTTGGTGGGTGCGGGCATGTTGCAGCCCACGTCGGAGAGCACGTTCTTGAAGGCAGCCTCCGCTGTCTCGATGGTGGCATATGAAGGGAAGAACGGTTGGGTGGCCCACGGTTCCCAGGTCAGTTCCTGTCCGCCGGAGAGGTCGTAGCGGTAGGTCACCCCTTCCTTGTCGGCGGTGAGTCTGCCATTGAGCTCTTCACGGATGTTGCCGCTCACGTAGGCAGCCTGAGTGCCTTTGCCCGTGCCCTCGAACTGGTGGCGGAGAAGGTAGTTCTGCGACGTGGCAGGGCCTTTCTTGTAGTAGTTGGCCACGAAGTTCAACTCATGGGTACCTCCGTCGCTGGCACGGCCGCCCCAGTTGTAGACCACATTATTGAAAATGTCGTGATGGCCGTCGTAGAAACCACCACCATCGAGACCGCCAGAGATACTCCAGTTGCGCCCCTCGTTATGGGCGAGCAGGTTGTGGTGGAACGATCCGGCGGTGCCTTCAGCTTGTCCGGCACCGATGGTGGCCGCATAGCCATGGCTCACCAGACTGCCCTCCTCGGCATAGTGGCTATGTCCGCAGTAATTGAGGGCTTCGGATATCATGGTGCGCTGCAAGGTCAGGTTCTTGGCATTGCGGCTGGAGAATCCCTCATCGATGGTCCAGGCGATGGAACAGTGGTCGAGGATGGTGTGGTTGACTCCTGCGGCTCCGATGCCATCGGAGGTATTGGGATTGGGACTGCTGCCGTCCCAGTCGTCGCCGCCACCGAGATGCAGGCGCACGAAGCGGGCGATGTTCTCACTGCCTATGCCCAGGGCGCTGCCACGGAAGAGGATGCCGCGGCCGGGAGCTGTCTGCCCGGCGATGGTTACAAAGGGGTCGGCGATGGTGAGCCGGGCTTTCAGGTGGATGACGCCGGAAACGTCGAAGACGATGGTGCGCGGACCCGACAGTCTGGTGGCACCATAGCGGAAGGTGCCGGGTTGTGGATTGTCGGGGTCGTCGTCGAGCGAGGTGACGTGGTAGACGGCACCGCCGCGACCGCCCGTGGCGAAGCGGCCATAGCCCTCGGCACTGGGGAAGGCCAGGTGGCGCGGACGGAAATACCACACCTCGCCTTGGTGCAGGCTGCCGTCGGCGTGCTCCTCGTCTATCCGCCAGTAGTAGGTGTGGTGGTTGCTCAGACCGCCAACGGTGTAGGTGCTCGCATCGGTCGTACCCATGGGGGAGAGGTCTTCTGCGCTCTCACCAAACAGCACGTGATGCCTCACGGCTCCCTCGGCACCCCGCCACTGCAGGGCGATGCTGCCATCGTCGGCAGCGGCGTGCAGGTCGCCCTTTGCGGGATAGGGGTCGAGTGCCACTTTGGTGTTGTCGGCCTCGTTGAAGACCAGGGCATTGATGCTCACGGTGGTGGTGGCGTAGGTGATGCCGGGCTCGGGGGTGGTGACATACGACACCACGATGGGTTGGCCCTCGGCCACGTCGAACTCCACATACGACTTGCCGCAGGCCGAGGCGGTGGTCTGACGGTTGGTCTGCACCACGCCCTCGAGCAGTTTCTCACCGTTCACATACACGTCGAGCGGTGGGGCGTCCAGACCGTCGATGTTGTTGTGGAAGGCTTGCAGCGAGTGACGCCCGGCACTAAGGCCGCTGATGGCCACGTCGAGCTTCACGGCGCCCGAGGCGATGTTGCCGTGGTCGGTCTTGTAGGCGATGACGGCGTCGCCCACCAGCTTGGCGCCGTTGGTCACCCCTTGCTTCCAGTAGTTCGACATCACCGTCTCGCCGGCATAGGCCTTGTCGCATGAGAGGGTGATGGTCACGCCGTCGAAGGTCTCGGTGGCCTCCTCGGTCTCGTTCACAATCCAGGGCGAGTAGCCTTCCTCGAGTCCTTCGCTCTCGGGGCGACCGCCTTTGTTGAAATCGATTTTCTGTGCTGTGCCCTCGAGTGCGAAGAGCACCAGCATGAGTAATAGTAGTTTTCTCATTGTTGTGTAGTAGTTTGTCTTATTGAGGTTTCGGACGGAAATGCCGACGCATCCAGTAGTTGAAGTCGAAGCCCACGGTGAGCGAGGCGGGGTAGGCCTTGGTGCCGTCGCTGAGCTTGTAGAGGGGCACGAGGAATTGCGAGAATGTCAGGGTCACCGGACCGATACCGGCCATCACCATCCATTGGGCACCGAAGTTCTGGGTGTGCAGATGGTGGTCTTCGGGTCTGTCCTCACCCCTGTGCCGGTAGGTGTATCGGCTGCCGCCGACATAGAGCCCGAGACCGGTCAGTAGCGACAGTTGGCGGCCGTAGGTCTGCACACCCACCATTACGGGGATGCGCACACAGGAGAAGTTAAGAAAATTCTCGCGCAAGGCCTCATCTTGTGACTCGAACCTCACGTCGTTGCCGTCTCTTCTCATCACTTGGTCGAGGGCGATGTCGTAGCTGTTGGCCACGAACTGCAGGCCGGCAGAGACACCGGCGATGCCCCGATAGAGGTTTCTCGATATTTGCAGGACGGTGAAGCCGAGATCCTGTTTTCTGAACACCCCGTGCCTGATGTGGAATCGCGGATGGTCGCTGCCCATGATGCTGCTGCCCATCCATGACGGGCCAAACCAGATGGTGGGCCACTGGGGGTCGTAGCGCTCCGACTCCTTGTTGTCGAAGGGTATCTTGCTGAAAGACAACGTCGGTACCAGGCAGAAGGGAACAAGGCCGCCGCCACTCCATTGGTCTTTCTCGCAGGGAAAGGCGGGCTTCTCGATGGTGCATCCTAAGGGGATGCTGGTGTTGAGAGTGGATTTTGAAGGGTCGAAGTCCATGCGTACCTCACCATAGAGGGTATGGATGGAGGCCTTCACGCGGCCGATGGCCTCGAGCGCCTGGGGGTCGATGACGAGATGACGGAAGCCGTGGGTGCCGGGTTTCTGGCGGATGCCGGCGAGCGAGCGGAAGAACCACTCGTCAATCTGGCCCAGCATGAAGTGGTTCTCGGATGAGCCCTGGCGTGGGTCCCACTGCTCGGTGAGGGTGGTGGCGCCCTGGGCTATCTGATAGCCATAGCCAGGAGCCTCATAGTGGTTGAGCATGCGCAGCAGCAGCTCGTTCTGCCCGTTGTCGGCCAGCACGCGGAAGAGGTAGCGGTTGCCCACGTCGCCAGTGGTCAGGCGGTCGCCATGGGCATGGATGTCGGCGATAAGGCTCTGCAGCACGGCTTCCTTGTGCTCGCCGGTGATGCCGAGGAAGAGGGGCAGGGCGTTGCTCGTCTGGCTGCCCGTGCCGTAGTAGCAGGAGTCGGGGTGGTAGAAATGTCGGTTGAACGAGGCCACCACCTTGTCGTAGAGGGCTTTATAGCGCTGTTCGTCGGCTGTCCGGCCGGTCATGCGGGCAGCCTCGGTGATGAGCTGCAGGTCGTAGATGTAGTGGGCGGTGGCCACCAGTGGCACGGGGGTGTTGCGCGAGAATCCCGCGCGCCACGGGCCGTAGTCATACCAGTCGCCCAGGCCGTGGCTCACGATGCCGTCGTCGGAACGGCTGCTGAGATAGTCCACGTAGCGGCGCATCGGCTCGTAGTTGTCGGTGATGAGGGTACTGTCGCCATACATGTCGTAGTACATGAAGGGGAGTATCACCAAAGTGGAGCCCCATTCGGGCGAGTCGTCGAAAAGATTGCCGAACGACACATACTGGGGTGCCGTGGTGGGCACCATACCGTTGGGCTTCTGGGTGTCTACGATGTCACGGATGATCTTGGGCACCAGGGTGGTCATGTCGTAGTTGTAGAAGAGCGACGGGCCCACGAGATGGTCTTGCTCCAGCCACCCCAGTTTCTCGCGGTGCGGACAGTCGGTGAGCACGGCCTGCATGTTGCTGCGCTCGGCACGCTCAATGAGTCGGTGGGTCTTTGTCATCAGTTCGTTGTCGCACCAGAAAGAGGAAGTCTCAGGGGTGGAGTTGTAGACGAAACAGCTCTTCAGACTGTGAATCTCAGGCAGTCCGTCGGGGTTGGCCTGCTTCTCCATCACGGCTCCCTCCACCTGAATAAAGCGGAAGCCATAGTAGGAGAACCGAGGGTGCCACGTCTCACGGCCGTCGCCTTTCAGGGTGTATTCGTAGTAGTGCTGGCGGCCGGTCTGGCTCTGGTCGCACACTCCCTGCGGGGTGAGGCGTTCCGATACGAGCAGGGTGACCTTCTGCCCACGCTGTCCAGAGACGGTGATCTCGGGAAATCCGGCGAGGTTCTGCCCCATGTCGCAGACGAGCGCCGAGGGGTGCACCTCGCGTTTGGTCTTGCGCGAGGCAGCTTCCAGCGAGTCTTTGTCTACTGGGCGCACCTTCTGTATGTCGAATCGTTCCATGATGCGCACAGGCGGGGCGGTCTCGGGATAGAGTCTGCCCTCCGGACCTTCCACCACCACGGCGGCGTTCCACTTGCTGTCGTCGTATTGAGGCTCGAGGCATCCCTCCATCTCCAGACGGGCATCATACGACTCGCCGCCGTAGATGCTGTTAAAGGTGATGGGGCTCTTGGTCCACCGCCAGCTGTCGTCGCTCACCACGTGCGCTGTGGTGCCGTCGTCGTAGGTGATGTCCATGCGCAGGAAGAGTTGCGGTGGGCCGAAGCTGGTCTGAAGCTTGCTGTAGCGGTTGCCGCGCTGCACATTGAAGAACCCGTTGCCCAGGAGTACGGCCACGCTGTTGTCACCCTCGCGCAGCAGACGGGTCACGTCGTAGGTGTTGTAGTATGCCGTGCGGCTGTATTCGCTCCAGAGGGGGGCGAACTCACTGTTGCCCACACGCTGCCCGTTGATGCTCATCTCGTAGTGGCCCAGGCCGCAGACGTAGACTACGGCATCGGTGATGGCGTGGGTGGTGCGGAAAGCCTTGCGCAGGATGATGCTGCGCGAGGAGAGCGAGTCGACCTGCTCCCACTTCGTCTGGAACGAGTCTTTCTTGAACACCTCGTTGCTCCACCGCCCGGTGGGAATGCGGGCGTCGCGCTTGCTGATGGCGCCTATCCACTGGGGTGCGGTGCTGGGAGTGAGACGACCGGAGGGGAGGACCTGCAGGTCGGCGGGCACCACGCGGAGATTTTGCTCATAGCTCCAGTCCGACCATTCCAGTCCGTCGGCACTGGCAGTCTTTTTTCTCTTGCCCTTGTGCTCGATGTCCTGGCTGGCTATCCTCACGTGCCAGGAGTAGCCGTGGATGTTGGGAGCTAGGTAGGGCAGTGTGATGAACTGGCTCTCGGCCGAACGCACCACGCCGCTGTCATAGACGAGCCGGCCCGACACCCGCTCATGCACCTCTATCTGATAGGCTTCCTGGCTTGTGGGCCATCCCATGCGCTCGATATACTGCCATCCCACCCTGGCCTTGTCGGCCACGATGGCTGTCGGGCCTCTCTGGTAGTTGCAGGAGGTCTGTGTCACCACGAGTTTGGCGTGGATGGCGAGACAGGTGATAGCCAACAGGCTCAGCGTGAATAGTCGTTTCATTTCTTGTCGGATTGTGAATTAAAGGATGATTCTCGAGGTGATGGCCCCGTGCTTGATGGTGCCTTCCACCACGCGGCCGCCACTGGCATGCAGGCGGAAGGTGGCGTTCCACTCCTTGGGCCAGGCGGGGAAGAGCAGCAGCTCGCCGTTGGGAGTCTCCTGCAGCAGCATCTCCTGCACGCCAATCATGGCCGAGCCTCCACGGTTCAGATCTGGAGCCCAGTCGAAACCAGGTTCCCAGAATGTGGGGAAGCGGTAAGGACCGTCGGCGAACTTCTCCACGCACAGCCGTCGGGCCTCGTCGGTCAGTCCGAGGCATGCTGCCCAGATATTGTCCTGCTTCCACCCCTTGCTGCTGCGCATGGCCAGGGCGTGAGGGTCTTTCAGGTAGGTGTTGCGGGCGATGTGGAGCTGGGGGCGCCCCAAACCGTAGATGCGCCAGGGAAAAACGGGATAGAGCTGTGGGGTCTCCACGTTCTGTATGCGCGCCCACACCACGGCTGGGGCGATGCAGGTGTCGCCGCCAATCACGCGCAGCGGAATTTCGGGCAGCCGCGAGAGTGGCAGGGTGGAGTCGGCGAGGGCGGCGGCCACCGTGTGCAGGGCGGCCACCGTGCTTGATGGGTTGTAGGCCATCTTGTAGGTCTCGCATCCCGAGCCGGGATAGATCACCAGGCGGCCGGAGTCGGTGAGGGCCTTGCTGCCCATCTTCTTGGCCAGGTATTGATAGTGCTCGTCGAAGAAGCGCAGGCTCTCTTTCACCAGGGGGCGGTAGCGGCTGAAGTCGGTGACCATGCTGCCATTCCCGGCCTGTGAGGGATTCTGATAGCGCTGGGCTTCGAGAGCCATCAGGCAGAATTCGAGCACGGTGTCCCACTCATATTCGAGCCAGGCGTTGCGCTCCGTGCCGTAGTCCATACCCTCGCTGTGCTTGCCATACTCGGCGGGATTGGGCAGCCCGAAGTTCTCTATCTGCTCGCCAAACGAGGCTCCGCCGTGCCCCCAGTAGTGGCGGGTGCGGGCCACTGCGGTGGGCAACATGCGCAGGTAGGTGTCGAGTTGGGCTACCATCATGTCGGTGTCGCCGCTCTTGAGCATGGGCCAGTAGACGAGGCGCTGGTTCTGTGCCGTCATCGTGCCGCCGCCCCATTTGCGGTAGTCGGGGGTGAAGGCGTTGGTGGGTGTGCCGTCGGCGGCCGGGGCGTCCACATACATGGGGTCGAAGGTGAAGAGCCCGCCATTGAATTTCGATGGCCACTGTCCATAGGCGTTGCAGCCCAACATGTAGCGGAAAAGGTCGTAGTTGCGGGCCACGTGGGCGGCCTCGGCATTCGTGCCGTCGGTCTGTATCCAGCTGCGCTGCCAGTATTGGTGCCACCACTGGCGGCTGCGCTTCATCGAGACTGAGGCTTTCTCGGGCTGCGGATAGTGTCGTCTGTCGCCATTGTCGAGGGCGATGGTCACCGTGGTGTGGCGCAGATGATCGGTGGCGTAGTTCCAAGCGCGGTAGTCGGTAGAGGCGTAGCGACCCTCGCTGGTACCCTCGAAGGTGAAGTGGCCGGTATCGGTCACCACGCTCATCCGCCTGCCTCCGATGGGATTGTAGAGACTGTCTTTCAGTGCCTCGATGCGCTCATAGGCCACAGTGAAGTCGAAGATGGTCTTCTCGGGATTCTGGTGTGTGGCGGTCAGCTGATGGGGAGTGCTCTCGATGCGGTCGGCTTGGGTCACGCAGTCTTTAGGCACCAGCCATTTCCATGACGACTGCTGGCACTCGGCCTTGGTGAGCGGCCGGTCTTGGTAGCGCCAGTTCTCATAGCTCAGGGTGGCCTTGCGCGACTTGGCCGAGCGGATGTCAAGATAGACGTGGGGAGAATAGACATCGGCCCAGATGACGACTTTTACGCCGCCGCCTGCTATCTCCACATAGCCACCGTCGAGACGGAGCGCCTGGCTGAAGTCACTGCCGCCGAAGGGGTCACCGTCGATATGCAGGCGCCAGCGCCCAGCTTTCAGCAGAGTGTTGTTGGCGTCGAACCATCCGCTCTGTGTCACATACCATAGCAGGTCGCCGTCTTCCACCCACACGTTCATGCCGATATCATGGCCTCCGCAGGGCATTGACTCGCTCGAGTTCTTGCTCTGGGTGGTCCACACCACGTCGCGGGGTACGTAGTCGCTGGCCAGTAGCAGGGCCGGCAGCAGAAAGGTGAGGAGTAGGGTCGTCGTTCGTGTCATGATGCTGTGGATGGGTTGTTAGGTGGTGTATGATGGATGATGGGGGATGGTTACCAGTCGTCGGTGCGGAATGAGCTCACGGGCAGCCCGTCGTGCATCAGGTCGCCCTCCACCCAGTCGCGGAAGGCATAGCGCACGGCCACGGGCTTCTTCACCTTGTCGCTGCGCACATACACGCGGTTGCGCGAGACCCAGGCCTCGGCGGGGTGGAACACCTTGTCGGCACCTGCGATTTCGAAGTTCTGGCTCTTCGGTCCGTGTTCGAAATATACCCACTCCTTGCTTCGGTCGAAGGACACTACGGCCGTGTCGTTCTGAAAGGTCACCTCTTTGTAGACGGCGAAGTCGGGCAGGCCTTTCACGCCGTAGGTGTTGCTCAGGGCAAGGATGGCCAACCGCTCGCCGGCCTGGCGTTTTTTGCGCGGATGGATGCCATACTCCAGACCGGCATCCATCAGCACGGCCATCCGGGCATTGGGGATGAGGGCCTCGGCCTTCATCTGCTGCTCACGGAGCAGCTGGCTTCCGCTCCAGTCAATCAGGCTGTAGTCGTAGGGTGCTATCTGGCAGTAGTAGAAGGGAAACTCTCCTTGCTTCCACACGTCGCGCCATCCTTTCACCATTGCGGCCAGCAGCGGGGCGTAGTAGTCGTAGCGGGGCACGTTGTCCTCGCCCTGATACCAGATGGCACCACGCATGGTGTATTCGACGAGAGGGCGCAACTGCCCGTTGTAGAGGGCCGTAGGGCAGCGTTGCTGGAGCTTCTTCACGTCTTCCTCGGTGATTTCTTGCTGTACCTTGGGGAATGCCTTCAGCCAGTCTGCCTGCATCCATGCCTCGCAGGCCGAACCGCCCCATGAGGTGACGATGAGACCTACGGGCACGCCCAAGGTCTCGCGCAGGGCACGGCCGAAGTAATAAGCCGTGGCCGAGAAGTCGCGCACGCTCGCCGCATTGGCTTCGCTCCACACGCCTGTCACATCATCCACGGGAGTCAGTGAGGCATGACGCTTGACGGTGAACAGACGCAGGTTGGCATCCTTGCAATGCAGCAGCTCCTCTGTCGTTCCTTCCACGGGTTGCTGCTTGAACCCCTTCATCTGCATCTCCATGTTGCTCTGCCCACTGCAGATCCACACCTCGCCGATCATGACGTTGCTCACTTGCACATAGTCCCCGTCTGCGAAGCCGATGAAATAGGGGCCGCCGGCCTCTGGGGTCTTCACTGTCAGCCAGAACTGGCCGTCCTTTCGGGCGGTGACCATGTGGCCTTTCTTGTCCCACGACGTGGTGATGCTGATTCTCCTTCCTGGTTCGGCCCATCCCCATAGGTTGCACTCCGATTGTTGCTGGAGTACCATGCCGTCGGAGAAAAACTGCGGCAGACGGACTTTCGCATTTGCTGAGATTGTCGCAAGGCAAATAATCAATGATAATAGGATGCGTCTCATATACTTATTTTTCAGAAATGATTCTTGGTGGTGTCAGGAGTCCGGCGGGCAGCAGGTCTTTCTCTGCCCGGCGGTATTTGCCGTTGGTCCAGATACCGTCGTAGGGTGGGGTACCGTTGTCGGCGCCCAAGAGGGCGTTGGCCCAGGTGTTCACTACTTCAATGCGCAACTGGTTGTTGCCCTTTTTCACGGCATCGGTGATGTCGATGCGGTGTGGAGGCATCCATGATGTGCCGCAGCAGATGTCGTTTACATAGACGGTGGCGATGTCGTGTACTTGGACTAATTCCAGCCACACTTGGCCTTTTGCCTGTCTTTTTTGACTGAACATGGTTTCATAACTTACATGACCAGAATAGTATCTGATGCGTGGGTCTTCATAGGTCTGCCATCCCCTCAGTGTGTCGGTGGTCAGACTTACGCCGTTTTCCTCGAACGTGAGGGTCCATTCTCCATCGAGGATAACCGTGCTTTGCGGAGTGGTGTCCTTTGTGGTCAGGACGCTGTAGTCGTTGTCGGACAACTCGTAGAAGACTGAGGCATAGGGTGCCAGTGTGATGGTGTCGCCTGCCGTCGTGAATTGTTCTCGCAAAGGGTCGCATAGATAGCGGTATGCGTGGTCTTCTCGTACTTGTGGTGCGAAAGTGACGGTCTTGTCGGTCTGGTTGCTGATGAAGTAGATGTCTCCCTCGTCGGTATGCCGATGAGCGAAATCGAGACCTGCGGGCAGTTGGATATCACGGCGTATGCCGAGCCTCGACAGATCAGGAGCTGTCCAAGGGGTGTCGATGATGACCGCTCCCTGCTGGCGCAATGCCTCGATCTCCTGAAGGCCAGTGTTGATGTTGTCGGGGTTCATCTTCCTGGTTTGGGGGATGATGAGGGCTTTGTAGCGCATGCCGTCGCGGGTCACCACTTCGCCGTTCTCCACCCGCATGCCGCGGAGCACATCATGGTTGAAGGAGTCGTATTTATAGCCGCGCAGCGGATTGAGCCAGTCTTCTGCCTTCGTCATGTTGCGGGTGTGACTGACCCCTACAGGACTGGTCTCCATCGGTTGACCTTCGTTGCGCAAACGGTTGGCTTCTCGCCGGAGGATGGAGTCGCCCATAAGACCTGGAAGGATGTCAGTGAGCCGTTCGGGCAGGATGGCTCGCCGCGGCACCTCGTCTCCGGTATATACGGCGAGATCCACCACAGGCCGGCCTTGCTGAAGTAGTTCTTGACAAGCGGTGATATACTGGGTGAACGCAGGCATCTCCCTCCACCAGGTGTTGTCACGCTGGAAGAAAGTGCCGATGCCGTCGAGTGTCATGCCAGGCTTCCTGTCGGTCCATGGGTTGTGGGTGTTGACATGAAACACAAGGCTGTTGATGCCGAGGCAATAGTTGCGGTCGAGCAGCGGTTTGAGCAGGGCGGGGATCTCGTCCCATGTACCTCGTACCTCGGTGAATCCCTCGGCCTGGATGATGTTCTTGCCGTAGATATGGGCTCCGCTGATGGCATCGAGCATGTCGTTGGGTTTGTCGTGGGTGGGGGAGTTGAGCCAGAACTCACCCATGGGGTAGTCGGTGTGGCGGTAGTGCAGGAGTCCGTCGCTTACCATTGTGGGAGCCACGCATTCGGCGGAGAGCTTCACTTCGTATTGACGGGCGGCGCGTTGCATCTCGTCGAAGAACACCTCGTCGATGAGTTCGGCGATGGTCAGCCGGATGTCGCGCAGCACTTGATAGCTCCGCTCACCATCGGCGATGGGAATGCCAGCATAGAGCGGCAACCAGGGGAGAAGGTCGTAGCCGCGGCGCAGGTGAAACTCCTGAGCGAATGTGCTGCTCCAGTTCTGAGAGCCGCATTCCCAACTGTCGACATGCAACCGTTTGATGGCGTGATAGGGATCGTGCTGTCGGATGGTGCCAAACCAATGCTGGAGTTGTTTGCGGATGGCTGGACGAGAGAACTTGTCGCATTCCAGTCCACGGCCACCTCCTCCTGTGGCGTTCTGGTGCCCCGTAGAGGTGTGTCCCATGCGCAACAGGTGCCAACGGCCTTTGGGCAACCGGGAAATCTTGCCGTCGACCAACGAGAGACGGAGTATCTCATCCGGGGCGGCACAGTCTGACGTTGCGATGGGAAACGACCGGCTGACACGCCACACAGCTCCCGATTTCCCCTCATAACCGTCGAGTAACGGCAAGCTGCCCAACTGGATGTCGGCTACTTTTAAGGTGGGCTTCCATTTGGCGGCGTCCATGTCCTCGCTGCCCGGGTCGCTGCCTTCGGGGGTCCAGTGAAACTTGAAATACCGGGCCTTGGTGGGTGGAATGGCATATGTGGCGTGTGCGTCGGTGTTTTGCCATCCTTGACGGGCAGGTTCGATGTCGCGCACATGCCGGTAATTCAGACCGTCGTCGGAAGCATAGACTTGCCAGCGATGGGCCTCGTAGTTGTTGCCTCCGGTGATGATGCGCACATGGCGCAATGTGAAAGGCTCTTCGTAGGTGAAGAGGATATCGCAGGGCTCGGTACTGCGGAAGGGGAAGTCTACGGAGACATGGGGTTGCGCAGCAGACATCTTCTCTTTGACGGGTATGGCATAGACAGCGATATCCTCGTAATAATCGCCCACAGCCGCAGGCTGGCGGAGCTGGAGGTCACGCTGCTTGCCCTCTACGATGGTGTCGGTCCAGACAATTCGCTGCATCGACTCCTCGGGTGTGATCCAAGGACCACCGCCCAAAGCGAATCCGTCGGAAAAATGGATGCCCACGTCCAGTCCCTGACTGTCGGCCAGTCGGAGGGTGGTGTCGACGTGCTTCCACCATTCTTCGGATAGTTGACGGGCGGTCCCTCCGTATTGGGCACCGTCGCTGACATCCTTGATGGGCATCAGGTAAAACCCGCCGATGCCTGCGTCCTTCATTCCTTGCAGGTCGAGACGTATTCCCTCGTCGCTCACGCAACCATACATCCAATACCAGAAAGTCCAGGGCTTGTAGGTGTCCTGAATGTCCGCGGCGGATAGGGTGAGGACGCAGACAAGGGTAGAGAGAAGAGTGGTGATTGCTTTCATTCAAACCAGAGTTTAGAAGAGTAGACATGCACGCCCTTTGCCCAATGGGGTTGGGCGGTGGGACCGTTGAGGTCGGTGGTGTTCACTTTATTGCGCACAGCTGGAATGACATCCAGAAGGGAGATGCCGTTCTCGGGCAGGTCGTACAGGATATGGTCGCGCCCGTCTCGTGGCTGGTAGACTCCGATGTAGAGTGGGGCGCCTGAACCGGGCTGGGTGGGTTGGATGCCGATCTTGCCTTCGCTGGTTTCCAACTGCATCCAGTTTACCCGAGAGAAATAGCCCTTGAATTCGGGGTACTCGAAGGTCTCTCCTGGTACGGGATCGTTGTAACCTGTCTTCCAATAACCGTATTGGGGACCTTCCAGACGGTTCTGCCACACCCGGTAGGGACCGTTGCCTACCCATTGCTTGCTTCTTACCAGTGTCTCGGGAAAGTCGAACGTGATGCCCATCATGTCGACCACGCCATTGAACGAACAACAGGCGGTGATCTGGACGCTGCCGTCGGTATGGAATTTCCAGACGACGTGTGACAGGCTGCCGTGTTGATAGCGGGCGGTCAATTGTCCGTCTTCGAATTGGAAACCATCGAAACGTCCTTGGTCTTCGTAGGTCGTGTATTGAGTCTTTTTCTGGAAGGCTTCTTTGTCGTCGTGGTTGTAGAAACCATCCTGGGAACGGTCGCTACGCTTAACGGCGACAAACCGTGGACCATGACCGAAGGAGAGGGTACGTGATCCGATGGTCACATGCTGCAATTGCCCGTCTGACTTGGAGAAGACGTATGACTTGCCGGCCGCGGTGATGGTGAGTGCGTCGTCTGTCTCTGTCATCGTGGCCGACGTGGGAAGTTCGCTTGGGAGTGAACCGGGTTGGAGAGGAACACTCCAGGTGAAGACTTCCTCGCCATAGGGGTCGGTGGCTGTCAACTGCACCACATCTCCTGTGCCTTTGGGGAGGGTGATGGTCTTCGACATGCCGGGTTCTATGTCGGGGGATGGGAGACTGCCGCAACCCACTTCTACCACCGCCGACTGACCATAGTTTGGCATTTTCAGATATTTATAGGTGAAGTGACACGATTTGAGATTGGTGAAATCATAGCAGTTCTTGATCTCGAAACGGTCTTCACCCGTCCTCTTCAGTTGGATGGGACTCCATACCTCCTTGATGGTATAATACGACCCTTCTTTCTCGAAATGGGGTCCCACGATGCCGTCGGCACCGAAATTGCCCACGCAGTCGATGAGGTTATCCATGTCGGTGCGTACCACTCCCTCGTCGGCCAGGTCCCAAAGAAAGCCACCGGCACAGCGTGGATTCGACATCATCAGTTCCCAATAGTCTTTGAGACCGGCACCGTGACCACCGTCATAAAGGCCGTGTAGAAACTCCGTCGGCATGAAAATCTCCTTCTGCCGCATGTAGTCGGCTGTTTCGCCCCATGAACGGTAGTGCTTGGTCTCAAAACCGTTACGGTTGGCCCAGGGATAGAGCACCACGCGCTGCTGTGGGTCGAACTGTGCGAAGAAGGGTTCCAGTTCGTAGTTGAAACCGCCTTCATTGCCATTGCTCCAGAAAATCACTGAGGGGTGGTTCACATCACGGGTCACCATCTCTTCGACGAGTTGCTGTCCCACGATGGTCTCATGGGCCCAGTGCCATCCGCTCAGCTCGTTCTCCACATACAGGCCAAGGGAGTCGCAGGCATCGAGAAATTCAGGGTCGGCAGGGTAGTGGGAGAGGCGCACGGCATTCATGTTCATGCTCTTGATGAGCTTCACATCCTCGATGTTCTTGGCCTTTGACAACGTGCGGCCGCTCTCAGGACGGAAGGAGTGGCGGTTGACGCCTTTGAAGATCACTTTCCGGCCGTTGATATACACGCCGTCGCTGGCTCGGTATTCGATGGTGCGGAAACCGAATTTTTCTCGTTCCACATGCAGCGTTTTGCCGTTGCTGTCCTTGAGGGTGAAGGTGGCAGTGTGGAGATGGGGGGTCTCAGCGGTCCATAGTTTGGGAGCTTTGACGGTGAAATCGACCTTGTATAGGTCGGAACTTCCCAGAGCCTTCCCTTTGCCGAGGGTGTGGCCTTGCGCATCGGCGATCTCCACTTCGACAGAGGCTCCCTCGAGAGCTCGGTTGAGGTATACGTCGGCCTTGAAACGCCCGTCCATGTCTGCGTCGATGGCCACACGGCGGATGTTCCTTGCTGGTTTGCTCACCACGAAGACCGGACGGATCAGACCACCGAAATTCCAGTAGTCGGCGCGTCGCTCGGCCATGTTCACCTGAGTGTTCTCGCTCTCCTTGCTCACTTCCACCTCCAGACGGTTTTTCTTCTTGCCGAAGAAGATGCGGTCGGAGACATCATATTGGAAACGGTAGAATCCGCCTTGGTGCACATTGCCAGCCTTGCGGCCGTTGATGGTCACTTTGGCATCGGTCATGGCGGCTTCGAAAACGAGCAGGATCTGTCTGCCCGCCCATGACTCGGGCAACGTGAATTCTGTCTTGTAAAGGCCTTTCTCGGAGGCTATTCCTTCTGGCTTTTCCTTGCCATAGAAGCGCATGCCATACTGATAGGTACCGAATCCTTGCAGTTCCCAACAGGAGGGTACGCCGATTTTGGTCCATTGGCCGGCGTTGCGGCCGTCGGTACACATGAAATCCCATTCCACCATGTCGTCACAACCTGTCCCGCTCAGATATTGACGGTGAGTGCTGATGTCAGGATGCTGTGCCTGGATGCCACAGGTGCATGCCGTGGCAATGAAGAGTGTAAGTAGTTTGTTCATATCGTGGATTTGTTCAGTCGTTGAGGATGATGTTGACGATCTTCATGATGTCCGTCACGTTGATGAGCCCATCGAAATTCAGGTCTGCCATCTGCCAGCTGAAGACCGTGATGGGATTGCCAAGGATGACGTTGACGGTCTGCATGACATCAGTCACATTGACTTTGTCATCACTGTTGACATCCCCGAGTTTTCCGGCGACGACCTCCTCAGTGAGGGGCAGGATGGAGATGATGTCTTTCCAGAAGTCTGCGCTCTTGTAGCTCTCCACGGATTCTGCGGGCACGTAGAGGGGCACCTCGAGGTTGACTTGGGTGAAGGTGTTGGATTCTGCGTTGGGCACCTCCTTGGCGTAGAGCAGTATCGACTGCAGGGCATTGCAGCCATTGAAGGCATTCTTGCCCACCTGACTGACGGTGGGAGGAAGGGCAATGGTCTTCAGATTCGTGCAGAGACGGAAACTGTAAGGCCTCAGTATGGTGAGGGAGTGGGGCAGGGTGATGCTGGTGAGCGACTTGCAGGCGTAGAAGCCGTATTCGCCGATGGTGTTGACCGTTGAGGGGACGACATAACTGCTTGTCTTCGCACTCGGACAACAGAGCAGGGTGGTCTTCGACTTGTTGAACAGCACGCCGTCCTGGCTGCTGTAGGCCTTGTTGTCACCGGCTACGTTGATGCTGTTCAGGTTACTGCATCCGCAGAAAGCCATCGTGGCAATCGTATTGACCGATGAAGGGATGGTGATGGAGGTGATTCTGATGCAGTTCTCAAAAGCCCGGAAACCGATTTCCTGCAGTCCCTGAGGCAGTGTGACAGAGGAGAGGCCGCTGCATAGGCTGAAGGCATAGTCGCCGATCACCCGAAGCGAGACAGGGAGCGTGAGACGGTTGAGGGATATACACTGATAGAAGGCGTTTTCTCCGATGCTGGTGATGGTCTCAGGCAGGGTCAGCGTATGGAGAGCCTGGCAGTTGTAGAACGTGCGGTCGCTGATGGTGGTGAGGGTTCCGGGCAGGGTGATGGCCGACAGCTTCTTGCACCCGCGAAAAGCCTCCTCGCCGATGGATGTCACGCTTGTGGGGATGTCGACGGAGGTGACTTTCGAACAGCCGTGGAAGGCTGATGCTCCAATGGCTGTGGCACTGGAAGCAATGGTCACCTTGTCTTCTCTGGCTCCCGGACAAGCGAGCAGTGTGCTGCCGGTCTTGTCGTAGAGCAGTCCGTCAATGACGGTATAGGCGGGATTTTCCTCTGCCACGGTGATGGCTTCCAACCGACTGCATGAGGCAAAGGGCGCCTCACCCAGGTCGGTGAGCGTGGCGGGCAGGCTGACACTGACCAGTTTGCTGGATTCCCGGAAGGTGCCGGTCTTGGCGGCTGTCACCGTGTAGGTGACAGATCCGTAGGTGACGCTGGAGGGTATTGTGAGATCGCCTTCATAGGGATAGTTGAAAATGATGAAAGTGCCGCTTCCGTCGGTGGCATTGGTCTCGGGGATAACCCTGACAGTCTGGTCTGAGGTGGTCTCATACCATATTCCATCGATTTCAAAGTTGGCAGCGCTCATGCTAAAGGCGCAGAGCGCCAAGAGAAAGAAGGTGAGTTGTCGTTTGATCATGGCAGGTTGGTGGTGGGTTTTAAAATATCTGACGCAAAATTAGAAAAAAAAACGATAATACCCTAACTTTGCACGGTCTTATTTTTTTCATTGTATAAAAAAACATGGATTATCTGCCACTGGCCTCGGCTCTCAGGCTACCAGTTCCTTCAAGCAGGTGGGCGAGAAAGAGTTTGGCGACAAGACCTACACCATCTGTGCAAAAGTCACTGGCCGACAGACTGGATGAGCAAGTGCAGGGTGTGCTCATGACTCGTGTCGATGGCATAGCGGGTGAGCACGCCAGGACCGCAGGAGCTGTTGCCGAGTCCCATCACGGCTGCGTCGAGATTGAGGAAGACATGGTCCGTGTCCTCGATGAGGTCACAGTCATGCGCTGTCGCATAGAGATGCTCCACACTGTAGGGCAGAGCGGAGAAGGAGAACGGACGGTCGGTGCAGTCGACGCGCCAACTGCCACCGTTGTTATCGCTGAGCTTGACAAATGCCACGTCGTCGTGGTTGCCGCTGTCTTGCGGACGTGGGTAATGCACGTATTGCTCTGCCACGGTGCTCTGCCACAGGCCGATGGTGGAGGCGGCATGGCGGTCGGGGTAGTTGTCCATGGGCCCGCGGCCGAAATAAGCGAGTTTGTGGTATTGCCGGGGCAGCATCAGGGTGACGCCGATGCAGGGCAGCGGTGGCAATGTGCCGACAGGCGTGAAGGTAGCCGTGAGATCTATAATCCAGCCTGGTTTAAGGATAAGGTTGTATTCCACGCGAAGATATCCCTCCAGGGTTTTGTAGGCCATGATGGCTTTGCCCTGGAGCACACCGTCGTGCTCACGGGTGAGGGTGAGGGGGCGGATGGTGGAGTCACGCAACTGGTCGAGACCTTGGTTCTTCCAGTCCTTGGCAATCCAGTTGCCGAATCCTTTGTCGTTGTCGGTGGGAGCTCGGAAGAAATGGGGCCTGAGGCGTGAGAAAAACTCACGGAGGAAACTTTCCATTCCTTCCCAGCTCCAGAACTTATAGGTTTGGGTGGCCTCGTCATCCTTCGCTATGCTCACTTGTCTCTCAAACCATCTCGGGTCTTTCACAAACTGCTGATGCACCACTTCATGGCCGGCTTTCGCCCACCTGGTGTCGTGGCGGAAGGTTGCATAGACATCGATGAGTCCGTCTCTCTCGGTCTGGCGAATGACATAATTGTCCATCTTGCAAGTGGCATCCATCAGATGGGGCACGACCTGGCCGTGGTCATAACTGAAGCGGATGGGGGAATAGACGGCCTTCACTTCCTCGTATTTCGGGGTGGTCTGGCGGTCGCTGCTCACGATGCCTTTCACGCAGAATGCCTTGAGGTTGGGCACGTCGCCGAAATCTCCTCCATAGGCGGTCATTCGCTTGCCGTCCTTGTCGACGAAGATGCCCTCGTCGGCCCATTCCCAGATGAAACCGCCGAGCAGGCGGGGATGGCTGTAGATCTCATCCCAGTATTCCTTGAAATTGCCGAGGGCGTTGCCCATGGCATGGGCGTATTCGCTGGTGACGACAGGACGGAGGTCGGTGGTGTCGCGGGCGATGGAGAGCAGCCGTTCCCATCGGGCGTTCTCGGGTCGTTCCATGTTATTGTCGGCCACGCCGGGGTTGAGGTATTCTTCTTGCGTGCGGGGATAGAAACGGGAAATCACATCCACCGATGCAGGGTCGCCGTGGTGGCCGAAGGCTTCGCCACCCGTGCCTTGTGCTCCTTCGTAATGCACGTATCGGGTGGGGTCGTATTCGTGTATCCAGGCGGCGGTCATGGCGAAATTCGTTCCCCATCCGGCCTCATTGCCCAGGCTCCACATCACCACGGAGGGATGGTTGCGGTCGCGCACGACAAGCCGTTGGGTGCGGTCGATCCAGGCAGCCGACCATGTGGGATCGCTGGCCAGTTGTCCGCGGAGACCATGCTCCTCGATGTCGGCCTCGTCCATCACATAGAGGCCGATGCTGTCGCAGAGCTCATACCACCGCTCGGTGTTGGGGTAGTGGCAGGTGCGCACAGCATTGATGTTGGCGCGCTTCATGAGCAGGATGTCTTGCAGCATCCGCTCTTCTGTCATCACATGTCCAGTAATGGGGTCCATCTCATGGCGGTTGACACCACGCAGGCGGATTTTCTGGCCGTTGACGAGGAAATCGCCGTGGCGGATCTCTATCGTCCGGAATCCTACTTTGCTGTCGATCTGCTGGATGGTGTGTCCCAAAGAGTCGACGAGCGACAGACGGAGGGTATAGAGGTGGGGATTCTCGGCTGTCCATTTCCTCGGCTTTTCCACCTTGGCAGACAACCATCCCCACTTGGGATAGCCACGCTGTGGGTTGCGGTCGTTCATGATGGCTGCCTTGTGGTCGAGGTTGAGCATGGCGACGGCATCCTGGCGCAGAGCACTGTCGAGCACCATCGTGCCGTTCTCGTCGTAAAGGCGTGCCTCAACCGTATAACCCTCGCCGCGCTGTCCTTTACTGACCGTGAGTTCGGGATGGATGACAAGATTGCCGTCTTGATAATGCTCATCCAGGGTCGCACGTACCCCAAAATCACGGATGCGGATGCGGGGCGCAGCATAGAGCGTCACGCTGCGGTGTATGCCGGCGATGCGCCACATGTCCTGGTCTTCAAGGTAACTGCCGTCGCAGTATTTGAAAACTTCGAGTGTGATCTGGTTGGGAGAGCCGGGATTCACATAGTCGGTGATCCTGAATTCCGCTGGCTCCATGCTGCCCTGTGAGTAGCCCACCATCTGGTCATTGATCCAGAGGTAAAAGGCACTGCTCACAGCTCCGAAATGGATGAAGACCTCTTCGCCAAGCCAGGAAGAGGGAATGGTGAACTGACGGCGGTAGACGGCCGTGGGGTTGCGCTCTTCCCACGCAGTGTAGGTTTTCTTGGGATCACCCATCACCCTTGGCGGATCGATTTTAAACGTGTAGCCGCTGCTGCTGTAGATCGGTGTACCGAAACCGTTCATCTCCCAGTCTCCGGGCACGGGAAACTCACGCCATCCGCTGTCGTCGAAATCCGCTTGATGAAACCCTGACGGTTGCTGCTCAGGACGTTTCGTCCAGTGAAATTTCCACCGGCCGTCAAGGGATTGCTGCCTGTCTCCTTGTTTCACTGCATAACTGAAAAAAGAGGCCCGAGCGGGTTCACGATGGATGTGCAGCACGTTTTGGTCTTCCCAGTCGTGATGCTGGGCGTGGACGTCGGTCGGCCAAAGCGTCATGACAAGGATGGTGGTGATAAGGGATGTTGCTGCTTTTCTGATCGTAAGGCGATTCATCTTTCGGTATGTAGTTTGTGACTATTGATTATGCAGTTTCGTCTCTGCCGTTTCGGAAAGTTTGCTGCAAATATAAACAATATTCCGGTCTTCTCCAAATACTTGCCCTCCAATGTTATTATTTCTTTTCAGATGTTATTTTTTCTTTCAGAATGACTTGCCTTTCTGCTTTTTGTACTATTTTTGTCGCATATTCATTTTTTTACTGCTAACTATGAACTTGAGATTGATTATCCTTTTTTCTTTTGTGATGGCCGCATGGCAAGGTCATGCGACAGACAAGCATGAGGCGCCTATCCAGCATGTGACGGTTTTCGCCAATGGCGCCCAGGTCGAACGGACGCTCTCGGTCAATCTGACCGCTGGTGAGCAGACCATCACCTTCACGGGCCTCTCGCCCTATACCGACACGAAAAGCCTGCAGATGAGGGCTCGTGGCAAACTGACCGTGATCGGGGTGAACTACCGCAAGGCGCATCCCGACAGTGTCAAGCAGGTGCGTCAACTGAAAGCAGCGCAAGAACAAGTGAAGACGGCTGCCGATAAGATGAATGAACTGCGCGCCCAGCGTGAGGTAGTCGAGGCTCAGCTCGAAATGGTGAAGACCAACTGCTCGGTGGGCAACCGAACTGCGGTCACACCCTTGGCGGGCATCAAAGAACTCAACAGCTACTATTCCCAGGAACTTCTTGCTTTGAAAAAACGGTTGATTGCCATTGATGAGGATCTGGTTAAGGTCAGGGAACAGGCCCGACAGCTTGAGACGACTGCCGACTCCATCGCTCATCTGCCCTTGAAAACCGTGACGGAGGTGGATGTCAAGGTCAATGTGCCTCAGGCATGCCGCGCTGAGTTCGACCTTTCTTATTACGTCAGGAATGCTGGGTGGTACCCCACTTACGATATACGATCGGAAGGAACTTCTCAACCCCTGCAACTGTCGTATAAGGCCAACGTTTTCCAGAATACCAAGGAAAAATGGGAAAACGTGCAAGTGACACTGTCTTCTTCCAATCCCAACAGATCGAATATCGCTCCGGAGTTGCGTACTTATTGGCTCGACTATGGCCGTCAGGCTCCTCACTATGACTTGACAGACGAGGAAAGTGGGGTGTCGGGTGTGGTCACCGACGAGCAGGGAGAACCCATCATCGGCGTAACAGTGACCATTGTGGGCACGAAACTCGGTACGGTGACGGATGTTGACGGCCGCTATTCTATCACTTTGCCCAAAGACAAGAAACAACTGAGATTCAGCTACATCGGATATGTTCAGAAGACGTTGCGTGTGACAGGGCCGACACTCAATGTCAAGTTGACCGAGGACCAACACGCCTTGGAGGAAGTCGTCGTCGGCTATGGCTCAAAGAAAGCCCAGAAGGGAAGAGCCAAAGAAGATATGGCGATGCTGAAGTCGGAGGTGATGAGAGAGCCAGCTGCCGCTGAGATGAGGACTGTCCCGACGCTTGAGGAGAGCGACATCATCGAGGTGGAGGAGCAGAAGTCACAGTTTGGCTATGAGTTCGAGATCCGACAGCCGCTCACTTTGGCTTCCAACGGCAAGGTGACGGTCACAGAGGTGGGGCGCTATCAGTTGCCGGCGGTCTATCAGTATGTGGGCATTCCGAGGGCCGACAAAGAGGCTTTCCTTGTAGCAGATGCCACAGGCTGGCAGACTTACAACCTGCTTGAGGGAGAGGCCAATGTGTATTTCGATAATTCCTTTGTGGGGAAAACCATCCTCGATCCCAACGCTCCGACGGATACGCTCCATTTCTCCTTGGGACGTGACAACAGCATCCGCATCCAACGTGTCAAGGTGGCCGACAAGTCTACCCGCAAGTTGCTGGCTTCGTCGCAGGAGCAGGATATGACCTGGCGCATCACCGTGAAGAATACGCGTAAGGAGAATGTCACACTGCAACTCAAAGACCAGATCCCTGTATCGCAGAATTCTGGCATCACCGTATCGACAGAGGAACTGAGTGGAGGCAACCTTGACAAAGAGACGGGTATTGTCACTTGGCAACTTGGCCTGCAGCCTGGTGAACAAAAGGAAATCATCGTGCAATACCGTGTGAAATACCCCAAAAACCGCCGCTTGACCGTGGAATGACCGATGATAACAGCAACAGTGAGCAGACTTTTTACGTTCTGGTCATGTTTGTTGATGATAGGCTTACTCACCGACGTGATGAGAATCGTCAATGTCATTTTGGCCAATTGACCTTGGGAATCTCGGCCCCATCGTATTAACAAAAAAACAGGAGTGGAATTTGCATCCGCTCCTGTTTTTTTGATTCACTACCTTGTGACTCTTTTACAGAAGGTTGTGTTTCGGTTTGCAGCTTTCCTGTCTCTTTTTTTTTAGAATTTCTTGCTGTTATGGCATATAATATATAAATTTGCAACGATTTTGGGTTGTTTTAACTTAAAATAGCTTTTGTTCGCACTTAACCTAAGAGGCCTAGGAAACTTATTGGGAATAGACGAATGATAAGCTGGGGGATAGTAAGGAATGTTACCTCTGCCATTTCTTATTCCACAATGCACGTCTGATGCAGGATATACGATACCATAATGGCTTGAGTTACAGATCTTTTTCTATCCCTCCCTTTATATTTGTTTTTACCATTTTTACTATTCCACATTATATTATATGATTATCCGCAATCGTACCACCAAAATATAATGCAAAATAAAGGCTGACCAC
>CAMNIN010000036.1 GCA_946540735.1 uncultured Prevotellaceae bacterium | reverse complement strand
CGTGCAGGTATGCGGTTATTTTGGAGAACACAACCAGCAGTTCATCTTCCAAAAGGCAGGTACCACATCCTCTTCCAACAAACCATCCACTAATTCCAACTCGTCGTCCACACCCACCAACAATCCACCCAAAAAAACCTCTACATCGGGCACTTCTTCAAGTCCGATTGCCGACGGCATCTATGTCATCAAGTGCTCTGGAGACCCCAACTATGTTCTCACGCTGAAGAACAAAAAGGTGACGGCCAACAACGAACTCGTGGTTTACCAGTGGCAGAACACAAACAATCAAAAATGGAAGGTGGAGAATGCCGGAGATGGCACCATCACCATCAAGAGCATGGCAGACAACAAATATTCCATCGGTGTCGACCCGAACGGGGTGTTCGACCATGCACAGGTGGTCAGTCTGCTTTGTAAGAACCAGAAAAACGAGCGTTGGGTTCCTCAAAAAAACTCAAAAGGCTATTTCTTTCTGAAATTGCTCGCAAACAAGGATTTCTTCCTCGACGTATTGGATTTCAACTATTTCAACAACAACATCGTGCAGGTATGCGGTTATTTTGGAGAACACAACCAGCAGTTCATCTTCCAAAAGTTGTAGACATCCGAGGCATAGAAATCTCATATCACGGGAACGGAGAATTTGATTCATAAATCTGTTTTTGTCGCTTGTCGGGAAAATGGCGGAACAATAGGGAAAGAGAAAAGGCGGAGACCCTTATTTTATCGGGGTTTCCGCCTTTCTTATCATAATCGGGCTTCTATTATAACATCTGACCTAATGATAGAAACCAAAGAATTTCTCATTGTGAAATCACAATTGACTTAATTTTTGTTCTTCTAAAAATAAAAAATAATAATGATTAGTCCAAAAAGGTAAATTGTCGAAAAAATACCTTATTTTTGCAGTTTAAAAATGAATAAATAATGGGTAATAAGACGGTTTTAGATTTATTTTGTGGCTGCGGTGGATTATCTCTCGGTTTTGAGATGGCTGATTATCAAGTTATACTTGCCATTGACAACTGGGAGGATGCACTTTTAACCTATCGACACAACCATCATAATACCCAAACTTATAATGGTGACCTCTTGAACTTGGATCCTGCAGATATGAAAATACAATTTGGACTATCGCATATAGACGTGATTGTAGGAGGGCCACCATGCCAAGGATTCTCTGTTGCAGGGAAACGTATTATCGACGATGATAGGAACAAATTATACAAATCGTTTGTTCGCTTTGTTGAATACTTCCAACCTAACGCATTTGTAATGGAAAATGTTCCCAACATTCTCTCTATTGGAGGAGGTGCTATAAAAGACGCTATCCTTAGAGATTTTGAAAAATTGGGTTATAAAGTTTCCTATAAAGTTTTGATAGCATCAGACTATGGTGTACCTCAAAATCGCCGTCGTGCTATATTTGTCGGTCTGAAGGATTGCTTATTTGAATTTCCAATAAAGTCAATAGATTTTCCTGTAACAACAAAAGAGGCATTATCTGATCTACCAGAAGATGGCATTGCCGATGGCGAACCTTATCCAATTAGCCCAATGTCAAATTATCAGAGAATGATGAGACAGCGAGCTATAGGATTATTCAATCATCAGATTTCCATACATACAGAGGAAACACGTCGCATCATTGCGATGGTTCCCGATGGAGGCAACTACAAAGACCTTCCTGAAAGTATGTGGAACCTGCGAAAAGTGCATATTGCTTGGACACGAATGAATAGTCAAAAGCCTTGTTTTACTATTGATACAGGCCATAGACACCATTTTCACTATATGTTCAACAGAATACCGACCGTAAGGGAAAGTGCAAGAATTCAATCTTTTCCTGATGATTTTGTATTCCTTGGAAGTAAAACAAGTCAATATAAACAAGTGGGAAATGCAGTGCCCCCATATATGGCTTTTGCATTAGCTAAACAAATTGAAAAATATCTATAATTATGGCCAAGAAAACTATCAAATACTATAATTTGCCTGATGACTATTGGCATCGAATTCATTTTGTACGCCCAAGATTCAAAGGTAATATAGAAAATGTTCTTTTATATATGGCAACAGAATGTTGTCATATACCAAAATTACCACGCGACCAATACAACCAACGATATTTCAATGCTATTAGGATGTTCCCAGGAAATATCGATATGGCAGAAAAGACCTTGAACAATTGGAGGACGGAAATACCTGCCCTTTTTGGTTTCTATAAGGAAAATAAAGATGAAGACTATACGGAAACTTCTACTATGGCAAAGTTTTTGGCAGAGAATCAAGACTTGCCACAATTTATGAGGTTCTTTCTCTATTCTTTCCAATTTCCAGGGGGACACATGAAACCTCAGGACTTGAAGGATATCATTTACAACAATATTCGATTCAAGCCTGCCAAAATGATTATCAATGTACTCCTTTCAGGTAATGAAATTCTCTACTCTAATGACAGTGAGAAAACAATGTCTATTTCGGCAGAGGAAGCAACATATTGCATTTTCAACGACATAAGAGTAACAAGTGGCTCTATCACTTCTAAGGAAATCGCTGAAACAATTTTAAACAACAGAAAGAATAAGATTAAATATTATAACGCTAAAGACCCGAAAGTTTTTTCTCTAACAGGGAAGCCTCGCACAAAAGGTGACGTAACAAGATATGCTAAAGACATTCTTGACTATATGGAAATTGCCAATCTGCTTGATTGTCAAAATGGCTATTATTTCCTTAAGGTGAATGAAAACAAAGCCATTAGATTGTTTGCTGAAGATAAATCTTTCTTTAATGGATATGAAGGATTCTATGGCAAAAGCGAAATAGAAACATCTGAATTGTCGGATATTGAGCCGGAATGGTTTGAATATGTTAATGCCACGTTTAACCCAGACTTGTTCAAGACAGATCTGGCATCGATATTCACCAAAGACGAGGAGATAGATGTCGTTTTTGCAGATAGGATTAAAGAGGTTGTATCAAGTGAAGACAAAACAACAAAAGATATAGGAAATCTTGGTGAGGCAATAATTGTTGGCCACGAAAAGATGAGGTTGAAATTAAGCGGATATGAGCAGTTCATCAAGCTTGTACAAATAGTTGACAGCCCCTCTTACCACCCAGGCTTTGACATAGACAGTTTTGAGGCTGATGGAACAGAAGATCATCGTTTCATCGAAGTAAAGACCACTATCAGCAAAAAGGCCATTCAAATGTATGGTTTTCATATGTCACCGAATGAATGGCGGATGGCAAATACAGTTCAAGAACATTATTGCGTGTATCGTCTCATGTTGAGTGAGCAAAGCAAAATCTTGTTGGTGCTGCGAAATCCTATCAAATTATACAAAACTGACCAGATTGAGGCTTTGCCAAGGGATGGCATGGATATAACTTTTGATTCAGGACAGTTTGAACCAACAAAACTATTAACATGGAAAAAATAAGAGTGGCTTCACTGTTCTGTGGTTGCGGTGGGATGGACTTGGGTCTCATCGGTGGTTTCTCATATCTTGGCAAAGAATACAAAGAACATTCATTTGAGATTGTGTATTCTGTTGACAATGATCCATATTGTTCTCAAATTTACAATGAGAATTTTAAACATAAATGCACAATAAAGGATGTAAGAGACATTGACATTGCGTCCATTCCTGATTTCGACCTTTTGATTGGAGGTTTTCCCTGTCAATCTTTTTCCATATCAGCGCAGAATCCACCTCGTCTTGGTTTCAAGGATGAACGTGGAATGTTGTTCTTTGAAATGGTAAAGATACTCAAAGAACGTTCGCCAAGATTTTTTATAGCAGAGAATGTCAAAGGCCTTTTGTCGGCAAACAAAGGAAAGGCATTTCCCATGATAATGAACGAATTTCGTGACGCGGGGTATAAAGTAATCTACAAATTACTTAACGCATGTGATTTTGGTGTTCCTCAGAAACGAGAAAGAGTTATAATTGTTGGCTTTAGAGACGAAAAAGATTATAGGAATTTCCATTATCCTCTTCATGTAAAAACATCCGATAGAAAAGTGTTGGGAGATGTAATTATGCAAGAGGCCGATGAGGATGAAGGGCTTTTTTTCAGCGAGCGTGCTGTTGCAGGTATGTTGGCTGTAAGAGAGAAGATGAATAAGGGCAGAGCAATGAGTCTTGATGAACCATGTAATACAATTAGTGCTCATCTTGCCAAAGTTAGCTTGAACAGTACGGATCCTGTATTTATGGTTGGCGAACGTTATCGACGCTTTTCGACAAGAGAAGCCGCAAGGATTCAATCTTTTCCAGACACATTCAAATTAGATGTAGTTTCAAGCATACGACAATACAAGGCCATTGGAAATGCCGTACCCCCTGTTATGATGTGGCACATAGCTAAATCTTTGCAAAACGCCATTGAAAAATCAGAAATTGTTGATTTTAAAGAACTCCAATCTGAATATCCACAAGTAATTGTCAATCGTGAAAAGGACATTAAAAAAGGAAACGACTTAGATTACGAAAAGCCTGTATTGATAAGTCTTGTGAAAAATGACAATGTGGATTTATTTCTTGATGGCTCAGCAAGAATCTATTACACAGGTAGAAAATTCCCATCAACGGTTGCATTGAACAAACTATATTACTTTATGCCTTATCTTAAAAAGAAGGGCATACGTGATCTTTATTTTATTAAAATTGCTCGCGTTGGTTCAAAGGCAGAAGTCCATCCTGATGCCGATGCAAACGATCTTCGCCTGGTTTTTGAGATAGAAAAAGTTCAACAGTTGTTCGATGACTATCAACCAGTCACTCTTAAAATCTGGAACACTTTTACAGATACAATCTTAAATGATCTTCTATTACTTAGAGGATAATTTAATATATTGTCCCCGGCAACAGCCATTTCTGGCCGTTGCCGGGTGGAAAAAGTGGCGTTTCACAAATGGGAAAGGTCACTTTTCCTCTTTGTCGCTCCGTTCCGCTTCAAACATGTAGTAGTCGTACATGTCTTTCTCCAGATTGGGGTCATTGCGCCATTCATTGTGCCAATAGTTCCAACGTTGGTTCTCATGCACTCTCAGATAGCGGCCAAACAGAATGGCCTCGTGGTTCTCTTCGTACCACTTTTGCAATTCATCTGACCTGTCGGCGATGCAGAATCCATTGTATGCGGTGAAGGCTGCGAAGATAGCGATGACGACAGCCGGGAACGGAATATTTAATTCCTTTTTCCTTTTAAGCGCAAGGAACGTCCTCCACATCTCTGTCTTCTTGACATCTCGGTCACCGCCCTGTTTTCACCTGCTATCTTCTCCCTTAGCAGCAAGTAAATGATAAGGTCAATGATGTCGAGCAGTATCTTCCCGCTGATGGTCGTGGCATTCCATTGCAGAGAGGCAGCAGGTTGACGTATGCCTTCCCGGTTTTGATGACGGATTCTATTTCCGTCCGCCCTGAATAGTCGTCCAGCAGTTCGTGCAGTGTCATGCCCTTGTTGGACAGGGGAACGAAATAGCCGAAACTTACCTCTGTCCATGATTTCTCCGCCATGTTCATCTTCTCGTATTCCTCCTCATGCTCCATCACCTATTTTGCGTTGTTGGTGGTGGCGTAGAACTTGTTCACGTAGACGTAAGCCCAGATTGAGTCCACTTTAAAAAGTCTTTTTCGTCGCATTGCGCCGTTAAAGCCAACCACGAAGAGCCAAATGTAGAGACGTCGCATTGCGGTGTCTCCAGCATCATGCTTTGGGATGAGTTAACAAATGGGAGACGCCCCGATGTGACGTCTCTACTTCCTTGTGCGAATGGATTCATCCGACTTTTTAAAGGGGATTCAAGATTACCTTTTCAGACAGTTTTATTTCAGTTTGTTCTGAAAATTGGTGTATTATGGTGCTTGGCAGCCGGAGAGTGACGAGCGACAAATCCCGATGAACTGGGAGACGCCTCAATGCGACGTCTCTACTTTGTTATGCGAATGGATTCATCCGGCTTTTTGTAGTGGACTCAGGATTGAAAAAGCAAAAACTAAGAATATTTCACGCTATATTGCTTTTTTTCTTTATCTTTGCATGATTTATGCCCCACAGAACGTGTCGCTACCTAAATTTATTAATAGAACCTGATGAGTTGGATTGAAGACCTTTTTGTGACGCACTCGGCCCTGCAGGCCGTGGTGATGCTGTCGCTGATCTGCACGCTCGGACTTGCTCTGGGACGGGTGAAGGTGGGCGGCGTGTCGCTTGGCGTCGCTTTCGTGTTCTTCATCGGTATCCTGGCCGGGCACCTCGGTTTGGCCATCGACGGGCAGATGCTCGACTATGCCCAGACGTTCGGACTGGTGGTCTTCGTCTATATGCTCGGACTCCATGTGGGTCCCAACTTCTTCGGGTCGCTGAAGCATGAGGGGATGGAGCTCAATCTCTGGAGCTTCGCCGTGATTGGTATCGGCACGCTGATGTGCGGCGTGCTGGCGATGACCACTTCGGTGAGCTTGCCCGACATGGTGGGCGTGCTCTGCGGTGCGACAACCAACACGCCGGCGCTCGGTGCGGCGCAACAAGCCTTGGCTCATCTCGGACAGCCGTCGGGGTCGGTGGCCCTGGCCACTGCCGTGACCTACCCGCTGGGTGTGCTGGGCGTGATCCTGGCCATGGTGGTGATCCGAAAGATACTGGTGAGACCACAGGACCTGGAACTGAAAAACGCTGAGGCAGAGGATAAAACGTATATCGGACAATATGTCGTGGAAAATCCGGCCATCGCAGGGAAAAATATCGCACAGGTGGCCCGGGGCAGTCATGTGCATTTCGTCATCTCGCGCGTGTGGCGTGAGCAGCAGGTGATCGTGCCGAAAGCCGACACGGTGCTGCAACTCGGTGACAACGTGCTCGTGGTGCTTTCGAAAGAGGATGTCGACACGATGGAAATGTTCTTCGGCAAGAAGGCCGAGACAGACTGGAACAAGGAGAAGATCGACTGGAATCACCTGGACTCGAAACTGGAGAGCAGGGTGCTGGTGCTCTCGAGGAGGGTGCTCAACGGCAAGCGCCTCGGACAGTTGAAGCTCCGCCATGCCTACGGCGTGAACGTGAGCCGTATCACCCGCGGCGACGTGAAACTGCTGGCCACCGATGACCTGCGCCTGCAATATGGCGACCGGCTGGTGGTGGTGGGCGACCCTGGTGCCCTCGACCATGTGGAAGAATTTCTGGGTAATGCGGTGCAGACCCTCAACGAGCCCAATGTGGGGGCGATCTTCCTGGGGCTCATCCTGGGACTGGCCCTCGGGACCATCCCCCTGATGCTGCCCGGCATGGACTCTCCCGTGAGACTGGGCATCGCCGGCGGTCCCATCGTGATGGGTATCCTGGTGGGGGCGCTCGGACCGAGGTTGCATGTCATCTCGTATACCACGCGCTCGGCTTCGCTGATGCTCCGCCAGGCGGGTCTCTCACTCTATCTGGCCTGTCTGGGACTGGAGGCCGGACATGGTTTCTTCCAGACCGTGATGCGGCCGGAGGGACTGCTCTGGGTGGGACTGGGTTTTGCCATCACCCTTGTGCCGGTGATGGTGGTGGGCATCGCCGCCCTGTTGACCCGCCGCTACGACTTCGGTACGATCTGCGGCATCCTCTGCGGGTCGATGGCCAATCCCATGGCCCTGGGCTATGCCAGTGACTCGACGAAGGGCGACGCGGCCTCGATCAGTTATGCCTCGGTCTATCCGCTGGGCATGTTTATCCGTGTCTTGATCGCCCAGATGCTGATCGGGGTGCTGGCCTGACAAGAGATTTTATTTCATCAATCACATATACCATGAATAGATTTTTTTCCATTTTGATGGCATTGGTTGCCATTCCTTGTCTTGTTTCTGCCCAGCGGCAGGCTGATTTCAATGTGGTGCCTTTGCCGCAGGAGTGTGTGGCGCAGAAAGGAAAACCGTTTCAGATGGAAGGGCTGTCGGCCGTCTGCTATGAAGGCGGTGTGGAGATGCAGCGCAATGCGCAGTTCCTGGCCCAATACCTCAAGAAAATCACGGGAAGAGACGTGACCGTGACCGACCAGAAGGCAAAGACAGGCTGCATCGTGCTGAGACTGAATCCGAAAATGACGCAGCCGGAGGGTTACCGCATCAGCGTGACAGAGAAGAAAGTGACAGTGGAGGGCCTCCAGCCCAATGGCGTCTTTTATGGCGTGCAGACCCTGCGAAAAGCATTGCTGACGAGCGACGGAGAGGCCGACGAGATACCTGCCGTGGTGGTGACCGATGCCCCGCGCTTCCGTTACCGGGGGATGCACCTCGACGTAAGCCGGCATTTCTTCGGCGTGGATTTCGTGAAGCAATATCTGGATATGCTGGCTTTGCACCACATCAATGTGTTTCATTTCCATCTCTCCGACGACCAAGGATGGCGGGTGCAGATCGACCGTTATCCGAAGCTCACCTCCGTAGGGGCTTTCAGGGCCCGCACCGTGGTGGGAAGAAACACCGGGTTGTATCACTATGAGCGTTATGGCGGGTTCTTCACCAAGGCGCAGATCAGGGATATCGTGGCGTATGCCGCCGAGCGGTATATCACGGTGATTCCCGAGATCGACATGCCGGGCCACATGGAGGCTGCTCTCGCCGCATATCCCCAACTGGGTTGTACGGGCGGTCCCTATGAGGTGGAACCCAACTGGGGCGTGTTTGACGATATCCTCTGTGCGGGCCGTGAGGAGACGTTCCGCTTCGTGGAGGGTGTGCTCGATGAGCTCATGGAACTCTTCCCCTCGGAATACATCCATATCGGAGGAGATGAGGCACCGCGCACGAGATGGAAGGTGTGTGAGCGTTGCCAGCGGCGTATCGCGGAGGAAGGTATCAGTGGCGACGCCAAGCATTCCAAGGAAGACCGGCTGCAAGGATACTTCATGAAGCGGGTGGAGAAATACCTCAACAGCAAGGGGCGCAAGGCCATCGGATGGGACGAGCTGCTCGACTGCGACGTGAATCCGTCGACCACCATCATGAGTTGGAGAGGGCAGGAGGGCGGACTGGCCGCCTCGGAGAAGGGGCACGACGTGATCATGGTGCCCACGGCGTGGTTTTATTTTGACTACTACCAGACCCCGGAGGACTATTGGCATAAGCCGCTGCTGATCGGTGGTTATGTGCCGCTGGAGAAAGTCTATTCCTTTGACCCGCTTCCCCCCTCGATGACGGAGGCTGCCCGCCAGCATGTCATCGGTGTACAGGCCAACCTATGGACTGAATACGTCTACACCAATGAGTTTGCCGAATACCAGGTCCTGCCCCGCATGGGAGCACTGTCGGAACTGCAGTGGTCGCAGCCGGAGAAAAAAGACTATGAGAACTACAAGCAGCGGCAGCTCAGGCTCAACAAATGGTATGAAGCCTGTGAGTGGAAATACTGCCCTGTGGCGTGGGAGAAGAAATAAAGCTTAACCGAAAACCTTGAAGGCATAGCCCTGTTCGCGTAGCCATTGGAGTGATGCGGGCAGGGCTGTCTGCAATTTGTCGATGCTCTTGAGTGAGTCGTGGAATGTGATGATGCTGCCATTGCGGGTGTAGGTCTTCACATTCCGGATGATGTCGTCGGCGGTCATCCATTTGGAGTAGTCGCGGGTGACCAGGTCCCACATCACGATCTGGTAGTGCTTGCGGAGCATGTAATACTCGCTGGGCGTCATCCATCCATGCGGGGGGCGGAAATAGTGTGCGCCGATGAGTTCGTTGGCCTTCTTGGTGTTGTCGACATAGGTCTTGGTGAGGTGTTTCAAACCGCCGAGGTGATTGAAAGTGTGGTTGCCCACCAGGTGACCGCCGTCGACGATCTGACGGAAGAGATGCGGATATTTCCTGACGTTGTCGCCCACCATGAAGAAGGTGGCATGAGCATCGAAGTCGCGGAGCGTGGAGAGGATGAAAGGGGTGGCCTCGGGGATAGGACCATCGTCGAACGTGAGGTAGACCGCACGCTCGTGCTTGTTCATCCGCCAGTATGCTTTGGGAAACATCCAGCGCAACCAGAATGAGGGTTGCTCCAAAATCATCGCACCGTCGTTAAGAGAATGAAAAAGACGGGAGTGGAGTCGTGACGGCTCCACTCCCGTTTGTTAGTTATTGCCAGGATGGAGACTCCAGCTTCTTCCTGAAGGAATCGTACATCAGATTGAGCTTGTTGGTGTGGCTCTGTGCCCACTTGGGGTTGTCAGACTCCATCGACTCGCAAACCTTGCTGAGGATATAGAAATGGAGCTGGCACTCGTTTTGTGAGCTGGCCAGGTAGCTCTGGCTCTGACGGATATACCATTCGATGTGCTGTGCAGAGACTTTCCACACCTCCTCGGCCAGTTCGCCGGCGCGTTTCTTGTTGCCTACGCCGAGCCAGCCGTTGACCAGGTCGAGGCCGCCGCTCATGAAGTCGATGGGCACGTTATAGGAAGGAATCTCCTTCTCGCACTTCTCGAGCACCTTGCGGGCCTTGTCGGTCTTTCCCTCGTCGATGAGGGCCAAGGCCAGCTGTGTCATCAGTTTGCGGTGTGTGGCGCACATCCTCATCACGGTCTGGTCGAGGTAGAGGCCAGGTTTGCTGAGGCCGCCGAACTTGAACTTGTTCATCACGTAGTCGTAGGTCTTCTCGCTGTCGAAGCGGGCGGCGGCATCGTTCTTGGTAGTGAACGGTGTGATGCGGTTGACCAGACCCTCCTGGATGAAGTTGTCGCCGAGGTTCATGTAGTTCTCCTCGCCCACGGTGATGGCCACGTAGATCGGGCGCACCCAGTTGCACTGCGAGATCATCTCGAGCATCATCAGGTCTCCCTTGCCCAGGCTTCGCCGGCCTTCGAGCGAGATGACCATCTCGTCGGGGATTTCCTCGTAGGCGATCTTCATGCCGCTCTTACGCACGGCATCCTTGTCGATGGTCATCAGGAGGGTGTCGGTAGGCACGATATGGGAGTTGGCCTCCAAGCCCACGTAGTTGAAGAGGGTATTCTTGATATTGGCCTGCTCCTCGGTGACATCGTTGCGCACCCAGATCTTCAGTACGTTCTGGAGTTCGAAGGGGCGCTCACCGAAGGCTCTCTTGGCTTCGTCGGGATATTTGTCGTAGAGTTCCTGGATGGCCCCTTTCAGTTCGGGTCTCACCATCACCACGTCGTTGGTGCCGGTGCAATAGTCGATACGCGGCCAGGAGATGGGCACGCTCGGCGAGTCGTAGGCCGGGCGGAGCATCTGGTCGATATACCAGTCGGTCTGCAGGTAGCTGAGGTTGCAGACGCGAGCGTCGGTGCGGTTGCCTTCCGTCTCCTGGTTATACCAGAGCGGGAAGGTGTCGTTGTCGCCATTGGTGAAGATGATGGGATATCCTTTCTCCTGGAGCGACATGAGGTAGTTGCTGCCAAAGTCGCGGCAGGTGTAGCGCCCGCTGCGGTCGTGGTCGTCCCAGGTCTGTGAAGCCATCTGGAAAGGCACGGCGAGGCAAGCCAGAGCTGCCACAGCGGAGACGGCGGTCTGCTTCAGACCGAGTTTCTTGAGCCAGTCGATGATGGCCGTCACGCCAAGTCCGCACCAGATGGCGAAGGCATAGAACGAGCCAGCGTAGGCATAGTCGCGCTCACGGGGCTGGTTGGGCGTCTGGTTGAGGTAGACCACGATGGCCAGTCCTGTCATGAAGAAGAGGAAGAAGACCACCCAGAACTGCCGGATGCCTCTCTGTCCGCGGAAGGCTTGCCAGAAAAGGCCCAGAATGCCGAGCAGCAACGGCAGGCAGTAGAACACGTTGTGGCCTTTGTTCTCCTTCAGGATATCGGGCAGGAGGTTCTGGTCGCCCAGTCCGAGGATATTCTCGTCGATGAAAGAGATGCCCGTGATCCAGTTGCCGTGCTCTTTCTCGCCATTGCCCTGGATGTCGTTCTGACGGCCAGCGAAGTTCCACATGAAGTAGCGCCAGTACATGAAGTTGCACTGATAGGCGAGGAAGAACCTCAGGTTGTCGAGGGCGGTCGGCATTTTGATGTCGGGCTGTCCGTAAGCCGAGGGCACCATGTGGCCCTTGACATCGATGATGCTCTCATAGGCCTGTGCATGTGCCGATGAATACATGCGTGGGAAGAACATGTTCTGCACGTATTTGGGCTGTTGTTTCCAGTCGACGATGAAGTAGCGGTCGGGCTCGTCCTGACTGGCTTTCTCGCGGCGCTGGTAGATGGGAGCCGTGCGGTCGAACTTGATGTATCCGTCGTCAGCGGCGTCGTACTCGGAATTGTAGGCCTGTCCGTAGAGCAGTGGGCGGTAGCCATACTGGTCGCGGCTCAGGTAGTTGCCGAGGGTGAAGATGTCCTCTGGGGAGTTCTGGTCCATCGGTGGGTTGGCTGCCGACCGGATGACGATGACCGCATAGGTGGAGTAGCCGATCAGGAGCATGAGGAGGCAGAGCATGGTGGTGTTCTTCACCCTTGCGGAGATGAGTTGCACGCCATTGCGTTTGAAACGGAGCAGGCCCCACAGGATGGCCAGGACGACGATGCCGATGATGGCCGCCTTGATGCCATAGCCGTAGAACGGGATGCCGATCAGGGCGATGGCCACCACGAAGGAGATGTTCTGCCGCATCAGGCTGTGGTTGGTGTAGCTCTCGTAGATGGCCCAGATGACGGCTGCCACGAGGAGGATGACGTAGATGATCACGCCAGTGTTGAACGGACAGTTGAACACATTGACGAAGAGCAGCTCAAACCAGCCGCCCACGGTGATGATGCCCGGCACCACGCCATAGAGCACGACGGCGATGATGGCGAATGAGGCCAGAAGCACGATGAGCGATCCCAAGAGGTTGGCATCGGGGTTCTTGCGGTAGTAGAACACCAGCACGATGGCTGAGATGCAGAGCAGGTTGAGCAAGTGTACACCGATGGAAAGACCTGTCATGTAGGCGATCAGCACCAGCCAGCGGTCGCTGTGGGGGTCGTCGGCCTGGTCTTCCCATTTGAGGATGATCCAAAACACCACGGCGGTGAATGCCGAGGAGTAGGCATAGACCTCCCCCTCGACGGCACTGTACCAGAAGGTGTCGCTGAAGGTATAGATCAGTGCACCGACGAGTCCGGCGGCCTCAATGGCAATGAGCTTTGATGTGCTCAGCTCGCTCCAGTCGCGCAGGATGAGTTTGCGGGCAAGATGGGTGATCGACCAGAAAAGGAACAAGATACACACCGCACTGAGCAGCGCATTCATGATGTTGACCATGAGGGCCACTTGTGAGGGATCGCTGGCGAACTGTGAGAAGAGATTGGCCGTGAGCATGAAGAAAGGTGCCCCCGGTGGATGTCCGATCTCGAGTTTGTAACCTGTTGTGATAAATTCAGGACAGTCCCAGAAACTGGCTGTCGGCTCTACGGTGGAGCAATACACGAAAGCGGCTATCAAGAATGTGAGCCAGCCAAGGGCATTGTCCACTAATCTGAACTTCTTCATTGGATAATCTGTATAATAATGCTATTTGGGGACAAAATTACTAAAAATAAAACATTTCATCGCCCCATGTCAGGGATATTTTGTGCCACCGGGCTTTTTTTATGTTCTTTTAAGGGACGGGGCAGATGGTAATTGCTTAGTATAGACGGCCTGATGTGACGTTTTTTTGCCCTTCGTGTGGTTGGGAGACGCCCCGATGTGACGTCTCTACATTTTTGCTCGTGGTTTTGGGAGACGCCTCTATGCGACGTCTCTACATTTGTAGTGCGGGGATCAGAAGACCAAGGCGGAGAGGTAGGCGATGATAACGTATCTGAAGATCTTGCCCAGGAAGATGCTCAGAGAGGAAATCCAGATATTGGCGCGCATGAGACCGAGTGCGATGCAGATGGCAGTGCCCAGGACGGGGGCAAAAGAGAAAAAACCCATCCATGCTCCCCGTTCTCCCATGAAGCGCTGCGCCCGGTCGAGTTTCTCCTTGCTCACGTGCAGATAGCGCTCTATCCACTCGAGTTTTCCCAGGTGTCCCACGTAATAATTGAACATGCTGCCAGCCCAGTTGCCGATGGTGGCATAGATGAGCAAGGGGATGGGCTGCAGTCCGGCAGCGATGAGTGCTGTCATCACCGCCTCGCTGCTGAAAGGCAGGAAACTGCCTGCTATAAAGGCAGATATGAACATGCCTGTATAGCCATATTGCGAAAGAAATGTGATGATGGCATCCATACGTTGTAGAAAATGAGGGCTAAGGTGATGAGCATGATGAGGTGAAAGGCGATGTTGGTCAGCCAAGTGTGGGTGAGCGTGAGGAAGTGGGCGATCAAGGGGGCCGTATTGACGATGATGATGCTCAACAGGATGGTGTAGTGCTGTGGCTGTAAGGCCAGGAAGATGATGGTGACAATATCGACGGTGATGAAGATCTCATGCAGCAGCCGGGTGCGAATCTTGTCTTGGTAGCCCAGCCGGGCGTAGTGGACGATGCCGATGAGCGTCAAGAAGAGGATCCAGCCCAGGGTGAGCCATTCATGCTCGCCCAGCAAGGAGATGTCGGCGAGGGGAGAGAAGGTCCAGAGCTGCGAGAAATGCTCGCTGATGACCGAAGTGCCCAAAAAGTAGATGATGATGGGGCCGCCCAACCAATACGGGGTGACCAGACCCAAGAGTGATGCCCAGAACGTCTTCGCTGTCAGTGACCGCAGGCAGGTGGCCATGAGAATCCACAGCAAGGGAACATAGTAGAGCACTTTGGGGAACACCATGCTCGCCAGGCCCAAGCAGAAAAAACCATAAAAGGTCCATCCGGGTGACTCCTTGCGCATGCGGCAGTGGAAAAGCATGAAATAGAGGGCAATCATGCAGAGTTGCATGATGCCGGCTTCGAGTTCGGGAAAGATGCCGATGGCGACGGCGACCAGCAGCAGATACATCGCAGGAGTGCACTGGCTCACCACTCGCAGCAGTTGGTTGGAGATGTTGAGCTCCACCAACAGCGCCGTCGAGACGACGAGGCACATGAGCTGCACCCACCATCCCCCGGCGACGAGGCCTGCCAGATAGCAGGCTGCGCCCGTCACCAATACGGCGAAGGGCAACAGCAGCTTGCTCTCTGCCACTATGTTCTGAAATCTCTTGTAAGCCATCAGGTCTTTACAGGTCGCTTCCTATGTCGCTGCGGAAATACTTGTCGGTGAACTGGATTTTCTGGGCTTCCTCGAAACTTTTGCGGAGTGCCTCCTCCTTATCACGTCCATAGCTGCTCACGGCGATGACACGGCCGCCTGCGGTGACCACCTGCCCATCGCGGAGCGCAGTGCCGCTGTGGAAGACGATGGAACCCTCTACATCCTCTATGCCGCTGATGGGATAACCTTTCTTGTAGGCTTGGGGATAGCCACCGCTCACGAGCATCACGCAGACAGCGGCCCGCTCGTCGAACACCACCTTGCGCTGGTCGAGGTCGCCTGCGGCCACCCCTTCGAAGAGGTCGACGATGTCGCTCTTGAGGCGGAGCATCACGCTCTCGGTCTCGGGATCACCCATGCGGCAGTTGTATTCGATCACCATCGGGTCGCCGTTGACATTGATGAGGCCGAAGAAGATGAAGCCTTTGTAGTCGATGCCCTCGGCAGCCAGTCCCTCGACAGTGGGTCTCACGATGCGGTCCTCGACCTTTCGCATCCATTCCGGAGTGGCGAAAGGCACAGGGGTGACGCTGCCCATACCTCCGGTGTTGAGGCCCGTGTCGTGCTCGCCGATGCGCTTGTAGTCTTTTGCCTCGGGGAGTAGCTGATAGTGCTTGCCGTCGGTGATGGCGAATACCGAGCACTCGATGCCACTGAGAAACTCCTCGATCACCACGCGGGCGGAAGCCTGACCGAACATGCCGCCGAGCATGTCTTTCAACTGAGCCTTGGCTTCTTCAAGCGTGGGAAGGATCAGCACGCCCTTTCCGGCGCACAGGCCATCTGCCTTGAGCACGTAGGGCGGCTGGAGCGTCTCCAGGAAAGCCAGACCCTCGTCGAGGCTGGTTCCGTCGAAGGTGCGGTATTGAGCGGTGGGGATGTGATGCCGCTGCATGAAGGCCTTGGCGAAGTCTTTGCTGCCCTCCAGTACGGCACCCTTGGCCGACGGGCCGATCACGGGGATGCCGGCCGTGCGCTGATCAGCGGCGAAGTTGTCGTAGATGCCTTTCACCAGCGGGTCCTCGGGTCCCACGACCACCATATCGATGTGGTGAGAGGCGGCGAAATCCTTCAAGGCTTCGAAATCGTCGGCCTTGATGTCGACATTCTCGCCGACTTCCGACGTGCCCGCATTGCCTGGGGCGATGAAAAGTTGGGAAACCTTCTCACTTTGTGCTATCTTCCAAGCGAGGGCATGTTCGCGCCCTCCACTTCCTAAGAGTAGTATTCTCATGTCGCTATAAAAGTTTTCTTATTTCAGATAATCGTCGAAGTATTGTGAGATGCGCTCGTGCAGGTGCACGCTCTTGTGTCCGCGCATGTTGTGGGGCTCGCCAGGGTAGACGAAGAAATCGGGCTGTGTGCCAGCTTGGATGCAAGCCTCGATGAACGAGATGCAGTGCTGCGGGACGACGGTCTTGTCGTTGAGACCCTGGATGATCTGCAGTTTTCCCTTCAGGTTCTTGGCCTGTGGGATGAGCGAGGTCTTCTCATAGCCCTCGGGATTGGAGGCCGGCGTGTCCATGTAACGCTCGCCATACATCACCTCATACCATTTCCAGTCGATGACGGGGCCACCAGCCACACCCACCTTGAAGACTTCGGGGTGGTGTGTCATCAGGGTGATGGTCATGTAGCCGCCGAAGCTCCATCCGTGGACGCCGATGCGGTCGGCATCGACATAAGACAGTGATTTCAGGTATTCGATACCTTTCATCTGGTCCTCCATCTCCACTTGACCGAGCTGGCGGAAGGTGGCTTGCTCGAAGGCCAGTCCCCGGTCTTTGCTGCCTCGGTTGTCGAGGATGAACAGCAAGTAGCCCTTCTGTGCCATGTAAGTCTCCCAGGAGCGTGACATGTAGTGCCAGCGCGCCTCGACATTGCGGGCATGAGGTCCGCCATAGACATAGACCACCGTGGGGTATTTGCGTGCGGGATCAAACCCGACAGGCTTCACCATGCGGTAATAGAGGTCGGTCGTGCCGTCGGCAGCCTTGATGGTGCCGCAGAGGTATTCGGGCACTTCATATTCGGCCCAGGGGTCGTCGGCCTCAAACAGCAGCTGGCGGTCTTTCTTGCCCAGGGTGAGAAGTTCGATGCGGCGGGGAACGTCGGGTTCGCTGTAATTGTCGTAGATGTATTTCCCCGATGAGGAGAGAACCGTGGAGTGGCGGCCGTCCTCCTGCCAGGTGTTGGCATGGCAGCCGCGGCCGTTGTCGAGCAGCGTGCGCTTGCCATTGGATAGATTCACCTCATAGAGGTTGTTCTGGATGGGACTGGCCTCCGTGGAGAGAATGACAGCGCTGCGGCGCTTGAGGTTGAATCCCACCAGGTCGAGAACCACCCACTGCCCCTTTGTCACTTGGCGCAGCATCTTGCCGTCGGTGTCCATGAGATAGAGGTGGTTATAACCGTCTTTCTGGCTCATGAGCAAGAACTTGCGGCTGTCCCAAGGCAAGAATGTGATCGGGAAAAGAGGTTCGGCGTAGCGGTCGTTGTGCTCCTTGTAGATGACCCCTCGGCGGTCGCCGCTGGCAGCGTCGTAGACAGTCAGTTGGATATCGGTCTGGTCGCGGTTGAGTTCCTGGATATAAATCGCCTTGGAGTCGGGCGCCCACTGGATATTGGTGAAATAACGGTCTGTGGGGTCGCCGGCCTTGAGATAGGTGGTCGTCCCGCTGCGGAGGTCGTAGACGCCAACCGTCACGAGGTGGCTCTTCTCGCCCGCCATGGGATATTTGTCGGGTTCCTCGGTGGCGATGCGTGTAAAGGTGTTGACCTGTGGATAGTCGTCGACCATGCTTTGGTCCATGCGGTAGAAAGCCAGCCGCTGTCCGTCAGGGCTCCAGAACAGTCCTTTGTAGATGCCGAACTCGTCGCGGTGCACGCTCTGTCCGTAGACGATCTCCCGGCTTCCGTCGTGAGTCAGTTGGGTGACATTTCCCTTTGCGTCGATGACGTAGAGCTGGTCGTTGTCGACGTAGGCCATGGCCCGTGAGTCCTTGGACCAGCTGCTCACGGCGAATCCGCTCTTCTGTTTCCAGGTGACCTTCGCTTTTCTCCAGTCGTAGAGCAGGTTCTCGGTACCGTTACCGATCAGCATAAGGGTAGAGTCGGGGTAGGGGAATTCTGCCCATGCGAGGCTCGTGAGGGCATCATCCTCGCTGAGGACCTTGTTGACCTCGTCGAGAGAGATCACTCCCGTCTCCTTGAGGTTCGCAGGGTCGAGGATGGTGCAAGCCTTTCCGTCGGTGCGCACCAGTTGGTCGCCCCACCAGCTGTAAGACTCGTTCTTGGGAGACATCGCACGGTAGTTTTTGCCACCGAAATTCAGGTCCTCGAGGGTAAACGCTTTCTTCTGTGCCATTGTCGTGGTGGAAAATGCGGCGAGAAAGACCAGTACTGCCGTCTTCAGCAGATCAGTTCTCATCATCCTGGTCCCTCCTGTCGTTGCGTTTCCAGTCGTCACGCCGCTTGTCGAAAGAGCGGCCTTTGCCCCTGTCGCCGAAGTCGCGGCCACCCCTGCGGTCATCCTTTCGTCCGCCGAAGTCGCGGCCTCCCCTGCGGTCATCCTTTCGCCCGCCGAAATCGCGGCCTCCCCGGCGGTCGTCCCGGCGCCCGCCGAAATCACGGTTCCCCCTTCGGTCGTCGCCACGTCCACCGAAGTCGCGCTGGCCTCTGCGGTCGCCGTAGCGTTCTCCCCGTTCGCCACCTCTGCGTTCATCCTCCTCTTCGCGACGGCGGAAGGAGTCCAGTTTGTGGTGGTGGAAGGTGAAGGAGCGGATGTCGCCCTCTTCATTGTCTTTTTCCTCGTCGAGGCGCTGTTTGAACTCCCTGTTTTTCTTGAACCGGTGCTTCTCGGCCATAGCCGCTTTCTCCTCATCCGTTTTCACGGTGCCGCCCTCATTGCGGAAAGTCTTGAGCTTTCCCTCGAAAATGGTGTATTTGCGGAACTCGCATTCCAGCGAACCGTTGTAGACGGGGTATTTGATGGAAGGCCGCAGTCCGATCTGGTCAAAGCATTCCTCACGGTAACTCAGGATCCAGGCCTCGTTTCCTACGAAGGCATGCTTGAGTTTCTCGCCGATGGTGCGGTAGGTGCCCAGCAAGTCGGGTGTGGAGATGCGCTCGCCGTAGGGCGGGTTGGTCACCATGATACTCTTCTCGGCGGGTTGGGCAAAGTCCTTGATGTCGGCTTGCTGGACGGTGATGGTCGATGAGAGGCCGGCTGCCCTGACATTGAGACGTGCCGTGTTGACACATTTCATGTCGATGTCATAGCCATATATATGGTGGTTGAACTCACGCTCCTTGGAGTCATCGTTATAGATCGTGTCGAAAAGGTCGGCATCGAAGTCTTTCCATTTCTCGAAGGCATATCCTTTGCGGAAGACACCCGGCGAGATATTGCGTGCGATCAGTGCAGCCTCGATCAGCAGTGTGCCGGAACCGCACATCGGGTCGATGAAGTCGCAGTCGCCTTTCCATCCCGTCATGAGGATCATGCCGGCGGCGAGGACCTCATTGAGGGGTGCTTCGACCGACTCCTGCCGATAGCCACGTCGGTGGAGGGACTCGCCGCTGGAGTCGAGGCTCAGCGTGCAATCCTCATCCGCGATATGGATATGAAGGCGCAGGTCGGGATTGGACACCGAGATGTTGGGCCTGTTCCCTGTGCGCTCACGGAACTGGTCGACGATAGCGTCCTTCACCTTGTAGGCGACGAACTTGGAATGCCGGAACTCCTCGGAGAAAACCACGGAGTCGACGGCGAAAGTCTTGCCTTGGTCGAGGTGTTGTGTCCAGTCCACTTTCAGCACCTCGTTGTAGACATCGTCGGCGCTTCGTGCTTTGAAATGAATAATCGGTTTGAGGATTCGGATGGCGGTGTGCAATTGGAAGTTAGCGCGGTACATCAATTCTTTGTCGCCTCTAAAAGAGACCATTCGACGGCCTATCTGTACGTCGTTAGCTCCCAGTTCGGTCAACTCTTGTGCCAGGATGGGTTCCAGTCCCATGAAAGTCTTGGCAATCAGTTCAAATTCCATTGTGTCGTTGGTTCAAAATGTATTGGGTGCAAAGTTACGAAAAAACGAGCGAAATGAGAAAGAAAAGCTTGCTTTTTATTTCCATTTCCGAGTGCTAAATAAGTTTGACGTCAGCCAAAGTTACGAAAAAACGTACGCGTCTCTGCGATTACACAGTAAGCGTCTCCGCGATTACGCATTGCATGGTTCAAGAAAAAACGAGGGCAGAACAAAATGAACTTGTTCTTTTTTTATGCCAAATGCAAAGTTAGTTTGCTTGGAAGAGGCAAAGTTGCGGAAAGAGGAGCGGAGAGTAAAATGAAATGATTTAGGGGATTTAAGGACTTTAGGGGATTTAAGGGATTTAATTTAAGGACTTTAGGGGATTTAAGGACTTTAAGGGATTTAAGGACTTTAAGGGATTTAAGGGATTTAGGGGATTTAAGGACTTTAAGGGATTTAGGGGATTTAGGGACTTTAGGGGATTGGATCTTTTATTTCAGGCAGATGCGCTTAGCCACGGTGAGTTGAAAGCCAGTGTTGTTGCCGAGAATCTCACCGTGGTCAACCCCCAAAGCGGCTTTTGCCATCCATCCTTTCAGTGTGGGTGGTGCATAAGATGCTTCCACCAGCAAGCTCCTGTTGTATGCCGGGGCAAGGAAAGGATTCTCGTAGGTGCCTAACCCTTGTTGCCAAGTGGCCAGGATGCGGTAGCGCAGACCTTTGGCAGGAGCACCGCCGAAACCGATATGCCAGGCCACGAAACGGTTGTCGGCCACTTTGATTTCTCCGTTGTCGTTGTAAAGCGGCGACCGGTAGAGCGGGTTGCCGATGACTTGTCCCCAGTGCTGCCATCCCGTGTGTATATAATGGTTGTAATAGTTGTCGATGCCAGCGATATGGTCGGAGACAGACGGTGTGCGGTCGTGGTATACCGGTCCGCTCTGGTGCTTGCTGTAGACATACTCACAGACGATGGCATCCACCACATGTGCTTTTTTCAGGTGTAAGTCGGCGCCGATCATGATATCCTTGCAGTCGTAGACAAACCAGTGCTTGTCTTCCCATTTGTTGTAGTTCTCCCCCTTACCATATCCATCGTAATCGAGGAAGAACATCTGTGATATGTCCTCAAAGAAATGGTCGGCATAGAGTCCGATGCGGTAGTCGGGACGATCGTAGTTGAGCCGAAGCAAGAAACTGCCTACATGGTTGCCCCCCTTGTTCTTGTAGTCGCCTTCACCCTGATCGCCTCCACTGGGGATGAACGCCTGCCACATCCCCTTGAGGCCGCCCTGGTTTTGGTAAGTCACCTCGTTGCCATTGTTGAACACATGCGCCGTGCCTCCATACTGGCACCCCACCTCCAAGCCCAGTTCTGCGGTGAAAGGTTTGTCCTCCTTGCCAATGCGGAGATACCCCGCCTTGGTATGGATCATGGTGTTGTCGGTGTATTTGGACGCTCTGCCGGTGAAATCCTCCTGCCACCGGTCGTCGGTCTGCCGGCCGTAGGCGATGAAACCTTTGATGGCCACCACGCCCCGGGTATAAGGCACCGTCCAGTAATCGGGCAGCGACAGCCTTACCGACGGGATAGGCCTCGCATTGACACCAATGGTCTGCGAGCCCGAGCTCAGTTGTTGGTCACGCAGTTCGAGCGGTTGCTGTTTCGCTCCTATGGTGAGCACCCCCTTCAGCCACCGCGCCTCGGCATAGACTTGTTGCACCACGAGTCGGCTGGTGAAGTGGCTCGTGACGGCGACGTCGGCCCCGTAAGCGAAAGCAAACTTCTTGAGTGAGTCGTTGTCCATGGAGTGGGTGAGAGTGGCACGGAAGTATCCGTTGGTCGTCTCGAGAGAACTCAAACCATATTTGTTGGCATTGAGCCACAGAGGAGTGTGGTCGCCCGAGGAAGTGGTCATCTGCGCTTCTGCCGTCACAGTGGTCTGCGCCTGTGAGACTTGAACCGCCAGCAGAAGTACGGCTACCATGCTGACATACCTCACATAGCGGTTGATGAATCGCTTGAAGGCGGGCAGTCGCATCAGCAGGCACTCGAAGATGATGATGCCCACCAATGCCGTGGCAATGCCCAGGAGCACATCGATGATGTAGTGGTGACAAGAATAGACCGCCGTGCACCAGATGCCCAGGGTGATGAATGAGAAAAGTGTGATGAGCCATCTCGGTTGACGGCTTCTCACGGCATAGATTGTGGCGATGAACATGTAGGCAGCGTGCAGCGAGGGAACCGCTGCGAAGATGTTGGCATTCTTCGTGTAGATACTGGCGAAAACCGGGCATCCCACCAAAGCATCGAAGCGGCAGAGTCCGGCCACGTCGCCAGGAGTGCTGATATCCGGCGTGAAACCATGCTGGATGACATACCAAGGAGGAGCGGCGGGATGAATGTAATAGCCGCAGAATCCGATCAGGTTGACGAACAGAAACACCAAAGAGAAATGCAAGCACGCCTCGCGCTGTCGTTTGAGAAACAGCCACAAAGCGAAGGCGATCGGCACCGGGACCCAGCAGAGGTAGAAGAACCCAGCCATGAGGTCGGCCAGGGGATGGTTGTGGTTGTTGAAAAACTCACCGGGAATGACCTTCTTGCCCTCCGACATCACCCCGAAAAGTCCCAGTTCGGCATCGTAAAGGTCACGGGTGTCGATGGGGTTGATCCGATAGTTGGGATAGATCCGCATCCAGTCGTAGCTGATGGCGAAAATGACGAAGGGCAGCAGTGCCATGGCCAGTTGCCGTGTGGTGCTGCAGGAAAAAAAGAGGATGAGAAACAGTCCGACTAAGGCCACGTGCAGAGGTGTCAGTCCCACAACCAGCCATTGCAGGAGCAGAAAAAGGGCGGTGAGTGCGGTCACCCATATCGTTTCCTTGACAGTCGGTTTCCCGCTGAACGTTGTCTTATTTTCCAGCATCTTTTCTTTTAAGGACTTGATAACAATGCAGTAATCGCCACAATGCCGTGATGTTGGCCAGTACGGCGATCAGGATCATTCCCCCCGCCAGCCACCAGAGGTTGCCGGTGATACCGGCAATGATGGCGACGACGGCAGTCACCACCACCCGTTCAGGCCGTTGCATCAGTCCCACCTTGCATTCAATCTGCAGTCCCTCGGCACGAGCCCTCACGTAGCTTACCATGACCGAGCCCATGAGTGCCAGGAAAGTGATGATGCCCGTCCAAAGCCATCCCGCCTTCTCGAACACCATGAAAATGCCGAAGAGCGACACCATCTCGCTGTAGCGGTCGAGTGTGGAGTCCCACAGCGCGCCGAATGAAGACGACATGTTGCCGATGCGCGCCATGCGTCCGTCGATCATGTCGAACAATCCAGCGAAGATGATGACAGCCCCTCCCCATGCGATCCAGCTGAAAGCACTGTTCTGGTGCCCCTCTCCGAGGAGCAGGGCGGCGTGTATGAACATGCAGGTGGCAGCCACGTTGCCGACGAAGCCGAGAGCTGTTATGATGTTGGGAGTCAGTCCGATGCGTATCATGACCCGGATAGCAGGCGTGATGATGCGGTAGATGATTTTCTGTATAAAAGTGCGATAATCCATGATTCTTAAAATAGTTTCTATTCACCGGAAATATGCCGGTTGCGGTAGACGAACAAGCGCTGCATCTGATAGTTCCACAGGAACGCCACGGCCACGCTGGCAACAACTTTCGACCAGATGAAAAAGGTGCCAGTAAGTTCGGTGAGCAGATAAGTGCCCAGTGTATTGAGCAAGATGCTGCCCGTCCAAACAATCAGGTATTTCAGCGCCACATAACGTTTTTGCTGTCCGTCGGATCCGAAGACCCACCGGTAGTTGACCACGCAATTGACGATGCCGCCGGATATGGCACCGATGAAGGTAGACAGAACGTAGTTGAGTCCACAGACCTCATACAGAAACAGCGAGACGATGAAGTCCATCGCCGTGGCGATGATGGCAGAAGCCTGAGCCTTGGTGAATCTCACCACCTCCTCTTTCACCTTCCTCATGATCAGCCGGCCAAAGATAGTTGAAAGACTCTCACCAATCCCAGGACGACGAGTGAGTAGGCACCCGCCGCCAAGTCGTCGGCCATGACCCAGAAAGCCCCATGCCGCTCGTCGAGCCGTCGTATGCCCCATGGCTTGAGGATGTCGAAAAAGCGAAACAGCAGCAAGGCCAGCAGCATGGTCCACCAGTCGTCGGCTATGAGGAGAGGTATCCACACGCCGACCATCTCGTCGACGACGACCCGCTTGGGATCCTCACCCCAGAAAGGCATCAGTCTGGCCGTGGCCCATGTGCCCAGGAGGGTGAATACCACAATCAGCAAGGCTGTCGTCAGCACCAGCGTCATGGGTGTGAGGCATGCATGCATCGCATACCAGACCCCGGTGGCCAGAACAGCCCCGGCAGTGCCAGGTCCCCAGGGCCAGAAGCCGGCTCCGAACCCAGTCCCGATCAATGTGGGTAAAAAGGGAGGTCGTCTCATAACGAGTTGCAAAAATAATCCTTTTATCCGACAATCGGCTTTTTTTGTGATAAAAAAATAAAAAAAAACAGGTAAAATAAGGCTTGCATCGCATTTTCTCATGGCAAATGCGTAACTTTGCAGCCTTAAATTCAGGATGTAACTTTGAAACGTTTTCTATTTGTTTTAGTCACAATCATGCTTGTGGTTGGGGCGAGAGCCCAAATCACGGGAGAAATCATAGATGCAGCCGATGGCGGTCCGATACCTTATGCCAGCGCAATTTACCGAGGCAACAAAATGGCCGTCTCAAGCGATGGCGAGGGCAAATTCACCATAGAGCGTCATAATGGCTGGAAGCTGACCATCAGTTCGGTGGGATATGTCCCCCAGGTGATCAACATCACCTCCTCGACCCCCCAGCACTTGGTGGTGAAGTTGAAATCAGACACCAAGCGGCTTGACGAGGTCATGATCAAGAAGAAACGCTCGTCGAAATACAGCAGGAAAAACAATCCCGCCGTGGAGCTCATGCGGAAGGTGATCGCTTCGAAGAAACTCACCGATCTGAAGACACACGATTACTACCAGTATAACAACTACCAGAAGATCACGCTGGGCGTGAACGACCTCTCGCCGGAGGATATGGAGGGGAAGATCTTCAAAAAGCATTCATGGCTGCTCAACCAAGTGGAGTTGTGCCAGTATAACGAGAAACTGATCCTGCCCGTCTCGGTGGAAGAGACCGTCACACAGAAACTCTACCGAAAGAGTCCGCATAGTGAGAAAAGCATCATCAAGGGCCAGACCTCCACAGGAGTGAACGACCTCTTCCAGACAGGAGATATCCTGAACTCAGTGCTGAATGACGTGTTCACCGACATCGATATCTACGAAGACCAGGTGAGGTTGTTCCAATACCCCTTTCCCAGTCCGCTGGGCAAGGAGGCCATCCAGTTTTACCGGTTCTATATCACCGACACGCTCTACGTGGAGCAAGACAAGTGCTTCCTGCTCGACTTCACGCCCAACAACCAGCAGGACTTCGGCTTCCGCGGCCAGCTCTATGTGATGGCCGACTCCTCTTATCAGGTGAGGAGATGCGAGCTCACCATCCCCAAGACCAGCGACGTCAACTGGGTGGAGAATCTCAAGTGCATACAAGAATTCACCAAGCTCGACAACGGTGAGTGGGTGCTCAGTGTCGACGATATGATCGCCGAGCTGAAAGTGGTGAAATTCTTCTCCAAATTCATCGTCATCAGGACAACCCGTCGCACTGATTTCGACTTCAATGAGATCGCCAAGCCCCTTTTGCGTGGAAAGAAATCCGTGCTCAGGGATGCTTACGCCGACATGCGCGACGATGATTTCTGGCAGCAATACCGTCAGGTGGAGCTCACGGAGAGTGAGAACTCCATCGACAACCTGATCAAGCATATTGAACAGCTGAAAGGCTTCAAATATATCATCTTCGGATTAAAAGCCCTGATCGAGAATTTCGTGGACACCGGTTCAAAAGACCATCCCAGCAAGGTGGACATCGGTCCGGTGAACACCATCATCTCGCAGAACTTCTATGATAAATGGCGACTGAGAGCCAGTGGGCAGACGACGGCCAACTTCAACCCCCACCTCTTCCTGAAAGGATATGTGGCGAGGGGAATGGTGTCGAAGCAGAACTACTATGACGCAGAAGTCATCTATGCCCTCAACAAGCCCGGATACCTGCCCAGGGAATTTCCGAAGCAAGCCATCACCATCCAGTCGATGCGCGACGTGGCGTTGCCCTCCGATAAGTTCATCCAGACCGACAAGGACAATATGTTCACGTCGTTCAAGGTGACAGAGATTGACAAGATGTATCTCTACAACCGACAGGCCATCTCTTTCGACTATGAGCAGGAATGGGGACTGAAACTGTTTGCCGAGGCCAAGACCGAGCGGGTGGAACCCATCGGAAATATCACCTTCGAGCGGCTCTCCGACCATCAGAAGCTCCAGTCGCTCCGCTATACGGAAGCCACCGCCGGAGTGCGCTATGCGCCAGGCGAGACCTTCATCAACACCAAGCAGCATCGTTGGCCACTCAACCTCGACGCCCCCGTCTTCAGGTTGCAGCATACGATGGGCTTCAAGGGACTGCTGGGAGGAAAATACGCCTACAACTTCACCGAGGGTGAGTTCTACAAACGCATGTGGATGCCCATGAGCTGGGGTAAAATAGATGTCCGCCTCAAGTTTGGCGCACAGTGGAACAAGGTGCCCTATCCCCTGCTGATCATGCCAGTGGCCAACCTCGGCTACATCCTGGAAGACCAGACGTTCAACCTGATCAACAACATGGAGTTTCTGAACGACCGTTATGCCTCGCTGATGATCGACTGGGACCTCAACGGCAAGATCTTCAACCGCATCCCATTGCTCCGCCGGCTGAAGTGGAGAGAGTGGATCGGCGTGAAATGCCTATGGGGGCGGCTAACTGATAAGAACAACCCCTACCTGGCGGAAAACCAGAATAGTGAGGTGCTGATGCTCTTCCCCGAGGGATGCTACATCATGGATGGCAAGCGCCCTTATTGGGAAGCTTCTTTTGGAATACATAATATTTTCAAACTATTACACGTTGAATATGTGAGACGGTTTGCTTACCTCGACCTGCCCACGGCCAACAAATGGGGCTTCAGGTTTACGATCCGCACCACATTCTAAAATTTTATCTGTAATTAATAAGGTATGCGCTTGTCGTTCAAATCCCTTTTGCCGCTGTTGCTTCTCTTGATGACAGCCATCCCGGCACATGCGCAACTGGCAGGAGTCGTCGTCGACCGTGAGACGGGCGACTCCATCCCCTTCGCCAGCCTCATCTACAAGGGTCATCATGTGGCCGTGGCGGGAATGGAGGACGGTCGGTTCTCCATCGAGCGCCACAATGGTTGGACCCTGACCGTGAAAGCCGTGGGCTACAAGACCCAGAACATCACCATCAAGGAGAGCACCCCTTCGTTCCTCACCATAGAACTCCGTTCAGACACCAAGAAACTGGAGGAGGTGGTGGTGAAGTCGAAGCGGAAAAGCAAATACAGCCGCAAGGACAACCCCGCCGTGGAACTCATGCGAAGGGTGGTGGAGGCCAAGAAGCGCACCGACCTGAGCAATCACGACTACTATAAATACGACAAATATCAGAAGATCACCCTCGCCGTCAACGATGTGACTCCAGATGAGCTGGAGGCCGTGCAGCAGAAAAAACAGCAGTGGATGCTTGATCAAGTCGAGCTGTGCCCATTCAACAACAAACTCATCCTGCCCCTGTCGATCGATGAGACCGTCACGCAGCATGTCTACCGGAAATCACCGAAAGCCGAGAAGGATATCGTGCTCGGGCAGCGCAGCAAAGGAGTCAACCAACTGATCGAGACCGGCAATATCCTCAACACCCTGCTCAAGGATATCTTCACCGATGTCGATATCTATGATGACCAGGTGAGGCTTCTGCAATACCCCTTCACCAGTCCTATCGGAAAAGATGCCGTGGCCTTCTACCGCTTCTACATCGAGGACACCGTCTATGTCGGGCGCGACCAGTGCTATCATCTGCAGTTCACGCCCAACAACCAGCAGGACTTCGGGTTCCGGGGCGAATTGTATATCCTGGCCGACTCCTCGTTGCACGTGAAGCGATGCAACCTGACCATCCCCAAGCGCAGTGAAGTGAACTTCGTGGAGAATCTCAAGATCGAGCAGGAATACACCCAGCTCGACAATGGGGAATGGGTGCTTAGCACCGACAACATGATCGTGGAGATGATGGTGTCGAAACTCCTCAGCAAGGCCGTCGTGATCCGGTCGACTTACCAGCACGACTATGCTTTCGACCCCTTGCCCAAGAAATTGTTCAAGGGAAAGGCCGCCACGACGGTGGATGCTTCGGCGAGGATGCGCGACGAAGCCTTCTGGAACGAGAACAGGGAGGTGGAACTCTCGAAGAGCGAGTCGTCGATGGACCACTTCATCGAGAGCATGAAGCAGATCAAGGGATTCAAGTATATCCTCTTCGGTGCCAAAGCCCTTATTGAGAACCACATCGAACTCGCCGGTCCTGGAAAGCGCAGCAAGTTTGACATCGGTCCGATCAACACCCTCGTTTCGCAGAACTTCGTCGACGGGCTCCGCTTCCGTTTGAGCGGCCAGACCACTGCAGCCCTCCATCCCCACCTCTTCTGGAAAGGATACTATGCCTACGGCAAGGACACGAAGAAGCACTATTACAGCACGCAGTTCACCTACTCATTCAACAAGAAGAACTATCTGCCTGCGGAATTTCCCATCAAGTCAGTGTCGTTCACCAGTGCCTATGACGTGATGTCGCCTTCAGACAAGTTTCTCTATACCGACAAGGACAACGTCTTCACGGCCTTCAGGTGGAAGAAAGTAGACCAGATGTATTTCTACCGCCGTCAGGAGTTGAAATATGACTGGGAGACCGAAGGAGGTTTCCGTACCATCTTCGACGCCAAGGTGGAAAGCAACGAGCCCACCGGAGAGCTTGCCTTCAACCGGTTGTCGGATGGATCGCCCGTGCATAAGTTGCGCACCACGGAGATGACGCTCAGTCTCATCTACTGTCCAGGAAGGACTTACGTCAACACCAAACAGCACCGTGTGCCCATCAATTTCGATGCGCCGGAATACTCCATCTCTCACACGATGGGTTTCGATGGTCTGCTCGGCGGACAGTATAAGTATAATTTCACGGAGGTGGGCATCTACAAGCGTTTCTGGCTCAACAGTTGGGGTAAGTTCGACATCCGCCTCAAGGCAGGGGCTCAGTGGAACAAAGTGCCGTTCCCCTTGCTCATCATGCCAGCCGCCAACCTCTCATACATCCTTGAGGAAGGCACATTCTCGCTGATGAACAACATGGAGTTCCTCAACGACAGGTATGCCTCCATTGACATCAACTGGGACATCAACGGCAAGCTATTCAACCGCATCCCCCTCCTCCAGCGATTGAAGTGGCGTGAGGTGATCGGTGTGAAGGGCATGATGGGGCGTCTCACCGACAAGAACAATCCTTTCCTCGCCGGCAACGCTGACTCCGACTTCCTGTTTCAGTTTCCAGCCGACACCCGCCTCATGCGGAGCAACGAGCCCTACTGGGAGTTTCATGCTGGAGTGCACAACATCTTCAAGTTCTTTCAGGTGGAATATGTCAGGAGGCTCAGCTATACAGGACTACCCGGTGTGAAACGTCACGGGGTACGTCTCACATTCGAGTTCTCGTTCTGAAGCACGGCTCTTCAGCCTTCGCCATCAAGCGCCTGTGCTGAGGCAAGGCCGTCCCGCCCATCTGATGCTCATGCCGACGTGGAATAACAATCAACCTATAATAATTCAACTTTCTGAAGTGGTTAAGGAGTTTAAGGAGTTTAAGGAGTTTAGGGAGTTTAAGGAGCTTAAGGTGTTTAAGGAATATGCAGTGTGGTACACTAACAACAAGGTAATGGGTTAACTTTTGCCCTCAGGGCGAGTGAAGCTATAACTTCTTTGACTTATTAACTACAATGAAGTTGAGCGAATGCGAAACATGAATAATAATTATGAGAAGAATTAAGAATCCATGGCTGCACAAAGAAGGGTATGACTGTTTCGGTTGTGCTCCGGAAAATCCAATCGGCCTTCACATGGAGTTCTTTGAGGATGGAGACGACGTGCTCTGTTTCTGGAGACCTCAGGAGCATTTCCAAGGATGGGTAGGCGTGTTGCATGGCGGTATCATCAGCACGCTGATCGACGAGGCCGCCGGATGGGTGGTGATGCGCAAGTTGCAGGCCGCCGGCATGACGGCCCGTCTCAACGTCAGTTTCCACAAAGCCCTCAACAGTGATGAGGTGCAGATCACGGTCAGGGCCCGCATCCAGGACCGTCGCCGCAATGTGGTGACCATTCACGTGACGGTGGAGAACGCCCACAATGAGGTATGTGCAGAGGGAGATGCCGCCTATTTCGTGCTTTCCGAGGAGAAATCACAGCAAATGGGCTTCACCCACTGCGATGTGGAAGGCGACAACCTGTTACCCTTCTGAGACCGCAAATCCCCCGTGGGCTTGTGGCACCAAGGGGGATTTGGCTGTATGCTCGTCATGAGCGTAGTCTGGCGGTAGGGATTCCGGCTTATTTTCCTTTGGGATCGACTTTCCAGTTGCCATTGGGAAGTTTTTTCAGCCGCACCTTTTGTGTGTCGACTTTTCCGGAGGAGAAAGACACCTCCATCTTCACCACGGCAGTGCTGTCTTGAACCTCTTCGTTGAGGAACTTGAACTCCTTGATGGCGCCCCTTTCCTGCACCGACATGTTGTATTTGTTCTGCATCAGTTCCTGCATCGACTCCTTTTTCTCTTTGAGCAGGTCCTTGTCGCCATTGATTTCCTCTTCGAAATACAACAGATCGACATATTTGTCGAATTGCTTGTCTTTCAGGTAACCGAGGGATTTCTCGGCCACGTCTCTCGGCGAGTCGGGACTCCCGCAACCTTGCAGGAACACTGCTGCTACGAAGCAGCTCAATAGGAATAACGCTTTCCTCATGGGCTTGTCGGTATTAGATGTTGAAACGCTTCCTTAGTTCTTCCCACTGCTTCTGCACGGTCTCAAGTCCGCAGCCCATCATCTCCTTGGCTTTGTCGAGGCCTTCCTCCAGGTTCTTGCGGGCTTCGTCGATTTTCTCGTCGTATTTTCCCGCCTCATAGTCTTTCTTCATCTCCTCGATCTTGTCCTTGGCTTTGCCGATGCCTTCTTCCACAGACTCGCGCATGTCGCTGAGCTTCTCTTTCACGTCCATCTCATTGATCTCCTCCTTGGCCGATGAGGCAGCTTCTCCAGCCATTTTCTTGAAATCGCCCTTGATCTGTTCTGCGTCATGGGTGTCGAGATATTCCACGAGGTCATTGTACTTTTTCTGGGCGTCTTCAGCCATTTGGCCAAGGCCCTCTTTCATTTTTTTCAGGATCTCTTCAAAATCATTCATCGCTGTAAAGATTAAAAAAGTTGTTGGATGGTGGTAGATTGCATGCTTTTCCCGATTCTATCAGCATAGACAGGAAGGCCGCAACGTGCCAAATTTACGAATTTTTCGTGAAATGCCCTCTGTTTGGCAAAAAAAATTGATATTTTTTATTAAGTTTGCACGCAGATAGTGTGCTTTTGAAGAAAAAAAGTGACAGACATGATGAATTTTAATCGAGAAAACGACCTTTTGATCATCCCCGATGTCCATGGACGTGGTTTCTGGCGTGATGCGGTGAACGACACGCCGTATGCCCACGTGGTGTTTTTAGGAGACTATGTCGACCCTTATCCCCACGAGGGCATCTTTCCCGAGGAGGCATTCGATGTGATGAAGGAGATTGTGGATTTCGCCAGGAGCCACCGTTCCACCACGACTTTGCTCATCGGCAACCACGACATGCACTACAAGTCGACGCCCTTCAGGCGGATGGCCGGAGGCACCCGTTACAACAGTATGATGCGGCCCCAGATCTATGAGATGATGGAAGCCAACAAAGACCTTTTCACGCTTGCTTTTGAAGCCGAATGCGGAGGCGTCCATTGCTTGCTTACCCATGCGGGAGTGGCTTCAGGGTGGTTGCATAAGTATGAGTCGCTCGTCGGGGAGCCCACTGCGGAATCTCTCAACGCACTGCTGGATACCCCAGAAGGAATCATCGCACTGGCTGATATCGGATGGTGCCGGGGTGGGGGAGCCCTTGTGGGCGGACCGCTCTGGGCCGACTATTCCGAGATGTCCAAAGAAGTCCCCCTCCCGGGGATTTACCAGATTTTCGGCCATACGCAGAAGCTTGGCAACACCCCTTGGGTGAACGAGCATCTCGCCTGTCTCGACTGCCATCGGGCTTTCTTGCTCACCGAGGTGCTCGAAATGGCTCATCTTCTACCATCCGCCAACGGATAAGCCAAGGAGCGGCCCGCTTGATTTGAGTTATGAAATGGAGGAAAAAGGCAAAAAAAAATGTCTCTTCGTTTTGTTTTGCGGTTGTAATGTGCTAACTTTGCAACCACAATACAGCATTTTTAAGGTACAAAGTATTTTTCATTCACACTATGGGAGGTTTTTTCGGTACAATCTCGACTGTCGATTGCGTCAACGACTTGTTTTATGGTACAGACTACAACTCACACCTCGGCACACGCCGTGCAGGTATGGCGACTTTTGACCCTGAGAGAGGTTTCAGCCGTAGCATCCATAGTCTTGAAAGAGATTATTTCCGCTCCAAGTTTGAGGACGAACTCGACCAGTTTCATGGCAATCAGGGCATCGGCGTGATCAGCGACACCGATCCACAGCCTATTATCGTCAACTCTCATCTTGGCCGTTATGCTGTCGTCACTGTGGCGAAGATCAACAATCAGCGTGAGATCGCCGATCAGTTGCTTGCTCAGAAGATGCACTTCAGCGAGATGTCAGCCAACAAGATCAATCAGACAGAGCTTGTGGCCCTGCTCATCAATATGGGGTCGACGTTCCTGGAGGGTATCCAGAAAGTATACGATCAAGTCGACGGCTCATGTTCGATGCTTATCCTCACCGAGGATGGCATTATCGCCGCCCGCGACAAGTATGGACGGACACCCATCGCCATCGGCAAGAAAGACGGGGCGTATGCTGCAACCAGTGAGACGTCCAGTTTCCCCAATCTCGACTATGATCCAGTGCATGACCTTGGTCCCGGTGAGATCGTGAAGCTCAGAGCTGAAGGATATGAGGTGCTGAAGCAGCCCGAGCAAGAAGAGCAGATCTGTTCGTTCCTCTGGGTATATTACGGTTTCCCCACCAGTGCCTATAATGGCATCAATGTGGAAGCCATGAGAGAGCACAACGGTTTTCTGATGGGAAAGGACGACGATACGGAAGTCGACATCGTCTGCGGCGTGCCCGATTCAGGTGTCGGCATGGCCGTCGGCTATGCAGAAGGCCATGGTGTGCCTTATCGCCGCGGCGTATTGAAATACACCCCGACGTGGCCCCGGAGCTTTACTCCCGGCAACCAGTCGAGACGTGACCTTGTGGCCAAGATGAAGCTCATCCCCAACCGAGCCATCCTGACAGGGCAGCGGGTGGTGTTCTGTGATGATTCCATCGTCAGGGGAACCCAGTTGCGTGACAATGTGCGCATGTTCTTCGGGTATGGCGCCAAGGAAGTTCACGCCCGCATCTCCTGCCCGCCTCTCGTCTACGGCTGTCCGTTTATCAATTTCACCAGTTCGAAAAGTGACTTGGAGCTCATCACACGTCGTATCATCCAGCAGTTTGAGGGAGCCCCCGACCGTCACCTCGACCTGTACGCCACCGCCGGCACACCCGAGTATGAGCGGATGGTGAAGGAAATCGCCCGACAACTCGGAATCACCACATTGAAATTCAACACCATCTCCAATCTGGTGGAGAGCATAGGAATGCCGAAATGCCGCATCTGTACGCATTGTTTTGATGGTTCGGGATGCCGGAAAAAGTGAATTTTTGCGGATTTTTCCCCGATTTTTGTTCATTCGGTGCATTTTTCTTGAAAAATATTTGCTGTATTAAATACAATTATTTAATTTTGCGAGCGTAAAAGTCCGCATAGGCCGGCGTTTATACCTACGTTTGGCTTGATAGAGGGCTTTCCTGTCACCATGTGATATGGTGAATTTCGAATTCATTCATTCATCAATTGTCACTTATCATTTGTTATTATGAAAAAATACCAGCAACCGATCACTGAGGTTTATACTCTGCTTGATACTGAGTATGCGATACTCGCGGGTACGAACACCATTTCTGGTGGTATTACAGGACCCACATCCACGGATTATATCCAGACGATGCCGGTGAGTGGAGATTTCCTCTCCGACCCGTCCTTCAATGTGCGGAATATCTCCGGAGAAGCCAACTGGGATTAACTCAGTCGACGGTTTGTGAATACTTTACATTTGGAATTTAGATCGTAGTATACTTGTGATGTCCTTCCGGTTTGGGGCATACGGGACTCCTATTTTCGTGCAGCACTTCGGTGCTGCTTTTTTTGTCACGTGTGCAGACCATCAGGGATCCGAAACGCACTTTGTCATTTCAGAACCCTGATTTTGAGGTGAAAAATTAGATTTCAAGCACTTAGCGTAAATATTTTTTGCAAAAAACCTCAATGTATGAAAAAAAAATCGTATCTTTGGGGCGATTTTTGGAAATGGCATTTTAGCCCTTATTTTTTATAGAAAGAAATGACAGATAGTACAAGATGCCCGGTATGCGGGCGCAAAGATATCCCTGACTATCATCAGGGAGATGTCAGATGTCCTGATTGTGGCAGCAATCTGAAAGTTTTCCGCTTGCTCGACAAGATTGAGCAGGACAGTAAAGCGAAGTCGACGGTATGGAAGCCCGTTGCCATTGGCGCAATGGTGGCCGCCGCTCTTTTTGCTTTCCTGTTTCTCACCAAGGGCACTTCACCTACAGCCGACAAGGAGCGCATCGCGCTTCTGGAAGACTCCATTGCCTCAATGAGAGACAACGCAGTCGGCCAGAAGAAGCCAGCGGTAGCCACTGCCGACCTGAAGGCGGAGAGCAAGGAAGGTGTGAAGACAGCCGAGGTCACTGCCGAGCCTTCTGCGGAGAAAGCAGCTGAGGCCAGCGAGGTGAAGGATGACATCACTGCCCCCTCAGACAAAGTGGCCCTGAAGGACGGTAAGAAGATTTACACCGTGCAGAAAGGTGACTCTTGGTGGAAGATCTCCCAAAAGCTCTACAAGGGTAAGATCAAGGATGTGGATATCGCCAAGATGAATGGTCGCAAGGCCAGTGATCAATTGGAAATCGGCGAGCAGTTGATCGTCAAATGATGTCTATTTAAACGGAAGTATTATGAGCAAGTTTGATGAAATAAGAGAAGAGATCAAAGGGCTGTACGACGAGAATATCCATCTCAACAACTGGATTTCCACCCAGGAACAGTCGAGCGACAATCAGGTGAGCGAGATCTGCAAGGATTTCCTGCAGGTGCTGGAGGCGTTTGAGTGGGCTGAAGCCACCATCCATGAGCGTGGCCTCGATCAGAGCAAGATATCCACCAGTGCCATCGCCAGGATGCTCACTGCCAAGACCAAGCTCATCGAAGTGCTTGAGCATTACGGTGCTTTCAGGGTGAGTTTCCCCGAAGACGATTTTGACGCCACAAAAGCCAAGATTGTAGGTACGGAGCCCGATGAGGAGAAAGCGGATGGCAAAGTGCTCCGCATCGTGCGTGACGGTTTCTACCGCAAGGATCGTCTTCTCCGCCAGGCAGAAGTGATCGTGGTCAAGAATAGTTAAGGCTCTTTGTCTTTAGGTTTGGCTTTGACCTTGGCTTTGGTTTCATCGCTGTCATCACTGTCATCGCTTAAGCCTCCGTATTCTTTCAGAAACCAGTTCATCTCATCGGATTCGGTGACCATATCCCCATCTGGGTATTCGAATGTGAAATCGTCGAATACCCATCTTTCATTTTCGAACGCCAGCTTGTAGATCACCTTTTGGCTGGGGTATTCACTGCCGATATCAAAGAGCACGTCGGCGTAGGCCGATTCGGGAGCGATGTAGTAGATGTGTGTGATGCTGTCGGAATAGACGTGTATATCTTTCCCCATCAGCCCTTTGAAGCTGAAAGAGCGGAAGATAGAGTCAGCCTTCTCGTCGCTATAGGCAAGCACGTTGTCGCATTGCTCACGCAGGATGCAGATGCGCTCCGACCAGTTGCTGCCGTTGATGCGGTTGCGGCCGCTCATCATTTCCTCTGAAATCATTTTCTCCACAATCCTCCTGATCACCTCCGGAGAGTGGGTTTTCTCATATTCGGCCAGCGAGTCACGGTGTGCTTTCTCCATGGCGGCCAGTCGTGCGTTGTTGAGTTCACGAGCCTTTCGCAGCGAGTCGTGAGTGGCTTTCTCTGCAGCGATGCGCTTTTGTTCCTTGTCGTAGAAATAATATCCTGTTCCCCCGCCGACCAACATCAGAACGAAGATGATGATGAATGCTTTTTTCATTGGATTCTGGTTTTATGGTTCTTCGGTCTCCCCGTGGATGCGTTTGATCAGAGCAGGAATCTCATCCGCAAGATTCTTGTATCTCACGGCGAAGCTGTCGATAGGCAGTGAGGCTCCTGTTTCGTCGAAAGCCTGTAGGGTGTCGGCAGGCGATGTCATGGAAAAGGCAGTCTCTCCATTCTGGTGGTAGAGGGTGAAGGCCGTCATCTGCCCGTTCTCGACAGTAAGCTGCCAAAGGCTATCGTTTCCCCACACGATGCCTGTGTAGGGATTTCCGTTGAGATAGACTATGGAATCGCGGAACTCCACCTGATCCACGCCGATGACTTCCTTTTCTGTGCAACTCACCAGTGCCGATACGAAAAGAAGGATAGAAAATAGTCTTCGTAAGTACATTTCCAGTCAATTTGTTTTCAATACGCAAAATTACAAAAACATCATTGACCCTGCAACATTTTTGAGAAAAAAAACAAGCATCCATGAAAATGGATGCTTGAAATCTCTTTGTGATATGCTCTTATTGATTTTTCCGCAGTTCCTTGCTGTAAACCTCAAAAAAGTCGAAGTCAAGTATCTTCGAGATTCTCAATAGATCATAACTGTCAATGGATTGCTTCGAGAATATCTTGTAGACATTTGTACGGCTGCAAGACAACTCACCGGCAAACCATACCACCGATTTGCGCCTCTGCTTTAAGGTCTGTTTGATTAATTCTCCGATGTGTACCAAAATGTTAAAATTTAGGAGTTTCTAATTGTGAGAGTATGGCTCTGCATCCATCAGCGTTAACTGCAATGCAAAAATACTTAAATAAAAAGCAATTCGGAGTAAATAAATGTTAAATTCGCCTAAATGTAAACACAACAGCGACGATTTCTGACAGTTTGTAAAGTTATCACTTACAATGTGATACGTGATTTTCTTTTTTTCATGTCACAATGGAAAGAAAAAGACTTGAATTGATTAAAATGACCATTTGTCTGACGGATTCTTGTTTATCTTTGCACCAAAAAAAGATGATGGATTTCAGGAGTAATATCTCTTTGCTATCCGCAGCAAGGAATTATTGGGAAAGCATGTCTGCTTTTCGTCAGGAAAGGGCCAGGTGCAAGCGGTATTGTTATGGAGACCAGTGGGGTGATCCTGTAAACGTTGATGGAAAATGGATGCGAGAGGAGCAATACATCCGGAGTTATGGCAGTGAACCCCTGAAAAACAATCTGATCCGTCGCTTGGTGAAGCAAGTGCTCGGTCTCTATCGTTCGGAAGGTATCGGCTTGAAGCCACGCTGCCACAAGAAAGAAGCGGCGAAGCAGATGGCGGCCATTCTTGATGATGTCGGCAGCATCAACTGTCTCGACGAGATGAATGTCAGGGCTCTTGAGGAGTTTCTGATCTCCGGGATGGTCGTTCAACGCAAGTCTTTCGGCTGGCGCCGCGGCCGTTATGATTGTTGGACCGACAATGTGCCTCTCGATTATTTTTTCCTCGACACGGGCATGAGTGATTGCCGGGGATGGAACACCGACTGTGTGGGCGAGATCCACGACATGCCTTTTGACATGCTCTGCGCAGAATTCGCACATGCGCCCTCAGAGGTTCTAAGTCTCCAACGCATCTACGCAGCCGAAGGATATCAGCAGCGTATAGACCAGATGCTCTCCGATTTCGGAATGCTGAATGAAGGACCCAAAGACTTTTTCTTTCCGGCAAGTCCCCGTTCCTGCCGTGTGATAGAAGTGTGGCTCAAAGAGCGGCGTCAGGGATGGCTCTGTCATGACCGCGCGCAGGGCCAGTTGGTCTGGAAAGACGAGCTGTCGGCCGGGGATCGCGAGATGCCCTCGCAGTGGCGTATCGTGGAGGAGTGGCATTATTATTACCTGACTCCTTTTGGCGATGTGCTGGCCGAAGGAATCACCCCCTATGCTCATCAAAGCCATCCTTTCACGTTCAAGGCATATCCGTTTATTGACGGAGAGGTGCACTCATTTGTAGCCGACATCATCGACCAGCAGCGTTACACCAACCGTCTGATCACATTGTATGACTGGGTGATGCGCTCATCTGCCAAAGGCGTGCTCCTCGTTCCGGAGGAAAGCATCCCCGACGGTTATTCACTGAGTGATGTGGCCGAAGAATGGGCCCGGTTCAATGGCGTCATCCCAGTGAGGACCCGTAATGGATCAGCTCTTCCGCAGCAAGTGTCGGCCAATGCAGTCAATGTGGGTATCAACGAGCTTCTGCAGACCCAACTGGGATTCATGGAGGACATCTCTGGCGTGACTGGCGCCTTGCAAGGGAAAACTTCCAACGCAGGCGTAAGCGGCACGTTGTATGAGCAGCAGACCCATAACTCCGCACTGTCGCAACTCGACATGCTCGACACCTTTAGGCATTTTATCACCGAAGGGATGCGTAAGGATATCAGTAATGTGCAACAGTTCTATTCTGATGAGCAGTTGGCGGAATGGATGGCCCCTTCGGAGATTGTCCCGTTCCGAAGGTTGAAAATCCTGGTCTGAGGCAGGTCTGTCCGGGGCAAGCCAAGCGTTACCCTATGGATGCCGAGCGAAAAAAACCGATGAATGTAAAAAGAAAAATGGGTGTGCAGAGTCATTATTGATTAAGGTAATTACTCAGCACCTAAGTAAGCATAGCCATTCGGGTGGATTTGCTTTTGTT
>CAMNIN010000035.1 GCA_946540735.1 uncultured Prevotellaceae bacterium | reverse complement strand
CAGCAGCATGTAGAAAAAGATGAAAAACTCTTTTTTACGTCAAAGTTGGGTTAAGAACGGCGTCATGAAAAAAACGAACTTGAATCAGTTTTATATAGCTTTAAGGTAGTGAGTTGTCATTTTTTTCATTTTCTTGAAAACCATACTAAAAAGGTGGTTACATTTTATCTATCAAAACGTCGTTTTATATAACTCAATTTTGCAAGTTGAGAATACTCGAAGATAGAATCATATTTATTTACCTAGATTTAATAACTACGAACTCAATGAAACATTTATCAGAAAAGCATCTGGTCAACGGCCTGCAAAAGGCGGCGTTGGCAATCGGCTTGTCGGCTTTGCTGTTCGTACCAGCCTCAGCCTCAGCAGGCACCGGTACGTCACCAAACCCGCCAGCCGCCATGGCTCAGAGCATTACCGTCAAGGGTCATATCATTGACGAGCTCGGAGAGCCGATGATTGGTGTCACCATTAAGGTGGCAGGTAATGATGCATTGGGAGGAACCATTTCCGACATTGATGGAAACTTCTCGATTAGCTTACCCAGTGGCAAACACAGCCTTGAATTTTCTTACATGGGCTACAAAAACAAGATCGTGCAGGTCAGTGGCTCAACGATGAACATTACGATGGAGCCTGACACACAGGGCCTGGATGAAGTTGTGGTCATCGGTTTCGGTACGGTCAGGAAACGTGATGTGACAGGTTCGGTGGCACAGGTCAAGAGCGATGTCATCCTGCAAGCACCGACCAGCAGCGTGGCCACGGCATTGCAAGGACGTATCACTGGTCTTGACGTGAACGGTTCGGAGCTCCGCATCCGTGGCAACCGCTCCATCAATGGTAACAATGCCCCGCTGGTTATCATCGATGGTGTACAGGGCGGTTCGATGGGCGACCTCAACCCCGATGATATCGAGACCATCGACGTGCTGAAAGACGCATCCTCCACTGCCATCTATGGTTCTCAGGGTGCCAACGGTGTTATCATCATCACCACCAAGAAAGCACAGGCCGGCAAGATGCAGGTGTCGTATAACGGCTATGTCACCGGTGCCTTCCGCGAGGAGCATCCCGACTATCGTTCAGGTCAGAACTATTACGATGCCCGTCGTCTGTCTGCTGCCAACGCCGGACAGTGGAACAGCACGGCCGACGACCTCAACCTCTTCGGCAGCCCCGCAGCCTATGCAGCCTATCGTGCCAATGTATGGACCGACTTCGACGAGGAGTTGCAGAAATCGGTCACCTGGAGCAACCGCCATACCGTCACACTCTCCGGTGGTAACGAGAAGACCACAGCTCGCTTCAGCGTCGGTTATGCCAACGATGGCAACAAGTGGAAGAAGAGTGGCGGCACCGACCGTTATACACTGCGTGCCAACATCGACCACAAGGTTCACAAGTGGATTGACGCCGGCGTCAACTTCCAGCTGACCCACAACCGCAGCGAAGCCTCTCCCTACCAAAGCACACCTACCACAGGTATGCAGTTGGGTTCACCCTACGGCATCTATGACGACTTGACAGACACCTACAACATCGGCAAAGAGATGGTGGAGCGTCCGCTTGAGGCCACCGGCTATGTCAACCCGCTCATTAATACTTTGGGCGACTACCTTTATGCCCGAGAGAACTATGGCACCAACGTGGTGGCCAACGGCTATTTGGACATCCATCCCATCGCAGGTCTGAATTTCCGCACACAGGCCAACACACATATCGTCAACTCTACTGTTGGCGACTATGCCGACGCGCTCTCCGCATCTGTCATCAGCGCAGGCACAAAACAATCGACTGCCTCGATGACGAAGTCTTCGAGCCTTTACATTGAGTGGAACAACGTCTTGACCTACAACTTCGTCATGCTGCCCGAAGACCACCACCTCAGTCTCACCCTGCTCACCACATGGAACAAGAAGACGGGCGATGAACTCTCGGCCACATCTATCGGTCAGACACTGGCATCTAACCTGTGGTGGAACCTTGCCAGCAACGATGGTGGCGAAGGACATTCCATCCACGACAGCAACTACACCCAACAGCAGAACTTCTCCTACGCAGGACGTATCAGTTACGACTGGATGAGCCGCTACCTCTTCACCGCATCGTTGAGACGCGACGGCGCTTCTGTGCTGGCCTCTGGCCACAAATGGGACACTTTCCCCTCGGCTGCTGTCGCATGGCGTATCAGCGATGAGCCGTTCATGGCAAGCGCACACTCCTGGCTCGATGATCTGAAATTCCGTCTGACCTACGGTGTGACGGGTAACTCTGGTATCCCCGTGTATGGTACGGAATCGGGTGTCACTTTTGCCAACTGGAGCTTTGGTTTCCAGGATACGGCTGCCAACCGATATCTTATTGGTGTGAATGACCTGATTGGTAACCTGAATACCAAATGGGAAAGGTCGAAGACCATCGATTTCGGTTTCGATATGTTGTTGTTCAACAACCGTGTCAACGTCACATTCGACTACTACAATACCAAGACCACTGACCTCATCCTGAAGCGTTCTCTGCCCACCTCATCAGGTAACGATGGCAAATTCGCCACCTTCACCAACATCGGCTCTACACAGAACCGCGGTTTCGAGGTCACCATCAACTCACGCAACATCGTGAAGAAGAACTTCCAGTGGAACTCCACCCTCTCGTTCTCTGCCAACCGGGAGAAGATTGTGGACCTTGTTGACGGCACTGACATCCAGTTAGGGTCGGAGAAAGAGAACTCTACATTGATGATCGGTCATCCCATCAAGTCGTACAGGACTTTCCAGTACCTGGGCATTTGGTCGTCAGATGAGGCGGCTGAGGCTGCCACCTATTTCAAGGATGCGGATAAGACGCAGCCCTTCCTGCCTGGTGATGTCAAAGTGGCCGATTTGGACGGCGACAAAGTCATCGACCAGAATAAGGATATCGACTATATCGGTTCGCAGTCGCCGAAGTGGTTCGCTGGTTTCAACAACGACCTCCGTTTTAAGAACTGGGATTTCAACATCTACTTCTATGCACGATGGGGACACTGGGGGGAGAACCCATTGGCCAACTTCGACCCGTCCACCGGTGGCATGTACACCAACATGGACTATTGGGTGGCAAACTCCAACGAAGGCGCGTCGCTGCCGGGACTGATGCTCAACCGCAAATTGTTTGACTATGTAGGCTACCAGTCATTGGGCTACTGCGAGCAGTCGTTCATCAAGGTGAAGCGCATCGCCCTGGGCTATACCTTACCAAAGAGCGCCCTTAAAGCACTTTCATTGCAGAGTGTGCGTATCTATGCTACGGTCAACAACCCCTTCTACTTCGTCAAGGAAGACTGGATGAAGCATTGGGACCCAGAAGGCCAGCAGCGTAGCGTGACTGTAGGACTGAATGTTAACTTTTAATTAAGCAGGAAATATGAAACTTTTCAATCAATATATCATCGGAGCAATGCTCCTGGGCACCTGCACGTTAGGTCTTACGTCATGCGACCTTGACGAGTTCAACCCGTCGGGAGAGGGTGCCAACGCCGTGTTTGCCACAGAGCAAGGCATAGAAGGTCTGGTCAACCAAATGTACTATAACTTCAAGTGGAAATATTATGGACGAGAGGACCCCGTGCTCTATTTCGAGGGAGCCGGCGACATCTGGGCCAATATCCCCGAGAAGAATGAATATGGTATGCAGCTCACTCGATTTGTCAATCTGCAAGGCGACCGTGGTCAGGTGGCTGGAGCATGGAACCGTGTTTATGACAATGTCAATCTGGCCAACACCGTGCTCGACTATCTGCCCGACACCAAGAACCTGAGTGAAGCCACACGCAATGACTTCGAGGGCGAGGCGAGATTCACACGCGCATACGCTTACTGGTGGCTCGTGGAGTGGTTTGGAGATATTGAGATGCGAACCAAGGGCACGGGTGAGCCTACTTTCACTGCTGTCCGTACTGACCGCAAGGTCATCTACGACGAGCTCATCATTCCTGATGCGGAGAAAGCAACACAACTCTTACCAGTCACACCTTACAAGGGCGACGTAGGACGTGCGACGAAAAAGGCTGCCTACGGCATCCTGGCTCGTGCTTATCTGGCACGCGCACAATACGAGGAGGCTGGCAGTGATGCACAGAAAGCTTTCTACCAGAAGGCATACGATGCAGCCAAATATGTCATGGACAACAAATCGTCGCTGGGCATCAAACTGTATGACACCTACGATGAAATCTGGCAGGCCAAGAACAACAAGAACAACACCGAGTTCCTGTGGGTGGTCACCCATTCCGAGAACTCCTCGCTCAACCCCAACCCCAAGAACCCCAACCGTCTGCACCTCTATTGGGCACCGCGTCTGCTCACACGCGCCGGCATTACCAGCTCCGCCACGGCATGGGAGTATCCGAAGGAGAGCGTGCTGCTCATGCCTACTTATTACTTCCTCAACCTTTGGGAGGATTGGGATCTGCGGTATGACGTGCTCTTCCAGGAAGACTTCCCCGAGAGCAACCCGCGTGGCTCCTACAAATGGACTGACGTGATGGCCCAGAACTACAATGCCAAGGAGAACCTGGTTGGTAAGACGGTCAATAACGGCGAAACGGTGCTGCGCTTCACCAAAAAGCATGTGACTGATGGTGACAAAGAGGCTGCCGCCGAGCAAGGTATCGCATTGGTGGGTATTGATGACATCTATGAGAGCGAGAACGTGAACGCACAGGGCGGTTGCAAAATCCGTCAGACCACGGACCCGAAGTCGAGCGTATTTATTGCCTCTTCGTTCCCACGTTTCAATAAGTATCGCATTTGGGACGGTGATCCCAATGGAACGATTCTGTTGGCGGATGCGACAGGAAACGTAGGCTTTGGCGATGTGCCTGTCATCCGCTATGCTGAGATGCCGCTCATTGCTGCCGAGGCACAAATCGGACTTGGCAATCAGACTGCTGCTGCACAGATCATCAACAGCGAGATACGCAATCAGCGTGTCGTAAAACCAAATTACTCGCTCCGTGATGCACAAGTCAGTGCTAACCAGATGACCATCGAATGGATTCTCGAAGAGCGCGCCCGTGAACTCTGCGGTGAGTGGCTGCGCTGGTTCGACCTGAAACGCACGGGTAAGTTGGTGAACTACATCCGTCAGCACAACCCCGCTTGGGACGGCAACGATGTGGTGGATGAGCACAATAATTTGTGGCCCATTCCCAACACCTTCCTCGACAAACTGCAGAATGCTGAGGAGTTCGGCCAGAATCCCGGCTATAACCCCTATGTGCGGAATTCAAATTGACGTCGGATGATGTTAAGAAGTTAAGTAGTTAAAGAAGTTGAGCGAAACGGTAACTACTTAACTTCTTGACTTCTCAACAAATAGAATAACAACATAAATCAAACACAATTAACAAAAACATTAGCAACATGATGAAAAAAATTACTCTTTTCGCTACAGTTGTCCTGATGGCTGGTTCAACAATGGCTCAGGATGTCTCTGTAGGTATCGCACGTCCTACCTTCACCGCTGAAGACGGTACCGTGATTTACGACACATGGAACTACATCGAGACGGTTGACAAGTTCAACAAGAGTGTCGATGGCTTGACCGCCAAGTTCTTCCAGACCGCTGAGATCGAGTCCACCATTGTCAAGGACGAGACGCAGGAGGGCGGCTACGAGATCAAGCAGGTATGCCACCAGGGAGTCAAGAACATCGACTGCGACTATGTGTGGAAACTGAACTGCGCAGACTATGACGGTTCGCTGAAGCGCCACAAGAATGAGACCTTGGGCTCAGAGAACTGGGCTTTCGGTTTCGACCTGACCGTGGCAGAAGGCAAGACCTTCACTGTCAATGCCATCGACTTCGACTTGTTGGTGGAGCAGAACCCCTCCTACCGCATCCGCATCATGCAGGGCGATACCGAGCTGTACAACTCTACCTGGGTGACCAAGACAGGTGGATACAACAACGAGCAGTGGGGCGCTGGCAGTTATTGCCGCATCACTAAGGATGACGTGTCATTCCTTTTCGAGAAGAAAGATGCCGACGGCAATGCCATCAACTATCAAGCCATCCAGTACTATCCCGGTTTTGAGGATGGTGTAGGCACTTCGACTCCCCTTGGCGACCTTGTGCTGACAGCCGGCACTTACCGTGTCATCGCCGATGTGGACTTCAACAAAGACAGTGCCAAGGCCATGAGTTTCGACAACTTCACCATCGAGGGCACTGTAGAGGGTGGTTCTCCTGTTGGTGCAGGTGATATCGTGGGTATCGCACGTCCTACCTTCACCGCTGAAGACGGTACCGTGATTTACGACACATGGAACTACATCGAGACGGTTGACAAGTTCAACAAGAGTGTCGATGGCTTGACCGCCAAGTTCTTCCAGACCGCTGAGATCGAGTCCACCATTGTCAAGGACGAGACGCAGGAGGGCGGCTACGAGATCAAGCAGGTATGCCACCAGGGAGTCAAGAACATCGACTGCGACTATGTGTGGAAACTGAACTGCGCAGACTATGACGGTTCGCTGAAGCGCCACAAGAATGAGACCTTGGGCTCAGAGAACTGGGCTTTCGGTTTCGACCTGACCGTGGCAGAAGGCAAGACCTTCACTGTCAATGCCATCGACTTCGACTTGTTGGTGGAGCAGAACCCCTCCTACCGCATCCGCATCATGCAGGGCGATACCGAGCTGTACAACTCTACCTGGGTGACCAAGACAGGTGGATACAACAACGAGCAGTGGGGCGCTGGCAGTTATTGCCGCATCACTAAGGATGACGTGTCATTCCTTTTCGAGAAGAAAGATGCCGACGGCAATGCCATCAACTATCAAGCCATCCAGTACTATCCCGGTTTTGAGGATGGTGTAGGCACATCGACTCCCCTTGGCGACCTTGTGCTGACAGCTGGCACTTACCGTGTCATCGCCAATGTGGACTTCAACAAAGACAGTGCCAAGGCCATGAGTTTCGACAACTTCACCCTTGAGGGTGTCGTAGGCAGTTCCTCTGCTATCACCAATGTCACCATCCAGCAGGTGAAGGACAATGTGATGTATAACATCTCCGGTCAGCGCATCTCCGCTCCTGTCAGCGGTCAGATTTACATCATGAACGGCAAGAAATACATTGCTCAGTAATTATGCGCTGCAGGTAAGTGATAAGGAGATAAGTAGTTAAGCCAAATGCTACTTATCTCCTTTCACAGCTCTTAACGGCCCTTCAAAATAGCTATTGTCCCTCTAACTCCCCGTTTTACTTCCCTTTAATCCTAAATCATGTACTTCAAATCCCTACTCACCGCACTTTTCTTTGCCTCTGCCACCACCATCATGGCACAGTCAGCAACATACGCCGGAGGCGACGGCAGCAAAGAGAACCCTTATCTCATCAGCAATGCCGATGAACTGGCCAAACTGGCCCAGGATGTCAACACCATTCCAAATTTCAGCCGCGGGTGCTACTTCCTGCTGACAAACGACATCGTCATCAACGAACAGGTGAACCAACGGGAATTGGAGACGCTGCAGAGTGGCTCCGCCTTTCCGCTAACACCGATGATTGGCACCTTTTCCAGTGATACGGAGTATCAAGCATTCCAAGGCGTGTTCGACGGTGGCGGACATACCATCAGCGGTGTCTATCTACAAGGGGCGGCCAACTATCTGGCGCTGTTCAGGGTACTGGAGAATGCCGAAGTCTGCAATCTGGGCATCATCGACGAGTTTGTTCAGGCTAATGCCTATTTCGCTGGCATTGCTGCCCGCGTTATCGACTCACGCATCATCAACTGCTATGTCACAGACAGCAATATACGTGGCTACGGTTCTAACGGTGGAGGCATCGCCGCACAGACGTTTGGCACGACAAAGGTCCAAAACTGCTATGTGGGTGGCACGCTCGATGGCAAGAACGACATGGGCGGCATCGTCGGCCGAGTGGGAAACGGCGACTATAACACGGTGGTCATCGAAAACTGCTACACCACGGCCACCATCGGCATCAATGCCGCACGAACCAATAAAGCGGGTGTGACGGCGACCAACTCTGCCGGTTCCACCGTGCGCAACTGTTTCTTCACCGCTGATGCAGGAAACGATGCCGTATGGCCAGCACAAGACTTCGGCACAACGTCGGGTTGTGAACTGATGACGCTTAGTCAGATGCAGACCGACGATTTCCTGGCTCTGCTCAACGAAAACGCAAAACTCATTCCTGGCGCTTGCCGGTGGCAGAGTGGCGAGCTGACTCCCATACACGACTATTCTGAAACAACTCCCGATACAGATCGGCGTGAGGTCTCGGCCATGGCTACCGACCCCATACCTGCCAATGGCGATGTGCATGCCGACATGGACAGTTCGTCGCCTGTCCTGAGGTGGAAGGCTGCACGCGACGGGAAAACCGTCAAGCAGTATTTCCATCTGGGCACCGACTCCACCGCTATCGCCAATGCCTTGCCCGCCAATGCACTGGCCGTTTTGGGCACGGAAACCGATTACGAACCCGGAATCCTGAGCAATATCCATACCTACTACTGGCGCATCGACCGCGAAGATGCAGATGGCAATATCACCATGGGCGACGTGTGGTCGTTTCAACCTCGTCATCTCGCGTTCCCCGGGGCGGAGGGCTACGGACGGTTCGCACGTGGCGGACGTGGAGGCCGTGTGGTCTATGTCACCAAACTGGATGATGATGGCAGCGAGGGGACGCTGCGCTGGGCATTGACCAACGGTAGCGGACCGCGCACCGTCTTGTTCCGTGTGTCGGGCATCATCGACATGGAATACAAAACCTGTTGGGTGGACGACCAAGTGACCATCGCCGCACAGACGGCACCGGGAAAAGGCATCTGCATCAAGCACGCCGATATCGGGGTGGGCTCTGATAATATCGTGCGCTTCCTCCGGGCAAGGAGAGGACTGGGCACCAGCGATGAAACCGGAAATGCCATCGGCACCGTCTATTCCGACCATACCATCCTGGATCATGTGACTGCCTCGTGGGGAACAGACGAGACTTTCTCCAGCCGTGGCTCAAAGAATATCTCTTTCCAACGGTCGATGATTAGCGAGGCACTGGGCATAGCCGGGCACCGCAACTACCCGGCTGGCACCAACCACGGCTATGCGGCTACCATCGGAGGCGATATCGGCTCGTTTCACCACAACCTGCTTGCACACTGCGAGGGACGCAACTGGTCAATGGGCGGCGGTACGGATGCCAACGGAGAATATGCCGGGCGACTCGACATCTTTAATAATGTGGTCTATAACTGGCATGAACGAACCACTGACGGCGGCGCGCATGAGGTCAATTTCGTTGGCAACTATTATAAGATGGGTGCCGACACCAAAGAAAAATGCTTGTTCTCGCTGGATATCGAGGGCAACCTGAAGGGTACACAGAGCGCCCACATCAGTGGCAATGTGCGCGACAACCGCGACGGGTCGCTCACCGCTGACAACGAGGGGGACACCTATCGGATGCGCATACGCGACGGGCGACCCTCAGTGGATTGGCAATACTTCGTGGATGCGCCATTCTTCCCCTCATACGCCACCATTGAGACGGCAAGTGAGGCCTATAAAAGTGTGCTGAGTGACGTGGGTGCCAACCAACCCATGCAGGATCTGACCGACCAACGGATCGTGTCGGAAACGCTTTCTCGGAGCTATACTTACGTGGGGTCCAAATCGGGCATCAAGGGTGAAATCGACGATGAGCAGGATGCCGGCGGTTTCGAGGATTACCCCGAGGAACTGCGTCCCATCAGCTATGATACCGACTACGACGGCCTGCCCAACTGGTGGGAGGACATTCGTGGCACCGACCCGCGTACTCGTATCCGAGACTACGTGGAAACCAACGCCGACATGGAGGGTGACGGCTATACAGAGTTGGAACGCTATCTCGACTTTATGGCGCAACCCCATGTGTGGCTGGCTCCTGCTGCACAAACGATCATCGATGTGAGGAAATGGTTTGCTGGCTATACCAACCATCCTGTGTTCTCGGTCGCAACCACAGGAACGGGTGTCACAGCAACGTTGACCGACGGGTTGTTGACCATTCAGGCGGGTGATGCCAAGGCTTTGGCTACACTGACACTCACGGTCACAGACGCTGATAATGCCGGTTATGAGCGACGGTTGTGTGTGGCCGTCACGGATAACACGACGGTTACCAATGACATCAGCCACATCGAGGCCGAGACCCAGACCACAGCTCCGCTGTACGACCTGCAAGGCCGCCGTCTCAGCGGCAAGCCCGTGCAGAAAGGGATATATATCAGCGACGGCAAAAAGGTCATTGTCAAATAGGGGAATAGGCTACGGAGAATCAGGCGTGACATTGACGGATGGCACTTACTTAAGAAGTAGATGCGTTCAGCTTACCTGATTTCCATTCTCATGATGTAGTCATTCATCTCGTAGCCTTGTCCGATGGGGAAATCACCTTCGCTGTCGATCACCATTCCTTTGCTCTGATAGAATGTCAGGGCTTTGTTCTCTCGGTTCACGTGCAGTTCCATCGCACAGGGGCCCGTTGAATGGTCGCGGATAAACTGTATGGCATGGTCGAAAAGAAAACTTCCCACATGTTGTCCCTGATGCTCGGGCAGGACGTAGATTTTCTGGAGACACCACAACTGGTCGTTCTCAGGTTGCAACGACACATAGCCGATGGCTTCATCTCCGTCACGGGCCAGCAGATAGGTATGGCATTCTTCCTCCATTTGTGTGCGGAGGCTGGCTTCTGAATACATCCATTCCATCATATAGGTGATCTGTCCTGGAGAGAGGATCTCACGATAGGTGGCGGGAAAAATGTTCCATGCCAGTTGCCGGATGGTGTCGATGTCGTTGGTGGTGGCTGGTTGAAGGGTCAGCATGTGGTCGTGTGAGTGTTTTATTAATTTGTGCAAAATTACGAATATCTGAAAAATAATAACCGCTTATTTCCGTTTTTTTCGATATGATGAGACATCTTTTATTCGTTTTGTGCTTTTGGCTGGGGCTTTCTGGACCTTGCCGAGCTCAGAGAGTGGTGATGCACGAGCAGAAGTCCTTTCCCAAGACCATCCCCGCCGGGGGATATAGTGGAATCACTTGGATGGGGGGTGACCTCTTTGCTGTTGTGTCGGACATTTCGGAAAAGGACGGCTTTTTTGTTTTCCAGATCGACATCGATGACCGTGGCGACGTGGTCTCTGCTTCCAACCTGCGTTTCAATGGCTGTTCCTTCGAGGGACGCGACAATGAGGGCATTGCCTGGTTTCCTTCGGGTGGCACGCTGTTTATCAGTGGCGAGAAAGACAATCAAGTGAGGGAATACACACTTGAGGGGCAGCGGACAGGTCGAAGCCTGCGCCTTCCTCCGGTTTTTTCCAAGGCGACACGGGCTTATGGTTTGGAGGCTCTCACCTATAACGCAGCGACGCACCGGTTTTGGACAACCACGGAGAGCACACTCGATGGGGATGGACCCAAAGCGGATGCTGTCAATGGTGTGCGAAACTTGCTCAGATTGCAGTCGTTCGATGACAATCTCAATCCTTGCGGTCAGTATGTGTATCAGATGGATGAGGCTCAGGCTGAATATCAACCGGAGGTCTATGCTTTTGGCGTGAGTTCGCTCGCGGCCTTGGATGACGGCCGCTTGCTCGTGTTGGAGCGTGAATTTGCAGTGCCGGAGTCAAAACTCGGTGCGATGGTCTATTGCAAAATCTATCTCGTACAACCTGGTCAAGAGAAACCCGTGGGTGCCGATGAGAAGGTGAAGGGACTGAAACCGGTTGAAAAAAAACTGATTACCGAATGGACAACGGCCATGGGATTGCTCGACATCACTCTCGCCAATTACGAGGGGATGTGTGTCGGACCCAAGTTGTCTGACGGTGGACAGGTCATTCTGCTCATTTCTGACTCTCAGAAGCAATACGGGGGCGTGCTGAAGGATTGGTTCCGTACCTTGGTGCTCTATTGATCATTTGATGCGGAACCTGATATAAGCGCGGTCATCGAAGGAGCAGTTGCCTTCCATCACTCCTTTGGTGGCTTTGTAGGTGTCGATGCAGAGCGGATCGGTGTCTAACTGATGCGAGAGGGCTTTCTCGCTGTCGTCGAGGGTGGGGAGGAGGAAGGGATAACCGTCGGTGGCAAGAATAATGTCGCTTGTACCCGTGCGTATGGTCTTGACTTTCTGAAGGGCGATGGGAAAACCATCGACCACGGCGAAATCGATGTTCTGGGTGTGGCAGGTGGCGACGATGTCGGGCACGATGGCATCACGGCCGATGTCGTGAAGGAGCAGGGCTTTGATGTCGGTCTTGCCTTCTGCAAGAAGGTTGTGAAGGATTACCGACCGCCGCTGAGCGATGCTTTCTTCTTCGGGTTTGGGATTGTCGTGATAGTTGCCTTCTGCGATGCATTGGCAGTCGCCGATGAGCCAGATTTCCTCGTGGTATAAGCTGTAGAGGGCCACGCTGGCGGTGGCACGCTCCTCGGGGTGCTGTGTGAGCCGGATATCGGTGAGTCCGCATGCCGCATAGAGGTCATGGATCCTTGATGTGGCTTCCCTGCAAAAATCAGAGAGTGTGGCTTCAGGGGAAAGTCGTCTCACGACATCACTGATGGTGAGCATGGCAAGCCGACCATTGCGCATGCCTTGACGCATCTGCTGGCGGGCCTTGCTTGTGCTGCCGTCGATGACTGCTACGTGGTTAGCGGTCACGACGATTCCGTCCTCGCACGTTTCTGGACTGTGCTTTCCGGTCAGTCGGCTTTCGACGATGTGGATTTCCTTCTTCATGTTTGCCTTGCGGTCTGTTGGTTTGGAATTTTTGGCCAAGAAGGGGCTGGATGAGATGGTCCATTCCCAGTTTCCTCAATTCCCGTTCGATCTTCTGTCGCTCTTCGGGCTTGTACCAGAAAAAGAACATCCGCTGGGCAAGTTTCTCGGCCGGGGTTTTCGCACTGAAAACGGGCTTGAGGGTATATGGATCGTAACCGGTGTACCACATCTCGGTGCTGATGGTCATCGGGGTGGGGGTGAAGTCTTGGATCTGCTCCAACTGGAAATCGAGCCGTTTGGTGATCAGGGCAAGCCGTGCCATGTCTGCTTCATGGCAACCGGGATGGCTGCTGATGAAGTAGGGGATGATCTGCTGCCGCAACCCTTGCTGCTTGTTGATGGTATCGAAGAGGGTCTTGAAAGTCTCAAACTGACTGAAAGAGGGCTTGCGCATCAGGTGCAGCACGTCATCGCTGGTATGCTCAGGGGCCACTTTCAGACGGCCGCTCACATGGCGGCAGATCAGTTCCCGGGTGTATTCTGCGATAGCTCGGTCTGTGACCTCATCGCCGCTCTTGTGAAGCAGGAGGTCATAGCGCACGCCACTGCCGATGAAACTCTTCTTGATGCCGGGCAGTTGGTCTACGGCATGATAGATGTTGAGCAGGGCCTGTGGGTTGGTGTCAAGATTGCGGCAGATCTGGGGATGGATGCACGACGGTCGCTTGCATTTCTCGCATAACTGTTTGTTCTTGCCTCCCATGCCATACATGTTGGCCGACGGTCCGCCGAGGTCGGACAGATAGCCCTTGAAGTCGTCGAGCGCCATGACTTCACGCACTTCGCGCAGAATGCTCTCCTTGCTCCTCGAAGTGATGAATTTGCCTTGATGGGCGCTGATGGTGCAGAAAGCACAGCCGCCGAAACAACCGCGGTGGATATTGACGGAATGCTTGATCATCTCGTAGGCGGGAATGCGCTTGTTCTTGTATTTGGGGTGGGGCAGGCGTGTGTAGGGATAACCGAATGAGGCATCCAACTGCTCGGTGGTCATCGGTGGATATGGGGGATTCACCAAGGTGTATTGACGGCCGGTTTGCTGAATGATGCGTTGGGCATGCACCTTGTTGGATTCTTCCTCGATATGCCGGTAGTTCTCGGCTTCTGCGCGTTTGCTCTCCAGGCACTCCTCATGGCTGTGGAGCAGGATGTCGTCGGGGGTGATGCCACCGGGGATCTCATCTTGATCGACGACGAAGACGGTCTGTGGTAGCGTGCGTGCGTCTTTGATGCTCCCGCCTTGCGACAGAAGGGTGCAGAGTTCTACGATGCCACGCTCGCCCATGCCATAGATCACCATGTCGGCTCCCGAGTCATAGAGGATGCTGGGGCGCAACCGGTCTTGCCAGTAGTCGTAATGGGTGAGACGCCGCATCGAGGCTTCGATGCCCCCCAGTACGACGGGCACGTCAGGATAGAGTTGCTTGAGAATCTGGGTATAGACGATGGTGGGATACTCTGGCCGGCAGTCATGACGGCCATCAGGACTGTAGGCATCCTCCGACCTCAGACGACGGTTGGCCGTATACTTGTTGACCATCGAGTCCATACAGCCGGGGGCGATGCCGAAGAAGAGGCGTGGACGTCCCAGTTTCTTGAAATCACGGAAGTCGCCGTGCCAGTCGGGTTGGGGCACGATGGCCACCTGCCATCCGGCGGCTTCGATGGCCCGACCGATGACGGCGGCACCAAACGAGGGGTGGTCCACGTACGCATCGCCTGAGAACAGGATGACATCAAGTTCGTCCCATCCTCTGAGTTCCACTTCTTTCTTCGTGGTCGGTAGCCAGTCGCTGAGCCGGTGTTCTGCCATCTCTTCGTTGCTCACTGTTTCTCCTCTTCCACTTCGCCGACGGGGGTCTCACGGCCTTTTTCCCACTCCTTGAATAGCGTGATGAGGTTGGCCAGGCCAAAGGCTTTCATGTTGCTGTGGTAGATGACGTCGAGGCAGAGGTCGAGCAGGGCTTTGTCCATTCCGGCCTCGGTGGAGAGCATCGAGCGGACATTGAATTTCAACTTGTCGAGCACCGACTCGTCGACGATGCCATTGCTGTCGACAAGATGGTCGAGAAGGTGGTATTTCTGAAGGGTCTCCAGATGGCTTTCCTCAATAGAGATGTTCCGGGTGCCAGAGGGATTGGCTTGAATCTTATACATAATCGTAGGTGTTTGGGTTGTTGTGAATTGATTCTCGTAGGATGGGCTTATTGAAGCAGATAGTTCAGTATGCCTTTCATGATGGATTGGCGTGTGCGGGTGTCCTTGATGCACTCGAGAGGGAATCCCATCGTCAGACAGCGGTAGTCGCGTCCGCTATAGGCCACGGCGGCATCCCGTCCGTCGGCATAGCGCATCACGCAGTAGGATGTGGAGAGCGGACGGAGCACATCGGGCGAGGTGGCGGCATAGTGGGTCTCATTGAGTGTCCGGTAGGTGTCGAACATCATGCCAAGGCCCTGCACTTTGCCGTCACTGCCGCGGTCGCTGCCTTCATGGCGCAGTTTGAGCACCTCAGCCAGGAATTGCTTTTCCGTGGGTTGCTGCATGTCACTGCCCACATACGAACCGCTCACAAGCAGGCATCCATGATTTCGGGTGAAGGTGGTGAGCCGGTGCCGCATGTCGGCGGAGAACGACTTATACAGCAGCAATGAGTGGCCGTCGTCTTTCTCCAGTCCGAGTAGCAGGTCGATGCAGTCGATGTCGCTGGTCTTGACCTTACCCGACTCAAACGACTCGCTCGAACAACTCACGATGTTGTATTTGTGGGCGCTGTGGATGGCATCGGCATGCAGGCGCACATCGTTGAAGTCGTTGCCTGCTATGAATTGTCCCACGAGTTCATCGCCGCAATAGCCCAGTGCTCCTTCTCCCTCACGGCCGCGCCGGCTGTTGTCGAAGATGGTCTGCCGGCCGCTCCATCCGGCCATCCGGCCGAAGGTGACCCCGGGGTCGGTGTCGATGTCAAATCCTTTCTGTGAACCAGTGTCAATCACGTGAGGGGAGGACAGACGGTGGAAACCGTTGACGATCATCACGGTCTTCTTGGCCGTAGGCACATATTCAGCAGAGAGCACTTCCGTGGGGAAACTCTCGCCTCCGGCGTTGGCAGCGGTCACCTTGAAGTGGTAGAGGGTATTGGGCTGGATGGCGATGCTGCATGAGGTGCCTTTCACCACGGTGCCATTGTCGAAATCAAGGTCGCCGATGGCGGTGTAGACGATATACTCCGAGGGGGAGGCACTGGATTCCTGCGGGTCTTTCACTGGATTCCAGTGCAACTTGAGCTTGCCCTTCGACGACATCTCCATGCGGAAATTGCGGGGCGTGAGCGGTTGCACGACATATTTCGTGCCATGCATCTCGTTGACATAGCGCAGGAGGGTCTTGTAGATCGAACGGGCCAGGGTGAAGCGGAAATTGGGGTCGAGGCCATAGCGCATGTCGCCGAAATTCTGATGTGACATCACCTCGAGAATGGCGGATGGCACGGCTGGCTCACGGGTCTCATTGTAGTTGCGGTCGTAGAGCACACGACGGCGCCATGTGCCGAATTTTGCACTGATGTCGGTCCCGACGTTGCGGAGCAGGGCATCGGCCAGGTCGAAGGAGGCCATGCGTGAGATGCCGGCATTCAGTTTGCCTTCATAGAAATCGGTGGTGCAGATCGACAGAGTGCCCACGAGATCGTTGCCGCCTGCTTTGTCATATCCAGCGTCGCTGTGCACCGACAGCATGAGTTCGATGGGCACTTTCTGCCCACGGCTGTTGGGCACGAATACGGATCCTCCCGACAACCAGTTGCTGAACCGGCTGCGGGCGTTCAGATCCTCGTTGTAGTCGTGGGTGGCGTTGAATTTACTGTATACGGAATCGGGCGCACCTGCCCACTGGGCGAAATAGCGGGTGCCTTCCAGACAACGAGGCACGCCGCTGGTGCTGCCTCCGCGCTGGATGTTGCCCATGCCGCCACCAAACCGCACGGCATCGGCGGTCACCACTCCCTTGCTCTTGCTGGCATTGCTCAGCACCACCATGTTGGTGGCGCTGGTGCCTTGGTCAAACTCAAACGTTCCGAGGTAGACCCAGGTGCTGCCTCCCATGCGCTGGTTGACCTTGAAGGTGGTGCTGCGGCCTTTGTGCCACACGGTGTATTGGGCGTCGTCGACGGAATTTGGCAGCGTCTGGTAACTCACGTAGACGGCATAGCGGCCGGCTTCGGGGATGCGGGGGATGTAGTTGATCCTGCTGATGCGGTTGCCGTTGGTCGACTCGGCCATGCGTGCCGTGCCTGCTTTGAAGGGATTCTCTCCCTGTGAGTAGGTGCCACCATGTCGTGCAAACCCGGTTTGAGTGGTGGTTGTCCAGGGGTGGGTACCGTTGAGCTCCTGGTAGTTCTGTCTGCCTTCATCATTGTCTACTATCACCTCATTTTTCTGCCAGTCGCGCTCACGGGGAGACCACACAATGGCACCGGCATGTTCGAGCATAGGCATCAGGTAGGGGATGACGATGGTCTGGGTGAAAAGGTCCTCGGTGGTGCAGAAGAGGTTGGGGCGCTGCCATTTCCATCGGCCTACTTTCTGGTCATAGTACTTACCGTGACTGGCGGCGATGGTGAGGTGCCTTCCTTCCAGCCCCCGGGTGATGGAATTGGGGCGAGACACATTGGTCACCCATGGCTTGCCTTTGTAGTCGATGTCGCCCCATTGACGGGTGCGGTCGGGATGATTGCTCAGACGGTTGGGGATGAGCTGTTCGATTCGGCGGCCGTGAGTGATGATCCTCAGGTCGTAATCGCGGTAGGCACGGGGCAGGATATTACCGACGTTGTCGTAGATCCTTTTCACGACTTCCGGCGTGAATTCCTGCTCTCCGAAGCGCTCAGTGGCGGTGATGGTGAGGATGCGCTCCGAGGTGTCCACATTGACACTGCTCAGCGAGGCGGTGACAGGAAAACCAGACAGGCCATTGCCGTAGTTCTCGAAGTAGCGCTTCAGCGATTGCTCCATCGCACTGCGGTCGGAGGCACTCTGCGCGCGTGCTCCGGTCACCAAACAGCAAAACAGCCCTAAGGCATATATGATACGATAGGGTCTCATTCTTTTTCTTTTCCAATATGTATTAAACATTTCCAATCTTGTATTTGTCCTGCACCCTCATAGGGGTCGCATGAAAAGCACTTGGCGGCTACAGCGAGAATTTCTCGGGATGCTTGCCCTTGAAAGGCTTGAAGTAAGCCTTGATACGATCCATGTCGCCTTCCACGTCGCCTGTGGGGATAAAGGCATGGATACATTCGATGTATTTGCGCTCATAGTCCAGCCCGTAGAGCAGAATGGGAAGCCCTGCTTTCTGGGCAATAACGAGGAACCCGCGTTTCCAATCAGGGTTGGCCGAACGGGTGCCTTCAGGTGTGATGCAAAGCCTGAACGACTCCGAGCGCTTGGCTTCCTCAGCCAGGTTGTCGGTCATGCTGGTATGCTTGGTGCGGAAAACGGGGATGCCGCCAAGACGGCGGAACAAAATGCCCATAGGCCAGAAAAACCATTCCTTCTTCATCAGGAAATTGATTCTCCAGCCTTCTGCACCAGAGTAGAGCTGCCCCAAGATGAAATCCCAGTTGCTGGTATGGGGAGCGAGGCAGATAATGTATTTGTCGGGATGGACTACTGTGACGTTCTTCGTCCATCCCATCTTTTTATACAAGAGCCACTTGCAGAATTTTTGCCACATCATGCCGATAGGGTTATTCGCTCAGGTTGGCTATCTGGTCGATGATTTCAGAGATGTGCTCGGTGAAGTCGTTGGCAAGTTTGTCGAAATACACTTTCTTGCTCATACCGGGCTCGGGGTGGGAGATGCGGCTGATGAAATCTTCACGTGTCGAGATGATGCTCTTGAGCAGGGCTTCCACATTGTCTTCATTGGTCTTGCCATGATAAAGGGAAATGGCCACACACTCAGCGAAGACATCGCTGCAAATGGTGTTGATCGTGTGCTTTAAGTCTTTTCTGTTTGGCATGTTGAATGTCTTTGTTTATGGTTTGATTTTTATCCCGAGGGAGAGTAGCTTCGCCACATAGGGCAAAGATAAGAAAAAAAAACGAGATGCAGTGTTAAATTAATGGAAAACTTTCAGAGAATAAGTTTGATTGTGAAAAAACGCAGCCTTCGCGCTCGCATTCGTCAGTTTTGTGATCCTGCCCAAATGCAGGAAGTGAATATCCTGCTACTTTAATGATTTTTAACCTTTAACCCCGTCGCAGCAAACTTTTCATCGGGAATAATTTAGTAACTTTGCACTCCAAATGGAGGGTAGGGTGCGGCTTCGTTCTCTTCCTCATCCCAAACCGCTTTTTTATTTTTATTTTTATATACACATTATTAGTTATTATGGAAAAAAGTGCATTGCAGCAGGCAAGAGCTTCGTATCAGCCGAAGCTGCCAAAAGCTCTTCAGGGTGCAGTTAAGGTGAAAGAAGGTGATCCTACTCAGAGTGTAGACAATCAGGAGGAAATCAAGAAATTGTTTCCCAACACCTATGGTATGCCATTGGTGGAGTTCGTGCCCGGTGAGGAGAACCTGAGCAAATCGATGAATGTGGGCGTGATCCTCAGTGGAGGACAGGCTCCTGGAGGACATAACGTGATCTGCGGTATCTTCGATGCCATCAAGAAACTCAACCCCGAGAACCGTCTCTATGGCTTCATCCTGGGGCCTGGTGGCTTGGTAGACCATCAGTATATGGAAATCACTGCCGACTTTATCGATGATTACCGCAATACGGGTGGATTCGATATGATCGGTAGCGGCCGTACCAAACTGGAGAAGGTCGATCAGTTTGAGAAGGGCTACGAGATTATCCGCGAGCTCAATATCAAGGCTATCGTCATCATCGGTGGCGACGACTCCAACACCAACGCTTGTGTGCTGGCTGAGTACTATGCTGCCAAGAACTATGGCGTGCAGGTCATCGGATGCCCGAAGACCATCGACGGCGACCTCAAGAATGAGCAGATCGAGACCAGCTTCGGCTTCGATACCGCTACCAAGACTTATGCCGAACTGATCGGTAATATCGAGCGCGACTGCAACTCCGCTCGTAAATACTGGCATTTCATTAAACTCATGGGCCGCTCGGCAAGCCATATCGCTCTGGAGTGCGCCCTGCAGTGCCAGCCCAATATCTGTATCATCTCCGAAGAGGTGGAGGCCAAGGACCAGACACTCAACGATATCGTCGAGCAGATCTGCTGCGCTGTGGCTGCACGTGCCGAGAAGGGCGACAACTATGGTGTCGTGCTCGTGCCGGAGGGTCTGATCGAGTTCATCCCCGCCATCGGCCGACTGATCGACGAGCTCAACGACCTGCTTGCTGAGCATGGCAATGACTATAAAGACCTGGAGCCCGAGGCTCAGCGTGAGTATATCCTGGCACACCTGACCAAGGAGAATGCCAAGACTTTCGAGACACTGCCTGAGAACGTGGCTCATCAGCTCTCTCTGGAGCGTGACCCGCACGGAAACGTTCAGGTGTCGCTCATCGAGACCGAGCGTCTGCTCTCTGATATGTGCGAGGCCAAACTCGCAGCATGGGCTAAGGAAGGCAAATATAAGGGCAAGTTCGCTACGCTGCACCACTTCTTCGGCTACGAGGGTCGCTGCGCTGCTCCATCCAACTTCGATGCCGACTACTGCTATGCGCTCGGCACAAGTGCTGCCCAGCTGATAGCCAACGGAAAGACCGGCTACATGGCTATCGTGAAGAATACCACCGCTCCCAACGATGAATGGAAAGCCGGTGGCGTGCCTATCACCATGATGATGAACATGGAGCGCCGCAATGGTGAGATGAAACCCGTGATCCGCAAGGCTCTGGTGGAACTCGATGGCAACCCCTTCAAAACATTCGCCTCGATGAGAGACAAGTGGGCTCTGGAGACTTGCTACGTCTATCCCGGTCCTATCCAGTATTGGGGACCGAGTGAGGTCTGCGACAAGACGACAGCCACACTCGCTCTTGAGCACGTGAAGTAATCCTGACTACTTTTGTTTCTGGTTCCGTCGGATTCCATTCCTGATCCGACGGAACCTTAATAATATCTTTCCGACGATGCCGAATAAAAAAGGGAAAAAGAAGAGGCACACCCATGGGCGACGGAATCATTCTGCCGGATGGTGGATAAGAATGAAATCCTGGTTCTCGCATCTGCCCGCAAAATTGTGGTGGTGCCTGGGCATCGTCGTTGCCGTCACTTATGCCTGGGTGGTTTACTCCAATTTGGTGGAGCCTTTCGGCTTCAGGTGGAGGGCATTGTATGGCGACCCGAATTATCCGGAAGGATATGGCATACATGGTATCGATATCAGCCATCACCAGGGTAAAATCGAGTGGACGAAATTGCGCAATGCCATGATCAACCGCACCACCCTCAAATTCATCATGGTGAAAGCCACAGAAGGCTCTGACTATATCGACGAGAATTTCGACGAGAATTTCGAGATGGTCAAGGAGATCGGCATCATCCGTGGGGCTTACCATTTCTGGAGCAACTTGTCGACCGCCCGCGAACAGGCTTATTTCTTCCTCGACAAAGTGAAACTCGAACCTGGAGACTTGCCACCTGTGCTGGATGTGGAAAACATCCCTTCCAACATGTCGGTGGAGGAGTTCCAGATGGAAATCCTCGCTTGGCTGCATATCGTTGAGGACCGCTACCACGTCAAGCCCATTATCTATACCTATTATAAATTCAAGGAGACGTACCTCGGCGACACCCGTTTCGACGACTATCCTTATTGGATCGCACATTATTATGTCAGCGAGGTGCAGTACAAGGGCAAATGGAAATTCTGGCAGCATACCGACGTGGGCAGGCTGCCGGGCATCCGGGGCTATGTCGACTTGGATATCTACAACGGCAGTTACTATGACCTGGAGATGCTGACCATCAAGGAGGAGAACCTGGAAGAGACCGTGATTCCCGAGATCGACAGCACGGCTGTCTACGAACAGAATGACAGCATGTTCCAAGCACCCGACGAGGATCCTTTATGAAAGCGCAACCCTAACTCCTCTGCTCGCTTTCTAAGCACTGCCACGTCGTCTTCATAGAAGCCGCTGATGATAAGATGTCCGCCAGGTGCAAGCACAGCGCACATCGACGCCATGTCCGATAATAGGATGTTGCGGTTGATGTTGGCCAAAATGAAGTCAAAATCCCCTTTCATCTCTTTCAGGACCCGCACGTTGCCCAGTTTGACCTCAATTTGGTCGACATGGTTGAGGCGGGCATTGTGGCGCGTGTTCTCTACGCTCCATTCATCGATGTCGTATGCCACCACGCTTGCGGCTCCGCATTTCGCTGCTGCGATGGAGAGTATACCGGTACCGCAACCGCAATCGAGAACCCGCTTACCCGTCAGGTTGGCATCCAGCAACTCGCCGACCATGAGGCGCGTGGTCTCATGTGTACCAGTGCCGAAAGCCATTCTCGCATCTATCAGGATATCGGTCTTTCCCATTGTCTCCACTTCGTGCTTGGTGTCGTGAATCACACACCGGTCGCCGATCATGATCGGCTCGAAACCGGCTTCTTCCCATTTCGCATTCCAGTCCTTGTCCTCGGCCTCCGCGATTTCATAGCTTACCTTGACACCGGGAAGGGGAAAATCGCCTAAAATGGAGGCGAGAATGGCCTCGTCGAAAAGATCGGTCCTGGCATAGCCGACCAGCTGCTCTGCTTCTTCCTCGAAACTCTCAAATCCGGCCTCAGCTGCCAGGGCAGCGATCAGGTCGTGACCCATTTGACGGGTCTCGGCCGACAGCGACTCGCCGTCCAAGTGAAATCTTGCTGCGAAATATTTCATTTTTTTGTTAATTTAGGGTGCAAAATTATAAAAAATAGGGAAAAACCTACCCTCGTTTAGGGTTTTTCCTTAATTTTGCATGAAATCTTGAAGTATTTTTGCATCGTAAGAATATAGAATCAATATCACGAAATATGAAAAAGTATCTATTCCTTTCACTGGTTGTGGCTTTCCTGCCGCTTTCGCTCATGGCACAGGATGACATGTATTTCGTACCAAAGAAATCGGAAAAACCTGCGCAGAGTGCTGACGCTGTCGCAAAAGCATTGAAACCTGTCCGCCCGCTCGACATGTCGGTGGATGAGTACAACAAACGCTATCTCGGCAGTTCGTATGTTCCTATCGATTCGCTGGGCAACGATGTCATCGACTTCGCCGCAGGCGATGGCACCTATCCCAAGGATACGGTCTACATCTACAAGGACAGAGACGACCGCGACTACTATTACAGTGCGCGGATGGGCATGTTTGATGGCTTCTATGGCTGGTACGACCCATGGTTCTACGGCTATAGAGGACTCTATTGGGGGCACTACTATCCTGGATACTATTACTCATTTTATCCATATTGGTATAGCCCATGGGCCTATGGCCTCTATGACCCCTGGATGTATGGCTACTACACCTATTACGGCTGGTATGATCCTTGGTATTACGGCTGGTATGATCCTTGGTATTACAGAGGATATGGGTATGGTGGCGGATACTTCGCCCGCAACTCCCATCATAACTATACGGTATCGCCGAGCGCTGTCTCCAGAGGCTCTCGCGGTCATGGCTACGCTACGGCATCCAATGGCACTTTTGGTGGCAGAAGGGTGTCTTCTGGTTCTTTCGGAGGAGGACGATCCATGTCTTCTGCATCCACGGCCTCAAGGGTGAACTCGTCGTCTAACAGGTCGGTCATTTCCGGTAGAAGGACGTTTGGCGGCAACCGCACTTCGACCACTTATGACTCAGGGCGCACTTACTCCGCTCCAAGCTCGGCCTACAACAACTCCAGCAGTGTGTCCTACTCGTCCTCATCGAGCTACAGCGGAAGTTCTTCCGGCGGCAGCTTCGGTGGTGGCGGCAGCCGTTCGGGCGGCAGCTTCAGCGGCGGCGGTGGCGGACGCTCAGGTGGCGGCAGCTTCGGTGGCAGAAGATAAGATGTCCTGATTAGGAAAATCTTTACGACATACAGTTTTTACTCACATATAATTGTAAGAAAAATGAAAAAGAATTTCATCTATATGGCTGCTGCTCTCCTCATCGGTGTTCCCGCAGCAGCACAGGAGACCTATGAGAATGCGAAAATCATCACCGAGGACCTCAACGGTACGGCAAGGTACGTGGGTATGGGTGGTGCCACTGATGCGCTTGGCTCTGAGATTTCCTCCATAGGGTCTAATCCTGCTGCCATCGGCTTGTTCCGCCACAGCAAAGTGGAAGGCACTGCGGGTATGGTGACCCAGCAGAATGCAGCTGACTATTCCCGTGGCGACGCTACCAACCTGAGTTTCGATCAGTTGGGCGTGGTCTGGTCAAAGCGGACGGGGGAGCGCTCGTTCCTCAATCTGGCGTTCAACTACCACAAGAGCCGCAACTTCGACTTCATCCTGTCGGCTGATGACAACCTGAAAGCTGCTTCGCAGAACAAACTCACATATATGAAGCATTGGAACGACTTGTTGTTCAAGTCCAATTTCGATGGAAATGTGATGTATGATAGTCCCTACGTTACCTGCAATCAGCTCGACGATATCTATATGCGCAACTTGCTGCCAGCAGCTGGCGATGGCAACTATTACTACTACGAGTCGTCCAAGTATGACTTCGACAGGGCACATTCAGGCTATGTTGGGGAGTATGACTTCAATGTGAGTGGTAATATCGACGACCGTGTCTACCTGGGCCTCACCATGGGCATCCATGATGTTCACTACCATCACTCTGGCGACTATACAGAGGCATTCAATCCCAATCCCGAGAACATCACCACGATGAATGTCTGGGACACTCGAAAGATCAAAGGCACTGGCGTCGATCTGAAACTGGGCGTGATTGTACGTCCCATCGAGTATGCTCCGCTGCTCGTCGGTGCGTCCATCCATACCCCGACATTCTATGATCTCACCACCAGCAACTATACAGAGGTGAGCGATGGCAATGCCACTGTTTGGGCCGAAGAACCGTATGATTTCAAACTCTATACACCTTGGAAATTCGGTGTCAATGTGGGATACACGGTCGGACAGTTCATGGCACTCGGCGCCAGTTTCGACTACGCCGACTATGGCAGAACCGACACACGCGTCAACGATGGCGGCTCCTATACCTATTATGATTATTATGAGTCGAGCAGCAGCGATGACCAGATGAATGACCACACCAAAGCTACCTTGAAGGGTGTGTGCACCCTGAAACTGGGTGTGGAGGTGAAGCCTATTCCGGAGATTGCTCTGAGGGCTGGCTACAACTATGTCTCTTCCATGTACGACAAAGACGGTTACAAGGATGGCACAGTCAACTCTTATGGCACGTCTTTCGCTTCTGCAACCGATTACACCAACTGGAACGCCACCAACCGTTTCACTTTCGGTGTCGGTTATAAGTTCGGAAAGGCCAATCTCGACCTGGCTTACCAATACAGTTCTACCACTGGCGACTTCTCACCGTTTATGAATTATATGGACATGAAGATTCCTGAATACGACAATTTGGTCGATCAGGTGAAGGTGGACAACAAGCGTCATCAGATAGTTTGCACTATTGGTTACACGTTCTGATTGTGATTTTTATTCTGCAACTTGTCCTAAAAGGCGTTAAAACTATCCCAAAAGGGCAAAAAACATGAACGAAATTTGCAAATGACAAGATTATATATTAAATTTGCACTGGAAAATAGAACAAAGATTAGTTTTTTTAGTGGTTAATTTAGTTTAGTAAGTATTAAAAGGGATTTGTCGTGAGGCAAGTCCCTTTTTCTGTTGTCTTCCCTCAGGGTCTACTCAATATCTCAATATCGTCACCATTACCTTTCACCTCACAAAAAAAACGCCCGTCCTTCCTGGACAGGCGTTTAATGATCTATCATATATCTACTTCATTCAGAGGAGTCAGTCATCATAATCATCGCTGATGCCTTCAGCCTCCAGATTCAAGTCCTCGGGATCTGAGTCGAACGTCGTGCGGTAACTCTCCTCCGTCAACTTGTCTTCGTCAAAGGTGTCGTCATCCTCATCGGGATCATCATAGTGGTCGTCAATCTCCACAATGTCCTCATCGTCATTCTCATCGAGATCGTCATCGGAAGAATCTTCATCCATCTTCAGACGCGGTTTCTCCATCATGGGCTTCTCCTTGGCGAAAATCGCTTCCACCCACATGCCCTTGGGAATCTCAAGCACATCGAAACCATCCTCCACCTTCTTCTCATACATGCCGCCGGGCTTGCGCAGACGGTCTTTAGGCAGAGTGGTGGTGCTGATGTCGAAACCGCTCTCAATGATGTCCTGGATACTTTGCGACAGACTGTCCCAGCCCCCTCCGAAGTTGCGGTCGATCACCTCGAGCAGTTTGGTGGTCGAGATATGGCGGATGTTCTCATAGGTCAGATCTGTCACACGGAGTATCGGACGCTTCTTGACCGCCCATTTCAATTTCGTGTTCTCATCAAACTTCAAGGTGCCCACTTTGAAACCACGGGCCTCATATTTCTTGATGACCTCAGGCTTGTCTATCTGTATCTCCTCCATATCAAATGCGCTTTTGATGATATCGAGGTAGTGGCGGGCATATTCTTTCATGTCGGCGTCTTTCTCTGCCGCCTCCCACAAACGGAAAATGTCGTTCTCCTGCAAATCCCAGATATTGCTCTTGTTGAGCGTCTTTAAGGTCAGTGCTTTGTTTTCTTTGCTCTTCATTATTCTATAAATTGTTTCTATGGCTGGTCTCTGTCGTCCAGTACCCTGAACTTCGAACGAAACCTGCGCAATTCGTTAATGTCAATCTCTGCAGTGACTGCCGATGGCTCTCCTGGCCTGCACGCAGCAACTGTCGCTCCTTTCGCATCAATGACCATACTGCCTCCCATATACTTGCAGGCTTGGTCTTCGCCCACTCTGTTCACTCCCACGACATAGCATTGGTTTTCAATGGCTCTCGCTCGGAGAAGGATGTCCCACGCCTGCTGCCGGCTCTCAGGCCAGTTGGCTACCAGAATGATGCCATCGTAGTCGCTGTGGTAACGGCTCCAAACCGGAAACCTCAGGTCGTAGCAGGTCAGCAAAAGCCATCGCCATCCGTCATGGCTTACGACTGTGCGCTGCATCCCTGGCTCATATCCATCATCTTCTCCTCCGTAAGTGAAGAGGTGGCGCTTGTCGTAATAGGTTACCTGGCCATCCCTGCCGACGAAATAGTGACGGTTGCGGTAGTGCAATACGCCTTGGCCGTCAAGTTCTCCTATAGCCAGACTTCCGCAGATGGCGGCATTGACCTTTCGGGCGGTCTCTATCATCCATGCAAGCGATTTCCCCTCGGTCTCAGCAATGCCCTCCGGATGGGTGGCGAAACCTGTGCTCCACATTTCTGGCAGCACATAGAGATCGCTTCCTGGTGAAGAAACAATCATCTGCTCCGCAAACCGGGCGTTGACATCTGGTGAAGCCCAGGCCACATCTGTTTGAAGAAGGGTTATCCGCATGGCTGTCGTGCCTGATGGCTGTTGGGTTACTTATGCTGCAAAAGTAAGTACTTTAATTCTTATTTGCAAGTATTTTAAAAAAAAATTTTGTGCGCTCTTGATACTGCCCATTATATGATGTTGACAGTCAGGGAAATCAGTCTTTTGGTCTCTATGGAGATTTCCTTGTCAAGGATTTTGCTTATTCAGAAGATTTTGCTAAATTTGCAGTCATTATGAGTGAGCCTTTAGCCGAGAGAATGCGTCCACGCACGCTCGATGAGTATATCGGACAGAAACACATCGTGGGTGAGGGTGCTGTCCTGCGCAAGATGATCGACGCAGGGCGCATTTCTTCTTTTATCCTCTGGGGACCGCCGGGGGTAGGGAAGACCACACTTGCACAGATCATCGCCCATAAGATGGAGACGCCTTTCTATACCCTCAGTGCCGTGACAAGTGGAGTGAAGGATGTACGCGATGTGATCGACAGAGCCAAGAAAGGGCGCTTCTTCAATTCCGCCTCCCCGATTTTGTTCATCGACGAGATCCATCGCTTCAGCAAGAGTCAGCAGGACTCTCTGCTTGGAGCCGTGGAAAAAGGGGTCGTCACCCTTATCGGTGCTACCACTGAGAATCCTTCCTTCGAAGTGATACGGCCCTTGCTCTCCCGATGCCAGGTCTATGTGCTGAAACCATTGGAGAAAGATGATCTGATGCAGCTCCTGGAAAGGGCGTTGAAAACCGATGTGGTGCTACGTGAGCGGAAAATCGAACTTCGGCAGGCAGGGGCGATGATGCGGTATAGCGGGGGGGATGCCCGGAAACTGCTCAATATCCTCGAACTTGTCGTCGAAGCTGCTGATCCGGGGCAACCTCTTGTCATCACCGACTCCCTTGTGGAGGACAGGCTGCAGCAGAATCCGCTCGCATACGACAAAGACGGAGAGATGCATTACGACATTATCTCGGCATTCATCAAAAGCATCAGAGGCAGCGATCCCGATGCCGCTCTCTATTGGATGGCCAGGATGATTGAGGGAGGCGAGGACCCCCAGTTTATCGCCAGGCGCCTCGTCATCAGTGCGGCAGAGGACATCGGATTAGCCAACCCCAACGCACTGTTGCTGGCCAACGCCGCTTTCGATGCCGTCATGAAGATAGGCTGGCCCGAGGGACGGATACCATTGGCTGAGGCTGCCGTCTACCTGGCCACAAGTCCCAAAAGCAACTCCGCGTATATGGGCATAGGCAATGCGCTGTCGGTGGTGAAGGAAACAGGCAACCTGCCCGTCCCCTTGCATCTGAGGAATGCACCGACACAGTTGATGGCGCAGTTGGGGTACAGCGATGGCTATAAGTATGCACATGATTACCCTGGCCATTTCGTCGTGCAACAGTTCATGCCCGACCAACTGGTCAGCACCCGCCTCTGGCATGCGCAACACACGCCGGCTGAAGAGAAATTATACCAAAACATGCTCCGATGTTGGGGCAATAGATTCAAGGAAGATGAGAATAGTAGTTCTTGATGGATATTCGTTAAATCCGGGCGACATGTCATGGGGAGAACTGGGCAAGTTTGGTGATCTGACCGTCTACGACCGCACAGCACCTCAAGATGTGGTGAAACGGGCTGCGGATGCTGAGATTATCCTCACCAATAAGGTGGTGATTGGCAAAGAACAGCTCGAACAGCTTCCGCACCTGAGATATGTCGGTGTTCTTGCCACAGGCTATAATGTGGTGGATTGCGACGAAGCCCGTCGGCGGAATGTTGTGGTGACCAATATTCCTGCCTACAGCACCGACAGCGTGGCGCAGATGACGTTCGCACACATCCTCAACATCACCAATAGGGTGGGGCACTACGCCACATGCAATACTGAAGGACGATGGAACGGCCAACCCGATTTCTGCTATTGGGACACCCCATTGCACGAACTCTCCGGAAAGACCCTTGGTATCATTGGCCTGGGCAATATCGGTATGAAGGTAGCACGTATCGCCCGTGATTTCGGTATGGATGTCTTCGCTCAGACCAGCAAGGACCCTGCGTCACTCCCCGCAGGCATTCAAAAGACCACATTCCACGGTTTGCTCGGAGTTTCCGATGTGCTCTCCCTTCATTGCCCTCTCACCCAACAGACAAAAGGGATCATCAACATGGAGAATATCTTGAAGATGAAGCGCAGCGCCATCATTATCAATACCGGTCGTGGTCCCTTGGTCAATGAGGAAGACATGGCAGAAGCCTTGTCGAAAGGATATATCGCAGGTTACGGAGCCGATGTCCTGGAAGAGGAACCCCCTCGTCATGACAGTCCGCTGCTCCATGCCCCAAACGCTTTCATCACGCCCCATATCGCCTGGGCCACCACCGAAGCCCGTCAAAGATTGATGGAAATCGCAGTCAAAAATGTCGCTTCATTCCTCGACAACACACCCGAAAATGTCGTAAATTGACCCTTTCGCCCCTCAAAAACCCTGTTTTTTGCAGTTTTTGGACATAAAATCAAAAATATCCTCCAAAAAATTTGGAGGTGTCGAAAAAACACTATAACTTTGCACTCGCATTTAAAAAATGGCTCCCTAGCTCAACTGAATAGAGCATCTGACTACGGATCAGAAGGTTGCGGGTTTGAATCCCTCGGGAGTCACTTGAAAATCAAGGAGTTACAGAGATGTAACTCCTTTTTTCGTGTTAATGGGGAACACCACGGGAACACAGGCCATGGGGTTTCCACGTAGTCATACGTGATTTTTTATTGTCATTTGTGGTCAACTTGTCATTTCGCTTCTCAGGCTTTTCTGGCAACAATTTGGCTATTTTACTCCGTCGGTTCATCCTCAAAGGGCAGGGAGCCGAGGAATCTGTCGAAATCACTTTGGAAAAGACGGTCTTGTATGACCCGGTATTTCTCAAACTCCGTCTCGGCATGTTCCTTCGCCTGTTCGGCGGTAACATGCCCTGGCGTTTGCAAAACCTCATTTCCACCAGCAGCCAGAATGGTGTCTATCCGCTTCGCCCAGTCCTCCATCGTCATGGGGATGCGGCGCTTGGCCATACGCTCGGCCAGCTCGAGCACACCATTCACCAACTGTCCCATGTCCGCCAGTTCCAACTCCTTCAGGTAGTTCTTGGCGATGACGACATCCGTCTTCACGATTTTCCCGTCAGGCGCATTCTCCCACGAGGTCAGTCCCATGTGCTCCTGTTCTGCATCGGCCCGCTCCACGATCAGTTCCGCAGCGGTATGCCCGTGTACGGCGTAGTGCATTTTGTTTTGCATCATCTTGAAGAACAGCCGTGTGGCAGGTGCGTCGCGGTTGTAATCGATGGCCGTGGCATAGATGTCCGTTAGCTTCTGGTAGAACCGCCGTTCCGAGAGACGAATCTCCCGGATCTCAGCCAGCAGATGCTCGAAGTAATCCTCGCCGAGAAACGTCCCGTTCTCCATCCGCTTCTTGTCGAGCACATAGCCACGGATGGCGTACTCCCTTAGCACGCTCGTTGCCCACTGCCGGAACTGTGTGGCACGGATGCTGTTCACTCGGTAGCCGACGCTGATGACGGCATCGAGGTTGTAGAACTGGAGTGTACGATTTACTGTCCTATTGCCTTCTTGACGAACAACCGAGATTTTCTCGGTAGTTGCTTCTTCTCGAAGTTCACCACTTTCATAGATGTTCTTCAGATGAAGACCTATATTGTCTGTCGAGCAATCGAACAGCATCCCCATCGCCTTTTGGGTACACCACACGGTCTTGTCCTTATAATAGACCTCCACGCCTTGTTCCTTCCCTTCAATTTGGAAGATCAGGAACTCAGTGGTGCTATTTCTTATTTCTCTGCGCTTTGCCATGATTTATTTATGTCATTGGATTTTCCGTCAGGCATGACCTAAGTTTCATTGCTTTCTGTTTTAATCCTGTCTTTCCTTGCTCTTAGTTCTTCCATGTAACCAGCAGTAATGATACCAGAAGGCAAAGCTATGATAGCAATGCCAACCATAGATGAGATGATGCTAATCACTCTTCCTGTATTAGAAATTGGATACAAATCTCCATAGCCTACAGTCGTAAGGGTGCAAGAAGCCCAATAGAACGCATCAAAGAAAGTATCAAAGAGGTATTCTCCTGTTTCTGGATTGATGTCCTCTTCACCGTTAAACATAATCATTGCTGTTATGAAAATGTAGAATACGGCAAGTGAAAGAACAGTTAACAATAATTTTCTTTGTTTCCGTATGACAGATAAGATGATTTCAAGTGGTTCGTAATAACGAATTACTTTTACCACTCTGAGAATTTTTAAGAGTCGAGAAACTCGGAACAATTTGAAAGAAGGAGCTAAGAGATTGACGGTTGGCAAAATTGAAAACATATCAATAATTGCCATTGGAGTAAATGGATACACAAAAAATGAAAACCATTTTTTGTTCGAGCAACGGTAATCAAACGTTATCCATCTCAATATATAGTCAACTAAGAAACATGCGCAAGATATTATATCAAAGAACCAGAACAGTTTGATTTGATTTCTGAACATTAGTGGGATAATGCCTATGACAATAGCTGCGAGCATTAGATAGTCATATACCCTCGAAAGAACCGTTTCTTGATTTCTTGGTTCAATCATATTGTTTATACTTCTTCGTAAATCCATAGCTTTTTTTATTATGCAAAAATAGTAAAAAATATGGAATTTTAATCTGATAGCTTGTTTTTTTGCTAAATGTCATGTCTCAATAGTTGATTATTGGATAAAAATAGTAACTTTGCAATGTATGAAAGAGTATGGCTTGTCGATATTCGTTTTGCTTGTGATGGCAATAATTGTTGTTTTCAACACAAATGGCTCAAATGCGGTAAGTGTTGATCACAATAGTAATGGATCTTTCTCTTTTATGGAAGTATCAACCAATGGGGGAGGAAACGCGGGGCTTCAAGGTATTATTAATGAGATTGATATTCCTCTGCCAATTGATAGTTTATCAGAGCAAATCCTTTATAGAAAAAGTTATATAGTTTCATACAATAAAGAAACTAAACTACCCAATTGGGTAGCATGGCATCTGACATCTGATCATGTGAATGGTGATGTAAAAAGACCAGGAAATGGTTGGCATGAGGATATGGAGGTGCCAATGCCTAGGGCTAATTCATCTGATTATAAAGGAAGTGGATGGAGTCGTGGCCATATGTGTCCTGCAGGGGACAATAAATGGGACAAAGATGCAATGTACGAATCATTCTTATATACAAATTGTTGCCCTCAAAATGCCAACTTGAATACCGGCACATGGAACCAGATTGAAATAGCTAGCAGAAGATGGGCTCAAAAATTTGGAGAGATAGATATTGTTTGTGGCCCGATTCTTTTTCGACAAGAACATGAGGTCATTGGAGATAATAAGATTGTAGTTCCAGAAGCGTTCTTCAAGGTGATTGCTTGCCTGAATGAAGATCATCCTATGGGTATTGGCTTTATATGTCGAAATACAGACGGCAATCGAAAAAAAGACCTTTATGTCAATAGCATTAAACAAGTGGAGCGAGTTACTGGTATGACCTTCTTTCCAAATTTGTCGGATGATGTTAAGGATAAGGTAAAGAACAGTGCCAATATAGACGATTGGTAAGTTGCTCTGTTCCCAATCTCAGTCAATATCAATACTATTCAACTCGTTCAGTATGACTTGATACCGTTTGTTCGCAACAATAATGTTGGCATGTTCGGCCTTTGCTTCTTTCACGGCTTTCTTTAGATCATCACCCCCTTCTATTATCTTACATATTTTTTCAGCTTCCTTTAGGGAAAGGACTGTCAGGTCATTGTTTCCAGCTAATGCGTCAGCCACCTTTATTGCATTCTTTACACGTAGATTAAATACATCTTCGGCAATTAACTCAATATTTGATTTTTTGAAATCGATGACATTGGGATGTTGGAAAAAATCTTGTAATGGAGATATACCATAAAGAGATTTTCTGGTAAAAGATTTACGATCAAATTCGACCCAATAGTAAGCGTGGTATCTAATCTTTAATGATAATCTTACGATATTGATATTGACAGAAAGAGAGAAAAGATGCCCGGCAAGATAATAAGATAGTCCAAGGAGTGTATTGGTCTTATCAGCATCAGCCTCTCTCTTTAGCTTCTCCTTGATGCCAATTTTGCCTGATGCAAAAGTTGTTACTTTGACATTGGGAATGTCAGGTGATGTTGGAAATGATGCAACAGCATCAATGATTCCATTCTTTTTGTCATAATCACATTCTAAAGAGATGTCAAATGGCAACGAGCATTTTGAAGGCAATTCGTTGATTTTTTTATGAACGAATGCAACATCACCATAAAGTTCATCTTCTATCTTCTTTTTCGCAGCATTATATTCGCTTTGAAATTGCTTGTTGTTCAGTTGTTCCAAATGGTCCTGGATGAACTCATGATATTCTTTTAGTTCATCCCAATTGGCAATTCTTTGGTTATATTCATTCTCTATATGATCAGAGACATATTGATCTATTTGTGACGTATTGCTTTTCCAAACAGAGAAGAATTTTGCATGGGCTTCTTCTTTCAATTCAGCCTCAATATCCAATTTGCTCGGTTGGGGAAGATTAAACGTATCACGTTTGTAGCGTTTTAAAACAAGTCGGTTGAGTTGCTCCTCGATAACGGTGCGATGGATAGGTCTTGGTGCCCTTTGGGCAAGTTGAACAAAAGACTCGTTATAGTCGTATATGGCTTTCTGCATTTCAGAAGAAATTTGAAGCAGGGAGGATTTATATTGGGCACTTCTTTTTGCGGAATCTTCGTATTGAGAGTATGTAAGTCCATTAACCTTTAAGCTGTATTCACCATTGGAAGACAGATAAATGGTAGCTCGCATCATACCGTAAGAACGTGTATTGAATGTAAAATTCCGACTTATTGTTGATGGTACACCTTGGATGGATTTAGAAATGTTTACTCTCATAGTGTAAAAGTTGTTGTGTGATATTTACTGCAAAGGTAATGGATTTTTACGAAATAACATCAGGCAGATATAGGATATTTATACTTTTTGCCTATGATGTCAACATTCCTTACCACATATATCGTAAATCCGAGAATTGCTCATTGTCGTGATTTATCCATGTTTGCTTTGACCTTTTGATAAAGAAATGATAAGGTATTATAATCATAAAAAATACCATTGAAAGCAAAACCTTTGTTATCAGAATGTTAGATTTCTTGATATAGAGTTTTATCTTCTTTATTTTTGACATATTAGAATAACGTGTAAATGAAAGGAGCAATTGTAGAATCTGCAAAAACGATTAATAGTCCTATGATCAGTAGTAAGAACAAAATAGGTGCGAGCCACCATTTTCTTGTTTCTTTTATGAAAGTGAAGAGTTCCTTAATGAATGTCATGATTTTTGTAATATAAAGTTATTCATAATTAAGATATCTATTCCTGTTTTAAGAAAAGTGTCTATGGCATCTTTTGGATAACAGACGATCGGTTGTCCCATTACATTAAAACTTGTATTAAGCAACATTGGGCATCCTGTTTGTATATAGAATGTTTTCAACAATTCATATATTTGGGGATTCTGAAAATGTGAAACCGTTTGAATTCGAGACGTTTTATCTATGTGGGTAATGGCAGGGTATCTTTGTTCACCTGGTTTCAGAAAGAATGTTGATGACATATATGGTGATTCATCTATATTTTGAAAAATCTCGTTAGCATGCTCTAGCATAACAATAGGTGCAAATGGTCTGAAGGATTCCCTATATTTTATCTTCCTATTGATTATATCTTTCATTTTGGGATTTCTTGGGTCAGCCAAGATGCTTCTATTCCCCAACGCTCTTGGGCCGAATTCCATTCTTCCTTGAAGCCATCCTACTATTTTGTTATTTGCGATTTCTTTTGATATTATGGAATAGAGTTCTTTGTTGTCTCTTTTTTTCTCATAAGTTAGCGAATATTTTTCAATAGTGGATTGAATATCATTTTCGGAAAACTCAGGACCTAAGAATGGACTACATTGGCTACTCATTCCATTATTGGCAATTCCACATGCATACATGGCACAACCAATAGCTGCTCCATCATCACCTGGAGCGAAAGGAACATATATGTTGTTAACACCGAAACGCTCTTTAAGCTTTCCTATAGCCGCACAATTCAAAGCACAACCACCAACAATACACACTTTTTTCTCACCGGTAATTGAGATTGTATGTGCTACCATTTTGTATAGAACCTCTTCTATAATATTCTGAATGGCAAGTGCCATATTCATATGGATTCTTTCTATGGAACCATTTGGCATTCTCTTAGAAATGCCAAATAGAAATTTCCACCTTTCATCATCCACCATTCGATCTTTATGAGTAAAGGCAAACTCCCGGTCATTTAAGCTTATGCTGCCGTCGTCATGTATATTTACTAGATTGTTTGTGATTGTATTTCTTATTTTTTTATATTCTGCAGAATCTTTATCTCCGTATGGGGCAAGTCCCATCACCTTGTACTCGTCAGAATTGACTTTAAAACCGAGGTAATACGTGAAGGCTGAATACAATAAACCTAAGGAATGCGGGAACTGTTGACTTTCAAGAAGCTTATATCGTCCGTCTTCCACTTTATATATAGATGTGGTGGAATCTTCTCCCACAGCATCAATCACAAGTATTGCACATTTGTTATATGGAGAAGTGTAATATGCCCACGCTGCGTGTGAGAGATGGTGTAAACAGAATCCAATATTCTTATATGAGATGCCGAAAACACGTTTTAGCTCCTTTTGGATGGTTTTGCGCATGTTGAGTTTTTCCTTCAGCCATATTGGCATTGACGTGAGGAAAGAGCCAAGACTTTTTGGAGCGTAATTGATGTGTGTTCTAAGTATGCGCTCAAATTTTAGAAAAGGCTTTTCATAGAAAACAACCTTGTCAACATCATTTAATGTAAGCGACGCATACGAAAGGCAGAATCGACAAGCTAATTCCGGGAACCCATTGAAATGCTTGACTCTATTAAACCTTTCTTCTTCGGCTGCTGCTATAATCACCCCATCTTTTACCAATGCGGCAGCACTATCATGATAATATGCAGAAATTCCTAGAATGACCATCCTTTAAAACTTGAAATAAAAAAAGTTGACATCAGGTTGGCTGTGGAATAATAGCGTTAGGAACAGCATCATACACACTAGGCTAACCTCTTTTATTATGTAAGGCTTGCTTTCTTTCACTGAGAAGATAATACCCTTGATTTTTTCATTATCCAGTATCCAAAGTATAATGATTGATGCTATTGTATATACCATCATGGTGGAATCAATTTTTGACTTAATGAATAGGCAGTTTATGAATGTAATTATTTCCTCTACGTTTTCAAGTCTAAACAATTGCCATAGTACCACAATGAAAAGAAGTACCGTAAATTGATATAATATCTTTGAAAGTGTAGTTCTTAGAATTCTATTGATATAGAATCTCTCTATAATAACAAATAACCCATGGAATGCTCCCCAAATGATAAAAGGTAATGTTGCACCATGCCACAAACCACTTACAAGAAACGTAACAAGGATATTCAATGAAACCCTAAATTTATTGGCATTTCGGTTGCCTCCCATAGGGATATATATGTAATCTTTCAGCCATTCAGAAATGGTAATGTTCCATCTGTGCCAAAACATTCTGAAAGTACTTGTTTTGTATGGCGCATTGAAACTTATTGGCAATTCTATGCTGAAAAGAATAGCGAATGCAATGGCGAAATTAGAATAGGCGTAGAAATCAAGATATAGTTGAATGGCAAAGATGATAGAACTGAAACATGTGTTTATCCCAGATGAAAAACTTGCTGTAAAATAAGCAAGATTATCTGCCACACAAAACTTGCAGAATGCAGCGTAAGTGCTGATTTTAAACGCCCTGTACAAATCCTTCGTTGTGGGGATACTGCATGAATCTAATTGTTTTTGAAAAGGATAGAAACGAACTATCGGACCGCAGAGCATTTTGGGGAAAAAGAAAAGATAACAAAAAACATCTATGTTCTTGTTTGTCCTTTTATTTTTTGAACAATCTACAAGATATGATATGCAGCTAAAAGCAAAGGTCGAATATCCGATTGGTAGCATGATTGTTTTGTCATGAAAAAAATATTTCATCATGACAAAACCCAAAACGAGGCTTGTAATAGGAATATACAAAGACCATTTACTTGATAAATGGCAGGAAAGCATGGCTACTAATGCGAGTAGTATCAAAACAATAACATACCATCCTACAAACCACGTGTAGAAAACGAGGCTTATTAACAGAATGGCATATTTATATTTTTCTCTCATTAGTCTATTGTCAAGTGGTAGATTCCATTATTGAATCCGAAATCACCGGCAAACCACAAATCGTTATCGGTTGGGCCAAAAGAAGGATCCCATTCGTTGCCTAGTGTATGGGTAATCTGTTTTACCTGTCTATTTGTCAAGTTCAACATAAACAAATCCCAATTTTTATCCTTATTGCCGGAGAATGCGAGGTGATTTCCTGAAGGTGATAGGGCGATATCCCAAATGTCATAATCTGCCTTAAAGACTATTGTTGATTTTTTGTCGTGGATGGAGTTTGATTTTATTATGAATTTGCCATCTTCTCGCTCTCGGCAAATGTAGAATATCGTACTGCCGTCTTTTGAGAATATTGGTCTCCAACATTCTACGCCATCAATAAATGAATATATATTTCTTGCAGAAGCAATGTCATAAACAGTGATATATGTTGACATGTCCTTTTGGTTCCATTGTGGATAGGCTATTTGTGTGCCATTAGCATTGAACATAGGTATTGCTGCACTACAACCTTTGTCATTAATAGTGACTTGTCTGTTTTCTTCAAAGTTATACAACACGACTTCAGTTTCATGCTTCTCTTGATTGCCAATGGTGAATACCATATTACCCATTGATGGACTAATAGAAGGATGAATCAGTTCTTTTGTGCTAGATAATAGTACTTTTGAGGCGTGGTCATTCTTGTTGTTTATACAGATTGAATAACCTTCGCTGTCTTGTGATTGGAAAAGTACTGATGTGGAATCACTTAGTAAAGAGGGATATCTTTCATTACGATTGGTTAGACTAAAATATTGATATGGGATAGTCTCTCTTGAATATTCGGACACGATCCTGTTTGCAATGATTTCATGGCCAGAAATGCTCAAATGCTCATCAATAAGGAAAAAAGGAAAATCTGTATTCTTAAAGTCGCTATACAAATCTATTAGTTTCAGGCCTTCTTGCTGTGCTATATCTTTACAAAAACGATTAGCTGCCATTATGTCGATATCAGACTCTTTTAAATTACAGGCAGCCAATGTTTCTTTCAACATTGATGAAGAAATCTGCTCTTTTGAAGGAAGCAATATAAGAATTAGTTCTGCCCCGTCTGCTTCAATTGCCTCCTTAAATTGAGCTATACAATTTCTAAAATTCTGTTTGTCTTTTTCTTTTTTTTGTGATGATGGCTTGTATAAAATGTTGTTGTCGATATTGTCTTGGAGATTGATAAAGAAAGGCTCCATCCATCTTCCAAGAGGCTTCTCATTATTTTGGCCGAGTTGATAGGTAAGATAACGATAAAGTGATGATTTTTCTGCGAGATAATCCTGAAATGTCGCTTCATGTTCAGTGACATCTTTGAAATCATTGAAAACGCCAATCTGGAGGAAGACCTTTTGGGGATGGAGTTTTCTGCCAAGTTCCTTGTAGTAATTTAATTCTTCATATAGGCCGGCTCCACTGATGCCTGCGTTGACAATAATCTTGTTTGGAAAATATTTGTAAATCAAAGATGTGAAGAGCTGATCGTAATTAACCTGAGCACCTTGCGTAAAAGAGTCTCCAATAAACAGCCAGTCACATGATGTAACACTATCTTCGGTATCAGTTAGCCTGTCTATGCGATAACCTTGGCAATTTGTTCGATATAGACTGACGTATTCGTTTGTTGTAAACTTTTGCTCCAAATAGGGCTTGTTAAAATAATATTTGTTATGAATGTCGTAAAGATTGGGTATGTTCTTTTCTCCACCAAAATGAGTGAATAGTAGCTCTGCATGGTAAGCTATGCTGAGTAGTGCAGCGATATTGAATGCCCATACTTTCAAGCGCAGCGATTTTGCCTGTCCTATTAGAAG